>CAJUBE010000037.1 GCA_910584725.1 uncultured Lachnospiraceae bacterium | reverse complement strand
AATTCTTATCAAAAAAGATTTTTACCCATAGACACAGAATTTTTTACAGCCTCATTTAAGGAGGATACCTACATGAAAATACTTTAGCGGAAAAAGAAAAGCGCTGGCACACACACCCAGCGCTTTTCCTACTCTTTCCTACTTAAATACGGAACTTTCTAATACAATTCATGAATGTAACGCATAACTCCTGATACAAATCTTCATCAAATATTCCGTCAACGATTGCTTCCTTTACCAAAAATGGTCTATACATCAGCAATATTTGACCGACCGCCTCCTGACTGTTTTCCTTTGCCGACAGCAATAATTCCTTAAAATTCATTCTTCTCCGCCTCCTTCATATGTCTCCTGATTTTTCCTACTGCCCGGTAATAGGTTGTTGCTACACTTTTGTATTCCATTCCCAGTTCCAGTGATAATTCGGCAATTTTTTTATCCGCAAGTACTCTTTCCAAAAAGATATAGCGCTCTCTGTCCTTCATCTCTTTTATTGCCGATTGCAGCCCCTGATTTTCCATTTTCTGCAAAAGAGGAAGTCTCTCCAGCATATCCGAATCGATCTGTAGTACCGACTGATTCTCCCACCTTTCTATTGGAATCTCTCTGCTCATTCTTACACTTTTACTTCTTATGTACTGCATCCTCTGTCTTCTGACCGCTGTTGCCAGATATGCCGTAAATTGGTTCTGAAGAATATCCGGTTCACTTTTTCCATCATTTCGTTTCCACATCGTTTTTCTCCACTAGTTGAATCTGTTTACGGTATCAGATCCATCCAGTGGAGGTCCTCTGCAGAAATGTCTTAATGCAACACAAAAAGAGCCAAAACTACCTGCCTGTTTTTTTTTACCGTCCGTAGTTTGGCTCCCTGTTATAAAACTGCGCTGCCATGAAAAAAGCTTCCTGTTCAGAAGCTATACACGACTACCAACATTTCTTGCTTTTAAAAATAATTTTCATATGTTATATCTTCATCTTGATTTTATCAGTAAAAATCAGAAAAACAATTATTTTATCATAATCCGTCATAAAACGACACAAAACGTCTCTCGCGCAGAGAGGCAGCCACTCAATATAGCGGCTGCCCCGTTTTCACGCTTTTATATCATTCAAATATATGCGCTGGCAGAATCTCCTGCCTTCCTTCTCTTCCTCCCAATATTCGTAAGTGCCCTCACACTCTTCCACTATTCTGCAGATGCTCTCCATCCCAAATCCGTGCCGTTCTTTCTCCTGCTTATGGCTGGCAAAGCAGGGATTCTTCTCCAATACGGACTCCCCAATACTGTTTTCCAGATAAATTTCCAGCCCATCTATGCGCCCCCGTATGACCAGTTCCATTTCCCTTGATCCGTCCAGATCCTGACACGCCTCCATCCCATTGCACAGCAGATTGTCCAAGATATTTCCCAATACAATACTGTCGATCCGCTCCGGTCTCCCCATTATCACATAGCAGAAACGGATTCCCCTCTCTTTACATTTGGGAATCATCTTGATCAACGCTGCATCCAAGCCCTCGTTTCCGGTGGGCTGCGGCAATTCCGGATAATCTTTTAATCCGCTGCACAGCCTTTCCATGTGCGATTCTACTTCCTCATATTTTCCGTTTTTCTGCATACGGTACAGGACATCCAACTCTCCCTGCATATCATGGCGCCAGTGGTTAATCTCCCTGCCGACCCTGTATATATCCATGAGCCCCTCTAATCTTTCC
This sequence comes from uncultured Lachnospiraceae bacterium, assembly GCA_910584725.1. Lineage (GTDB taxonomy): Bacteria > Bacillota > Clostridia > Lachnospirales > Lachnospiraceae > UBA3282. Next base: position 43,685 of record CAJUBE010000037.1, on the reverse strand, counting down.
TGCTCTCTCTCCCTCTGGTACTGTGCCTCCATTTTTTCTTTCTGATACCTGCCAAGACGCTGATACAGCTGAACCAAAAATACAATAATACCCACTTCATCCAACAGTATCCCGATCGTCAGCGCATATCTCACTGAACTTTCCGGATTTCCAGCCTCCAGCCAGAACAGTCCCATCGCAAGCAGCGTCATAAATACAAACGCACTTGCTACGATCCGATTTTCCTCTTTATAGATACCATCGCGCCTTCTGAAAAATACCGCTGCAATTTTTCCCATGGAAAACTTCACCACTATGGCAACCACCGATGCATAAATCCGCCGTTCCCCCCGTAACTGCAGCATCTCCCCCAAGCTGTTTTCCGTAAGGATTCCCATGACACTGAAAATGCCATAGGTGCCGATGATCGCTATCAACACCCACAAAAGCCCTGCCACGACAAAATCCTGCAGTCTTCCTTTTAATGCGTACATTCCATATACAATCAGGACTGCCCCATAGAAAAATCCCAGCACACCTTCAAAATCAATGATTCTGTTCAGTGCTGTAACTGCCAGAAAATAGACAACACAGCCCGCGGCAAAAATACCCCATCGCCTGAACCCACTGTATTTCTTCGGAAACCCGTAATCTATGTATTCCACTGCTATGACTGCAGATATGGCATTGATTACATATACGCTGAAATCCATATCTTTCCCCTCCGCCCGTTACATTCTGCGCCTTTCCCTGTCATACTGCCGCATTGCCTCACGGACTGCATTTTTCCTGTCCCTGCCCATTTCAAGAGTACTCCCGTCCAGCAAATATATCTCACGGTTTCCGACTTCGCTGATATATTTCTGATTAACCAAATAGTTTTTATGGATACGCAAAAAATAACAGCCTTCCAACTCCTCTTCCATGGATTTCAGGCTGCCGTATTTTCTCAGCCAGCCGCCGTCTGTTTTCCTGATTGCCAGACTGTGGCCGCTGCCTTCAATATACACAATATCTCTGATCGGAATCTCCCGAAAACCAAACCCCTCCTTCAGCCGATAGCTGACTCCCATAAACGCCGTCGTCTGCAGATATTTCTTCAGCACCTTAAGCATGTCCCATTCCAGATTCCCTTTGCGCACAAACCACAGAGGGGAATATTCCTGTGCGTCAAAAACAAAACTCTCATGGACAGATACGAAGACAAGACAAATCTGCGGACGGTCCATGCAGAGTTTTTCCGCCAGTTCAAAACCGTCCATCTCTGGCATCTCAATGTCGAGAAAGATCAAATCGAACTTTTCCTTGCAGGCAGCCGCATATAGCTCCCCGCCGTTTTGAAAGGTACGGACACGCAGACTTACCGCCTGCCCTATCCGCTTTATGCCTTTTCTCAACGCATCTTCAATCCGCCCGATATCTTCCTGCCTGTCATCACATATCGCTGCCCTGAATTCCCTCTTTTCCATCCATTTTCCCCTGTTTACCTTCCATATCCCCTGCTGATTCCCCGGCATTATCTTCCGCCATGCTGTTTTTACAACACTGTAAAACGACCTGATTAAAAGATAGCTGTTCCCTTTCTTTCACCTGCATCAGCCAGTCATACAATGGCTGCGTAAACCGTATGATTCTTGGGATGTTGGGATTCACCATCTCTTTATCAAAATGCATCCCCATAATGTGACCTCCGATTCCCGACTAATCACCATAATTATAACCATTTTGCGGCAACCCGTATATAACCTTATGTATAACCTTTTATGAAGTCATTTATGCAACCTAATATATAACCACTTCTATTGTATTATACTTGCCTTGTTTTATACCCTGTTTTCTTATGCCACCTACTGTCCATTGTTTAGTACATCATTCATAATTTCCAGTATTGCTCTCTGTCTTGCCGGGCCTACTCCCCTGATACTTTTCAGCACAGACCTGCCCTTGTCCTCAATATCTTCCAAATAATATATTTTCTTCTCATGAAAGGCCTCTAACGTCCTCTTTGTCAGAGAAATATAGTCCTCCAGCCGGTGGCACGCCTGATAAGGCATAACCGTTTCTGCCCTAACAGGAACCTTCACGCCATCTTCCCGGACAATAAAAACTTTCCCATCTTCCCGGAGGGCATATCCGTACACCTTTTGTTTTGTTTCCTCTGCCGTAGCGCAGTGCAGTATAATCATTCTGACCTCCGAATTCTGTCAAATTATTTGCTTTATATGATGGGACTTAAAGTGTATTAAGGACATAATAAAACTTCTCCGTTCAGGATTTGCTGTCTGGAGAAGTTTTATCCTTATTGGTTTTTATTTTTATACTTCTATGGAAATAATCTTATCTTTTTCTAATGCCGTTTTCAATCTCATTTTCAGTTTATCCGCTATTTCTTTTCTATCAGCACAAGTCTTAAAAATATAATTCTCATATAAATCTAAATAAAATCCTGACCACAGTAGAGCTACGGGAAAATAGACTCGTGACCGGTTAAAGCTCTCTTTGAATAGGATCTACAGTTTAGAATTATTTACCGATACTATTCTCTTCTTATATCTGTGTTTCGTAAGTTTTCCTGATAAGTATTCTAGCCGAAAATAAATTACATAGAAAATGATTTATTTGTAACTAACACGCTTTTATTATCTGATTGTTATCTACTAACAAGTTCGATATATTAAATATCCATCACAGAATAGTGTAAGCACTTAATACAGACCCCTATATATTGCTCTCGATTAAATATATTATTAAAAATCCTATTCTTATAAATCTGAACATCCTCTTTTTTTCTACTTAACTTATATGCAATATATCCCTCAAATAATTCACCACAGTTAGAACACCTTATCTGCTTCTTTACTCTACTTTGTTTCTTATTCAGATAATATATTTCTTTTAAAATATCTCCATATTGGTTCGTATTTGGTTTATAACTATGTATTACAGCATCTCTAAATATATCAGTTGGTTTTACGTTGTGAATAAAAAAATAATGAAACAATATATCCGGCACAGCATAAACTTTTTGATCTGTTATAGGTATATACATTATTCCATTTCCTACTTTCTTAATTCCTCCCAATCCTTCAAATTCAAATTCTCCAAATTTATCACATATTAAACATGTTGGCAATGTTCTAGAAATACTTTTTGAGAATAAGGCATATTTCCATAAGGAATTCAAAAACTCTTGATCTTTCTCTTCACAAAATTGAGATTTTTGCAATATTAGTTCAATATTATCTCTTTCAATTTTTTTCTCATCCATTTTTGTCTTACCTCCCCAAAAAATACATTGATATAGCAACAAATTTTTTAAGCCATTATGGTCTATATCGAAAATGTACTGATTCAAAATTTTCTTGCTTAGGAACTTTAAGGAAATATCAACTGACTCCCGCCTTAGCACTACCTTACAATACACATTGATTAACAATGGAATATGTTGCTTTGAGCATGTATTCAATGTTGAGAACACTTTCATCAGTATTTCCCACAAATTAACTTTTCATACCCTTTTCCAAATCTCACCCGAAAGTGTCGCTTAATCAAAGTTGATCAATATGAATGCTTTATAATTTCCCTTATATTATTATGAAAAGATAGGTTGCTCATTTGAAAACATGGTGTTAGTCTGTAAGCATGTCAACAATTCAAATTTCGCTTTTGCATGCTGTGTAAACGCTGGATATCTAGACAGGGAAATATGGCTACCAACATACTTTCGGACTAACACCAAAAACATATATTTACAACTACTTAAAAATATTAATTATGTCAATTGAACGCTCACTAAAACACCATGCACAGATGTTAACGTCTGTACTATTTAGAAGATTACTTAATTTCCTTTCAGACATTTTGCTTATATCATATACTTTTACGTTATCATAGTTCGAGGCAGTTGCTACATCCTCTTTATAGAACAATCTAGATGCCAAACTTGAATCATTATCGCTTCTATTCCATAACCGCCTAGAACCTAATGCTGATTGTCCATCAGGTGTTCCATGTGAACCAGATAAAATATTAATCTTTCTTCCTTCCTGATTGTAATAATCTATTGTGTTTTGGAACGATTCGCCATCTATTGCATCAGTGGACAGGACTATTGTTCCCCCCGCCTCGTTATTCTTTGAATACATTAACGGATCCCCATCTACAGTTTGAACATCCCCTGGCAAATAATCACTAACTTTATCATACTGATTTCCTTCAGAATCAACATATCTATCAGATAACTTATCATCATTATCTAAATTATTTTCATCTCCACCAATATTTCCATTTGGTGGACATCCATCTCCTGACTGCTGTGGTGTTTTTGCATATCCGCTCTGATCACTATACACCACAGGGTTATTCCCACAGTACGCATACAGGTTCAGTCCATCACCTTGGTACACATCCTCCTGCATAAATCTTCCAAGCACAGGGTTATAATACCTTGCACGCAGGTAATACTGCCCTGTCAGGTCATCATACTGCTGACCTGTATAGCGGATTCGGTTCTGGAATTGTTCATTCGCCTCTAACGTAGCGCCAAAGGCATCATAAAGGTAGCTGTTCTGGATTTCTCCTTCTGTGTTTGTAATGAATGCGGTGCTGATCTGCTCGTTTCTGTGGTAGTAAGACAGATCCTGCCCCCTTTGGAGTGCGTCAATCCCTGCCCCCAAATGATAGCTTGTCCGGTTTCCTTCTCCTCCTTCCTCATGCAGCAGTTCACCATTGTGGTAGACAAAGCTGGTGCGCCTGCCGTTCTCCAGCAGTTCAAAGCGCAGGCTTTCCACGTCATAACGGTTCTCCTGCACACTGCCATTCTCAGTCTCAACCTTTGTCTGCTGATGGCGGCTGTTATAGGAGAACAGCCGGATACCTGCGGCATCCTTCTCTTTTACTATACCGCCCTGTCTGTCATATGTAAACTGATTTTTGCTTTCACTATTTTCTGTCTCGATGAGCTGGTTTTTCCCATTAAACCGGTACAGGGTCGCGCCTTTGGCGTCTGTCTTCCTGATCCTGTTCCCCGCCTTGTCATAGGCGTAAGAAACAGAAACGCCATTCCGCCGCTCTTCCAAAAGCTGTCCCCTAATGTCATAACTGTAGGAAATATCCAGTGCGTTATTCCCCTCAGTGATTTCAGAAACAATGCCGCCCAGCCCTGCCTGTGTACCTGTCTTTACTGTGCGGTTCCCGTTGCCGTCATACCGGTATGCAAAGGAGAGCAGAACTTTTTCTCCTGCTTTGGTCTCCAGACTGCTGATATTTCCGTCGCCGTCATAGGCATAGGCAGTTTCCACACCGTTGCCATAATGGATTCTGCTGATACGGTTCAGTGCGTCATAGCCGTAGCGCACTTCCAGCCCCTCATCGTTATAAATACGGCTCCGTCTGCCTAAGATGTCATACTCGTAGCGGGTGCATACCCCTGCAGGGTCTTTGATCTCCGTGATCTGCCCCATTTTGTCATAGGCATAGGAAACCAGGCGTTTCCCGCTGGAACGCTTTTCTTTCAGATTGCCCTGTGCGTCATAGACATACTCGTAGGAATGCCCGTCACAGACTGCGCGGGTGACCCTGCCCAGACTGTCATAATGCCATGTACGGATGTTTGGATCGTTTCCCTCTGCATCCGTCGCTTTTTCATATACCGGCCTGCCGAACACGTTGCAGTCACGCTGCAGCCGTCTGCCGTCCCTGTCGATATGCAGGGACAGATTCCCTTCCTCATCATACCGGAAGGTCTCTACGTATCCCATCTGGTCGGTGCGCTCACTGACCTTGCCGAAACTGTTGTAACGGTACTGCACGGTATTGCCATTTCCGTCTGTGGTTCTGCTGACCTGACCGGCGGGGGTGTACTCATAGCCCTCCTTTACGCCGTCCGCAAAGCCAACGCCGGTGATCCGCCCCCAGCTGTCCACATCATAGGAAACGGGATTTTGGTTGCCGTCCACGATGCCAATGATCTGTCCTCTGGCGTTATACGCATACTGCTGGAGTGTGCGCTGTTCTGTCTCCCTGCCATTTCCCCGCCGTACATCCTTGATCTGCCCGTCCTGTTCATAGAAATACGCTGTTTCGTTTCCAAAGGGATCTTTCTGCAGGATGGGGCGGTTCTGCAGGTTATAGGAAAGTTCCTGCACAATCTCTCCCAGGGCATTTGCGACACGAATACGGTTGCCGCGGCTGTCATAGGCATAGGTCGTCCCCGCCCCGTTATCGCTGTCCTGCTCATAGGCATACGGGCTGACCGCTTTGGAAAGCTTATCATTCCGGTCATAGAAATAGCGCAGGACGGCGCCGCCGGGATTCGTCCGGCGGGTCAGGCGGTCTTTCAGGTCATAGCAGAAAACGGTCTCCAGACGCTCCCCGTCTGTGCCAAGGACGGTGCGTTTCAGCACGTTTCCTGCCTCGTCATAGGCATACTGCACCCGTCTGTCAATGCCGCTCTTCCTGTCTGTGACCCGTTCTTCCGTCAGGCGGTCGTCCGCATCATAACTTCTGTGGATCACAAAGCCCTTCGGCGTGATGATCTTTGTCAGGTTCCCGTTTGCGTCATGGCTGTATCTTGTAACGGCGGTCTGCACCGGTCCGTTGCCCTGGATCTCTTCTGTCTTTTGTATCCGCCAGCCATTTTTATTGTAGGCATAGCGGACAATGCTTTTGATATTTTCCTCTATGACACGCTCTTCCAGCGTCACATTTCCCAGACAGTCATAGTCATAGCGCACCTGCGCCCCGAAATCATCCTGTACCAGCGTCAGGTGGTTATTCTGATCGTAGGAGAAATGGATGGAATGCCGGCTTTCCGGCTCCCCGTCTTTTTCCACCTCCTGCTGACCGTACTGCTCTTCTATTTTGTTGCCCTGGGCATCATAGGTATAGAAAATGACTCGGTACAGAGGCTGTGTATGATCTTCTCCCGCCGCATCTTTCACCTTGATCTGTTCCCTGCTCTTCCAGCCAAGGTCATTGTAGGTATAGAGGGTTTCCTTCCCTTCCCCGTCTGTTTCCCGGATGATCTGCCCGTTGCCGTTATACTCATAGGTATGCAGGACATTCCCTTCGGGATCGCATACCTGTGTCAGGCGGCCGCAGGCATCATAGGCATAGCGGTATCCTGCGCCGTCATCCGCGGCAGCATCATAGGACTCCGGCTGTACCTGCTTGATCATGTTTCCGTCCGCATCATAGAACCGCCGCTCTGTGCCTCCATCCGGATAAAAAATGCGGATGCAGTTTCCGTCAGGATCGTACTCGTATCTTGTCCCTTCTCCATCTTCGCCTTTTTCGGCATAGCTGACCGGATGGATCTTACCCACGATATCTCCATCAAAATTCCGGAACACTCTTCTGTGCTCCTGCAGGGGAGAGATGGTGTCCACCACCCGCTCCAGAAAGTCACGGCGGTACTCATAGCCGCCCTCTTTTTTCTCCCACTGCACGGGAGGGTAATAAGCCGTCAGGTTGCCCATGCGGTCATAGAATTTATGGCTGGTATAGCCCTCCCCGTCTGTACGGCTGGTGACAAAGTTGCGGGAATTGTAGGACATCTCCACGGTTCCGTAGGAGTTGCTGACGGACATCCTGCGTCCCACGGTATCGTAGCTGTAGGCAGTCTCTTCTCCTTTCGGCGTGGTGACGCGGCTGGGGTAAGCGCGGCCCGCATCATACTCTTTTATTGTCTCGTTCCCCAGGGCATCCCGCTCCGTGATGCACCGTCCCATGGAATCATATTTTTTTGCAGTCTCCCGCCATTTCCCATCGGACAGTTTCTCCCGGATCAGTATCCGGTTATGGGAATCGTCATAGGCATACTGTGTCTCCCTGCCGTCCGTATCCCATGTACGGACGAGATCATGGTTTTTGTCATATTCATGGCGCACTTCATAGCCGTCCGGTGATTTCTCCCGGATGGTGCGCCCAAAGGTATCATACTCCCACTCTTTTCTGTGTCCTGACCGGCTGGTCTCTCCGGTCTTCCTGTTATCATCGGAATATTCAAAGCTCTTGCAGGTGCCGTCATCGTAGATCGTCCGCTCTGTCAGGAACTGGTCGTTGTATTCATAGATCTCCGTTTTGCCGGTCTCGCTGTAATAGATCGTATTCCTGCGGTGTACATCATCATAGGTAAATATCTGATAGAGGCCGTTGGTAAAGCCCTGTCTGGTGATCCTGCCTTTTTCGTCATATTCGTTTTCAATATAGCGGCTGCCGTTCTGGTCGGTGACGGACATGATATGTCCGTTCTCATCATACTCGTAATGGGTGATCCCCTCGTCCGTATGCACCACGTCCGCCAGATATTCTCCCGCATAGCGGTACTGCGTCCTGCGCCCGATCTCATCCGTGATCTGCAGGATGCGTCCGCCCCGGCATTCTACTTCCAGCACATTGCCAAGGGGCGTGGTGATGCGCTCCAGCCCCTCTGCATTGTAGGAAAGCAGCAGTCTCAAATGATTCGGGTACTCCACATAGGAAAGGTTCCCCTGTCTGTCATAGACGCAGAGTGTATGGTCCTCCGCATCTGCGAGCAGGAATACCTCCTGCTCCGGACATCCGGCGTCTTCCCTCACGGTCAGGCTGAAACGGGATGTACCAGGACACTGGTTCACCCAGGCATCCCCCTGCTTTTCAAAGCACACAGAATGTCCCGTGATGGTCTCCATATGGACGCGGATATTTTCTGTATCCTGCGTGTCACGATAGATTCTGCTGGCATAAGGGAAACTCCATCCTTTTCCAAATACTGAGTCTTTTTCACCCGTCGAATAGTAGGAGCGTTCCAGTTTCCATGACGATGGCAGACTCGCCAGAAGAAAGTCCGTGGTATGGATCAGGTAGGTACCCGTGACGGCATCCACCGGATCGGCAATAAAGGCTGCGAGCGTATTGGCAAAGGCATTTCTCCCAAGGCTGTCCCCCAAATCAAAGGGCTGCCCGCACAGACCACTAAACGCCCAGTCCATTCCCGTATCAACAAATGTTCCCACCACAACCTGTGTAAGTTTCTTCACGGTAGGATTGTTGAAATTCATTCCTCCCATGATTTTATCTGTTATACTGGTTCCGATGAATCCTTGAGCCATGCCAATGACCATGTTACTTGCTATGGTTGAGAAGCTTACTTTTCCTGTTTCAACATACTGGTTATAGGCTGCACTAATTACATTTCCGCCCATTTGAACAACTGCTTTTAGTGTCTTCAATTCCTTGCTGCCACAAGCTAAACGTCCTAATTTTGCTGCACCGGAAATGTTTCCTATGGCTTTTCCAGACACAATACCAAATGCAATATCCACTCCCGTCTTAATAACATTATAGAGAATTTCATTTCCCTGACACACGTCATCACGCAGGAAATTATGTCCTCTGTCCAAATTTCCGCTCTGCGCCTTGTTAATATTATCGACGCCCTCCCCTATGTCTGAGACGGCAATACCAATTGAGGCAGCTCCCAGCGCATATGTCGCAAGCATCATGGGACCGAGTGCTGCGCCTCCTGTGGCAACTGTCAGCACAACTGCGACCGCAACCGTGGCAACAACGGCGGCAATTTTTCCAAGGCCTCTTAATATCTGCTTGCGCCCTTCTTCATACTTTGCCACCAGCTGGTCTTTCGCATTGTCATTAATTTGATTCCTTGCTTCCTCATCATTTGCCGTTACATTGTCAAAAAGCTCCTCAAGCGTAGGATTATCCGCAGGCGTTGTATCTGTAGCCTCCATTTTAACAAAGGCAGCAATGATCTTTGCCTCCTCTGTCAACTCAATGCTTGTTCCGGACTCGCCCACCTGAAATGCCAGAGAACCTGCCTCTAATGCCAACTGCTTGGTGGGAATCCCGCCCTCATCCAGGGCTCCCCCTAAGGAAAGACTTTTTTCTGTGGTTATTTCAATATTCTTCCCCTTGATCTCCGCAAGACCGTTCACATCCAAAGAAACTTTGGCTGCACTCTCCTGGTCGGCGGACATGGATGCGAAATCAGGAGCCAGCAGCAGCTCTGCTCCATTTATATTGGAAAACGACTTGTAATCCAGTTTCTGCGCATAACCCGCAGAGCTGCCGGATGCCTGCGATCCTTCCGTGCGTACTGCATGAACCGCTACCGCATCCTTTTCATCATCGCTGGGAAAATAAATATGAACCTGACTCCCCACTTCAGGCATACAGTAAATAAAACTGCTCTCTATGGCATATGTAAAATACCTGACATGCGGTGAAGTATCGTATACCGAATCAATGTGAAATTGTACCTTCACACAATTACCGGAGCGCTCTTTTACAGTAGCCGGAATGCTCATGCCAAATATGTGCGGATTTTTCCTGGGCGGACACACTACCCCCTTTTCCCGGTTGAGCTGATAAGAACGAACCAATTCACCGTCAACGGTGCGATACCGTATATTAGTAACAATCGTACTGATCCCCTTGAACCGAACCTTTTGCCCCAGGCTGAAATGGCATCCTGTCGTTACCTCCCAGCCCATATGTTCCTGCGACAGAATACCTAACATGCACCCGATACGGTAATACCGATCCATGTCCTTGGTTTCCTGATAATCTTCTCCGTCCAGAACATATTCCTCTCCAAGATCCGGAATGCCGAAATAAGCCCGTCCATGGTCGGAGCGGCAGTCCGGCACCAGAAATGTACCAAAGCAACTGGCAAGACGTGCGAGGAATTCCCAGTCACTTTCTTCATACTGGAGCAGAAAATCCGGAATCACGGCCCCTTTTGTTACATAATCCTTAATTTCCGCATTTGGCTGGTTTTCAAGCACCTTATCCATAACCTGCTTATAGGTTGCGTCCAGATTCAGAAAGCTTTGGCTTACCGGCACAAGATCCCATTCCATTGTATAAGAAAGCGCTGTTAATTTCAGACAGCATAATCCTCTGTCCTTCACCATCTTGGCATCCGTTATTTTACCGGCGAACAAGAGTTCCTCCCGGTTACTTTCATAGACTTCAATTCCGTCATTATCTGCCAGCCCATTGATTGCGGGTTCAATCTTTTCTTCCTCTGCAATCAATGCAATTTCTACTGACACATGTTTGTTAAAAGATGCCTCCAGCTTAAATTCTTCTACACTGACCAATCCCTCCAAAGGGATTTTAATTTTGAGTCCCTGATAAGTAAGCTCCATCATATCCTCCTATTCCGGTTGTCCTGACAGCAGTATAGTAACCAGCCCACCATAAATACACCTTGTACTGCACCTGCGTAACAGCACCGGTTTTCCATTTATAGATACCTTCACATGTCCTCTTCTCCATTCCGCATTTGCGGGAATACAATCCTTACATTCGCCTACGCACTGTTCCAGCAGACTGTCCGATACCTCAACATGCCCGTCACCGCAAAATAAATCTATAACCCAGTTAAAAAAGCCTCCCTTCTTTCTCTTTTCCTGAATTTCTTCATTCGCCTTGCGGGCCGCCTCCTCTGCCGCCGCAATCAGGGTCGGATTTTCCTTACTCTTACATCCCCCAAAATTGATGATATTTGTATCAAGAACCGTATCGCTTATTATCATTTGTGGAATTTGACGGGTTTTCACGCCATGAGTAGGACCTAAGGCAAGGTAACTCTCCCTCATGCCGCAGGAGCATTCGATACGGGCGCAATGTACCACATAGGTAGTGTCTTTGTATCTGCTCTTTCGTAGCTCCTCCTTTTTCTGTTCCACAAGCTCTGATGCCGCCTGCGCTTTTTTCGCAGCCTCTTCCACAGACGCTTCAGCCGCTTTTTCTTCTGCCTTTGCTTCTTCCAGTGCCCGTTCCGCCTCCAGCATCTTTTCATAGCTTTCCGGATCGGGATTCCCAAACATATACTCATTCACCGCGTCTTTATATGCCTGTTCTGCACTTTTCTTCTTTTCCTGCGCTGCAGTTAAAGCATCTCCCGCCGCACTATATTCCATATATGTATTATTTGCCGCGTTTTCAATGTCCGAAAGACTCATGCTTGGAAGCATTGCCTCCGTAGCATTATGCAGTCCCGCTGTTACTGATTCCGCAAAGTCCTCAGCTGCATTCTGTATCGCTGTGTTGCCCATCTATTCCACCTCCACTTCTTCCAAACAGATCCCAATCGACTGCCGGCGCAGCAGGCTTTCAGCCAGTGCGAGACTGACAATCGGATCTTTTCTGTGGCTCCCTCCTAACAGGAACAGATTATGCCTGCCAATCTTAGAAGAGTCTAAAACCAGCCGTTTCACGGTTCCGTTCGGATAGTATTCTGTTTTGTCCGAAACAGCATCCACTTGCTCCATAAGCGTGTGTACGTATTGATACTGCAGGGCATTTTCTTTGTGAATCAGGACTACCTCCTGAAAAAAGAGATTGGGCTCATATGCCTCCAGAATATCCCTGAACCGCTCGTCAAACATCGTCACAGGACTCTGTAAAAAATCCCATCTGGCTTCTCTGCCGCTCCCCTTCAGATACAAAACAACGCTGTCATTCAGCCGCCCTGCATCTTGCTTTGAGAACACATGACGGCCTCCGTTGATGTCAAAATCCCGATATTGGATCGCGCAGGGCAGTTCCTTGTCCTGCTGAATGAAAAAATATCTCATGCCTGCTCCTCCCTGTATATCTGAATCGTCTGAAGCTGTTCCGCGCTAATCTCCAGAAAAGGAATACTCTCCGCCGGAAAAATAGCTAAAGTAAGCTCCGCTCCTGCAAAGGATGTATGATCAAAACTACAGTTTCTAAAATCTGCGCCGTTCAAATTGCAGCCCGCAAAGCTGCACCCATTCAGCTTACTTTTGGGAAACCGGCTCCCTTCCATGTTACAGTTTTCAAACCTGATATCCTGCACCACACAATCCTCAAAAGTAATAAACCGCATATCCAGATTTTGGGGATTCTTTCCCTGACATTTCCCTTTGTACCAATAGCTGAAAACCATCTTTTCAGGATCATGTGCCGCTTTCTTCAATTCTTCCTTCCATGCTGAATCCGGCTTTTCCACGCGGTCTGTCTGAATCAGGAACTCTGATCTGTCACGATATTCCCCCCACTTTAATAGCCAATAAGGCGAACGAACCACTGTATCGAAAATCCCCTTTTCTTCCCAGTCGCGCAGACGGTAACGGAGAATCTGACAAATCATGCTGTCTATAAGCGGCAGCTCTTCAAAGAGCAGGTTTTGAATATCGTAGCTGCTTACGGCACCTCCATAGCCGCTGTTTGCCTCTTCCAGCGAATTTCGCAAACGGTCAAACGGCTCAAATAATTCTTCCGCATCCATATATGCCTCCGCGGGTTCCTCATCCAGATACCAGCGCATATCCAGACCATGAAGATAGATACGGTATTTCCTGCTGATCAAATCTGCTTTCAGTACAGAGAGATACAGAAAACATACATACTCTTTTCCCGTCTTCTCCATCTGCTCTCCCAGAAGTTCCATACATGATTTCACTATGTTCTCCAAATATTCACCATGCTCTATGAGATGCTTTTCCATAGTGCTGCGGAACTCTGCAAGCTTTCCGGATACCGTTTCCCGGTAACTTTGTAAGGCTGCCTCTCTCTCCATCCGTTTTTCCTCCGTCAACATTAGTCAAAATTTACCTCTGTTCCCCTGATATAGATATTTCCACTATCAAAAATGATCTGTCCGCCATCCAGACTCTGTGCAATGAACTGCTCCGATACATGGATGTCTATGTTTTCCTCTGCATACAGGGACACACTTGTTTCTGCTTCTATCTTCACCATAGTCTGTGCCTGTACCGTAACCTTTCCATCCGTATCAATCATCACCGAAGATGCCTTTTCCCCACAGGAAAGTTTGATATGATCCGGTGCCAGCGCCAGTTCCTGTCCTGCCTTTGTCCTCAAATACCGGCTGTTCGGATCACTCATCCTGTCTTCTCCGCCCGCCTGCGAAACATCATAATTACTGACCGCACTGAGCGCCAACGCCTCGTTTTCCTGCTTGGAAGGAAAATAAATACGCACATCGTCTCCCTCTTCAGGCATACAATACCATCCGCTCCCGTCCGGAGACGCTGACAGCGTTGAAAAGGGAAACCAGAATACCGCTCTTTCCAAATGGCTCTTGTCAATCTCAAGTGCCGCCTGTATTTTTGTGCCTGACACATGAGCCACCTTTCCCGTCAGCGCCACACCAATCAGATGCATGGGATAGGAAGCGGTCCGTTTCAGGCCCTGGCTGTTTTGCAGTCCATAAACCCCACACATTTCCTGATCCTTAAAAATATATCTGCTGGAATATACCGTCAGCTTTTGTCCCTGTACGAAAATCGTCTCAAACAATCCAAGCAAGTGCTCCGAAATAATCTGGTAGCGGGTAAAATCCGCTGCACGGACATCCCTTCCGTTTGCTTTCAAAAGGTAATAAGACTCCATATCCTTGTCTATTGCCAGTACATCATAAGGCACCTCTGCCTCTGCAAGTTCCGGTACGCCAACGTACAGCTTCAATTTATCCTGCCGGCTATCCGGTGTAACTGCCAATCCGATCACGGAAAGAACCCTTTTTAAGAATTCCCAATCCGTTTCTTCATACTGGATATACAGGTTTTCTATCTCCTGATCTGCCCCGGCACAGATCATATCACATTGCTCTTCCTCACTGTCCGGGTCTTCATAATAATCCAGCACCTCTCTTGCCAGTGCCCTGTATGTCATTTTTGTATTTTGGAAAGAGCGGGAATATTTTGTCCGGTCCATAAGCCAGCTCCTGCTTTTTGCTTCGATCTGAACCGTTTTCATCTGTCCCTGCTCTGACATCTGCACATTTGTCACAATACCGGAAAAAAGAATTCTCTTTTCTTCTCCCTTCCCCAGACAAATGGTGACTTCCTGACAGTCCGGCAGTTCATAAAGCACATCTTCGTTGTCTGTATAAGCAAGCAGCGTAAGCGTACTGTGTTCTCCTATATGGGATTCGATCTCGCACTCCAATACTTCGTTTATAGGAAGTCCTGTTACGTTAATATCATGTAAGCTGTACATTGCACACCTCCGTTAATTGTTTTCAATGGCAGATGCCTGAATCTGCACTGTGTCGTTGGTCATGCGTATACTGCCGCCTGCATCACTGATGATCTGTATCTGTGTCCCTGCCATTACTTCCATTGTTCCTTCCGTTTTAAGGCACACCGCTTCTGCCGCACTGATCGCAATCGCCTCGTCCGTTCGGATTTCTGCTTTTCCGTCATCTGTCAGGGTAATCGTTCCTTTATCTTCGCCTACAGCGAGCTGAATTCCTCCCGGGACAAACCGGACAGCCTTACCATCCGGCATTGTAATATCCTTTGCATCCGGGTTTTCCATGGAACTGCCCTGTGCCGGTTCGGATTCTCCCATAATATTGGCAATCGCATATCCTTCGCTCTCATCATCCGTCGGGAAAAAAATACGAACGCGGTCGCCTGCTTTCGGCATACAATACCATCCGCTCCCGTCCGGAGATGCCGCCACTGTAGAAAACGGGAAAAAATATTGTTTCTTACATTTTTTCAATACATCCGTTTCCAGTTTTACCTGAATTGTATTTCTCTTTATGTCTGCCACCGTTCCATTGATCGATACTCCGCTAAGATATGGATTATTCTGTATGGAAACCGTAAGACCCTCCTGAAAGTACAGGCTGTAGCAGCTAACCAAAAGTCCCTGCCGTATACTTCTCGTTATTTTTCCAATATAGAGATCCTGATTATGGAAACGTACTTTTTCGCCCAGCGGGAAAATATCATATGCCTCAACCTCATAACACAACTGCCCTTTCAGCGTCCTGTCTACATCTGCTGGCGCCGTATCCCGTTTCACTTTATAAGGGAGGCTATCCCAATCCGCATCTTCCTCCGTATCCATAAGACCCGCCCGCAGAAAGATACCGGGCTTTGCACTGTCAATAAAAGCGCAGACACCGTATCTCGATAAAATACGGTTTAAGAACGCCCAATCCGTCTCCTGATACTGAACCATAATCTGCCCCAGTTCTTCATCCGGAATGGAAAATAAAACTTTACTTTGCTCTTCATATGGTTCCATTACCTTTTCCACCATCTGATGAGAAGTGAAAGCCGTGTCCTGAAAAGAACGGTTCTGCGCAAGCAGATCCATCTGATAACTGCTTGTTACTGCCTTTAGATACACGACACATTGTTTTCCGCTGGTCTTTACACTCATGTCAGTAACCATACCGAAAAATAATGGCTTTAATTCTTTACTCTGTACAACAAGCAGAGCCACGCTGGCGCTTTCCTCATATAGAAGATAGTCCTTTGCCCCCTCTTCCACTGCAAGAGTCGCAGACAGTGTGCCATGACACCCTGGATTTTCCCTGATGATAAGCTGGAATACCGGCATGACAGTATTGCCCAGCATCAATACAAGTTGTCCATAAGTAATCGCATCCATACTTCCAGCACCTCCTAGCCGTTCATTTCCTGTATCACATAAACCATAGCCTCCAAAAGAAGTCCCATACCTTTACGCTCTTCCTCCGGGCAGTTCAGCACTCCCGCATATAACACCCCGTCTTTATGAAACCGGAACATCACATTATACAGTCTTCCCTCTGAAGTCGGCATTGCAAAACAGAAATACTCCATATTTCCCATGCTTTTTTTACGTTCAGGCTTCATGATCCAATGCATTTCCTTAAACCGCTCTCTCATCTCGGCGATCCATTGATCCATGGACTGCGCCATCTTCTTACAGGGTGAGCTTGACAGGGAAAAAGCAACTTTTCTTTTATTACCGGCAAAAAGTACCGCCTCCGGTTCGTCACTTTCCACCTCAAAGAAGTTTTTAATATAGGGAATCACAATTTTCCCGTCTAACAGATGTCTCGGTTCAAAATCCAAAGGAAGAGTATATAGCATCTGATGCCCGCTCCGTACCCCTTCTATCAGTTCCTCTAAGGTATAGGTGATCCGTTCCTTGGGATCATACTGCTTTCGCACACGTTCCCGTTCTTCTGCCTCTTCCCGTTCCCAATATTCTTTGATGAATCGTGCTATGGACAAATCCATTTCTTTTTCCATATCTGCCGCCTCCTTTTTCTTTCTGCATACGCTTTAGAAATTCTTCCTTGTTTCATATCATAAGCAATGTTCCCTCTTTTTTCGGTGAGCGCCCTGATTCATCTTCTCTCCCGCCATTCTCCCGCAAAATGCTCTTTAATGCGGCATATATCTGCGCATTTGTATATTCCCTGTTCCGCCCCAGTCTCATATTGAGATACCCGCGGAGCGCCTCATAGGACATGGCCTCTGTCATCTGCAGGCAGCTTATGCAAAAAGCGCTGTCCCAAATATCTGTTATGGGATGTTTCATCATCTCTCGCGCAAAGCTCTGACAGATCTGCGGCCACATACTCGAATGCTCCGGTGCGGCATAGGGTGCATGGATACGGATTACCGTGTCAAACTCTGTTTCATAATCATAAAAGTTTACATATTCTGATCTGAGCCGTGCGCCCGGCTGCAGCTTGAACCGTGCCAGCTCCATCTCCTGTTCTGCATCCGGCTCCTGCTCATCCACCACGATCTGCGAAAAGAATTCTTCCCCGCCTGTTCCAATGGCTTTATCCCAAAAGTGTACTTTCACATATACCAATTTCCCTTCCGCTGTGTGTGAGACAGAATATGGTTCGGTAAGAAAATAAGGTACTCCTTTATAAAGCACGACTCCAGGCAAAATTGTCAGTCCCGTTTCGTTCCCCTTTATAGCGCATCCCGTCAGGATTCCGTCACTATAAGCCTGATACTGTAAATCAAACAAATTTCTGGGAAAATCCCGAAGGTTTTCAAGCATTTCCTTTTTTAATAATCTCTTCGCCTCAAAAACCGGATATGTATTCTGAAACATCGTTACTCCCTTCAGCAAATGGCAATTTCATCAATCTGCATGGTTTCCTCCACTCCGATAATGCCGAAATGATACTCATAAAAAATCTCCACATGATAGCGAATATCTAAAAAAGTATCTATCAGGAACTGGATTCTCTGCTCCAGATTTCTCTCTTTCCTGCATCCCGTATAAACCAGCACCTCATTCGGACACTCATTGTTGTGATAAACAATACTGTCCGCCACCAGTCCATGCACCATATCAAGAAAGATTGGCAGCGCGCTTCCCACCCGGAAACTGTTCAGCCATCCCCCCAACAGCTTTTCCTGCTCTGTCCGGTTCATGGACAGAAACACGTCCTTTGCCGCAGTACCAAAGCCTCCAGACAATATTTCCTTTGCCAAAAGCCTTTTATGATAATCCTCTTTTGTCAGCCCTCTCAGGATATCATTCTGAGCCAGCATATGAAGGCTTAAATTTGTCAGGCTTTCCCGCAGAGCCGGAAATTCCGGAGCTTCGGGAGGAAACATATTATAAAAAATGTCATAAAAGCGATAGTAGGTATTGACTTCTATGCTCCTGTTTCCTGTGTCACTGTCCTCATCCACCCATGTTTGATTCAGGCAGGGGAGCGATATTTCCATATACCCGCTGCCGGACGGCGTATGCACGAAACGGAGTTTTTCCTCCGGAATCCCTTCCTCCTGTGCCGCCAGCAGCACTTCCCATAGATACCTCATTGCAGTATTCCTCCGCAGTCATACTCCGGATAAACCCTTTGCACCTCGGACACCAGAAAACTTAATATGTCCCTTTGCAGCCATTCTTCTTTCCGGCCCTGTCGAAAATATAAAACCAGCTTTTTCTGTGCCGTCTTATCCCGAATCTCATCCTGCACAAAGAAATTTACAGAATAAGTCTCCTGCCTGTCCGAAAAGTGATCTTCTATCCGACAGTATTGATAGCTTACATAATCCTCCAGTCCGAACCCCTTTATAAAACGCGTCAGTTCTGTTTGGGTCCTGATCTGCTGGTTCCATTTCCGTTGGTATTTTTCCGAAAAGCTGTCTTCTCTGCCATTTTCCATGATCGGAAAGGTATAACGGTCAATTCTCTGCTCTTTGGAGGATCGAATCTGATAAATCCCCCACTTCTTTGCCTCTCCTGTCTCACATACAATTCGGAGTTTCTCGCCGTTTTGGCTGACCGTTCGGATATTTCTGTCATCTTCTACTAAATAAGCATGTTCAGCACCATGCTGACGCAGGGAAATCTGATGTTCAAAATTCCGATAATCTTCGCAGGGAGTTGGAAAGCCCACACTCTCCAATTCCAGCCTCCGTACATTCCACACAGGAATCACATCCTGCCGGATGATCCTGCTGTATTCGCCAAATTGGATGCTTACCTGCTCAATCTTTTCTTCTCCTGTAACACCCTCCGGCATTCCCGTTACCACTACATCTGCCATCTTATATAAATACGGCGCATTGACGGTCTGCCAGGGGATGCCGTTTCTTGTGAACAGGAAATAGAGATAAGCAATTTTATCCAGATATTCCCTGTTCTCCCGCAGGGATACTTCTACCTTCCACTCTCCCTCAGGCTCCTGTGTCCTGATCACTCCCTCAAATACGGGCTGCGCCTGCAGGATTCTGCGCAATTCCAAAAAGTCGCAGCAGAGCATCACTTTCATCAGCGGAAACTCCCCTCCTTCCGCCACTGCCTGCCCGATTTCCTTCATGCTGTAAACTTTTTCCCGCAAATCATTTTCTTCCATGGGAAACAGCAAATGATGGGATGCGTCAAAAAACTCTTTCTCAATCATGCCTGTCTTTATGTAATAGCGGTTTTTATCATACTCCAAATCGTCTTTTACACGCTGCTCCAGTTCCTCATACATCTTCAGGTTTGTCTCGTACAGTGACAGAAAGACGCTCTCCATCAATTCCTTAAAGGCAACACGTTCCTCCAGACCGGATATGGACTGTATTTCCCTCTGAATCATTTCTTTCATGGCTTTCATACGCGTTTCCTGTTCCATCTGCTCCATGACACCACCTCTACTTTCTTCCGTCAAAGAAGTTCAATTCCCAGGTATCATCCTCAAAGTCAAAAAATGTTTCCGCACCTTTATATAAGATCTCCTGATCCCTCAAAATCGGCAGTACCTCAAATCCCCACCGCTCTCTGGAAATCCATACAAAGAATTTCATCTCTCCTTCTTCAATAATATCTGTTTCCTCCTGAATGACCGTTCCCGCATAGGCATCGTCAATCTCCTTCTGTGTCGTCTTCTCAAACGCAGCGGTATCATAGGCAAAATAGTAAGTTTTAAGCCGTTTTCCCTGCTCATCATTCAAATACAGGTCTAACTGATTCCCAATATGGAAACGGGAAATATAACCGATATGATTCTCCGCATCCAGACTCTTGATCAGGATTTTCTCTTCATTTTCATGGGTGTATGCCATGATCTCATAGGGCAGGCTGCCCACCCTGTAATTCTCATTTACTTTCATATAGCCCAGCTTGCGGTTCATAAAGTAGGCAAGCGCTCCCTCAAGGCAGCACATTTTCAGTTCTGTTCCAGCCTCATCCCGCCGGATTCCCTGTATTCTCTTCCCCGGAACATACTGTTTTAATGCCTCCAAAAACAACCCTGACTTGCAGGACTGTCCGGTCAGCTTGATCATCTCGTATTCCGCAAGCCGTCCCTTTTCAAATTTGTCATCCAGAAACCGCTCCATCAATCCGTAAATTTCGGGACGCAGAAGCTCTTCGATCTCATACAGATACAACACAACCTCTATCTGCCCGGAAACATTCTCAAATGCTCCGCCAGAAACATTATCCCGGCTGTTTCCACAGACAGAGAGTTTCCATTTATCCAGAAAGATGTCCTTTCCTTTTTCGGTGGACAGTTTCAGTTCATAGCAGAAACCAGCCTGAAAAAACATTTTTTTAATCTGCTCCGCCAGTGCAAAAAGGTAATAATAATTATTCTTTACGAAGAAATACTGCTCCCTGTTTCTTCCTTCATATTCCTTAAACCGGGTAGGCAGCCATTTTTCCGCCTGCAGATAACGATTCTCCAATTCTCCATAGGCGTTCTTTCCCTCCCCGGCACAGCCAATGGATACAGGTTCTTTTGTCAAAAACCCCATTCCTTCCGCAAGACGCAGCTTGAGCAGCTGAAAGATGCGGTAAGTCAGGTTATTTCCGCCCATATTTGTATCCCCGTTTTCATACCGCGTTTCCAGATCTATGATGTAGGACACCCTGTTATTCTGAATGCAGAACCGCCCGGAAGTTAAGTCAGTGGTTCCTCCTCCACAGTCAATGACAAGAGCATGATACCAGCGGCGTTCCTCATATCCTTTTGCCCGGATCATGCCGTGGATGCTGTGGAACAATACTGCCATACCCTCATCCAGCTCGCAGTTTACGGCATACTCCGGAAGTAATTCCGTAAACAGCCTTCGAAATTTCTCTTTCTGACGAATAGGCGCCAAAAGCTGGATATTTGTAAAGCGGCACTTAAACTGCTGGCGCGCCATCTCTAAAAGCCAGTCTAAATAAGCCCTGAGCATCTCTTTTCTGGGAAACTGGTATTTATACCCGCTTTTCAATATGACGCTTTCCACACGATCCGCATCGCTGATCCAGCGCTTAATATCATAAAAAACGGCAGCATCCTCATCCCGGTAATTCTGTCTGTTCATATCCTGCGCATCATAACCAAACAGAAACTCCGTCTCTCCTCCTGCCTTTTCCCGCACACCGATCACACTGGGAATGATTGTCTTTCCCTTTGCGGTCGCAATCTGAATGCTCCCGTCCGGCAGGCAGATTCCCATGGTAGTATTGGAACTTCCAAAATCTATCACAAGCGGCAGATCCGCCTCCGGAATCTCCCTTTCCACAACATCCAAAAGAGGAATGCGGACCGCCTCCGTGTGACCGGGCACAGGAACGGGATTCCCATAATAGCAGTCATACAGAAATTCAGATACCGTTTCATTCGGAAAGTACAGGATCGCATACTGATGCTTTTCTAATGGACATACCGGCATATCCTTTCCCTTAAAGAGATATGCGATATTCCCTTTTTCCTCAATGTAAAAACAGGTATAGACCCTGAGTGCCTCGTCCACCAACAGCATATTCCCACAGTAAAGTTTTTTCTCCGACTTTACCTGATAATGATCCAGTTCATTCATCTCCGTCTCATGGAAGATCGTAAGCGTTCCCGGAATGCTCACCTCCGGTTCTTCCAGAAATCGGATCTTCTGGTAATCCAAAAATTCCTGAATCCGTTCCAAACCGTCTTCACAGAATTCTACAATATGCCTGTATTCCCTCTGTCCCCGAAAACGCATAATCAGGCGGATCAGCCCATCTTTATCCTCATTTTTGGCAGAAGATACCACTAAACGCTCTTTTCTGCATATTTCCCGCAGATGAAAGGTCGTCATTTTTTCCAGATCGCTCTGCCTGTATGTATGCGTTTCCTCTATCTCCCTGCCGGGATTCAAGGTATAGGTATACTGGCTCATTCCTTTTCTCCTATCATGTACTCTGCCGCAGAGCCTCACTCCGGCTCCTGTATTTGTTCCTGCTCCGCTGCCGCGATCTCCGCCGCCTTGGCATCTCGTGCCGTAATTCCCGCCTGGGCCGCCGCAATTTTGGGCTCGATTCCCTCCGCCATTTCCGTCATTTCCAAGCGCCGGTAAATCGTCTGGGCCGCCTGATAAAATGTAATGGCACTTTCATAGCTCCCCTCAGCAAGCAGCTCGTTTCCCTTATTTTCCAAGTCAATGGCATTCTGCTGGTCATTTGCCCTCTGCTCGTTATCCAGCGCTCTGTCCACCGCCTCCGCCTCTATCTGTTCCCGAAGACGCTCCTGCGCCTCCATCTGCTCTTTTTCCAGTTCCTCTTCTGCTGCCATCTGAAGTTCCAGCGCCTCCTTTTTCCCATCTGTGAAATAGAGCGCTGCGGCCTTTTCCTTTGCCTCTTTATAGCAGGCAATCGCCCCCTCTAAATTGCCATACTCTTCTTTTTTCTCTCCCTGCGCAATCAGATCAAAAACCTCTATGTAACCCCCTGTACGTGCCAGCTGACTTTCCACATATGCCAGCCCCACATTTCCTGCATCTATCGCCATCTGCCGGGCAGTCAGATACAGCTCCTGCGCTTTTTGATACTCCTCTCCGCTCAAAGCCTCATCTGCCAGAATAATCTGCTCGGCAAGTTTCATATATCTGTCAGCCTCTTCATACTCCTGCTCCCTGTGCAGGCTGTCCGCCAGTTTTCTGGCTTCCCCGTATTCTTCCTTTGCTTTCTGATAATTATTGCGGACAAGGTATTCCTCTCCGCTTTCCATACATTGGGTCATGGAATTCGTTTTTGTCCGGATACTTCGGTATCTTAAGAATAGCGTCACCGAAACCGTGGCGATTACCACTAAAACAGGAAGTACGATAAGCAGTATTTTCTTTACAGACACCGGTTTCTTAGGCGACTGATAAACCTTGTCCACGGAAGTAACCGCCATGGAGTAGTTGTCTATATCCTGGCTGTTCTGTTCCTTTAGAATAAAATCTTCTGTCTGATCCAGAATATCCTTTATCTCTTTAGCGTCATTGACGATCTGAAGAAATTCCTGCTCCCCGCACTGTTCCCAAACGCCCCGTGTAAGCTGTATAAAAAGGTCTCCGGCCTCCAGTTTTTTCTTGCGTGAAATCTGTATTTCCGGTTTTCCCCGCTCCCCCAGAAAGGAATACAGGTTATTGCGTTGTTCATGTCGCGCCGCCTCATCCAGGATAACCTGTTCCTGCTCCACCAGATTTTGCGTTAATGACTGGTCCAGCGTCCGCTCTAAAATTCGTGCGTTTCTAATCAGGTACAAACGGCTGTTTCCCACATGGCAGTATCGGAGTTTTCGGTAATCGGTCACCGCTACCACCACAGCAACCTTTAAGTGCATTCCGCCCCTCTGATGCAGCAATTCCGCATGCGCCCTCCGCATATAGCGCCTGAGCGCTCTCCTGCCCATGGTGGGCGCCTCTGTAAAATCACGGATAATACTGTCAACCACCAGCCTTGCGCTGTTTACAGACGGCTCATCATCCAGACTGTCCGCCAGCACATAACAGGCAAAATCATCCATTTCTACATATCCGAAATAATCCCTGTTGGATAGTTTCTGCCCTTCCTCTGACATATGGAATGTCTGGAATTCAGAATTGATTCTTCTCATTTAAGCCTCCAGCCCTTGTATCAATATGACGCTCCCATTGTCCGCCTGAAGATTTTTTTTCTGCTCTGCCGCATCCACCATGCGCTCTGCCAGCTCCTGCAGGGAAGCACTGTCAACCAGAATATCCTCTATCTCACTCCATGAGATTTCCTCAAATATCCCTTTGCTCATAAGCAGCACCTTGTCCCCCTGCCTGAGCAATATAGGCTGGTCGCATACCTCAATCTCACGAAAACCATCCTGTCCCAGATAATTCCATACTCTTTTTTCTTCCATGCTCCAAAGCGTATCCTGTCTGGAAATTTTTCCATCCTCATACGCCTGCGCCGCCAGCACGTCGATTGTCTGTCCCTTACTAAGCGGAATAATCTCATCTCCACGCAAAATGGCAATCCGGACGTCCCCCGCCACTGCGTAATACAAGTGGCTACGATTTAAGAACACCGCCCCCGCACTTGCACCGCCTCGGCGTTCGCCTGTGGTTTTCTGGATGCGCCTGTTCGCCTCCCAAAAGGCGGATCGAAAAAAATATACGGGATCATTTAACTCATGGTACGGCTCGAAGCGGTCAAGAATGGTATCCGCCGTTATCTGCGCACAGACTGCGCCTGTATTTGCGCTGCCGATCCCATCTGCCAACACCGCCATTGTCCCCGCCCTGTTTGTCCAGACCTGCGCAACATCCGCCTGCACCTGCTGACTGCCTGTGGTCTGTGCAATGCCTGCTCCTGAATCTACAGTTTTGCAATAGGGCTTCCCATTCCAGCCAAGAAGACAGCGGCAGAAAAATAATATGACATATGCAATGCTGAGTCCCGATAGAATAGCCACACCGCCCGTCATTTCAAATCTCCCCAGGAAAAATTTTTCCCGCACAGGGGAACAAACAGAAACCGGCTTTGCCCTAGACAGATAACATCATAGGGATTCAGTTCTGTCGGTACATAGACCGGTTTGTCATTCAAATAGGCAATTCCTGCGGAATCTCCGGGAAGTATCATCGTATTCAGGTTCTTAGGGTCATATACAATAATGGTATGATTTTTGCGGTCAATTTCATTGTCTCCCAGGATCTGGACATCCATGTCGTCTCCCCTGCCGACAAAGTTTTTTCCCTCATGGATCTTATAATCCATACCCACTTTCGCCCCTTCAATGCAAATCATCCAGCCGCACACAGGGCGTACTGTTTCCTCCAGAATCTCCACGGGAGGTTCAAAGCCCAGTGGTTTCTCCGCAAAAGCCTCATCCTGAGTCTTCATGTTACAGTAAGGACATATTTTTCCATAACGTCGAGGATTGTAAATGTGTCCGTTCGGACATTTCGCCAAGCCCATTTTCCTTATCTCCTATCTTGTCTGAATCAACGTGAACCTATAACTGCTTCATCTATTACTGCATCTACATCACGTTAAGAGCAATTTCGTATTCGCAATGTAAAGAATATCTCCTGCCACAATCCTGCATGGACGGTGAATCACTTTATAACATTCTCCGTCCTCTACTTTTCTTACCTTAACGCCGTTTTGGGAGCCCAGATCTTCCACATACCATTGATCCAGGCAGAAATTCAGCACGGCATGCTGAAAATCTATAAAACTGCTATATTCACAGTCCGACAGATCAATATCCAGCTCCTGATCCTGGCCTGCTTTCCCGATAATCAGAGAAACTCTTCCCTGTAAATCCCACGATTTGATCGGCTTTCCATCTTCGTCTAACAGAAGAAGCCTCTGTATTCCATGTGTTTGAACTGCATCCGGTTCGTATGAAAACACCTCCGGCTCTTTTCTGCGCTGCAGGAAGAAAAAATCATACAGCACCCATGCCATCCCGACCGCCACTGTCAATAAAAAAACCGGTGTAATGCGCCATGAATGCATCTCTTTTAAGATATAATAAACAAGGCTTACTCCGCACAAGATAATCAGAATATCAAAAACCTGTTTTACCCTTCTTCCCTGACGCATTTCTCTTTTCCGCCTCCCGCATATTTCCTGTTCCAAAGAAAGCTGCAAACATTTCCTCCGGCTTGATTGGTCCTTCCGGCTTTTTTGCTTTTCTATCCTGATAGGTTTCCATCCCTTTTCCCGGCTGAAATCCAAAAAAGCGCTCAAACTGCCCCATATCAGGCTTTCGTTCCTCAAATGGTTCCGTGCCGTTTTCTCTTTTCCTTCCGGTGCCCATAGCCTTTTGAGAACTCTTCAGGCACTCCGCATCATATTCCCTGCGGCGTTCTTCATTTTCCAGACACGCATAGGCCTCCTGAATCTGATACATACGGTCCTGTTTTGCCTTATCGTCCTTTACCACGTCCGGATGGTACTGCTTTGCCAGCCTGCGGTATGCTTTTTTAATCTCTTCCGGCGCTGCCTGTCTGTCCACGCCTAATATTTTGTAATAATCTTTCATCTGCCGCCGCCCGTAAGTATTTGTCAAGAGGGACCGCCCGCAAGCAGGCAGCCCCTTTTTATACACTTCCGCCAAAGCTGCATGCGGAATCTTCTTCCCTTAATTGATGCTGTATCCGCCTTCTACCGATACCTGCGCCATCTTATCCTTCTTCTGTTTCATAACCAGCTTAAAGGTACCGATACCCTCCGCATCCCCATAGTCTTCCTTGTAATCCACCACAAAGGCGTTGGGATAGGTATACTTACGAACCACCTGTGAGGCAGCGATCACCTCAACGGTGACTTTCCGATAACAGTCGGAATTCTCAGCAGGTACCAGTGCCCACAGGCCAAGCTGCTTTGTTCCATCGAAAGGATCGCCGTCCACAGCGGTCAGAATCTTTCCGGTGACCGTCACAGTGCTGCCCAGATCGGTAGATCTTGCATTGCTGTCCTGCGGAATATCCGTGCTGACCTTGACGCCGGTAATGCTTGTTGTTCCCAATTCAATTGTGGTATTTCCTTCCACCTTTAATGTAAATCCCATAACAATTCTCCTTCCATCTGCTCAATGTTTTTTTTCTATACGCCAGCTTTTAACCGAGTACTGAAGATTTATAACTGTTTCTTACTCTCCGCTGAAACCGCCCTCAAACTTGAGTCCGCTCATCTTGTCCTTCTTCTGCTTGATCAGAAGGCGGAATGTGCCCGCGCCGGTTTCATCCGTGAAATCCTCCTCATATCCCACCACAAAAGCGTTGGGAATCGTAATCTGACGCACAATCTGGGATGCGCTCACAACATCAATCTGCACCTTGCGGTAACAGTCAGATTTTTCTGCCGCAACCAGAGACCACTTTGCAATCTTGCTTGTGTCGTCTGCTGCCTCTCCGCCCACAGCCGCCAGGATTTTCCCCTCGATCAATACCGTGGAACCCAGATCCGTTGATCTTGCATTTGAGTCATGGGGAATGTCCGCCCCAAACCTAATGCCGGTGATGCTTGTCTCCATCAATTTGATGGACTCGCTTCCTTCAATGCTTAATCGTACTCCCATTTTTGTCTCCTCCTTTTTTTCTGTACAAAAGTACGGGATTATTCAGTTCCAGCTTTTCTTGTAAGCTGTACCTTCAGGTTTTTCGTCGTGTTGGCAAATGTCACCAGCACATCGCAGACCCCATTTTTCTCGTCAATCCTGTAATCCAGTTCATCTCCATCCTGAAGAATTGAATTGACATACTGACGGTCTGCGTCCCATCTGCTCTTCTGGCTGCTGGGATTATTGCTGAAAAATGTCAATATCTTATCCTGCTTGAAATCCCCGCTGTAAAACCGGAGCATCCGCTCAATGTAAGTAGCTACAAGTGTTTTATAAATAGGCTCAAACTCATTGCCATTGCTTGACAGATTGCGGGCCTTGTACACTGTGATGTTTTTGATGTTCTGCCCTTTGTACTGTGCATTATCCGACGAAAATACAAAGCCAAACCCTGTGCGGTTGATGGAATTCTTGATGGCATTGGTAAAACCGGAAATCTCCTTCGTCATGCTGGTAGCAGCCAAAAGCGCATTATCGTTGGCTTCTACATCAAACCGCACACCGGGATACTCCATGCTGGTATTCCGGAACCGCTGCTTTAAGTATTCCGGACACTGCCATGCAGCCACAATTCCTGCTGCCTCATATGCGGCGCCCACATAAATACCCTCCAGCCACATCTTCATGACATCATCTTTCTCCGCGGAAAGAGCTACATTGCCTTCCTCGTCCAGCACCATCCGCTTATCCAGTACCAGCCCCGACTTATCTTTGGGGATAATGGTAGCGTTCGGAATACAGGGCACGGCAAATTCGCTATACGCCTTTTTCATAAGAGGCGCACACTTTTCCTTATAGATATTGATGCCCTCTGTAGCAACATAATTAAATGTGGATTCCTCGCCGGAGCAGAAACTGAAAAAGGTGGTAATCCGATATGGCTCTATGGCATTCAGCAAAGTCGCCACGTTTTCCATGGAATTATTTCCGCGTTTTTCTTCCTGACGGTTTC
This sequence comes from uncultured Lachnospiraceae bacterium, assembly GCA_910584725.1. Classification (GTDB taxonomy): domain Bacteria; phylum Bacillota; class Clostridia; order Lachnospirales; family Lachnospiraceae; genus UBA3282. The sequence continues at coordinate 15,153 of CAJUBE010000037.1, read as the reverse complement.
CTGCGAAACGTACCCGCTGCAGTTTTCCGCCCTCTGTCTGACTTAACTCCACATCCGGCACGATCCCGAACCAGATTGTATTGTCAAACTCATTCTTATCGTTCGTGGTGTTCAGATAAGCAATCAGTCTCGGCAGATTGCTCGCCTTTACCATCATTTCCAGCGGCAGATTGGTAACCAGCAGCTTGGGCTGCATTCCCTTTTCCTTGACCTGATACTGATCGAAAAAGGTTTTAACACCCAGCATCCTCTCCATCAAAGGCTTAACTACCTTCACGAAATCATCTTTACTCTTTTTATAGAACTCCAGATAGCTGTTATAATTGCGTACCTCCAGCTCTCTGTTGACACTGCTCTCCATAGTGGAACTTAAAGGGCAGAATGTCCGCACTACCAGATCCCTCACATAATCGGACGGATTATCATTCAGGGCGTCATAATCCTCTTTGAAGGTTTCTATTAAGCTTGTATTGATCCGGTCATCTACAACAGCGAGCTGGGTACTTTCCTCCTGTTTCATCTCCAGGATCTTCAGCTCCCCATCATCACCCATACTCAAAAGACCCGCCTTGAACTCAGCCTGTCCCTGACCCGTTTCATGATCCCCAAGCAGCAGCCGGGTCTTAATATCCTCGATTGCCAGCGGCAGCATAGCCAAAACATTGTTATAATTCTGGCTCGCCTGTTCAAACTGATAATTCAGCTTGTCCCCCATATCCAGACGTTTGGGGTCTTCCTCGTCCAACTCCATATATTTGCCATATGTATACTGAATCTCTCTGCGTACCTGGCGAATATCATCCATGATCTTCTTAGGCGAAATCATTTCCAGAATATTGCTGAACTGAAAATCCGCGTTCGCCACGCCCTGTGCATCTCTGGCCCCCATAAGTGTAGTCAACATATTGAGGAGATCATTGGACTCATTCAGCGGAATTTCCGTAACACAGTTCTGGGGAATATTTTCTGGCTTTACCAAACTGTACTGGATACTTCCTGTCGTTGCGTCGCACCAGGAATATACCACAGGAGTAAATTTCTCCAAAAACTCTTCAAAACTTGAGACCAGAAGTTCTTCATTGATCTCTTTCATCTTGTCATCATCCAGACTGCTCTTCCCCCGTACATCCCCGATCAATGTCAGTAAGTTAAGACGTTCCGGATTCATTTCGGCAAACAGGATTGTTCTGTTTGTCTGCGTGATTGTCTCCATTGCTAGCACTTCCTCCTTTTTCTGTATGATTTATTGAAACACGGCAACATAGTGGATCTCCAAATCATAATTACCATCTGGTGATGTAATATAAATAATGTCGCCGAAACTGATACTATATTGTATCTGCATACAGGCAATCGTGTTTCCAACCATAACGCCGGCTTTTGACCTGTGATATAAAATCATATTGTGATTTTCGTCTGCAATCAGAAAAATGTCTTCCAGCTGCAATGCCTTTGCCTGCTCAGGATATAGTCCGAAAAGTGCCCCCAGTGATACTCTTCCGTCTTTCACTTTATTCATTTGAAACGACAGAGGCGGTATCTCATCCTCCCCCTCCGGCTGCTGGATAAAATAAGCATCCAGTTTTCCGCAAAAACGATTCTGCTTTTTTTCTTCTGTCAGACGTTCCAGCTCCGGTTTGGGCTTATGCAGCAATTTCCATAAAATAAGCATTACGAATATAGTCGATAAAACAAGCACCCACCAGTACTCCTGCCACAGCGGAATCACTTTGATATGGTGGACATACTGCACCGCACTTTCCCCATCGCTTATCTGAATCGTCACAGTATGCGTTCCCGTATTCTGCGGAGATATAGTCAGCAAGCTCTCCTCTAACCGAACCGCAGTTCCTTCCTGTGCATCCGTAATGGAATACGTGAGTCTATCTCCATCTGCGTCCGTAAAGTAATCATCCAGACAGATCGTCCATTCACCGTCTAAACGGGTACAGGCATCCTCCGGTATGCTGCCTGTGGGCATGGCATTTGATGCTGCAACCTGTGCGGAAAAGGAAAAGCTTCCAAATTCATCCGAGAGTGTTCCTGATAGCGCATAAATACCGGAATGAGAAAAACACACTTTCCCCTTCAATACCCCTTCCGAAACATCCGCTGTCTCCTGTGCCATATTTTCGGTATCACAGAAAAGCTCCCACGAAAAAGACTGATAAAATCCAGCGTCACGGATAATATTTCCGTTTTTATCCTTAAAGTAAACCTGATACTCCAGCTCCTGATTCCTGCCCGTCTCTGTCTCGATCTGCAGTATCGGAGTCAGTTTGCGATAGCTGACGACATAGACCTGCAGATCCTGCCCCTCTTCCGTTTCCGAGCGGATTACCAACTCTCTGCCTGCTGCTATCGTCTCCGCGTTTTCAATTTTCCCCACTGCGTAGTGGGAAAGACCGGTCAGCGGTATTTCTTCTGTTCCATACCGAACTGTAGTCTCACCTACAGGATGCGAAGAAAGCAACAGAATATTGATTTCATCCAGATAAGGAGCATCCAGCACACACTTGATCTCCTGATGGCCTCCCGCATATGTACCGCTGGAGAACTGCTGTATCTGATAAATCAGGCTGTCCTGAAAAATTCCATACAGCACCTCTATTAATTCTTCCGGCCCCTGTGCTGAATAACTTTCTGCACCGGTCTTCGCTGCAACCCCATTCAAGCTCTCCCGGCTGCCATCGTACTGGCCAAACGCTATTGTATAGATCTGTATATTTTCTTCCGCGCATTGACTGGCACATTGCTCCAGTTCCAAATCGGACTGTTCTTTTGTACGCTCACTGCCCCTTGGCAGGTCAGTTTCCCCGTCAGAGATCAGCACTATGATCCGCCTGCTGTTCCCTTCCGCGGGCAACAGCCCATATGCATAGGAGACTCCCAGCCCAATGTCCGTGTCTCCGGTATAGGAAATATCACTGATTTCTGTTTTCAGCTGTTCCCTTTTCTCAGACGCCTCTATAGATGCAGGAGCTGAAAATGCCACAATATTGTCATTGTATGCAACATATCCAACGCGGATATTTTCAGCCTGTACCGTATCTATAAATGCCTGTACCATATTTAGTCCCATTTTGGACGGATCATTCGCTTTCATGGAACCGCTGCAGTCAATGGCAAAAATGACATCCAACGTCTCCTTTTCAGGGATTATCTCCTCTGCATACGCTGTCTTGGGAAAGAGTAGACTTAAGGCAACGCAGAAAAACAATATTCGTATTCTTCTCATTTCCTGTCCCCCCTTTCCCCGTCTGACTGCATTACTTCTGCTTTTTGGCAGGCTTCTTCGGCTGGAACAAGCCAAATTCAGATGCCGTGCCGTCTGCTCTCTTTGCCGCGTTTAACGCAGTCTTTGCAATAACTTCAAGCACTTTTTTCTTCATCCTTCTCCCCCCTTTCAAGCAGCATATAGGCTGCAATAATTACAAATACACAGGCAAAGCCTGCAGATAAAGTTTCCTTCCGCCCCATCCATAGGATCATTCCAACCACGGACCAGCCTAAATACAGCTGCAGACTCCTTTTCCGGAACAGTTTCCTTTCTTCCGACGTAAATGGTCTGTTTGTATGCTCAATAGGCGCCTTTACCCAAACGCACATCCCCAGAAAAATAATTGCTGTGCCCAATATCCAAAACGGACATCCTATATACCGTAAAACTCCCTTTAACAAAGCCACATACCCCAAACATGTCAGTGCAAAGAGAGAAAAACATCTGCCATAACTCTTTGCATGGTATCCGCCGCAGAAGAACCGCAGGCTCACAAATATGCCATAGAACAGAGTCATTTCCGCCAATGCTCCCGCTAGAAACCCGATACTGAATGCGATTGCAAAATTAATCATATTGGCTATGGTGATCTGAATTCCATATACACAGGACTCTATTTCATCTTTCTCTATTATTTTGTCACGATATATCAACTGCGTTAAAAATGACGATATTCTATAAATGTCCTACGCCCCCTTTTGCAAAAGGTTATATAAAATAATGACAGTTTTCAACAGTTTTTGCACAATCCGTCATTTTTCGACACAATCCGTGATTTCTTGTGACCGTAACAAGTTGCATATAAAAGTCATAGTTATTTTTCTGCTACTAAAGCAGATATTTAATATTTCTACACACAAAAAAAGCGCCAGCCTCTATTATGGATAGCAAGCGCCCTGACCTGTATATATCTTATTTACCTTTATTCCCGTTATTCAAAAATTTTACGCAGCATGTTTCAGATAGATTTCCTGAATGAACCGATTTTCTTCCTCCCAACAGCTATATTCCCCATGATATTTTTCGACCAGCGTATAAATCGTTTCCATTCCAAAACCATGCTTTTCTTTGTGATTCTTCCCGCTCAGCAGATTTGGATTTTGATTCAGGACACTTTCCTGCACGCTGTTCTCCAAATATATCTCTGTTTCTCCATTGACATCCCTAACTACAACATCTATAAAACGATCACTCATTACCTTTTGACATGCCTCTATGCCATTGCTGAACAGATTCCACATCAGCGTCCCCATGTCAATACTGCCTATTTTGTCTGCTTTTCCCAATATCACATAACTGAATTTTATTCCTTCGTCCTTACACCTTGCTATCGCTTTCATTAAGGCCACATTGAGCCCTTCATTCCCTGTTTCCTGAGGCAGCTCCGGATACCTCTTTAGTTCCTCACAAAGCTGCTCCATATTTTTCTCCACTTCCTCGTAGCATCCCCTGCTCTGAAGTCGATATAGCACTTCTAATTTTTCATTCATATCATGCCGCCAATGATTGATCTCCCGACTGATCCGGTAGATATCCATCAAATTTTCCCTTCTGCTCTTTTCCTGCTGCCCGCGGAATTCCAATTCCATTTTCTCTCTCTGATATTCGCCCAGTTTTCTGTATACTGTCTCCAAGAGCAGTATGCTGCCAAAAGCCCCTGCCAAAAGACATAAGATAAGTCCGCAACGCAGTCTCTCTGACATTTTTCCCAATTCCAGTTGAAACATTCCCAATCCAACCAGAAGATTCAGAATCAGTACACCTGCCACCATCCAGCTTTCCGATTTATGTAGATTCTCCCTCTTACCATAAAATCTTACTACAATTCTTCCCATCAAAAACTTTATGATGCCCGCCAGAAGAGACGCAAAAAAACGGACCGGCTCATCTATGCTCATAATATCCCCCATATTCCGGCCTGTCAAGATGCCCATTAGTCCATAAACAGTAAACGTCCCCAGAAAAGTGATCAAAATCCACATGATGCCGAGAAGAGTTTTATCCTGCAGGCTTCCTTCCAGAGCGATAATCCCATAGAAAACCAACGCGATTCCATAAAGCACACATAAAATACCTTCATAGCTGATGAGCCGGTTCATTCCTGTCATAACAAAAAAATAAACGCTGCATCCTATGACAAAAAATGCCCAGCGCTTAAATCCTTCATACTTCTTTATAAATCCATGATCTATATATTCGACTGCTATAACTGCCGCAAGTACATTGATGATATGCTCACTTAACCCCATATTTTTCCCCTTCGTACCTGTATATTTCCTGAATCAGCGCCTTTCGCCTGTCCCTTCCCATCTCCAGTATCGTGCCATCTGTAAGACGGATTTCCTGCCTTCCAACGTCTTCAATATATCTTTGATTAACAAGATAGCTTTTATGGATACGCAGGAAACGATGCCCGGACAGTTCCTCCTCCATCACTTTGAGGCTCCCATACTGCTTAATGATTTTTCCATCCGCCATCTGTATCGTCAACAAATGACCGCTGCTTTCGATATACACAATGTCCCTGATAAAAACAGAACCGCACTTTAACTGATAGCAGCTCTCCTTAAATACTGTTACGTCAACATACTTCTGCAGTGCTTTATACATATCCTTTTCCAGCATGGATTTTCTCACAAACCACAGTGGCATAAATGTCTGGGCATCAAAAACAAAACTCTCATACGCAGATACAAAAATAAGGCATGGCGTTCTCCTGTTCATATTGATGCGCTTTGCCAGCTGAAAACCGTTCATCCCCGGCATTTCAATGTCAAGCAGCGCCAGATCAAAGCGTCCGGTTTCCATCTCCTTGTACATTTCCTCACCGTCCTGAAAAAGAGTACATTCTATCGGAATTGGAATCCCCACTTTTTTTGCATTGCTGCGGAATGCAGTTTCTATCAGTTTCAGATCATCCAGTTTATCATCACAGATTCCTATTTGAAGTATCCCCTTCATCCTTTACTGTCCCCTTTTCCGAATTCCCCTCTTCAGTTTCCTCCATATCCGTTTCCATACAGTTTTTACAGCATTGCAGTACAAGCTGATTAAACGTAATATTCTCTCTTGCGCAGACACTTTTCAGCCAATCATATAATACCGGAGTAAATCGCACTGTCACGCTGATGTTAGGATGCCAAAACACTTTATCTATATGAAACATAAGCCCCTCCCGATTTTTCAAATTCACCATTAGTATATCCATTTTTATGCTTAGATGTATATAACTGAATACATAACTGATATTGGTTATATTTTTGGTTTTCGAGGGCTTTTACATACTAAACGCTTTCTGTATATTAGAAATTATGATGAAATTGAGGACAGACTTTGACACTTTTTCAGGTCATTCTGCGCTTATATAGCTACTTATTAGCGTCTGGTTCATTCTGTGGACAGTAAAAATGGCAAGCCCTGAGGCCTGCCATCATACATGAATTTAATATCTTCGCTGTAAGCAACGGAATACGTGACCCCTGCGGCACATAACTCATTGCCGCAGAATCAATTTTAGCGAAAAACATCCTGTTTTACATTCTTCTTAGACCGCTTAACTGTTACGAAATGCCGACATGGTATCGGCAATCATAGACCATGTATCTTCGTCCATTTCCGTCTGTACAAATTCGCTTTCTTTTTGTTCGGATCGGGCGCTGCATTTCTGCTGCAATAACTCTGCAGATGTTGGCGATGTCTTTATTTTCTTCCCGCAATCTGACTCATCCACGGCACCCTGCTGCCCGCCATCTCTGCCGTGCAGAATCTCCATCACAATCTTTTCTATGGATGCTCTGTCTGCTGCCTGTGCTATGGAAATATCAGGCGCCTCTTTACAATTTACATAGTGCAGAACCGCATTGACAATAAACTGCGCCTTCCTGTGCGCTCCTTGTTTCTCCAGCAGGCGTATGACTGCGGCATGGGCAGGATCATTTTCATTGAACTTGATGCTGAACCGCTCCCGGTCTTTCTTCTCTTTCATAGGCTCACCTGCCTGCTGTTTCCATCCGGTAAAGAAATTCATATCCCTTTGCGTTGGCGCTCACATCCTCCACAAACAAAGCATTCCCCACTTTCCCGGAGTTCTCAATCAGCCTGCGCAGCAGCACAGCCCCGCCGCCCACAAATACCACTCTGCCGGAGGACAGGTCAAGCATCCGCTCCCTCAGTCCGTTTGTCAGGTCATTGACAAAGCCCTGAGCCGTCCGTTCCACCAGGGCGGCCACCCCAGAGACAGAACTGCCGGCCCTGCCTCCCAGGATACTGTCAATGTCTGTTTCGTCAAGCAGGATGTCAAACTCTGAGTTTGCTTTGGTGCGAATCTGGTTATAGAGCACGATCACCCCGTTTTCCAAAGAGTCACACACGGCCAGATCAGCACGCCCTGAACGCATCATCAGGTAATCTGCCGTAAAGCCGCCAATGTCCACGATCAGCACCTTAGGGCTCTCCACCAGCCTGTCCATCATGGTGACTGCCGCTGCATAAGCCTGGGGATAGCAGCGCACATCTTCAATATAAACCGCATGGTTCTTTCCCCGATAGCTAAATTTTACCACACCCCGGTCAGAAAAATACCGGACAAACGCCTGGTGCTGTGCCCCGTAATGTGCAGGCGGCAGCCCTACAGCAAGCCGGACGCGCTGCAGCGACTCCCCATATATCCCCTTAGCCTGGAGCTCCTGTGCGATTCCGAACAGGGTAAGGATAAAGAAACGGTCATCCTCTGTCTTGTCCCTTTTGTACGGGATACGCTGGTTTGACAGCGTATAGAACCTGTCCCGGTACATCAGGATATTACTTCCAAAGGGCTTTGTACTGCTTTCCGCCAGCCCGGACACGAAGGGTGGGCAGTTGACGGTCTTCATTTGTTTGTTTCCATGGTCGATTGCGATCAACATAATTTTTGCCTCCTCTTTTTGCGTATTATACATATCCTTTACGCATGGATTACGCAATTTTTCAACACAGCGGAAGAAAAAAGTCAAAAAAAACAGCAGACCACATTTCATGATCTGCTGCTTTCTGTTCTAACTGTACGGCACTGAAAGCTATGCCAGAACCAGCTCCCGCTTTTTTATGATAGCCTTTATTTCCTCCGCGGTTTTTTCTACGGCTATCTCTATCTGCTCGATAGTAAAACCGTTCCTGTACATATTCATAATGATTTCTGCCTGTGCATCTTCTCTGATACCCTGACTCAGGTTGCACATACTCGCCACTTCCTTTCTTATGCCGGTCTCCGCCGGAATGTTATACTCCTTCTCAATGATTGCCAGTTTTTCATCTACGGAAAGCTGCTTTGACAGCAGTGCTCCTAACAGGCGGTGAAGTTCATGCCTTTCATCACGCTCCGGCAGCTCGTTTGACAGGCCGATCAGCACGATGTTTAGCAGATCCAGCCTTCCCCTGCACTGGTAATCCCCTATGAGCTTATCATATGCAAGATGCACATAACCCATACTGTTTTCATCCAGATTCAAACAAACCCAAATGCTGAATACACGGCGGATGTCATTATAGTTAGTATGGACAAAGTCCCTTTCCTTCTGTGAGGAAATCAGACGGCTCACATAAAAGACTGCCCTGTCCAGGAGGTCGTACCCCAACGGTTCATCCTTCTGGCTTTCCACATTGACGATTATCTGTGATAAGCCGTCCCTCATACGTACATAAAAAATAATATCAAACCTTACCAATCCTTCGTTGATTTCCGTATTTTCGGAATTCAGGCCGATAATCCTCTGTCCTTTTACCTCAGGATCATCTTTCTGAACATTTGTCAGCCCCGGCTCTACCGGCACCACGCCGATGAACGGCTCTCCTTCAATGTACTGGACAGCCTCTTTGGGCGCCATACCCTTAAATTCATCCACTGTGTTCACAAGTATGTGTGCTAAAACATATTTGTGCCCCAGCAGGCGTTTTGCCTTTTCATCGTACTGTGCATCCTTGTCTGACGCCCGTACCATGTTCTTTATTTCTGTGTCCATGGATGTCTTATCCATCGGTCATTCCTCCTTTTGTTTCTCTGTGTGAGAATCGTACAGCCGATTGCAGAAGGCATATGACCTCACACTTATTATACCCCAGCCCTGCTAGGGAATCAATTAAATTTTTCAGGTGTGCATCCCATAGCAGGCTTTCTTAAGATCCTCCTGCCCATGCAGGATGATCCCGCCGCAGATGCCATTTCCGTTTAGGCGTTCCTCCCGGAAGAAAAAGCTGTAAGGGACACAGCTGTCATCCACAATCTGTATCCTTACCGCATCCGGCCACCGGAAATGGCGGTCAAGAAATTTGCCCAGTTTTCTGCGCATCCCCTTTATCCTGGCAACCTTTTTCAGGTTATGGCGGCTGTTGAATTCTATAACCGGCCTGTGGCATTCCGGCAGGGACAGCCGCCTGCAGATCTTTCCGCCTGCCAGGGCACTTTCTTCCACACAGCACAGAAAATCCTGATACACAAGGGAAAGCCGTTCCAGCCGCCCTATCAGCTCGTTTCCGCTGCTGTGCAGCCAGGTGATCTCAACCTTCAGGATTTCCTCTCCCTCCTGGCTTTTATGCAGATACAGACGTGCATAGGAATAGCCGTCAGAGCCGAGCAGTTTCCCTTTCGTTCCCAGTTCATCAAGCTCCTTCCGCCACAGAAAAAACTGCCCCGACCTGCCGTATTTTCTGGAATAGGTCCTCAGGGAAACAAATTCCCCCTCCGCACATATTTTTACCATGGTACGCTCCATTTTTTATCCTCCCATTTCTCTTATGCTGCTTCCATCAGGTCCTCTGTCAGCACATCCACCAGCAGTTTTCCTGACAGCTCACCGGTATGGATGACCAGCTGCTTTTCCCGCATTTCTGCAAATTCCTGTTCCCGCAGTTCCTGGCTGATCCGGGCAAGCTGCTTTTCCTCGCTGCTGACCCGCTTTGCCACTTCCTTCTGCCATTTTTTCAGGAACTTCTTGGCTTCTTCAATGTCCGCCTCCTGCCTGTCATACATGGTCCGTTTCTGGCGCACCGTCCCGTCAGGCTCCACCTCCAGCGTGTAATGGGCTTTTTCCACATCACCGCTGCGGCGCAGGAACAGGACATAGCTTTCCCTGCGCTCGATCCTCTCCCAGTAACGGTCGCTGCTACCAACGCAATGGTGGAGATTATCGCCCTCTCGCAGCACGTCCTCAATGCAGTGCGGGATTACAATCGAATACTCTGTATCACTGTATTCATAAATATCCCTGATGGATTCATAAATTTCTTCCACATGGGGATATTTTTTCAGGATCTCGTAAGCCCTCATCACCAGCGTTTTGCTGCTACGGCTCCTTTCCACCAGCTCATCATGCCGCCTGCGCAGTTTCCTCACCCGGTAAATGATGGCGTCCTGCGTATCCATGTGGAAGCGTTCCGCCATTGCCAGGTAGTCGCTCCACGTTGTCAGGACTTCACTGCTCTTCATGCCGTTCTCCTTCATCTGCCGCCTTATATAGTTATAAACCTGCAGTACACTCATGCGGCCGCTGATAAACCCCAGTTTTTCCGCGCTGATATCCTCCTGGCAGAACCATTTGATCACATGGTCAGGAATCATCTTCCCGGTGGCTTTCTCATACTGCAGCCATTTCAGGAAACGGCTTCCGCCATCGCACTTGCGCAGCCTTGCCAATTCTTGGGAATCTATCCCCAGCAATTTTTTCAAGCCGCCATACAGGCGGTTCTTGAAACAGTCAGTAATGGAGACCCTGCCGTACATACATTCCTGTGCCAGAGTAAACAGCCCGGCCTTTACAAGCTGCTCTATTTCCGGTACACTTGCCAGAGCCGCCAGGTATCTTTCCGGGTCGATCTCCTTTGCCAGGGCAATCGCTTCCACCAGCCCGGTCTTTTTCAGTTCTTTTTTTGCCAGATCCGGCAGGGTGCGCCCATATACACGCCCTTCATAAGTTCTGTAATAGTAATAATACGATTGTTGCATAGGGGAACAGATTTGGGTCCTGATCCACCGCATTTCGGAGTGCTTATAATCCCCCCAGTAATATGCCCGCAGACCATGCCCCTCACTGTCGAAGATGGCCCTCCTGACTTCGCTGAACCGGCATTCCGCCTTGTGGTAATCCGGTTTCTTGTGAGCCCTGTCCCCCGTGAACTCACGGATCATCAGGCCGTCCTCACAGCGCTGTATCAGGTACATACATACCTCCTGCGTCCTTACGGTGCCTGCCGCCCTGCCTTCCGACTTAAATGTGACCACATGGCGGCAGCACGGGCAGGTGCCCTTCTTATTGTGTTTCGGACGGCTGACCGGCACTTCTTTTTCACAATAAGTACAGTACCCTTCTGTGACGCCCCTACGGTCATAATGATAAAAAATGTAGTTTTCCTGTATCCCAACCTTTGACACCCATCTGTCCCAATCCCTGGGAAGTTCGGGCGTCTGCTCCATATCCATGTCCCAAGGGTCTGTCTCCCGCTTATGGCGCTGTTTCAGTTCATCCGCCCTGACCTTGAGCTGGTATTCCAGGATGCCGTTGTATCCGCCCCGGGACATGCCGAGATACCTTTTTATGGACTTGAACCCCTCCGGATTGATCCATTTCTTTTCTGAACAATAAACATACTCCGGCCAGGGGAGCATATCCAGCTTTGCCGTCAGCCACCGATCCAGCAGCCTGTCATAGGTCAGGAACTGCCCGGTCTCTTTGTTGATGAATAATTCATAGGCGGGCAGGACAGCCCCCATCCTCATATGCTCCGGCAGGAAAAAGGCCACCTTTAGGATTCCGCCTAAGATCTGGCAGCGCATATAGAGCCCGTACCCGTATACTTCCCTTATGCGGGTATTTAACCATGTTCCCACCCGTTCCCTTTTCACGGTATCGTCCGCCGCCATCTTCATCATCTTTTTTGTAGCTTTCAATGTCCGTAATTTTTTCAGCTCTGTTTTTTTCATAACATCATGACCTGCCTTTCCTTTAAATTCACGTCATACCATTTATCTGGCATAACCTCCACTCCATCCACAACGGTGAGCGCAATCTGTTTGACAACGCCCGTGTCTGTATCTTCTTTAGCCAATGCCAAGATGTCCCCCGCCTGCCCTTTTGCTACGGGATCCGTTCCCCTTACAACCACATAGCCGCACACTGCCTCCGCCCTGTCTTTTTTTACATGGCGGTTCCATTCCCGCAATGGATGGTCCGCCATATAGGCCAGACCATGCAGGAAAAAGTCCCTGTGAGTCAGTTTTTTCAAGACCGTAAGTTCCGTGCAGGAAATTTTTGAGTCCCAGCCATCCTCGTCAATATCCCCTCCCGCATCGACAATGTAATATTCCGACTGATCCATGTCAGGATAGTAGGTCAGACAGTCAAGGGGATTTTCAGCGCAGTGAAAACCGTTTTGCCGGCAGTTGGCCTTGTCCGTCCGGTTCATTCCCATGGAAAACTGGTATCCCAGGCAGACACGCCCTTGCTCAAATGCCTTGTACGCAATCATTTCTTTGCTCCTCTCTTATGAAATATGGAAGGGAAAACAGGCGGAGTGCCAGACTCCGCCCTGCTTTTCTCCCTGCTGCCCTAACTCGCCTTGTTTCCCTGTGACACCATATCCATCAGGGATAACTGACCTGCCATTTCCGTCTCCGCTTCCTTCTTTTTCGGTTCCGGCTTCTTTTCAGGGGTCTTCTTTACCGGCTTTTTTTCGGGAGCCTTCTTTCCTTTTTTCTCTGCTTTCTTTTTTGCAGGCGGCTTATAACCTGCCCTTGGCACATAAGGCTTGGGGACGAATTCTTCCTCTTCCTGCTCATCTTCCTCTACAAGGGGATCCCGGAAATAATCTTCCGCCCACTGATAGCACAGGTCATCGGGGACGTCACACCCATACCCCTGCTGCCCTGTTCCCGGTTTGATTCCATCGGCTTTCATTTCTTCCCGTGCATAATCCCATGCCTTGCGGTTGATGTACTGGAAACAGTGGATCATGCTCTTGTGGGGGTGCATCACCATGCGGGCAAACCTGGGATCCTCCAGGCACAGGATCTGGATATACTCGGCCACGCAGGCCTTCATGTTCCTGCGGGTCAGTTTTTCCGTGTCTGCTCCTATCTGCTTTATGGCCGCTGCTGCGGCGGCATCATCGCTCATTCCTGCAATCCGATCCAGTTTTTCCCTTTCGGCAGCCTTTTTCGCCCGCCGCTTTTCTTCCCATTCCGCTTTCCGTTCTGCCTCGGCAGCCTCATGTTTCCTGCGTCTGGTTTCCTCATCGTCCTCCTCGGCATCCTCCTTGTCGGCATCCGATACTTCCTCTGTTTCCGGCACTTCTGACCCGGCTGTTTCCGCCTCTGTTGCTATCTCTGTCTCCGCTGTTTCCATTTGGACAGTCTCCGGGTCTGTCATTTCGGAATCTGCCGCCTCCTGACCTGAGACCTCCGGTTCTGCGGTCTCCATATCTGCGTCCTCTGAACCTACTACCTGCGGCTCTGTGACCTCCAGTTCTGCTGCCTGCATCTCTATGGCCTGAAACTCTGCTGCCTGCGGCCCTGTAACCTGCATTTCCTGCATCTCCAGCCCTGCATCTGATACTGTTTCCTCCATTTGGGGCATCCCTGTTTGCGCCAGAAAGCCTTCCCCCATTTGGGAAACCGCCTCCTGGTACATTCCCTGGTCTTCCGTTACCTGAAACAGCACCTGCCCAGGTGCCACGGGCAGGGCATCCGCTTCTCCCATGTAAACCTCCGCCCCGTATTCTGCCGCTGGCTCTTGGTACGGTACTGCGGAAAAATCTTCCGTCCCGTATAAATTGCTGTCTCCTGCTGTCTGCATTACGGTTTCCTGATACTGTCCTGCAGGAAGCCCATTCGTCCCTTGCGCATTGTCATACCCGACAGCCTGCATCATGGTTTCCTGATAAGCTCCGGCAGGGAGCCCTTCCGCTCCCTGCACTTCTCCATACCATGCGGGACCGGCCGCAGGCTCCTGATAAACCATTTCCGTATAGCCTTCCCCCTGAAACTGGCTGCCCTCATCAAAAGGGGATGCCCCCTCCACAGCCTGAAATCCTCCGTTGTTTTCTGCATATACATCCATACCTGTCTCCTTTCAGAAAAAGGGACACGGAACAGTATCTTCCACTCCATGCCCTTGTAAATTATTGTGCCTCTATGCGGGATTCGGCTTACTGCCAAGCACCCTCCACTTCTCACCCCTGCATCGGTTTTGCCAGAAACGGTGAAAAGCGCACAGGCTCAAAGCCTCCTGTATCCACATAGTAATAGCTGCGTCTCCCGTCATCATACAGTTCCAGCACGTCAGAGGGCGCTACCTGCCGCCCCCTGTAGCCTTCCGGCATACTGTCGCTGAAAATATGCCTGATCCGCTCCAGCCTTTCCCTTTCCGTGCTGTCTGCAGCACAGGGCAGGCCGGAATCCCACACCAAGCGGTACTGCCCTGCAGGCGGCTGTTCATATCCTGCCCTGTGCAACCCCTTTATCCCCTCAAATGCAAAAGGGATCGGTATCTGTTCCATGCCAAAGTCCAGCTGGTAGATACGGTATTTCTGCAGGAAATCTTCCGGCTTCTGCACCTCTTTGAACATGCTGGCATTCCCCAGCTCTTTTCGTTCCTCATCTCTCTGCCTTTCTTTTTTCCTGAGTGCCAGCCTCCAGTCGTCTATGCCCTTATAATTCGGGTCCCAGGCCAGACGGCGGCACTCCATCCCATGCTCTCCTGCCATGAAATATATCCTGGAGCTTCCCTTTGCGGTGTTGGCATTCCTGTATTTGTCCATGTCCTGGGCTTCAACGATCAGCTCCGTGCCCTCAGTGTTGCCCAGCAAATTAAAGTTCTTATCTCCCGCACAAAAACGTCAAATTAAAA
>CAJUBE010000036.1 GCA_910584725.1 uncultured Lachnospiraceae bacterium | reverse complement strand
GTGTAGTTTTATCTTACATCAGTCTGGAGGTTTACACAAACTTTGGGATAGTCCCACATCTTATATGTTATTTCATTTTCCAAAAAATGCATAATACTCCATTGTCTGCTCTCCTTTGAATTTGAATGCTAGCACCATACTTTAACCCATTTACAAATAGGCTGAGAGAGCTTTCCAAATGGAAACATCTCAGCTGTGTTTAATATTATTTCACAAACCTAATGACATAAATTAGCAATAAGTAAAATTATAATATTCATTTTTTTGCATTAATTATCTTTAAAAGCTCTTCAAATTCTGGATGTTCGCCTCTTATCTTAATTTGCAAACGAAGCCATTCCATAATTTCACTCTCTGAAGCTGCTCTATACACAACAGTTAGTTTATCAAAGTCGTATTGTGCTAGTTGCTTTTCCAGAAATGAAAATTCTGCTAAGTCCTTATAAAAATTGAAATATCGCCAAACCATTTCTATCCCATTTTTCATCTCATCATCATTGATAATATGTATTATCTTTTCAAGAAATTTTGAATCTCTTATTTTGTTCAATATCGAAATAAGATCAGATGGCGCTTGTAACATTGTTGTTGAAATCGCATCCATATCCTCATAAACTTTTAGAATCAATTTACCATTATCTTTAATTTCTTTAGCTCCATGAAAAACCGCCATATCACAGCTATTTTTTATACCATTTCTATAAGAGGTTTCTATATAAAATAGCCTTTCACTATTAAAATGAAAATCGTCAATCTCCTTCATTTTATCTTGTGATATAGAAGAAAAATCTGTGACATCTGTAACACACTTAAAATAACTATTAATCCTATTCATCCACATAAGCAATGAAACAAGATGTGGTTTAATTAACTCAAACGCCTTGTCTTCCGATTTCTTTTTAGGTATATAATCCACCATCAAATAAAATATCAAAGAAGCAATATACGCCAAACTAAGATTTTCCATAATACGAAAAAATTCAAACGCCACTGTTTCTTCTTGGGGTCTAAGAAAAAATGTCATCCATCCACATAAAAGGGGTGCAGATGAAAACTTACAAATCAAAGAGACAGATATAATTAGCAATATAATATGGATTTTAAGTTCTTTAATTGTCAAAATCATTTTTCTCTTCATAATATCCCCTTTTTTAATCATATCGCATAATAACATTTTCCACGCGCTATGGCACATAATTGTACTACTATCTAAAACCAATCAATTAGATGATAAAATATATACTTGATATGCAAAGATCTACAACTACTACAAAATTCAAATGAAAACCGCCAATTATCATCTTTTATGATACCATTTAGCAAAAACATATCCAAAGTAAACTCACCAAAATCTGTCAACAAAGACATTATCTCATCTTTCATATCCAAAATTTCTCCCACCACACAACTATATCTATAATTATAAGCACTCCCCATCAATAACACAATCACTTATAATTAGAGCACACAGTTAACTTATTCATTGTCAACTATACCCAACTCCATAATCCGATTAACCGTATCAGCATTTGTATGACTTATAAGATATGGAACAATCTTTTGCAAATTTTTCTTTTTCACCCCCGAAATTCTCCTAATATCCGTCCAATAAAAAGGCTTTCCCTCCTCTTCCAACTTCCGATAAGCCCAAATAATCTTCCTCGCCCAACTCTCAGGATAAGATTCCGTATACTTTTCAAAAACCGCCTTACACCGTGGCATATTCTCCAACTGATGCCCAAGCAGATTCATCTCCCGGTACACCATCCGTTCTGATACCCGTTCCGGTCTTCCATTTTCATTAGCAGTTCCATCATATACGCCTTTAACAACCATTTCTAATACAGGCGCCGTTTCCCGATCCAACAACTCCCAATCTACAGGCACAGTATTTCTCATATAATGGCTGTCCTGTTCCTGCTGAATCTGCTCCTTGGTCAAAGCGGAAGCCGTTAATTCCTCCGCTCTCATCCCCAAGTAAAAAGCAATCTGGCAGACAACAGAAAAGTCATACAGATTCTCCAACAATACTTTCTGAATCTGATACACACTTGCAACACTACATATCCCCATACTTCCGTAGAACTCACCCATATCATCCGTAAGCATCTTCGTATATCTGCTGCGTCCTGATGGCTTCAAATATTTTGTCCTGCTCATTCCATCATAAAGAATAGAACTAATAGGAATATCATTTTCAAAATCCATCGCTGAATCAAATACTGATGCCAGATATTCCATATACTGAATTACTGATAAATCCCTTTCAAATACTACTTCCCTATCGTATGTATAGTTTTCAGCCGGACAAAACGTAAAACTCTGCTCACTCTTTGCCGGAACACTTGATTCCATAAGCCGGCATTTATGCTTTGTACATATACACATATTCCTAATCTGGTGTTTCCTATGCCAGTATGCCTCCCCATACATTTCTCTATCCTCTTTCACGCACAATGGACAAAAACGTAGATACCGTTCCCCATCATTTCTAGGAAGAACAGGGAATAAATAATGTATATCACAAGAATCATGCCCCAAACGATACAAAGCCTCTTTCTTCTCTGCCAATGGAATAAACCTCGCATACTGAGGATACATGGTATGATCTAAGATCAACTTATCCAGAGAATATATTTCACTGATCTGTTCCCTAACTTCATTATTTAAATTACCAATGAATTCTTTGCTTAGATAATCTGACTTCTTACAATACAACTCCTGCAACGCCATCTTATGAGAAAAACAGCCAGAATGTACATAATACCTGCAGAACCAGCTATATACCAATTCATCAGGATAAATTGTCGGCATATACACGATCATACCGCCACCTCCAAAACTGTCATATGTTCTTTCAATAGCTGTACAATATCCACATTTTCATCTTTTGCAACAGATACTAAACTTGCAATCGTAACTTCTCCACGATCCCCTTCTCTTACAGGAATCTTTACACCCGTACTCGTAACAGACACTTTCTTTTTAGGCTTGGATGTCTGTTTTCTCTGTACAGGATGAATAAAGTCATGCAACATAGATAACCGTTTTTGATATGCTTCGTTTAGTGTTTCCAGATCCAGAATCTCTTTCCCATTTAAAATCGCAATCTCCTGTGCATCGTGAATCAGTGACACCACTACCGATATATTCCCCGAAGTATGCTCATAGAGCCATTCCATGATCGGCTCTGTGATCTCCGTCCTCTTTTTCACATACTGATAGGAAAACACTGTTTCGCAAAATTCCCTGAAAATCTCTCCATAATCCATCACATCATATCGTAATCCCAACGATCTGCGGGCAAGCTGCATAGCCTGTTCAAAAAATACCGCACTCTCAGGAGTTCCCACCATGCAGATTGATATACCGCTGTTGTTAATGAGCTGGGTGAGCATCCCAACAAGGCTTTTCCCATTCTTACTGTTGCACACATTCTGAATCTCATCCACCACCAACAGACCAATATGATTTAATGCTACCTGACTAACACTCCCGATCAGCATATCCGTTGTCGTTCTGGCTCGTAGTGCATTCTGATAATATTTACTGTCTATGACTTCATCCACTTTCCGTAGTATCTCCAATAGCAATCCCTTTACAGAAGAATCAAAAGGACACTGAACACAAATACAGGGAATGATCTTCGTATATGGATTCTCAACTTCAATCACTCTATTCTCAGTAATCAATGCGATTGCTCTACTGATCGCTGAACTTTTCCCAATACCCGAAGCCCCAATGATTGTAAAGCTGTCAGAACCGCCCATGATTCCACTGTACTCCTGTTGGATAACAGCTTTATGGTTCTGATTTTTCTGCTGTACGGCCAGTTTTGTACCCTTTTTCTGCAATGACCGCAACAATGCCAGATACATTTTACTGTAAATCTCCAATGACATCTGAGAAGGTACATATATTCTATAAAGGTCAGAAAGTGCCATAAGACGTACAGGTATTTCTGCAGTACGAATCGTATCGTCATACTCTGGTAGAACTTCCAGAGTGGAGAATAGATCATCCCCTGACTTCATTGGTGGCAGAATACGAATAACATTTGAAAGATCAACCATAACTTCTTTCCTCCTTCATGTAATCCTGATGGTTTTTCATCTGTTCTCGTTTCCTTGTATTACGGATATTTTTCATATGAACATCTGTAGTACCACTCACACTACCTGCAATGGCTTCGATATGCTGTGCCAGATCAATCTGCGCCTGTAAATTATTCCTCACTTCACTTTTAGTAATTATCTTCTGTCCATTCTGTAACTCCTGTACTTCAATCAAGTCTTTTCCCTGAAAACGGGATTCTATCAAGGCAAACTCTGTATATACTCCATTTTCCACCACCCATACAGAAGTAACATCCTCTGGGTTATAAGCCACTGTCACATTGCCACCAGATAAATACTGCTCCGTATATCCTTCACAATGATATCGTAATTTATTAACCTTCAAACCTGTTCGTCCAAACTTTCCTGTAGTTCTTGGCAACAATGTCAATACCACTTCTCTACTCCCTACAGTTATCAGATTGGCTCCGATCTGCAACTTACCCCATTCCCAGATACAGGACGCATAAGGTTTCACCTGTGCATCTATCATAGCTTCCGTATAAGGAAAGTTTTCTATGATCCGTTTGGAATTATAGTAGATCATACAATGTAGAATAATCTTCTCAAAATCCGTCATAGTCAAACAGGCATCCTTCCGATAATCATGTGCCCCTCGTTCCTGATAATCCGGCTCGATCACACCCTTACCCTTTAAATGTTTCTTATACATCCCCTGTAGCAGATCAAAAAACTTCTCCACCAATCCTTTCAGTTCCGGCCTATAGGAAGGAAGATTGACTACCGTAACACCCAGTTCTGCAATCTGTTCAAAGTTCTCCGATTTATATTCACTTCCCATATCAGTGACAAATGTACCGGGAAGCCTGTCACAATCCCAATCTTCTTTTTGAATGGAAATTCCAAAACGCTTACACCATACCACCTTATCTGCTATAATATTCAGCATTAATCCTCTAAGACTGTATACCCCACCTTCCCATGAAAGAGAATACCCACAGCACAGACCGCTGTAAGCATCAATACATGCAGTCAGAATCGGTCTGCCAACCAAATTTCCTTCCTCATTGATCAGATATATGTCACACACCGTAGCATCCAGCATCCCTACACCGACAGCAGGAGCAAACTCCTGTACTCCCTCACCTGTAAGCGGTCTGTTGTTCCTCTGGTAGTTCTTCAATCCATCTCTTGAAATATAGAAGTTCTGCATCTTCCTAGTCTTACGGTAAAAATAGCGAAACTGATAGAAGGAAGGATATTCTTCTGCCAATACACCCATAGCATCGCAATACTTCTCCTTGAGCATCATTGTGTATGCAGTCATAAGAGATTGCTTTTTTGTGGTATAGAAAAACTTATTCAACGCCCAGCGCATATGTTTTTCATCTTTACTTAACTCTCTTTCATTCTTTCGCTTCTTCGGGGCAAGAACAGTCACATCCAGATAGGACAGGTACAGGCAGAGATAATTTCTGATCGTCTGTTTTGATACATGATGTTCTTCTGATATTGAAGAAATTAGTTTAGAGCGCATCTTTTCATCTGCTATAAATGGAAGAATGGGTGTGATCATGGTATAGCGTTCATACATGACTTTCCTCTGGTCTACATCTAAAGCATCTATATGAATACAGGTAAATCCCGTATCCTTGAACAGTTCATAATTAGTACATTCAGAATAAGATTCCACTGATTCAAGTTTCCTCCATACAGGCATAGTCTGCTTGATACAATCAATCATAAGAATTCTATCATCCTGAATCTCCAATACTCTGATAATACTGTCACCAGATTGCAGCAGATCATACTTCTTCATCAATGACCAACCCCCAATCTGTAACTCCATGCTTAAGCCAATACTCCCTTGAAGCATCCAACAGCTTCACCGTCAAAGGCTTCATCAGAAACTTACGGAACACACATTCCCGTACCATCAGATCACCGTCTGCCTTGATACAGACAAAATCCGAAGTATACTCTCCAACATCCAATCCATCCAACAGCACATTGCACTTGATCTCCTTCACTTCATCACTTTTCTGTAGAAGATCAGCATAAGCATACTGGATCGCATCATATGTCCTGCAAACCTCAGTACACTTTCCGATCATCCTCTTTTCACACCGCCCCTTAAAATTCTTTTTCCTCATCCTTGCAAAACCTCCCATCCAGGAACATCCTGCCATTTTCCCAAAAACGTTCCCAAAAATGAAATCTGATCACTTTTGGGGAATTTTTCTCTCATTTTTGGGAAATGGTAATCCTCTCAAAGTCCCTATTTACAAGGATTCCAAGCCAATCCTCATTCTCCCAAAAACACATTCAGGAAATATCACCATGTCGTAGGGCACGGAAATTTTTTCTATAAAGGGCAATTTGTTTTATTCTCGTGGGCTAATGCCCACACTGCCCCTACTCCATGGTGATCTCGTGCAGGACATTCCAACAAATCCAGTATTTATGCAAGGGAAAGGATAATCCGAAGGATAAAAATAAGACCCCGCATCTTTCGATGCAAGGTCTTATTTTTCTATGTCGTAGCTAATTTAATTTGCCTCTTTTTAGAATAAATTTCCGTGCCCTACGACACCCAAAATCCTATGGCATCAATTTAAGATTGCCGCCTGCGCCGCCGCGAGTCTGGCAATCGGCACTCTGAACGGTGAACAGGAAACATAGGTCAGTCCCACTTTATGGCAGAACTCCACGGACGACGGGTCGCCGCCGTGCTCGCCGCAGATACCCAGCTTAATATTAGGTCTGGTCGCACGTCCCTTCTCCGCAGCCATCTGTACGAGCTGCCCTACGCCGTTCTGGTCGAGCCTTGCGAAAGGATCGGACTCGTAAATCTTGTTCTTATAGTAGTCGCCCAGGAACTTCCCTGCGTCGTCGCGGGAGAAGCCGAAGGTCATCTGGGTCAGATCATTCGTACCGAAGGAAAAGAACTCCGCCTCCTCGGCGATCTCGTTTGCCAGAAGCGCCGCACGGGGAATCTCGATCATCGTGCCGATGTGGTACTGGATGTCGGAATTTTTCTCTTTCTTCACAGCCTCAGCCACTTCCACGACTACGTCCTTGACGAACTTAAGCTCTCTCTTCTCGCCAACCAGAGGAATCATAATCTCAGGTACGATATCGTAACCCTTTTCATTCTTCACTTCGATCGCCGCTTCCATCACAGCCCTGGTCTGCATCTTGGCAATCTCGGGATAGGTAACCGCCAGACGGCAGCCTCTGTGTCCCATCATGGGATTGAACTCATGGAGGGAATCGCAGATCTCCTGCACCTCCTCCGCTGTCATCATCATCTCAACCGCCAGATCGTCGATGTCCGCCTGCTCGGTGGGCACGAACTCATGTAACGGGGGATCAAGGAAACGGATGGTCACAGGTCTGCCTTCCATCACCTCATACAGCGCCTTGAAGTCGCCCTTCTGGAAAGGAATCAGCGCATTCAACGCCTTCTCTCTCTGCTCCTGCGTCCTCGCAAGGATCATCTGGCGGATCTTCGGGATTCTGTCGGGATCGAAGAACATATGCTCCGTTCTGCAAAGGCCGATACCCTCCGCGCCGTACTTCACGGCATTTGCCGCGTCGGCAGGGGTATCCGCGTTGGTGCGCACCTGAAGCTTGCGGTACTTGTCCGCCCACTCCATAATCCGCCCAAAGTTTCCGCTCACGGAAGCCTCCACGGTCTTGATATCACCCTTGTAAATCTTACCGGTGGAGCCGTCCAGCGAAATGTAATCGCCCTCGTGGAACACCTCGCCGCCAAGTTCAAATACTTTCTCCTGCTCGTTGATGGCAATCTCGCCACAGCCGGATACGCACGCCGTACCCATGCCGCGCGCCACAACTGCCGCGTGGGAGGTCATACCGCCTCGCACGGTAAGAATACCTTCCGCCGCATGCATACCCTCGATATCCTCCGGGGAAGTCTCCAAACGCACAAGCACGACTCTCTCGCCCTTCTCATGGGCTTCCTTCGCCTCGTTTGCGGAAAAGTAAACCTTACCTGCCGCCGCGCCGGGAGATGCCGGCAGCGCCTGTCCCACTACCTGACCCGCCTTCAGAGCATCGGGATCAAAAGTCGGATGTAAGAGCTGATCCAGAGACTTCGCTTCTATCCTAAGCACTGCCTCCTCAGGTGTAATCTTTCCTTCGTCTACCAGATCGCAGGCAATCTGCAAAGCCGCGGGTGCGGTACGCTTGCCGTTTCTGGTCTGTAAGAAGAAGAGCTTGCCTTCCTCGATGGTGAACTCCATATCCTGCATGTCGCGGTAATGCTCCTCGAGGCGGTTTGCAATCTCCATAAACTGCTTGTAGCACTCGGGAAGATCCTGCTCCAGTCTGGTGATGGGCTGAGGTGTACGGATACCTGCCACCACGTCCTCACCCTGTGCATTGATCAAATACTCGCCGTAAATGCCCTTCGCGCCGGTAGAAGGATTTCTCGTAAAGGCAACGCCTGTGCCGGATGTATCGCCCATGTTGCCGAATACCATCGCCTGCACGTTCACCGCCGTGCCCCAGTCGCCGGGGATATCGTTCATGCGTCTGTATACAATCGCTCTCTCGTTATCCCACGAACGGAACACCGCCTTAACCGCCTCCATAAGCTGCACCTTGGGATCCTGCGGGAACTCTTCGCCTTTGTTCTCTTTGTAAATATTCTTGAAACGGACGATGATCTCTTTCATGTCCTCGGCAGTCAGATCCGTATCATACTTCACGCCCTTGGACTCTTTGATTTCGTCTAAGATTCTCTCAAAATAAGATTTGGGTATCTCCATAACCACATCGGAGAACATCTGGATAAACCTTCGGTATGAATCATACGCAAAACGGGGATTTCCCGTTTTCTGTGCAAAACCTTCCACCGCCACATCCGTCAGACCCAGATTCAGAATGGTATCCATCATACCGGGCATGGACGCTCTTGCTCCGGAACGAACCGACACAAGAAGAGGATTTTCAGTATCACCGAACTTCTTGCCCTGCTTCTCTTCAAGTCCTGCAAGCGCGGTAAAAATCTGCTCCCTGATCTCATCCGAAATCTGTCTGCCGTTATTGTAATAGTCCGTACAAGCCTCCGTCGTCACGGTAAAGCCCTGCGGAATCGGCAGTCCCAGATTCGTCATCTCTGCAAGATTGGCTCCCTTGCCACCCAGAAGATTACGCATGTCCGCGTTTCCTTCTTCAAATAAATATACCCATTTCGCCATGTTATTTGCTATCCTCCATTCCGTTGAAAATTAAAGCCACTCGGCTAGCATTTATTTTACCATATTTTTGCAATTTTAACACTGGTTTTTTGAAAAAATTCACAAAAAGAAAGACAAATATTACAAAATATTTGTCACATTAGCGTGTAAAAGCGTCTCCGTATTCTTAAATAAAGAGCCAAAAGATCATAATCGACCGACTCTGGCGGGAAGAAAACTGTCAAAAATAAACACATCATACTTTCCCCTGAGCGCCTCCAGATCCTGCTCGCTGCGAACCGTCCATGCCGCCGCGGGATGCCGGTAAAGACGTCTGCATATCCTTCTGCCCGGCTCCTCGCTGAACTTGTGGTTGTAGGCGATAAAATCAGGTTTGGTCAGAAAATTGAACAGAAGATGAGTCATCGCAAAATAGAGAATATTCCAGTATACGCCCTCTTTGCGGAAGTTCGAGGAGAGCTGTCCCCGCACCACGCTTCCGCGATTTCTGCGAAACCACCAGAGCACCATGGGATTAAAGGATTCGATGCAGTACGCGCCACGATAGGCGTGCAGCAGTTTGTCTATGATCACACAGCAGGAAACATCCGCCGTCTCAGCCTTGATCTCCACGATCAAAGGCACACGCCCATCCACCATCTCAAGCAGTTCGGACAGCTTAGGGATGCGTTCCTGAGACTGGCAGAGGGTATAAGCCTGCAGCTCGTCGTATGTATGGTTCACAATTTTTCCCTCTGCGCCGCAGATTCGCTCCAGTTTGAAATCATGGAAGATAACCGGCACGCCGTCCTTTGTCACCTGCACGTCCAGTTCCATACCAAGCCCTGCCTCCACCGCTTTTTTGAAAGCCGCCATGGAATTTTCCGGCGCATCCCCCGCGTTGTCATGAAGCCCCCGGTGCGCAAAATATACCTTTTTAAAAAGTGAGGTATCGGGTCTTCTTATCATACGCGGCATAATCGCCAGAAAATATAAAACAGCAAGTGTTACGATACTGCACAGTATAATTTTTATAACTGCAAGAATCATCTGAGTGTCCGTCCTTGTCCGTTTCTGTGATTATTCATCCTCTAACATGGACTGATAAATATTTCTCAGCTCTATGAGCTCTTTATTTTCAGGCGCCCTGCCAATCTGCACAAGTGTTAAGCAAATAAACCCCTGAAACTGTCTGTTTGTCATTCCCATAACGGCAGCACCGCCTTTCTTCCTGTTTTTTCTATTATTATAACAAGCCCACAGATTTTTTCAAGACCCATCCGCCAGCCTCACTACATCCCCCTTCTTAATCTCCTTCGTGGAGTTCTCGATGATCAGGCTCTCTGCCGTCACCGCCCCCTCTATAGCCGCCAGTTTATCATTCTTGTCCGCCACGCTGACGATAATTTCCTCCACGTAATATTCCGTGCCGAGAATCCCTTCCCTCTCATTCACCACATACACAAAATTCCTGTCGTTCTCCGCGTGCAGGGCCAGAAGCGAAATGCAGTTAGGATATTTCTCACCCACCTTGGAGCAGGTCATTTTTCCGGAAAGACCGGGCGTTCCCGTCTCCTCCGGCAGCCGCAAAAGCGCCGTATATGTGCCCGGCATATTTTCATTTTCTTCTATATAATCCACCTTAGCGTCAATCTTTTTTCGTCCGTCCAGCTGCAGCTTCACATCATCGCCCAAGTTTACATAACTTTTCTGTTCTTTGGTGAGAGACGCCCGGAACTGACAGGGAACCTCGTCATCCGCCAGCAGAAAGGAAGCCGTATCCGGCACCCTGCCGCCGGTCTGCACAAACACGTCCGTCACCATCCCTCCAAGGGGGCTGGTAACTCTCCCCTCCTGCTCCATAATCGTCTGATAGGCGGCGATCTTTTCCTGCACCGCCGAGAGCTCCGAACGGTATACCGCCAACGTCGCATCCGCGTTATCCTCCTGCAAAACATCCTCCACTTTGCGGCCCGCATCTTTTATGGTGTTGTCCCTGTTCCACTTTGCGTCCGCCTCCGCATAGGCCGCGGCCTGCAGCTCCTGTTTCAGCCGTTCCTCCTCCTGCTCTCTGGCCTTTCGCTCCGCCTCCATCTCCTCCTCGGTCTTGGATCCGCCGTCCTCCTTCCGCCAGTCATTCTCATGCTCCCGATTCTCCGCCTGCAGTTCCTCAAGAGCCTCCTCCGCCTGCACTACGCCCTCAGCGGCTCTTCCCACCAGCGTGTCCTGATATCTGGCAAGCGCGTCATAATCCTCCCTCGCCCTCGCCTCCTCCAGCGCCTTCTGATTCTGCGCAAGCTCCTTATTGTGGACAATCGCGTCGATCTGAAGCTGCACTTTCTGCGCCGCCAGTTCCTGCTCGTCCATAATCTGTTTCATATCTTCCAGATCCACGACAAGCAGAAGATCCCCCTCTTCCACTTTATCGCCTGTCTGTACCGCAAGTTCCTCCACACGCAGACCGCTCAAGACCGTCACAGGCAGTTTCGACCCGGCCTCCACAATGCCCTCCGCCTCCACGATATGCTCGATATACTTGGAGTCCGTCCGGATCGTCGAAACCATAGGCAGCTTTGAAGCATAAATACTTTTTGAAATCAGCGTACAAAGCCACATAAAGGCCATAAAAACCGCCAGTCCCCCGACAATCCTCTTCCTCCGCTTGTCCATCGTACATCCTCCTCATAGTCTTTCTATCTTCAAAACGCGCGGAGAATGCCTCTTTTCAGGCGTTCTCCCGCATGAGACGCTGTAACTCAAGTCAACGCGGAGAATGCCGTATTTTAGGCATTCTCCTGAGCGAAACATAGAACTTCTTAGCGAGACAGCCTTTGCTGTCGAGCTTTAGAAGTTCTTTTCGCTCTAACCGCCATGTCACAGCTCTGCTGTGACTCAAATCAGTGCGGAGAATGCCCGTATTTTGGGCATTCTCTGGCGTGAGACTTAGTACTTCTTAGCGAAGCAGCCTTTGCTGCTGAGCTTTAGAAGTACTTCTCACGCTACTCTTTTAGACCAGAATACACGATCCCCTGCTCCAGATAATCCTGCCCCAGCACAAACACAAAAGCCGCCGGAATCAAGGTGACAAACGAGGCGCAGAGCGCAAAGCCCGCCTGCAGCCACGAAATCTCCGGCAGATACAATGACAGCGGCCACAACGCCTTCTCTTCCAGAAACGCCAGCGGCTGTTCCATCAAGTTCCAGTATTCCAAAAACCCTAACACTATAGCAGACAATAGACCACTTTTCCCTAAAGGAATCCCCATTGTCAGAAATATCCACAGTTCACTCGCCCCGTCAATCCGCGCCGCCTCGAACAACTGCGGGGGAATCGCCCGGAAACCGCCGTAGGTCAAAAAGATCGGCAGGGTGGAAAACACCGCCGGCAGAATGATGGCGGCATGGGTATTCATCAGCGTCAGCCGGTCAAGCACCAGATAACTGGAAAGCATCGTCACCTGAAAGGGCAGAAGCATCAGTACCACGTAGAGGGCAAACAAAGCCCTGCTCCCACGCACGGAATAGGCGGCGAATGCCCACGCCGCGGGAACCCCCACCAGAAGCTGACCAGCCAGAATACAGAACACCATCTTCACGGAATTCCAGAACAGCACAAAAAATGAGGGTGTCATAAATAAAAGCCTGCCATAGTGCGCAAAGGTAGGATAATCCGGTATCAGTTTCCACCGGATATACCCCTCCCCGTCACCGAACACAGGAAGCAGATACTGTTTCATTTCCAGACTGTCCATCACCGACCCCGTCAGTATCAGAAACACAGGAAGGCAGATCAGAACAGCCGGCACAAGCAGCGCCCCGACCGCCATATACTTTTTTATCATACCATATATTTCTTTTCTAAACTTCGGCATTCCACAGCCTTCCTTCTTTTTCCTAATATGTAGCTTGCGAAACTCCTCTCATCGCTATGCTGATTGTGCAAATAACATAACCATAAGCAGGCCCTGCCTCACTCCGCCTTGTCCCAGATCCGCTGCAAAGCCATAATTGCCACAAACAGCACCGCCCCCACGCACACCGCGGCCGCCGCCATCTTGTCAAACTCCAGATTGACGAACCAGTTGTTGAACAGGTGCTGCAGCAGATAAATATCCTCCTGCGGGTAAGACCCCGCCACCAGATACGCCTCCCTGTAAATCTTAAAGGAATTTAAAAAGGACAAAATCACAATGGTGTAAAAACTTCCCTTCAGATTCGGCAGGATGATATAACGGATGCACTTCCACCGCCCTGCCCCATCCACTCTTGCCGCCTCGATAAACTCACTCGGAATCGCCAAAATACCCGCAAGCCAGAGCACCACCGTATACCCGGTATTCTTCCACAGATAACTTGCCACCAACACCCAGAAGGAAGCGCCAGTCCCCAGATAATCCGTGGTCACACTCCCCCATAAGCCCGTAAATTCTCCGATCTTTGTGAGAAAAAAATTTAAAAAACCCTGCCTGTAAAAAACCATTTTCCATACAAGAACGATGGTGGCAGTCGGCATGGCCAGAGGAAACAGGTACACCGACTTGATCAGCGACGCGTTATGGAAATTGCTCAAAGTAAGCGCCACCAGAAGCCCCGCAAGCACCAGAAGCGGAATACAGACCACCGTAAACCGGGCGGTGTTCTTTACCGCCAGCACAAACGCCTGATTCCGGAAAATAACGCCGTAGTTTTTCACGCCCGTAAACTCGCCCGTGACCGCCGTCTGGAAAGAACGCTTCACCACATCCAGAAAAGGCAAAAGCACAAAAAGGGTCACTCCCGCCAGACTCGGCAGAAGAAATAACAGGAAAGCCCGCCTCCTGCGCCTATACTTTTTCCCGTTCCCCCACGCCTGCTTATTTCGGATTTTTAAGTTATGTAAACCATTGTGTATTCTCCGCGTTTCTACCATCTCTTCCAAAAACTCTCCTAATATAGCACAGTATTTTACCTTATTCAACATTTTACGCGACTTGGAGAACTTCCTAGCGAAGCGGCCTCTGCTGCTGAGCTTTAGAAGTTCTTTTGGCATTCTCCTGTGCGAAACTATAGAACTTCTTGGCGTCCCGTCCTATGGCGGGACGTCTTTAGAAGTTCTTTTCGCACTGTTATTCGGACATATAAATCGCAATCTTCTCCTGCACCAGCTCCACCGCCGCCTCCAGACTGCACTTACCCTCCAGATACCATTTCCCGGCCTCCCGCACCACATCCTCCACGACCGCATCGGCCAGATAGGGCGTACGGACAGAGGTAAGCAGCTCGTACAGTTCCTTCGTATCCTGCTCTGTGGGTGCATAAATACTCATGCTGATCACCGTACCGTCGCCATTTGAAAGTCCATACCCGCCATAAGGCTCTCCCGGCTCCGCCCAGTCGGGAAGCTGCCCGCCCAGCGTCTCAAGATAAGACTGCAAGCCCGCCTCGTTGACGGGAAAGCCGACCGGATAGATCAAGCTCTGCATATCTTTGGAGAGCGCCTCCCGCAAAAGACCGCCAGCCAGCTCGCTTTTTTCGGATGCAGCGCTGATTCCCATCAGGGCATAGGGACGAAAGGAATCCTTCACATTCCCCGGTGTCAACACCATCTGGCAGTTCACGCCGTTTTCTCCGTTCTCGGCCTTACCGACAGACTTCATAAAAGCATAATTATAAGCGTTTTTCAGTTCCCCCAGGGCCACCTTCTCATTGCCCGCCACAATCTGCACGCCGCCTCCCTGCAAGTCGTTGTAAGCGCCGACCTCGTCGCTGCTGGTGACCCAGTTCTGCTCTCTCTCCAGATACCGCTGCAAAACCTCCTCGGGCAGCCCTTCCATACAGGCGTCATAGATCCGCTTCGTCTGTTCCAAATAATTGGACATCTCTGCTGCATTGAGCTTCCCTCCATCCTCAATCCAAAGCGGCGCTGACACGGGCATCAGGGCATTCAGGAGCATTTCCTCGCTGTAAGTTTCCATGATACCCTCCCCCGAATGCTCACTTCTGAGCTTCTCTATCATATCCGCCAGAGAAGAAAGGTCTGACACATCTGTCATATTTTCTTTTTCAGTCATATACATGGATACGGTGATCGCCGCCGGAAGCATATGGATTTTTCCGTCCGCCGTAAAGCTTTCCCTGATATTGGAAAGGATTTTTTCCTCCTTCTCTATCTCCGCCAGATAGGGCGTCAAGTCTGCAAGCACACCCTTCTCCACGTAAGAGTTTACCGGAAGCCCGTCCAGAAGAAGAAAATCAGGACCTTTACCCGCCATAATCTCCGTATTCAGCTTTTTCACCGCGTCCTCTCTGGTGACGCTGCCCTCCTCGTCCATGCCCACCTTGTACTCCACATAGACATCGGGGTGTGATCCCTGATAGCGGATGATCGCCTGCCGCAGAATATCATTTTCCGTCAGGCTGTAGGCCGTGAGCGTCTGCGACGGAACAGTACTGATTTCCGGATCGTAGGCAAAGGACGACACCTTTCCCTCGGAAAAAGCCGCCATAAACCCTTCCTCCGCCATGCGGATCATTTTCACCACATGCTTCGTGGGGTCACTGAAGCTGGACAGACCGCCGTTGATCACCTGCTCCATGACCGTGCCGCCGATCACATGTCGGTATACCCCCTTGCTGCAGACCAGATAAACACCCTCTTCCTCAGCCGGAAAAATACTGTAGGTGGATTCCACAACCTGCTTGTTAACCACACAGTTTTCCATCACAAAGTCCATAATCACATCGTCCTCAATACGCTCCGCCGTATCCAGCGCATACAGGACAACGCCGTCACTCTCGCTCTTGACCGCCATATAGTTATCCCAGACACAGAACATGTCTGGCACGATATCCGCCGCCAGAAACAACTTCGCCGCCCCTGTTTCCCGGTCAATCTCATAGATTTTCGGTTCCAGCGACGCCACAAAGAGCCTGCTGCCATCCTCCGAAAAGCAGAGGCTGGCGGCTATGCCATACTCGTCGGTAGGCACATCAAACCACTGCACCTCACCCTGCGCGGGAATCAGGCAAATTCTGTTTACGCTGTCCTCCGTCTCATCGCCCGCTTCCGGCTCTTCGCTTTCTTCATCCGCATCCTTCGGCTTTTCATCCGTTTCCGCCCCATCATCTGCTTCGGCTTCCTTTCCGTCCGCCGTCTCTTCACGGTTCTCTGCTTCGCCGTCCGCTTCTTCACCTGCAGACCCTTCACCCTTTTCCGGCTCTTCAACAGACTCCTTCCCGTCTCCGCCCTCCGTTTCTGCTGCTTCTCCCTCCGCATCAGCCACCCTGCCAAAATTTTTACAGAGAATGGCTACGCTACCGTCGGGAGCCGCCTTCATATCATATATATAATAATCCATCGCAAGATCATTCCAGTTCGGCAGGGCATCCGCCTTCCATGCAGCGCCGCCATCCTCGGAAACCCATCGCCCTTCCGCACCGTTTTCCAGAAGGACAAGCCGTCCGTCGGAAAGCTCTTTCAGATCCAGAATCTCCCCGGTATCCACATCCGTCATGGTCTCCACATAACGCCCCATGGCCGCGCCGCCGGATGCCTCCCCGTTCCCGGAAGACGCTCCACCGGTTCCGTCCGTCCCGTCCCCGCCTTTGCCGCCGCACCCCGCGAGAGACATAACCATCACCCCCGCCAGCCACAAAGCCGCCGCCCGCTTCCTTCCATTCTGTTGTTTCAACCTGTTCATCTGCATCCCAATTGCCCTCCTACTCTGCCATGTATAATTCCACCCGCGCCTTAATCTTCTGCACCGCCTCATCCAGTGACATCTGCCCCTGCAGATACTGCGCGCCAATCTCAATCACCGCATTCTCCACCACGGTGTCCGCCACATAAGGCGTCTTCACCTGACTGCAGAGCGTATAAAGCTTCTGGAACTCCTCCTGCGTCGGCATATAGATGTCCATGTAGAACTCCCTGCCGTCGTTATAACTGCCGCCCACGGAACTGCACGGCTCGCCGTACCCCTTGTCCGTGCCGCCGTTTTTAAAAATCTTCCACTGGTTGCTGAGCTGCTCCTGCAATGCGGTCTGGTTCACCATGAACCCGTCGTAGAGAAGACTCTGCACCTGCGTGCCCATAATGATGTCGAAGAACCGCTCCGCCTCCTCCTGATGGGCGGAAGATGCGGAAAGCCCCACCAGAACCGACGGTTCAAAGGCGCCCTCGCTCATGCCGTCAAAAAATTTCATGTCCACATCCTCAAATCCCTTGCAGTATTTTAAGGATAATCCGCTCTGATAGCTGTAGACATCCTTTAGCATACCAACATTAAGCTCCATGCCATGTATCATAAAATCGTCATAATCCAATCCCACATCATTGAAATGCTCATACGCGTATTTCTCTTCCTTATAATAATCCTTCTGCCATCCGTAAGATTCCTCAACGTCCTCCGGGATTCCTTCCAGGGCAGTCGTCGAAATCTGATTCATTGCAGACAGGTATTCCGAAAGCGCCTCGCTGTCAATGCCGCCCGACTCCCCGATAAAAGTCGCAGCCGCCACGGGAAGGAGCCACCGCACCGTCGCCTCCTCGAAGAAGAAACGGCCAATCTCCGCCTCCGGCTTCCCGGCTTTGATTTTTTCCACAGTGTCAACCAGAGACGCAAGGTCCGTAATGCCCGCGAGATCGTCCTGTCTGCCGATCACCATGGGAATCTGGAAATAAACCGGCATCATGTACACGCTTCCCTCATGGTTGAACGCCTCCACGATATTGGGAAGGAGAACCGCGTCCCCGGACAGACTGTCTATATGGGGCTTTAAATCTTTTAAAATTCCCTTCTCCTCATAGGACTTCACGGGAAGCCCGTCCATAATGATTACGTCCGGACCTTTGCCTGCCATCAGCTCCGTATTTAACTTCTTGACCGCGTCCTCCGCCGCCTTGGCGTCCATGCCGCTCACGCCCACTTCATATCGCACGAAGGTATCTGGGTTTTCCGTCTGGAACTGGGCGATCGCCTGCCGCACCGCATCCTGCTCTTCCAGAGAATAAACTGATATCATATTCTCCGGCACGGTCGGAACGCTGGCGTCATACTTGTAAAGCGCCACCGCTCCGCCGGAAAACAGCGCCGCGAACTCATTTTCCCCATAGGCGGCAACCCCCAGCATATTCATGGAAGGATTGCTGAAACTGGTGAGCGCGCCGTCGATAATCTGCTCCATCACGCTGCCGCCGATCACATGACGGTACATCCCGCCCTTGCCTGCTATATAGAGCACACCGTCCTCCCCCGGCGTCATATACACCGAGTAGCTGTCGTTGGCGTAATACTCGTTCTTGTAGTTTTCCTCCATAAACTCAGCAAGAACACTGTCCTCCACCCACTCTTCTTTCGTTCTGTCATAGATGGTAATACCCTCTCTGGATGTGAGGAAGAACATGTAATCTCCCTGAATTTGAACCAAATCGGGCCTCCACTCCATAGAAACTGCTTTTGTCAGCGTTCCACTCTCCACGTCCACCCGGTAAACCGTACCCGTGCCGACCACCGTGGCAAAGAGTTCCCCCTCCGGGGAATAGTAAACGCCATAGACATAACTTTCATCCTCCTGTACCGGCAGCGAGTCAATCTTCTTCACCGTGCCGTCGGGCTTCGCCACATGAAGCCATGGGTTAAATTCTTCCGTCTGGTCGAACGCTGCATTGTCCGAGGAGAGCACCGCCACCGTGCCGTCCGGCGCAGCCGCCATGCTGAAAATGTAATTGTTCTCCGAAAATGTCTTCATATTGTCAATCCCGGGAATCGGAACCGCCTCCCAGCTTGTGCCACCGTCCGAGGAGATGAGCTGCCCCGCCGTCTCGTCCAGAATGACCAGCCGCCCGTCCGTCAGCGCCGTAATGTTGTAGGAGCGGGAAGTATTTTCCGAGACGTCCACCGTCGTCTCCACATAGCGCCCCATGGCGGTCGGCTCATTGTCGGAGTTCCCTTCGTCCGTCCCTGTCTCTCCATTCTGCCCATCATTTTCTGCTCCCGTTTCATCCGCCAAAGACGTCCCCGCCTCGTCCGTGGAAGCCGTGGGGCTGCCGCCTCCGCAGCCCGCCAGCGTCCCCGCTGTGACAGCAAGCACAAGGCAAAACGCCAGCAGTCTTCTCCAATTCCCATATTTACTTTTTCGTTTTCTGTTTTTATCATTATCTATACTTAAATTCGTCATTTTTGCCTCCATAGGAATCATTCAAATATGCTCATCACAATACTGTCCGCGAGGAAACTCCCGTCGCCCTGCCAGCTCCCCTTCATGCGCGTGGAAATACCTTCCTCCAGATCCGCAAAAGAACCTTCTCTGACTGAGACGTCCTCAGGATTTATACCGCCGTTTTTGACCGTCTCAAACTCCCAGATACAACCCTCACTCACATGCACCGTGATCCTGTCCTCTTCCTCCTCATAGCCCGGCGCGGCACCCACCGCAGCGCTCGCATCTCCATCCGTATAGGTTTCTGTCCTGCTGACCACAAAGCTGTCTTCACCCACACTGAGAACATCTCCATCCAGTTCCATGTTCCCGACCGACTCTGCCTGCGCACCATCCTTTGATGCCGAACCGACGCCTTCCCCGTCCGCATTCTGTCCGGCTTTCTCCGGCGTCCCGTTCTCCACGCCGTCTTTTGCGTCTGCGCCCGCTTCCTCCGTCACATCACTCTCCAAATTTTCTTCGTCTTTCCCGTCCGCGTCGTCCGCCACGCTGTCTTCACCGGTTTCGTTTTTCAGCTCTTCCATGTTCCCCGATGATAAGTCCACCGGAGCCGGCTCCTCCGTCTTCCCGCATCCCGCTGCTGTAGCTGTCATCAAAGCGCAGACAACCGCCAAAACCGCTCCGCGTCTGTTTCTTTTTCCAACCTGTCCTGACATCCTGCCGGCATTATGTAGTCTCGTCATCTTCTGAAAATTTACCATAATCATTCACTCCTTATCATACTAAAGTTTTCTCTAAAGAATCTCTAAGAATCTTTAAATCTTTCTGAATCCGCCTTCATAAAATATTAACTATTTCTTTCAACGTCTCCCTGCATCTAAACATACACTTCCATAATCACCCTCGTCGCCATGAAAGTCTCGCCCTCATAATACCCTTCCAACTCCACGCCCATGCCCTCTTCCAGATCGGAGACCGCTGCATCCCGCATATCAATCCCGGCGCCGCCGCCCCGAATCGTCCAATGCTCCACCTTCGTGTCCTGCGTGAATTTGACCGGGATCTTCTTCGCGTCCTTCACTTCCAGCAGGGTTACCATGCCGTCCTCATCCGTAAACGTCGTCTGTGCCAGCGTCATGCCGTCCACCTGCGGGTTCTGCACCTTCCCGCCAAGATGCTCTGCCTCCTGCGATGCCGTGACTGCCTGTCCTTCTTTTTCCGGCTCTTTTGCCGCCTCACTGCCGCTTTCCGGCGGCTCCTCATTCTCCTTTCCCTGCGCCGGAACCGGCTCCTCCCTTACCCACTCGCCTTCCTGCGTCGCCAAAGCATCTACGGCATCTTCCCCGTTTCTCACATCCGCCGCGCCGCCGTCTGTCTCCGCCTGTCCCTCCAAAACATCCGACTCTCCCGTTTCCTCCGAAACGTTCTCCTGTGACGTCCCCGGCGTGTCACCGCTCCCCGCGCATCCCGTCATCCCCAGAATCACCGCCATACCAAGTGCCGCCGCCATCCGCTTTTCCCTTTTCATGCCGCGTTCTTTCTCTTCTTGCTTTTTCTTTATTTGCCGCAAAATCTCTCCCATTATGATATAGTTTTTCCCTTTTCTCCTTTGTGTCCTCATCCTTCTGCATCCTTTCCGGGTCACCGTTGCGTTTACTTATGTAACCCTCATTTTTTCAATTCCCAATCTTAGCAGGCATTCCTCTAAAGTATCTCTAAAATTTCTTAAGGTTTTCTTTACCTGCCTGCATTTTTTCTTGTATTCCTACATATTTGTTTGCTATAATGAATACCAATCACATCTACGACTAAAGAGGAAATCAAAATGGCAGAAATACTGTCTCTGGGAAATCTCAACATTTCCGTTCTGGAGAAAGAATTTGGAAAACTACAGACAAGTGAAGTCATTGTAACCGATGAACGAATTACACATATTAAGGAACGTCATTCCATTGATTATGAATTGTTTGAAAAATACGGCGCGCAATGTGTCCAAAATCCGGACTATATTATTAAGGACGGCAAAAATAAAAATACTGTATTTATGATAAAAAAGTTGCCTGAGACGAATCTGAATGTCGTATCAAAATTAGTGTTAGATACGGATAAAAATGAATTAAAAAATTCTGTTATGACATTTTATCGTATCAGGGAACGGAATCTGGAGAAATTAATCGCAAAAAATACATTGCTTTACAGAAAGGAATAATTTCGCTATAATGAATATATGAATAAGAAGAGGATATTTGAAGTAGAGACTGTGCTGCTACGCACCCTACGGGTCAAAAGAAATGTGGGAAGGGGCACACCCACCAAATATCCTTTTCTTGACCGCTAAAAGTTCTACAACATGTGAACGCCTCACACTTCGCAAACTCTTTTTCTGACTCCTAATCATTTTTTTATTCCCACTTTTTGAAACATTTGAAATCCCCACGCTTTTTCCTGCGTCTCTCCCTGTTTTTCAGATACCCGTGACCTTTTTACCCATTTTTGCATCTAACTATTGTAAAATGAAATGGCCGTTTCATAATTCAACGATAAGGAACTTGAAACAATGAACAAAAACCAGTTTACGACACAGGTACTTAATGCTGAAAAAAGCTTGTATCACATTGCAAAGTCCATTTTAAGAAACGACGAGGACTGTGCGGATGCGATGCAGAATGCAGTCTTACATGCCTATGAGAAATTACATACTTTGCGAAATGATAAATATTTCAAAACCTGGCTTACCCGAATACTGATTAATGAGTGCAACCGTATTCTTCGTTCCCGGAAAATATCGATTCCCTATGACGAGTATTTCGAAACGCAGGAACAGCAACAGCAGGAACACTATCCGGAAGTGTATGAAGCAGTCATGGAACTGGCGGATACATATAGAATACCTCTTGTGCTATTCTACGTAGAAGGATTTTCAGTCAGGGATATCTGCCGGATTTTAAAGCTGTCGCAAAGTACGGTAAAGACAAGGCTGTATCGGAGCAGACAACTTTTAAAAGAAAAGTTAACGGGAGAATATGGATATGAAAAATGAAAAATGGAACCGGGCATTTCCCGAAGTGCCGGATTATGTGCATCAGACTGTATTAAGTACCCTCGCCGGACTGGATGAAAGAAAGGGCAAAAGGGTGAAACGCAT
Organism: uncultured Lachnospiraceae bacterium; assembly: GCA_910584725.1. GTDB lineage: Bacteria > Bacillota > Clostridia > Lachnospirales > Lachnospiraceae > UBA3282. The sequence goes on along the minus strand of CAJUBE010000036.1, from coordinate 25,576 downwards.
GGGGAAAAGAAAAGCCATCATTTTGATCGCGGCGGCAGTCGCCATACTGGGAACAACCGTCAGCGCGACGGAGATTTTCAAATGGAACCGCAGAGCCGCGGAAGTGTTTGTGGCGGATGAAGTGCAGCAAAGCAAACTGGTAACCGAACAAATCACACAGGATGCCAGCCAGACGGTGACAGATGCCGGACTCACCATAGAGGCTGTTCAGACCATACAGGACAATAACTGTTTTTATGCGCTGTTTAAGATTACGGCAAAGGATGAATCCATACAGATTACCCAAGACCACAGCATGAGTTTCCTGTTTGATTTTCAGGACGGCGAAAGCCCCTTTGGCGCTCTTGGCTGGCACTTTGTAGATGAAGAATCCCAGACTGTCTCAAACAGCAGATACTTTGAAATAACAGGAATCAAAACACGGCCCCAATCGGAAGACCTGCATATGAAAATACAGTTTACATCCCTGAATGCACCGGGCGCAAAGGCTATGGACGGAGAACCTGTTCTTATGGGAAATTGGGAATTTGTACTCGATCTGCACCCCATAGAGCCTGTCCGCTTTGACCTTAACCGGGAATATCAAATTGCGGGACGCCCTGTTACGGTAAAGACCGTGGAACTTACACCCATCAGCGTGAAACTTTCCATCGATGAAGAAGATGCCAGGCAATTGGAACAATGGGAAGGCGTAAATCTGGATCAGACGGACAGCCTCTCTTCCCTCTGCATTTACGGCGTCAAATATCAGGACGGCACGATCATAGAGGAGGACAGCTATCCGGAGCTTCTGGTACGCATCGGGGACGGCGTTTATGAGAAAACAGCAAAGCTCACCAACGTCATTGACCCGGACAAGGTCAGCGCGCTCCTGGTGGGAGAAAACATGGATGAAATAACTCTCCCATAAGCCAAAAGAAACAAAAAAGGGTCTGTAAGCCCTTTTTTGTTTCTATTCCCACTTTTTGAAAAAATTTCATTTTTCGGGAATACCCGTCACACCCTAAACGACGCCACCGTCTCCTTCAGCTCCTCGCTTAAGCCCGACAGTTCCTTCATCTGGGAAAGCACCGCCTGGGAGCTTTCATTGGAGGTCACGGCGGACTCTTCCATCTTCTGCATAAACGCCGCGATCTCGCCCACCAGCTCGTTGATCGCCGCGAGGGAATCGCTGATGCCCGCCATGCTCGCGCTCATCTCCTGCGAAGAGGCGCCGAGTTCTCCGGATATCCCGCTGTAAAAGGCCGCGTCCTTCTCATACATTCCGGCCAGTTCCGTCATGCCCTCATAATCCTTCATCACTTTCTCATTCATAAAGGTAAGCAGCTTTTCCGCGCTCTTGGAAAGAAATGCCACGCTCTGCACCACATCCTCCGTCACCTTTCGTATCTGATCCACCGCGTTCTTGGAATGGTCGGCAAGCTCCCTGATCTCATCCGCCACCACGGCAAAGCCGCGCCCGGCATCCCCCGCCCGTGATGCCTCTATGGACGCGTTTAACGCCAGCAGGTTCGTCTGGGAACTGATGGCGAGAATCTCCTCTGTCAGCGTATCAATCTCCTTCACTTTCTGGCTGCCCTCTATCGCGTTGCCAAGCTCTTCCATCGTAGAGCCGCAGAGCGCCACCGCGTCGTCCGCCGCTTTCTTTGACTCCTCATGCTGTCTGCCGGCGCGCTCCATGATATCCCCGGACTGGTTCGCCGCTTCCCCAGCCTTCGCCGCCACGTTCTCGATGGCTCTGCCAAGCTCTTCCCCGGTGCACTTAATCTGCTCCGTCAGCGACTTCGCCTCCTCGGTCTGTCTCATCACCTGCCCCGCAGTCTTCGCGATAAAGGAAATATCCCCGCTCAGCACATGCATCTTGTCGGAAGTTCCTTCCGCGATATCGCTGATGCTCGCCGCCTCGTCCTTGGTATTTAAAATAATACTCCGTATCTGCTGCTTTACCTCCACCGTCGCCTTCTGAATCTGCTCCGTCTCGTTCTTATACTGCGCGGGAATCCCCTGCTCCACCACCGGATTCTCCGAAAAATCGCCGGATGCAAACTGCTTGAGCATCTTTACCGGTGCCAGCGTCCTGCCGATTAATCCTGCCATAAACACCGCCACCAGCGCAATGATCACAAGTGCCGTCACCACAGCTACCAAAACCATCGCCACAAGCGAGCTCCACACATGGGATGTGGGACAAACTACGCCCAGCTTCCAGTTGCTGCCGGATATCCGCGCCGCCGCGAAATAACACGCCGTACCGTCATAATCCGTCGTCTTTATAATGGTCTTCTCATTTCCCTCAATCAGTCCCTGTAAGGCCGGCATAATATCCATCACGGCAACCGCCGCGTCTTCCGAAGGCTCGTACTCTTTGTTTTTGTGGGCTACATACTGCCCGCTGCTGTCAGACAGAAAACCGTAAGCCCCCTCCGCGTAATTGATGCTTCCCGTCAGGTCTGTCACCGTGCCGAGCGTCACATCCAGACCAATCACGGCCGCCAGCGTCCCGTCTATGTATACCGGCGACGCAATGGTCGTACACATCTGCCCTGTAATCACATCCCAGTAAGGGTCTGTCACAATGGTCTCCCCCGCCGCGTCCGCCTGCTGGTACCAACCGCGCTGTACCGGGTCATAGCCCTCCGGGATTGCCGCCTCCCTGTTGGACTGGATAAACGCGCTGTCCTTCGTGCCGCAGTACAGATTCAGAAGCTCGGTTCTGCCCGCCGCGTGCACATCCACCACCGACTGCAGAAATACGGCGTCCAGACTCCCCGCAGCCTCGATGCTGTCAGCCGTTCCCTTCGCCAGCATCTTTTCATTCTCAATCCAGGTATTGATCTCCTCTGCGTACTTATCCGCATAGAGCTGTAAGATATCCTTCTGCTCCGCCATCATGCGCTGCCCGGCAATCAAAACAATCCCCAGCGTAGTCAGCAGAATACTTGCCGCCACGATACAGATCACACTGATCGTCAATCTGCCCTTCATTGTCTTTGTCATTCTTCATGCACCTCTTTTCAGTCAGTTTTCCAAATATCATTTTACGACAAAATTTCTCATTTTACTGTTTTGTGGTATAGATTGTCGTTTTTTGGGTACAGATTGTCGGTTTTAGTTTACATAACACCTTTTCCCGGTCGATTTTCCCTTCGCCACGACAACTGCTATGCATAAGCAGACTCGAGATGCTTCACATCTCTCGTTCGCGGTGCTCGCCGTAAGCCTTACGAAGCAGTCATTCATGCAATCATGATGCCTGCTTCACAAGCCTTCCTTCTCTGCTTATGCGCGCAAAAAGAAAACCCTCCCGTTTGGGGAGAGTTTTCTGTCGTTTCTATCATTTGTCTCATTTTTGATTACTTAGTCAAATGTTTGCCCAACACCTCCATAAACAGCTCAATGTCAAGAGGTTTCGCTATGTGGTCGTTCATGCCGCTCTTCAAAGCCGCCGCCTTATCCTCCTCCAAGGCGTTTGCCGTCATGGCGATGATCGGCAGCGTCCTTACATCCTTTCTCGGCAGAGACCGAATGGTCCGTGTCGCCTCATAGCCGTTCATAATCGGCATCTGCACATCCATCAGCACAACGTCGTAATAATATTCCTCCGACCGCTTCACCATATCCACAGCGTCCGTGCCGTCCGGTGCGGACTCCACCTCAAATCCGCTCTCCGTCAATATCACCTCTGCAATCTCACGGTTCATCTCGATATCCTCCACGAGTAGAACGCGCTTGCCGCTGAAATCGACAGTCTGCCACGCCGCTGCCGCTGCCTCATCCTTGATATCCATGCTGTTCGCCGCGAGGAGCGCGGACTTTAAGTCTGACATAAACAGCGGCTTTGCACAGAAAGCCGTGACGCCGGCCGATTTCGCCTCCTCCTCAATATCCGTCCAGTCATAAGCCGTCAGAATGATAATGGGCGACTCCTCGCCGACCACGCTGCGGATCTTTCTCGCCGTCTCAATCCCGCTCGTCTCCGGCATCTGCCAGTCGATAATATAAGTGTGGTAGGAATCTCCGTCATCCCGAGCCACCTTGGCGCGGTACACAGCTTCCCGTCCGGAGGTTGTCCATTCCGCCCTCATGCCAATGGTTTTTAACATCTTGCTCACACTGTCGCAGACATTGAAGTCGTCATCCACCACCAGCGCACGCAAACCTTCCAGCTCCTTAATCTGCTCCGCGTTTTTCTCCACATCCTGCAGCTTCAAAGTCAGGTTCACGGTAAAGGTACTGCCCTTGCCAACCTCGCTCTCCACCGTCACCGTACCGTTCATCATCTCCACAATGTTCTTGGTGATCGCCATACCAAGGCCCGTGCCCTGAATGCCGCTCCTCGTTGTGGTGGACTCCCGCTCAAAAGGCTCGAAGACGTGCTTCACAAACTCCTCCGACATGCCGATGCCGTTGTCCTTGATAATAAACACATAGTCCCCATAACCGTGCTTAAAAGTGGTATGCTGCATAATCCGGAAGGTAATCATGCCGCCCGCCGGCGTGTACTTCACCGCGTTGCTCATGAGGTTTATAAAAATCTGATTCAACTTCAGCGGATCGGTAATGACATCCTCGTTTACCACCTCAAACGTATCGATGAAAAGCTCCAGCTGTTTTGCCTTCACCTGCGGCTGGATGATGTTGACCAGATTGTGCATGAGTTCGGAAATATTGCACTCCTGCTCATGAATCTGCATCTTGCCGCTCTCGATACGGCTCATATCCAGAATATCGTTAATCAGGCTGAGCAGATGATTGCTGGAAGACAGCACTTTCTGCAGACACTCTCTCACCTGATCCTTATTGTCAATGCGGCTCGCCGCAATCGTCGCGAAACCGATAATGGCATTCATCGGCGTGCGGATATCGTGGCTCATATTGGAGAGGAACGTCGTCTTTGCCTCGTTGGCCTGCCTTGCATGCATCAGCGCATCCTGCAGCGCCTCCGTCTGCTCCTTCTGCTTGATTACCTGATCCGTGACATCCTTGGAGACCACCATCGCGATCAGGTCATCCGTCATATCATCCCTCGTCATAAGGAAGGACTGGCGCACGCACATCCTCCCTTCCTCATCCTCCGTCCTGCTCCAGTAATCCACGTCCACTTCCGCTTCTCCCTGCTCAAAGCAGCCCTTCAGATAGTCAACGTCCACAATATTTGTGTAGTCCTCCATAGACTCCGGGAGCACAAACTGCTTCCATTTTTCGAAGCACTCCGACGCGCTGCACGGTGCCTGCAGACCGACCTTATCAAGAAGAGAAATTTTCTGGCCGCCCCTTGTGCTGATCACGTCCTGCTCGATCAGATCACTGGAAAGATTCAGTTCAAAGGTGCTGAACGCATTCGAGGTAATCGCGATTCTGTACTGCCGCTCCTTGCGGTTCATCACGGACAGCTCTTCTTTCCGCCTCAGTTCCCGCTGCTTCATTTCCGTAATATTCTGACGGACATAGAGAATTTTGCTGGCCTTTCCCTCTTTTCTCTCCAGGCAGACCGTGATGAGCTGCTCCCACTCCTCTTTTCCGTCCCGCATCACATGACACTCATAGGTAAAGGTATTCTGCCCGCCGAGATTCTCTATAATAGAATCTACCTTCAAAGTCTGCCGGAAGTCCTCCTGCGCCTCCTCCCCGACAATCTCCTTGCTGTGATTTTCAAGCACATTGGCATATTCTCCCTCTCTCTCCAACTGGCTGTCCTGCAGATTCAGATCGGCAATATAGGCGTAAACCCCGGTTTCCAAATCTACCGTCAGATACCTCGAGGAGAACAGCGTGTTTAACCCCTGCAGCACATAATTGATCTGGCTGTTTTCCGCCTCCAGCTTTTTCCTCTGCTTCGCTGCCCGCACAATGGTAAAAGCGAAGTAAATAACAAAGAGTATCAGCAGCGAAATCTCCAGCCGGATACCCGCCGCATTCGCGCCCCTTATCATTTTCTTGGTCACGCTGGGCGGAAAAAGCTGCACCATAACATAATCCTTGCCGGGAAGATAGGTCACGCACAGATTGTCCACCTCGCTGTTCTCCTCGCAGATAAAGGCGCCCTCGCCGCCATTTTCAAAGACGGCGATTGCCGATTCCGCCGTATCCCGGCCGATCATTCCGGAGTTCTGCAGAATATTGATCAGATGCTCCTCCCCGTATTCCAAATCATCGGAGCTGGCAATCACCCTGCCGTTGGGCAGACACAGCCATGTGGTAGCAGGTTCGCCAAAGTAAGTGGTGCGCAAAATCTCCTTCATGTACTGCTCCGCCAGATAGGAACCTCTGATAATACCGACGATCTCCCCATTCATCCTAACCGGCGCATAAAAGACAAGCCTCGTCTCCTCGTCAGTCAAACGCTCGTCAAATATGACGGAGATACCGCTCTCACCTTTCATCCCGCGCGCGTAATAATCCCGATCGGAAGAATCGACGGTTCTTCCGTCGGAAAGATGGGTAACGCCCTCCGCATCCGTAAACCGGACGGTGTCAAACACAGAGTTTTTCTCCATCTCCGCAAGCGTCTGCGCCGATATCGCCCCCCCTGTCAGAGAGTCGTTAAAGAAGTAGGCATACGCATTGATAATGCGCACCCCGCTCTCCAGTTCGCCGCCTACCTGCTTGGCCTTCTGGCGCATCGAGTCCTCCGCGTAATTTTTGTTCTGCTCCGCAATCCTATCCTTATTCTGCACCGTATATGCGTTAAATAAGAGAAATACGATCAAAATCAACGGAATGGATAGCGCCGCCATCTGTAATATCTTTTTACCATGCATACTAAAATATTCCCTCCAAAACAATTTGAGCCGCCCCTGCTCTTTATTTATACTCACTCTCCTCAAGGATCGCGTCGATCAATTCCTGTAAAGCCTCGATGTCTATGGGCTTTGTGAAATGTTCATTCATCCCCGCCTTGAGCGACTTCTCTCTGTCCCCTTCCATGGCATCGGAAGAAAGAGCAATAATCGGTATCTTTGAAAGCGCTTCGTTCTCCAATCTGCGAATCGCCTGCGCCGTCTCGTAACCGTTCATGCCGGGCATCTGAATATCCATCAGTACCAACGTGTATTTCCCCGGTTCGGAACTTTTCAGAATCTCATAGGCATTCACGCCGTCGCACGCTGTCTCCACGCGGTATCCCAGATTCTTTAGAAGTTCCTCCTCGATCTCCCGGTTGATGCCGTTGTCCTCCACCAGCAGGACTGTGCCTCCGCCTTCCCTGACGTCCGCCTCGCTGACTGCACTCTCATGCTCTATAAAGGAGACGTGCACCGGATATTTCAGTGGAAGGCTCACCGTAAAGATACTGCCCTTTCCGACTTCACTCTCCACCTCGACCGTTCCGCCCATGGTCTCCGCGTAGCTGCGCACCACGGCGAGTCCCGCCCCCGGCATGCCGTTGTAAACCGCGTTTTTCTCATGCCTGGACGGATGGAAAATAGCCTCAAGCTGATCCTCCGGAATACCGCATCCGTTATCTTCAATGACAAACTGAAACAGACTGCTGTCCTTCCGGCCGCCTGCGCTCTCCCTGACGGTAAGGCTCACCCGCCCCTTGGCCGGCGTGTACTTGATCGCATTGTCAAGAAGCTGGTTTAAAATCTCCCTGAGCCTTATGTAATCAACCTCCACCGAAAAATGGGAAAGGCCCGCCTTATCTATCGAAAACTGTATGTTTTTCGCCCTGATCGGACGCTCGGCGCTCTTTGCAACCTCCGCGAGCAGCTCCCCAAGATGATATTCTCTCTCCGTGAGTTCCGCCCTTGCGGGTTCATTCAAATTATCCTTTAAGAACTCGTCAAAAACGGCCAGAAGCTCCTCACCGGAAAGGTGTATTTTTTCTATGCATTCTCCCACCTTCCCCGGATCTCCGACGCATCCCTTCAAAAGCTCCGCATACCCAATAATAGCATTTAACGGCGTTCTGATGTCATGGGACATGTTGGCAAAAAAGGTGTTTCTCGCAAGCCGTTCCATCTCCGCCTGCCGCAGCGCGGATTTCAGGAGCGACTGTCTCTCCACCTGCTCTGTGATATCCTGCGACACGGAAAGCGCAATCACGTCACCCGTGTGCTCATTTTTTTCCAGGAAAAAGAGATAGTGGCTCAACCGTCTCCGGCCGTACATGTCCGTCACCCAGCCGTCATAAACCTGTACCCGCTCCCCCTCTTCAAAGCAGCGGATCAGTCTTTCGATGTCAAAAAAACGATGGTACTCGTCAAGCCCGCCGGCCTCCGTAAAATCTGCCCAGAAGTCGGTAAAATCGGAGTATTTCTCGAAAGGCGTTATCCCCATAAAGGCAAAAAGATTTTTTACCTCTCCCTCCTGATCGAGCAGTGACGCCGAAATAAATTCATCCCTCGTCAAATTGATCTCCACAAAAGAAACCGCATCATAGAGAAGCGCCTTCTTAAAATAGTCCTCCTTCAGATGCGCGTCGTAAAGTGCCTCGTTCACGCGCTCAAGTTCCGCCACCCGCCTCTGCATCCGCTCCGTGGCGTCCTCGATAAAGACATAGAACAGATCCCCGTAGACTTCCGTGTGCACAAAATGCCCGTAGTCCTCCACCCAGCGCACCATACCGTCCTTACGGATAATCCGATACTCCACATAATCCAGATCCTCCCCGCTGTGGGCAATCTGAGATTGAATGCTTGCCTCCACCTCGTCCACATCCTCCGGGTGCACGAGTCCTTTAAATGTATAACCTGTCAGCTCCTTAAACTCCTCCCGCGTGTCGCAGCCGAAAATCCGCAGCATGGCGTCATTTATATAAATCAGCTCCTCATCGCCGTCGGCGTGATAAATAAAAAAGCCGCCCGGCATCCCCTCCGAAATCTGCTCAATAATGGGCAGTGTACGCTCGTCAAAGCTGATTGTAAACTTTGATTTATCCCTGTATGCTTTCAATGCCTCTCCTCCCAGAATGATTATACAATTTTCTCTGAAAAAAGAAAAGAGCTTAGAGGTTTTTTAAAGAAATCTGTGGTAGAATACGTCATAAAGGTGGAAATTATCATGCGGATACTTCTTGCGGAAGATGATGAAAAACTGAACGAGACGCTCGTCTACGGGCTGACACAGGCGGGCATGATCGTGGATGCCTGCTTTGACGGGGAAGATGCCCTCTTCTACGGGGAACAGAATATCTATGATATCATTCTCCTGGATCGTATGCTGCCCTGCATGGAGGGCACCGATGTGCTTGCTGCCCTGCGCAGCAAAGGTATCTCCACACCCGTGATCTTAATTACCGCCCTCGGCACCCTCACAGACAAGGTAGAGGGACTGGACTTGGGAGCGGACGATTATCTGGTGAAACCCTTTGCTCTGGAAGAGCTTCTGGCCCGAATCCGCTGTGTGGCCAGAAGGCCGCACCGTATCGTGGACGAGGAGACACTGGCTCTTGCGGACATCGTCTTACTGCCCGCTGAAAACCGGCTTACCGGACCTGCAGGAAACTGCACGCTGTCAAGACGGGAAGCCGCGCTTCTGGAAACTTTCATAAAAAACAGCGGCGCCACCCTTTCCCGCAGCCATCTTCTCTTAAAGGTCTGGGGACCTGACAGCGACGTGGAGGAAGGCAATCTGGACAACTATATCCATTTTTTGCGCAGACGCCTGAAAACTGTCGGCAGCCGTCTTAACCTGAAAACAGTCCGCGGCGTAGGCTACGCCCTGACGGAAGCTTCGTGATGCTTACCTGTAAACGAGGAGAAAACATGTTCCGAAAAGTACACTTATATCTCACGGCACTCTGCGCCGGCATCACCTCGGCCATCCTGATCGTGATGTCCCTGCTCTATCTGTATCTCTCAGAAAAAGAACTGTACGACAACCAGTTCCGCTCTTTCCAGAACGATATCAACACCATCGCCACCAGTTTAGAGCAGCAGTCCGTGATCTCCATGGAATGGCTCTCCAAGATGGAAGCCCGCGGCGGCTATACCTTCTATGCCTCGGATAACGGCATCCCGTTTCTTTACGACCGTCTCAGCAATTCATCCGACTCCTCAGAAATACGCAGTCTTCTGGATGCCTGTCTGGAAACCCGGCGGAGTGACGATTCCGTCTCATCCACAGAAATAGGCACGGAGGACAGCACGCCCTTCAACACATGCGTCCACTCGGAATTTTCCTTTAATCCCACGGGTGGAAAACACGAATACTATGTCAGCGTCATTGAACTGAACCGCGGCGCCTCCTCGCTGCAGCTTCTGGTGCTCTCTCCCCTGGACTTTCTCCGGGAACAGATCACAAGGCAGAGGGGGCGCTTTCTGCTGATCGTTATCGCCGCCCTCCTGCTTTTGACCTTCTTTTCCTTTTTCTTCACCGGGAAACTGCTGCAGCCTGTAATCGAAAGCCGCAAAAAGCAGACGGAATTCGTGGCGGCGGCTTCCCACGAACTGCGCACGCCCCTGGCTGTCATCCTCTCCGCCGCAGAGTGCTGCCGCGGCGCGGACGCAGAAAAGCAGAACCGTTTTCTCGACACGATCAAACAGGAGGGGGATATTATGGCTTCTCTGGTCAACGATATGCTCGTCTTAAGCGCCTCCGACTCCCAGCGCTTCTCCTGCCGCCCGACCCCTGTGGAGCTGGACACGCTTCTGATCAACGCCTACGAGGCCTTTGAACCGCTGGCAGCTGAGAAAAAGCTGGCTCTCTCCATCACCCTGCCGGAAGAGCCCCTGCCTCTCTGCCATGCGGACGCAGACCGCATCGTACAGCTCCTCTCCATCCTGCTGCACAATGCCGTCAGCTACACCCCGGAGGGCGGACGCATCGACCTGGCCCTCTCCCACAAAAAGAACCGCTTTTACCTGACTGTCTCGGATACCGGCGTGGGGATTCCCCCAGAAGACAGAAAAAAGGTGTTTGACCGCTTTTACCGGGCAGAAAAAGCCCGAAGCGCCAAAGGACACTTCGGGCTTGGTCTTTCTATCGCCGCTGAAATTGTGAAACTCCACCACGGCTCCATCGGCGTGACGGAGCGTGACGGCGGCGGAAGTGTATTCACGGTGATACTATAATGATATCATTTCACTTCCCTGTCTTCGGTTTCGGGTTTAGCAGTGCGCTCGGTATTTTGAAGAACATATAATTTTGGGCAAGCTCCGTCGCCGCCTGCGAGAGCACGTCGGGGTTTACGCCAAGCTCTATTTTCTCCCCTGTGGCACGCTCCATCGCCTGCTGCCTGAGGAGCGCGCTGCTCACTTCCTTTCTTCCAAGATCAATCTTCTCCTGATATTCCCGCTCGTTCTCCCGCTTGTACCAAGCCTTTGTGGCCAGATCCATATAGAGCTTATGCCGCTCGGCCCGCTTCTCCCAGAAACTTTTCTGCTTCTTTTTCTTGGAGGAATCCGTGTGCTTTCCGCCGTTTCTAAATCCCATCTGGAAGCTTTCTCCCCGGTATTCCTCCCGCGTGGCCCCAAAATAGTGCACCCGATAACTGCCGCCCGCGTAAGCGCTCCACGGATTGTTAAAGGCAAAATCCTGCCGCAGCGTATCGAGCACCCACTTTTCATAGGCGGGGTCAGCCTTCATCGCCGCAAATCCCTCCTCGGAAATATTGACCGATACCGCGTCCCACTTCTGGGTCGGGCTGGTGGGCAGATTCGATATCTTCTGATAAATATAGAACTTATACTGCTCCATGGACATAGCCTGCACCGCCTGCTCATCGCGGCCGCCTGCACCGCAAACACCGCCCGCCTGCTGCCCATAAGAATCACGAAGCGCACCGTCCGCAGCCTGTTCCTTCCTTGCAAGCTGCTCCTGCACTGTCCCCGCGAAACTGCCCGTCATATCTGTGCCCGCCGCATTTACCCCATTGCCCGCGCCCGTCTGATCAACCCACACGCTGGGAACCTTCCCCGTCGCCTTGCCGCCCGCGTTTTTCATATACTGCAGCGCCTCCGCATAAAACCGCGTCATCGGCGTAAATAAAAAGCCGCTCATGGAATCCGCTCCTCTCCGTTTCCTGTATCGCCCGGCAATATAGATGCGATATTGTCATTTCCGTTTCTTCCATATATAAGTAATACGATTCAGGGCGGTAAAAAGTTTCAAAAAGATTATGAAACAAAAAATTTATGCGCGGGAGCTGATCAATAGACTTTGCATCTAAGCTGTGATATACTGATACTGTAACAAAGCAACAGCAGTATAGGAAAGCGGGTGAATGATATGTCATTAGAAGAGCAAAAAGAAGTAGCAATTAACAGATATGTAGATTTAATGCACATTAAAGCCCATGAGACAGGCGAAAACAAAGAACTGGATTACCAGATCAAGGTAGCCAAAGTAAAATTAGCAAGCTTCGGTATTGACTATTCCGAGCTTGAGTTTTAAAATACAAAATGCAAAAGCAATCCCCCAACCGTACCCGCGTACAGTTGAGGGATTTTTTCTTGAAAAATAATTCATTTTATGTATAATGATATGAGTAACCAAAACAGGCAAAAATATAGAAAAAATGAGGTTTTCACATGATTCAGGCAAATAACGTAACCTTACGCGTAGGAAAAAAGGCTCTCTTTGAGGATGTAAACATCAAATTCACCGAAGGCAACTGCTACGGACTGATCGGCGCGAACGGCGCGGGCAAGTCCACTTTCTTAAAGATCCTCTCGGGCGTTTTAGAGACCACGAACGGCGACGTTTCCATCACACCCGGACAGCGCCTCTCCGTTTTGGAGCAGGATCACTTTAAATACGATGCTTATACCGTTATGGATACGGTTATCATGGGCAACGAACGGCTCTATCAGATCATGAAGGAGAAGGACGCCATTTACGCCAAGGAAGATTTCTCCGACGAGGACGGCATCCGCGCCAGCGAATTGGAGGCGGAATTTGCGGAGATGGACGGCTGGGACGCGGAATCAAACGCGGCTATGCTCCTCAATGGCCTCGGTGTCGGGACGGAACTGCATTACAGCCAGATGGCGGACTTAAACGGCAACGAAAAGGTCAAAGTCCTTTTGGCAAAAGCGCTTTTCGGCAACCCCGATATCCTGCTTCTGGACGAGCCTACCAACCATCTGGACTTAGACGCCATCGCATGGCTGGAAGAGTTTCTGATTAACTTTGAAAACACGGTGATCGTGGTCTCCCACGACCGCTACTTCCTCAATAAAGTCTGCACCCACACGGCGGATATCGACTACGGCAAAATCCAGCTCTACGCGGGCAACTACGATTTCTGGTACGAGTCCAGCCAGCTGATCATCAAGCAGCGCAAGGAGGCAAACAAAAAGAAAGAGGAACAGATCAAGGAGCTGCAGGAATTTATCTCCCGCTTCTCCGCCAACGCGAGTAAATCCAAACAGGCGACTTCCAGAAAGCGCGCCCTGGAAAAGATCGAGCTGGACGACATCCGCCCTTCCAGCCGCAAATACCCTTACATCGACTTCCGTCCCGAGCGCGAGATCGGAAACGAGGTGCTCACTGTGGAAGGGTTATGCAAAACCGTTAACGGCGAAAAGGTACTGGACAACATTTCCTTTATCGTGGGACACGACGACAAGATTGCGCTTGTGGGCGGCAACGAGCTGGCAAAAACCACCCTTTTACAAATTCTGATGGGCGAGCTCGAGCCGGACGAGGGCACGTACAAATGGGGCGTTACCACCTCCCAAGCCTATTTTCCGAAGGACAACACAGCGGAATTTGACAACGACTACACCATCACCGACTGGCTCATGGTCTACTCTCCCGTAAAGGATGTGACCTATGTGCGCGGATTTCTCGGGCGTATGCTCTTTGCCGGCGAGGACGGCGTGAAAAAGGTGAAAGTGCTCTCCGGCGGCGAAAAAGTGCGCTGTCTCCTCTCCAAAATGATGATCAGCGGCGCAAACTGCCTTCTCTTTGACGAGCCCACGAACCATCTCGACATGGAGGCGATCACCGCCTTAAACGAGGGCATGAAGAAATTCAAGGGTGTGGAGATTTTCTCCTGCCACGACCATCAGGTGGTACAGACCACGGCCAACCGCATTATGGAAATTCTGCCGGACGGCACGCTGATCGACAAGATCACCACCTACGACGAGTATCTGGAGAGCGACGAGATGGCGAGAAAGCGCACTGTCTACACGAGTACTGCCAACGAGGATGATTAATATGAGAGCCATCGACCTGCACACCCACACCTGTAAATCGGATGGCAGTTATACCCCTACGGAGCTGGTGGATTACGCCGTAGAGAAAAAGCTTGCCGCCGTGGCCATCACGGATCACGACAGCATAGAAGGGCTTGATGAGGCGATTGTCCATGCGGCAGCTCTTAAGAAACGCGGCCTGCCCTCTGTGGAAGTGATTCCGGGCATTGAGTTTTCCACGAAATACGAGAAGCAGGATGTCCACATCGTAGGGCTCTATATCTCTTATGGGAAAGAAGCATTTCAAAACGCGCTGGGCGGCTTCGTGGACTCGCGCGTTACCCGCAACATCAAAATGTGTGAAAACCTGCAGAGCGCAGGTATTGATATCACCTACGAAAAGCTGCTTGCCATGTATCCCGACGCGGTGATCACCAGAGCGCACTATGCCTCCTACCTGTTGGAACACGGGTATGTGAAAAGCAGACAGGACGCGTTCGCCAGATACCTTGGGGATCACACAAAATACTTTGTGCCGCGGGAGAAGGTGACCCCCTCCCAGGCGGTGGAGCTGATCTTAAAAGCGGACGGCGTTCCCGTTCTGGCGCATCCGCCCCTCTATCACATGGGAAACGACAGGCTGGAAGCGTTGGTCTCCTTCCTGAAAGCGGACGGCCTGATGGGGATTGAGGTTTTCTACAGCACGTACAGCAATCAGGATGTGCGGGACATGCAGCGGCTGGCTGACAAATATGACCTGCTTGTAAGCGGCGGTTCCGACTTCCACGGCACGAATAAACCAGGGCTGGATTTAGGCTGCGGCTACGGAAAACTGTTTGTTCCGGAGGAAACGCTTCTAAAAATCAAGGCGGCCCTGCCACACAACTCATAAGTCATACGCAAACGGTAGGTATACCTGTCTGCAGCCCCGGTATAAAGCGCCACGGCGCAAATAAATAACACTTGTGATGAAACGAGGTTTTCTCTATGAAAATACTATTCACGGATTTAGACGATACACTCCTAAACAACCAGAGCCGGGTTTCTCCGGAAACCAAAGCATTCCTGGATGAATTTCTGGCGGCGGGAAACCGTCTGGTGCTCTCCTCCGGCAGACCGCTCATGAGCGTAATGGAAGTAAAAGAATTGGCGGGACTGACGCAGCCCGGCATTTTTTTAAGCGCCTCCAACGGCACACGGGTCTACGACTGCGACAACCGGCGCACCATTCGTAAAATCGGGCTTCCCCTTCCCTATGTCTCCTATATACAAGAGCAGGCAGAGAAGCTGTCCCTTCATATCCAGACATATCGTGACAGCGACGCAGACGATGCCATCGTTTCCCCTGCGGATGATGAAGAGATTCAGTATTATCGGAGAAAAATTCACTTGCCGCTGATGATCTCCGAAAATTTGCGCGATGCCCTCACGGAAGAACCGTGCAAAATGCTGGCTATTAGTTTGCATAACTATGATAAGCTGGAGACTTTTCGAAAAAGCATTGCAGACTGGGCGGAAGGTCGAATCCGTACCATTTATTCCAGCAATATATACCTGGAACTTTATGACTGGAACGCGGGTAAAGGCAGTTCTCTGCTCTTTCTCTGCGATTATCTGGGAATTCCCGTCTCCGACTCCTTTGCCGCCGGGGATGCGGACAACGACATCTCCATGCTGGACGCCGCCGGGTGCGGCATTGCCATGAAAAACGCCACGGAAAAAGTAAAAGCCCACGCCGACGTTGTCACAGACCTTGACAACGACCAGAATGGGCTCGCGGATCTGATGTATAAGTTACTAAATTAACCTTCGACTATTAAGTATCTTCCATCCCCGACCTCAAACACCTCATCGGCTTCCAGAATCCCCTCCTCATCGGCGCCCTCCATGTCGACGCCCTCCTCCTCGAAGAACTCCCACACTTCCCGGACGGAATCCACCACCACCGCCATGCACTCCTCCAGGAAGTTCTCCGCCTCCTCATAGGTTTCGGCTATCTTCTCCGGATAAAGCTGCAATTGATTCTCCAAAAAGCACTGTACTACCTTCTCGTCAAACATGGCTCTCCCTCCCCATAATTAATCAAGTTTACATAACGCAAATTTTCTTCCAGCCTTCCGCGCACCCACACGACCCGGATTTCGACTTTCATCCCATCCGCCGCAGCGCCTACAGCAATCCCCGCTTTTTCAACTCCTGGCAGAGCCGCCCTACCGGCAGTCCGACCACATTGTTATAATCCCCGCAGATCCCTTGAATATGCGCGGCACAAAGTCCCTGAATCGCATACGCGCCCGCCTTGTCCATAGGTTCCCCGCTGTCCACATACGCCTTGATCTCCTCATCCGTCATGGCATACATGGTCACATCCGTACACTCGGAAAAGGTGGCGTACATGGCCTGCATATCCTTATATTTCCATGCAAGGGTAACACCCGTGTAGACCTGATGGCTGCCGCCCTGCAGCTCCTTTAGCATGTGCGCCGCATCCGCCTTATCCGCAGGTTTGCCGAGAATTTTCCCCCAGGCGGAAACCACCGTATCCGCACCGATCACGACGAAATCCTCTTTTTCTTCCTCCACAAGCTTCCCGCAGACATCCACCGCCTTCTGGTATGACAGCTCCTCCACCACCTCATTCGGCGCTTCCTTCGTGATCTTCTCCTCCACCGTGCTAGGCACCACCTTGAAGGAAATGCCCACCTGTTTCAAAAGCTCCTTCCGTCTCGGCGACGCCGAGGCAAGATATATCTTCATTTTTCTCTTGTTCCTTTCACTCTTCACCGCATACGTTTTTCACTTCATACGCTTGCAAAACTCATCTCAATGCTATGACAACTGTGCAGATAGCATAATCATAAGCAGACCATTGGAAAACGCCGGTACTCTTTATTCACTATGGTGCACCTTCGGAATAAATACCCTCTTATGCACCGGCCCGCTCTTCTCCTTCGCCGCCGCCTTCGCCTCTTTACAAAAGGCAAGCTGGGCGTTGAACACTTCCTTCCCCCGCTTATCCACTTTCACATAGCTACCGTCCGGCTGCAGAATCGACGCTTTCACCGTGTCCTTAAGCTGGCAGTCCAGAATGGTTTTCAGCTTTTCCTGCAAAGCGGGCTTTTCAATCGGGAAAAGGATTTCCACCCGGCGCTCTAAGTTCCGCGGCATCCAGTCCGCGCTGGCGCAGTAGTACTCCGGCTTGCCGTCATTTTCAAAGTAAAAAATCCGGGCATGTTCCAGAAAATTGCCGACGATGGAGCGGACGGTAATGTTTTCGCTGACACCCTCAATCCCTGTGCGCAGGCAGCAGATACCACGGATAATCAGATCGATCTTCACTCCTGCCGCGCTCGCCTCGTAGAGCGCCTCGATCACGTCCTTATCGCAGAGAGCGTTCATCTTGGCAATGATTCTGGCAGGCCGTCCTGACTCCGCATGCGTTTTCTCCCGGCCGATCAGATAGATAAATCTGTCTTTCAACCAATGGGGCGCCAGGGAAAGGCGGTTCCAGCTCTTTGGCTCCGAGTATCCCGAGAGCATATTAAACACCGCCGTGGCATCTTCCCCAATCATTTCCGAGCAGGTAAAATAGCCGACATCCGTGTACAGCTTCGCCGTGGTATCGTTGTAGTTGCCCGTCCCCAGATGGACATAGCGGCGGATGCCGTTCTCCTCTCTTCTGACAACAAGTGTTATTTTACTATGGGTCTTAAGCCCCACCAGCCCATAAATCACATGACAGCCCGCCTTCTCCAGCTTTTTCGCCCAGACGATATTGTTCTCCTCGTCAAACCTGGCCTTCAACTCCACAAGTACGGAAACCTGTTTGCCATTTTCCGCCGCCTGCTCTAAAGCCGCAATGATGGGGGAATTGCCGCTGACACGATAGAGCGTCTGCTTGATGGCCAGCACCTCCGGATCACGCGCCGCCTGCCTGATAAACCGCACCACCGGCTCAAAGCTCTGGTACGGGTGATGCATCAGAATATCGCCCTCCCTGATCTTCGCAAACACATCCGCGTCCTCCGGCAGCTCGGGCACGGTCTGCGGCGGCAGATAACTGTGCTCCTTCAGATGATCGAAGCCCTCTATCCCGTATAGCTTCATCAGAAAAGTCAGGTCTAACGGCCCGCTGATGGCGTAAATATCTTCCTTCGGGATTGCCAGTTCCTCCCGGATCAGCCTGAGAAGTCGATTGTCGATGCCCTCCTCCACCTCCAGACGGATTACCTGCCCCCACTGTCTCTTCTTGAGCTGCTTCTCGATCTCCTGCAAGAGATCCTCCGCCTCCTCCTCCTCGATCGTCAGGTCGGCGTTGCGCATAATGCGGAACGGATACGTGCAGACAATATCGTAATTTAAAAACAGCCTGTGTATGTTGCGCTCGATCACTTCCTCTAATAGAATCAGCTTTCTCCCCTCCTGTGAGGGAATCTCTACCAGCCGGGACAGGACGCTTGGCACCTGTACGGTGGCGAACTCCATCTCCCCGTCACCGTTCTTCTTCGTCATCAAAGCTCCCAGATTCAGGGACTTATTGCGAATCAGCGGAAACGGTCTGGAGGAATCCACCGCCATGGGTGTGAGTACCGGGTAGACATTATCCATAAAATAACTGTCCACATAGGCCGCTTCCTCCTTCGTCAGATCCTCATGGTGAATAATGATGCGAAGTCCGTTTGCCGAAAGCTGCGGCAGAATGGAACGATTATAGGTGTTGTACTGCTGGTTCACAAGCTGATGGGTCTTCTCGTTTACCAAAACAAGCTGCTCCGTGGCCGTCATGCCCGCAATGTCCCTCTTCTTATATCCGGCGTTCACCATATCCTTTAAGGACGCCACCCGCACCATGAAAAACTCATCCAGATTAGACGCCGTAATGCTTAAGAATTTCAGCCGTTCAAACAGCGGAAGCTGCTTATCCCTCGCCTCCGCAAGCACTCTCTCGTTAAACAAAAGCCAGCTCAGTTCCCTGTTTGTATAATACGCTTCATCCGCAAAATTTTTCCCCTGTGCCATATCCCATGGTCTCCTTCTTATTTATACATGTTTCTGTCTGATCACCGGGCGGACGCTGTAAACCTCCTCGAAGAAATTGGATCGTTTCGTAAACAGCCCTTTCTCCAGTGTAATATCCACCGATTCATCCACGGTAATGACTAGCTCCCGTTCTTTCAGCACCGCCTTTACGTCCTTAAACTTCTGTTTATGGCTTCGGTCAAGTCCGTTGGCTACCTTTAATATGGCCGTCAGCTTCGCAATTGTCAGATAGGCTTCTCTGTCAATCGTGACATTTCCGCCCATCACCTGCCAATAATCAAAATCCATGTGATTGTACTTCACCACATTGGCCACGATCTCCCGCTCCGTATGGGAGAGGCCGATGATCTCCGTGGACATGATAATATTGTAGGAGCACTCGCCCAGATTCACCAGGCTGATATACTTGCCGCAGTCATGTAAGAGTGTGGCGATCCGCAAAAGCAGCCTCTCCCGCTTTCCAAGTCCATGCACCTTCTTCATACTGTCAAAGATGGTCAGGGCAATCTTTTCCAGCGTCTCGCCACGGCGTTTACTGCCCATATACCGCTTGCTGATATTCTGCGCGCAGGCTATGATATCCTGCTCGAAATCGTGCTCTTCCTTGATGATCTTATGCTGTTGGGCATATTCGTATGCCATGCCGTCACAGAGCGTCACGCCCGGCGCCCAGATCATGTTGGCACCCATCATCTTGGCAATCCGATTGATCAGAATGCCCGAAATATAGAGAAGCGGAATATTTTCCTCCGGCATATCCAGCGCCTTGGCCGCCTGCTGGGTCGATTTGGCGCGAATCCGTTCCAGAAACTTTTCCACAGCCGGCGCCTCCACGCTGCTCTCCTCCAGTCCCAAAACGTTTTTCCCCACAATGGCAGAAATGTAATCGTCCACCACAATGATATTTTCGATCTGCCCCTCCCGCAGATAGAGCTTTTTAAACAGCTGTATCTGGGAACTCACCATCTCGTCCAAAATCACCTCGTACTGCCTGGGGCTGATATTTAATCGCCCAAGCCGATCCTGCAGTCTGAGCACCCCCAGGCGCATATTCTGGGTTGTGACGAGCGTGTCCTTGTCAAAAAGGGAAATCTGAATACTGCCGCCGCCGACATCCACAATCGCGGTTCCTTTCTCCACGATCTTGTTAAACCGCCCTCTGGAGGCAATCGCCTTATAATTCAGGAAACGCTGCTCCGAATTGCTGAGCACCTCAATGCGGATACCCGTGCGCTGGGCAATCTGATCCAGAACAATCATAGTGTTTTCCGTCTCCCGGATCGCGCTGGTGCCATAGGCGGTGTAATCGTCCACCTTGTAGCTCTTCATAATATCGTTGTAGTCCCGCAGCACCCGGGAGAGCTCGTCCACGCGGTCATAGCTGATTTTCCCCGTGGCAAAAGTATCTGTTCCCAGATCAATCCGATGCCTGATATGATCGATCTCCCGCAGACCGTTCCCGGACGAAATCTCAAATATTTTCATGCCCAGCTCATACGAGCCCACGTCTATCGCCGCAAATGTTTTCATACGTTATGTCCATTCCTTTCATACAGAGAATGCCGCATTATGGCATTCTCTCAAGCGAGACTTAGAACATCCAAGTCAGCTTGCTGACTTTGCGATGCAGCCCCTGCTTCTCGCTTTTACCCCTTAGTCTGTCCCAACAAGAAGTCAATAAACTGCTGCGCAGTCCTGCCGGAAAGTCCGCCGTGGGAAAGCTCCCATTTATTTGCCAGAAGGAACAGATCCTCCTCCGGCACCTTAAGTCCGTTCCGCTCCGCCAGCGTCTTTACAATCTGCTGAAACTGCTTTTTGTCCGGCGACCCGAAAAAGATCGTCACTCCGAAGCGGTAAACCAACGACAGCTTCTCCTGCACCGTGTCTCCCGCGTGCATATCCTCGTCCCGCCTGTCCGCCTTGTCGCTGTAGTTCTCCCGAATCAGATGCCGTCTGTTTGATGTGGCGTAAATCAGCACATTGGCAGGTTTTTTCTCCAGACCGCCCTCGATCAGCGCCTTTAAGTACTTATATTCCACCTCGAAATCCTCGAAGCTTAAATCGTCCATGTAGATGATAAACTTGTAGTTCCTGTTTTTGAGCTGGGCAATCACCGCGTTCAAATCCTGAAACTGATGCTTGTACAGTTCAATAATACGCAAGCCCCTCTCGTAATATTCGTTAGCGATGGCTTTTACGCAGGAGGATTTTCCCGTGCCGGCGTCCCCGAACAGCAGACAGTTGTTGGCGCGCCTTCCCGCCACAAATGCCTCCGTATTCTCTGTCAGCTTCTGCTTCGGAATCTCGTAGCCCACCAGATCATCCAGGTACACATGCGCGATATTGCGTATCGGAACAATCGTTGCGCCTTTTTCCGTGTGTTCCACGCGAAACGCCTTGTGCAGACCCAGATCGCCCACGCCGTACTCCCGGTAAAACTGGGTGAGCGTGACTTTCATAGCCTCCGCATTCTCATTCTTCACAAAATGCTGCGCCAGCGTGCAGATCCGATCCCGAATCCGCCTGTTGTAAATCTTGCTGTCCGCGGAAGGCCCTTCGTAAGCCAGCACCACAGCGAACTCCGGCGCCTTTAAGACCACCATCATTTCCGTGAAATCATAGTCGAAAAATTCCTTAAAAATAGCGATATCGTGCAGCACCAGCTCATTGATGCTGCCCTCCACCTCACCCCGCATCTCGCAGGCACAACTGTAGCTGTTTTCATTGTTTACCAGGAGGTTTGTCAGGTAACAGTGCCAGAGGTTCCCGTAAAACCCGTGATCCGCCGCCAATTCGGAGAGCCTGTGCATACACCTGTAAAAGAGCGGTCTCGCCCTGCCGTCCCCCGAGCGGTAATGCTCCATCAGCCAGACCACATCCCGCAGAATGTCCCCGTCCGCAAACTCCTTATATATAATCAGTTCCTCTTCTCTCATGTCACTCTAACCTCCATGATTCCGCTTCGCGGAATCTCAAATCAGTGCGGAGAATGCCGTATTTCAGGCATTCTCCTGCGTGAAACTTAGTGCTTCTTGGCGTCCCGTCCTATGGCGGGACGTCTTTAGAAGCACTTTTCACGCTTCATATTCTAGTAGTTCCCCAGTATTCTAAGATTGCGCGCCTCATCCCGCAGCCCCCGCAGGGCGTTCTTCACCGCGCCGTCCGCAAAATTCCCCTCAAAGTCGATAAAAAAGCGATACTCCCAATTTCGATCTTCAATGGGACGGCTCTCGATCTTCGTCATGTTCAGATTATTGTAGATGAAATGGGACAGCATGTGATAGAGCGAGCCGCTCTCGTGGGGCACCTCCAGACAAATGCTGATCTTCTTCGCATCCTTCCTGAATATCTTCTGGTTTGTGACAATGATGAACCGTGTGGAATTGGTATCCGACTGGTTGACGCCCCGCTCCAGAATCTCCAGTCCGTAAATCTTCGCCGCCTGTCCGCTGGCGATGGCCGCCTGGGTTCTATCCCCCTCCTCGCTCACCTTGCGGGCCGCAAAGGCATTGTTTTTCAGACTGACCTGCCGCCAATCCTCATGCTCAGCCAAATATCTGGCGCTCTGCATCAGTGACTGAGGATGGGAATACACCGTCTTAATCTGCGAAAGCGCTGTTCCGGGCAGCCCCATCAGACAGTGCTCGATCTTTATAATCTGTTCCCCCACGATATAATTTTCAAACTCCGCCAGCAGGTCATAAATCTCACTGACGATTCCCGCCGTGGAATTTTCTATGGGAAGCACCGCAAAGTCCGCACTCCCCTCCTCGATCGCCGTCATGGCGTCACGGAAGGTTTCCACATGAAAACTCTTCACCTGCTCCCCGAAATAGCGGAACATCGCCATCTGAGAATATGCGCCCTCCGCTCCCTGAAAGACCACTCTGGCCTGCTCCGTCTCCAGCCTGTCCACACCGATAAACGGCAGTCTTCCGAGCGATCCCGCCTCCACCAGCTTCTTATACTGAAGTTTTCTGCTCATGGACATAATCTGCTCAAACAGCTCCTGAACGCCATGGGCATTAAAAGGGTCGTGGGTAAGAGAACGCACTTTTTTAAGCTTTTCCTCCTCCCTGACCCTGTCAAACACTTTCTTTCCCGTCTCAATTTTATAGTCAGCCACCTTGGCGGAAATTGCCATGCGCTCCTCATAAAGCGCCACGATTTTCTCGTCAAGCTCGTCAAGCTGCCCCCTAAGCTCCAATAAATCCATTTTTCTGTCCTTTCAATAATTCCGTTCAGCCCGCGCATTCGCAAAATCGCGACTTTGGCGCTCTCCGCTGCTTCACAGCATATATAAAGTTTACCGCAATTTGTTCTTGATAGCAAGCGGCTTTCCAGATATAATAGTAATGCTACAAAAGAGTTTTTCGGGGAGGGGAATCCAATGACAACCAAGCAAAAAAACATCCTGTTCCTTTCTGTAACAGCCGTTATTTTATTAGTCCTGTTACTATTCGTTATACTGAGCGGCCGCATTCCCATGAACGACGAATTTACCGTCGGAAACACGCCCGGAAATCTGAACAACGGCGGATATTTCTGCGAGATGGACGGCAGAGTTTATTTTGCCAACGCCTATGACAATTTCGCTCTTTACTCCATGAATCCGGATGAGACGGATCTGGTCAAGTTTAACGAAGGCTCGGTTTCTTCCATCAACGCTGCCGGCAACTATCTCTACTACGCGCAGGTCAGCGGCGGCACAGAGGCGGGCGGCATCGGCAGCGCCGTGCGCATGGCAGGCATCTACCGGAGCAATCTGAAAGGGAAATCCGTGGTCGGTCTGGACCGCTGTGATATCGTCAGTATGCAGCTTTGCGGCAACTATCTCTACTATGAAAAATATGACAAACAGATCGGCACTTCCCTAGATAAAATTCGTATTGATAAAAAGGACAGACAGACCGTGGCGGAGGCGATCATCAATCCCAACTGCTATGTAAACGGCAGAATCTACTACAACGGCGCGGCGGAAGACCATTACCTCCACGCCCTCGACGTCTCCACGGACAGGGACTCCGTGGTCTGGCAGGGAAATATCTGGAATCCCATTGTGCAGGACGGCTACGTCTATTACATGGACGTGCCGGAAAACTATCGGCTGTGCCGCTATAATTTATCCAACAACGTGATAGAAGTCCTGACCAACGAGCGTATTGATATGTTCAATGTCTATGACAACTACATATACTATCAGGTCAGCTCTTCCGACTCCCCGGCGCTCAAGCGAATGCGAACCGACGGCAGCTCTCAGGAGCTTGTGCGGGAAGGCGTATACCAGAACATCAATATCACTTCCGAGTATGTGTACTTTAACTCCTTCAACGAGTCCACGCCGGTGTATAAAACTTACACCTACGGTCCTGTCAATGTGACCACTTTCGACGCGGCGAGGGAAGCGGCGCTCGAGAACCTGAACAATTGAGAAGCAAAAAAGGGGCTGCACGCGCAGTCCCTTCCTGATTTTAAGCTGAATCTTATCTAATTCAATAACACATGTTTCTCTCCGTTCCGCTCCACATCCGCCAGAAGCTCCATCACGGATTTCCCTAATACGGGATGTCTCTCATAGGGGGCAATCTGTGAGAGCGGCTTCAATACAAAGTCGCGGTTTTGCATATCCCTGTGGGGAATCGTCAGCTTATCCGTATCCGCCACCCTTCCCTCATAGAGAAGAATATCCAAATCCAGTGTTCTCGGTCCCCAGCGTTCCTTTCGCTCTCTGGCCTCTGTCCGCTCAATCCCCTGCAGTACCTCCAGAAGCTCCTCCGGTGTGTACAGCGTCTCGATGGACATTGCTCCGTTCAGATAATCCGCCTGTTCCACGCCGCCGTAGGGCGTCGTCTCCACCCAGTCCGAAACACGCAGTACCCTGCATTTTTTATCTCCAAGCAGAGCGTCCACAGCCGCGCTTAAATGGGCTTTCCTGTCTCCGATATTAGAACCGCAGGCAATATATACCCGCCGCCACCCTCTTGTGATCTTTACGGAAACTGACCCGAAGGGAACCGTGATCGGCGCTTCCGGCTTCTTCAGCTCCATGGTAACCTGCCTCACATTAGGAAACTGCAGAAGCAGCGCCTCAGAAGCCCTTTCCGCCGCCGTCTCAATCAGCTTATAGGTATGCTCCGTGAGAAAGGTATGCAGGAAACGGCAGACCACGCCGTAATTCGTGGACAACCCGAGATCATCCGCCATCCCCGCAGCCCTGGTATCCGTATCCAGAACCACACTGACATAAAAATTCTGCCCTTTCTCATTTTCCTGCAGATATACCCCGTGATGGGCGTATATCTGCAAATCCTCCACAATAATCTGATCCGCCATCATGGTCTCCTTTCCCGCCTGAAATCCGCGGATGAGCAAGCTCATCCTGGAGAATGCCTCTTTTCAGGCATTCTCTTATGCGAAACTTAGTACTTCTTGGCGTCCCGTCCTATGGC
>CAJUBE010000035.1 GCA_910584725.1 uncultured Lachnospiraceae bacterium | reverse complement strand
TGGTCTCATGTACAAGGGGAGTGATATATGATGTCTGCGTGGATGTCAGGAAGAACTCGCCTACTTATTTAAAATACTGCGCCTGCGAGTTGTCAGAGGATAACGGAAACATGCTTTTTATTCCCAAGGGGTGCGCACACGGCTATGTGACGTTGGATGAGAATTGTCAGTTGTTTTATTTAATGTCAGAGTTTTACGTGCCGGAGGCAGCGGCGGGTTATCGGTATGATGATCCTGCATTCGGAATAGAATGGCCGCTGACGGAAGGACTCATTATATCTCGAAAGGATAAGGTGCTGCCTTTCATTAATCGTTAAAATTTTTAATTTATATAGAAAGATGAGGATGGGAAGCTATGGAAAACAAACATTGCAGATTTTGCGGAAAAGAGCTGAATCATACGTTGGCAGATTTGGGATTGTCACCAATATCAAATGAATACATAGGTGAGGAAAACATTGATTTTGGCCAATATTTTTATCCGCTTCACGTGATGGTGTGTGAAGAGTGTTTTCTGGCGCAGGTGATGGAATACAAGGCGCCGGAACAAATTTTTACGAACTATAAATATTTTAGCTCCTTTTCAAAGAGCTGGCTTGCGCATTGCAAAAAATATGTGGATATGATTGTAGGGCGGCTTCAATTGAATGAGCAAAGCCGGGTGTATGAGATTGCCTGTAATGACGGATATCTGCTGCAGTATTTTCAGCCGTATCATATCCCGGTCTGTGGTGTGGAACCCGCGGAAAATGTTGCCAGTAAGGCACAGGAAAAAGGGATAGACGTCAAGGTGGATTTTTGGAGCGCGGACACGGCAAAACAGATTTGTGAAGAGCGCGGCAAGGCGGATCTTATCATCGGGAATAATGTGTTGGCGCATGTTCCGGATATTAACAGTTTTGTAGAGGGCATTCGCATTGCGTTAAAAGAATCCGGAACGGTAACAATGGAGTTCCCTCATCTGCTGCAGATGATTCGGCTCAATCAGTTTGACACGATTTATCAGGAGCATTTTTCCTATTTTTCCCTGATGACGGCATGTAAGGTGTTCGAAAAGCACGACATGAAAATATATGATGTGGAAGAATTGACAACACATGGCGGGTCGTTGAGAATTTATGCCACGCCGTCGGCAAATACGGATTATGTGGTTTCTTCCGATGTCGAGAGGGTAATTGCGGAGGAAAAGGAGTATGGTTTTGAAAACATGGAGACATATCAGGCGTTCGCGGGCAGGGTTGCAAAAATAAAACGCGACAGCTGCAAACTGCTTATAAAGTTGAAGGAAGAGGGAAAAAAGATCGCTGCGTTTGGTGCGGCGGCAAAGGGGAATACGTTTCTCAACTATTGTGGAATTGGGAAGGAATACATAGATTTTGTGGCGGATTCCAGCACGGAAAAGCAGGGCTTATATCTGCCGGGGACAAGACTGCCGATCGTGAATCCCGATAAAATACGGGAGGAGAGACCGGATTACATTGTATTTCTTGCGTGGAATCTCAAGGAAGAATTTTCGCAGTTGTTGGAATACACGCGTGAATGGGGCTGCAAGTTCATAACCTTTATTCCGGAAACGGAAGTGTTCTGATGAAAAAGGCGATCATAACGGGAGGCACGGGCTTCATCGGTTACCATCTGCTTCGGGAGCTGCGGGAGAAGGAAGTAGAAGTATGGGCATTATGCCGGCCGGACAATAAGGACATAGATCAGATTAAAAAACTGGATCATGTACATGTCGCTGCGTGCGGCTTGGAACAGATACGGCAGCTGCCGGAGTTGTGTGAGGAGAGAGAGTTTGACGCTTTCTATCATTTGGCGTGGAAGGGGGCGTCGGGGAGCGCAAGGGGCAGCTATAGGACACAGTTGGACAATGTCCGGTGGACCTGCGATTGTGTGGAAACGGCACGGGAAATGCGGTGCAAAAAAATGATCATCTCGGGAACCGTCTGCGAGAAGCAGTGTGATACTGTTTTGAAGCAGAGTACGCCGTCTGCTTCCGCCTATTATCTTTTGGCGAAAAAGTATGCGGGTGAGATGGCGGGAACCGTGGGAAACAGAATCGGTATCCCCGTTTTGGAGTGTCAGTTCTATCATCCCGTAGGCATATTTAATAAGAAAGAACAGATTATTGCGAACACGATACAGAAATTGCGGAATAATGAGGAGCCTCAGTATGGGCTGGCTGAGGGGGTGTTCGACGTGATAGATGTAAGGGATTTGTCTCATGCACTGTATCTCATGGGTGAAAGAGAATTGGACGGGGACACTTATTTTGTCGGGAGCGGCAAGCCGCGGATGCTGAAGGCGTATTTGGAGACGGTAAAGGATATGGTGAACCCGTCGGCTCAAATGGGGTATGGGGCAATCGACACACACGACCTGCCGATGAAAAAGGAATGGCTGGATATTTCGCCGTTTCAGACAGAAACCGGTTTTGCGCCGGTGTATACATTTCCTGAGAGTATCAGGGAAATGCTGTGCTGGCTGGAGGATGAAAAAGCGTATGATTCTAAAAAATGGCTCGTTTAGTCAAATGGCTTCTCTGCTCAAGGAAAGCGGAAAAAAGATAATTATTTTCGGGGGCGGCATGATTGGGACGGTAACAACGCCGACAATATTGGAAGAATACAGCTTGGAAGACCGGATATTATTTTATGTGGACAATGATGTGAGTAAATGTGGAAAAACGGTTTCAGTCAGGCAAAGAAATTACGATGTCTATCATGCCGATCAATTGAAGCAGGCAGATGGGGAAGGCATTGTTGTGCTTGTCGCAGTGAGCCGGTTTTCAGATATTCTTTCACAGCTGGAGGGGATTAAAAATTTAAAAAATACGGTATGTTATATAGTTCCCGTGATGTGTATGGCAAGCTTTAAGCCGGGGCAGGAAATTTTTACACATATAGAAACGAAAACCCCCATGATTCCGAAAATCATACATTATATGTGGCTGGGCGGGAAGCCGATTCCGGATACATTAAAATATTGTATGGACAGTTGGCAAAAGTATTGTCCCGAGTATGAGATACGACGCTGGGACGAGACAAATTACGATATCGGAAAAAACGATTACATGAAACAGGCATATGAGCAGCGCATGTTTGGATTTATTCCTGATTATGCCAGATTGGATATTTTATATCGGTTTGGAGGAGTTTATTTTGATACCGATGTCGAGCTTGTTCGGAATATTGACGATTTGTTGTATCAAAGCGCTTTTTGCTGCGTGGAAAAATGGCAGACAATCAATTTTGGCGGGGGAAGCGGCGCTGTAAAAGGGAACGAAGCGATTGGAGAATTGCTGAAAGCGAGGGAAAACTTAACATTTGTTGACAGACAGGGAAACTGCAATAAAAATACCTGCGGATATTATGACACCCGCACTCTTCAAAAGTTTGGTTATCAAATGAACGGAAAAAAGCAGCGGGTATTGGATATCAATATTTATCCGTATGAAGTATTTCATCCGTATGATTATATGTCGGGAAGAATTGAAAAAACGGAGAATACATACGGCATTCATCATTTTAACGGCGGATGGCTGGATCAAACGATGAAAGAGGCAAACCGAAGAACCTCGGAAGAGTTCGAAAAGGTTTATAGCATTTGAGATTTTCTCCTCCATGTGATATACTCCGAGTTTGCCGCTTATAGAAATAAAAATGGAACCCTGATGGACTCCGTTTTGCTGTAATTACGCAATTTTTCTAGTATTTATCAGATTTGCAGAATCTTGGGAAATATACCTATATTTATGACCTACATGAAAACCTTGATTTCGGTTTTGATATGCTTCTGTTCTGTTTGTGCCTGGAATTCCCGGCTCCAGTAGACCACCACCTTTTCTTCAATAGTACGCTTATTGCCATTTTTTTATGAAACTGGCTTATACAAGTGGCAAACTCGGGTATGAATCGCTATCCGGGGTTTATCTCGGAGCGGCTGATTACCTATTTTTTTGAGAGCCGTAACGAGATGTATCGGAAGGTGTATGCTGATAAAAATTTTTTGAGGTAGCTCTAACAGAGGTGCATTCCGCACATTCAGGACAGTTTCTGTCGGATTTTTCTTTTGCATTGGTAAATTAGGGTACAAAAATAGACATTTAAGATGTAAACAATGTGTAAACAATATCTTGAACGGATGAAAAATTATGCTATAATATATAAAAAAGGGGAAGAAAAGTGAGACTAATAGATTTACTTGACGCGGCGGATGTAACAGAATTATATGATTTCATGGCGCGAATTATACGCTTTTTTCTGGACAGGGAGGACATTTCGATTGATGCGCTGTATGCGGGGGCGGCAGAAAGAGAAGAGGCTTTGTATTGGGACTGGATGCTGGACGGAAATGAAGATTCTCTGATGTGTATTGATATAGATGAAAAACCCGATTTACTGTTGCTGGATGCTTTACAGCAGGCCGATCAGTTGGCGTGTGAGAAACGGGAAGACTTTTTATGGGAGGAAGGGGTTCTCGCGCCGGGGATTCGGTACATGGATGGCCTGAATGGGGAGAAAAATAGAGAAAAGACGAATATTTTGCTTCTGCCCCGTTATAAATGTATATGGGAAGGGGAGAGCAGAGAGGAACATCATCGCATAGATATTAATTCACTGTTGGAGGATTCTTTTTATGTAGAGATTGAGGATGGAAAGGTAGATGGAAAGTATACGGTAGCTGTCCACTTTCTAAATCCGCATTTTTTTGATATATGCATGAAAGAGGAAAATACTCTGTTTTTATCATTGGCGGTGTCCCCGGTGACTGACCGGGTAAAGATAGATGGCAGGAATTGCCGGAAGTATGTGGAAGAAGATAACGGTATTAAAGTGGGGTGGTTTGTAATACATGATTTATATGATGGACAGATGGAAGAAACAGTAACACAGTCTGTTAAAACCGCCGTGTCCCGGGCAGATGAAAATGGGGATCAGATACTGGTGTTTCCGGAAATGCTTGGCACAGAGGCTATGAAAGAAAGTGTGGTCGAATATATAAAAAGTGAAGAGAAAAGCCATCTGCAGTTCGTTGTATTTCCAAGTATATGGGAATTTCGGGAAAATCATGAAGGTCATAATACGGCATATTTCATAGACGGCAATGGAAACGAGTGGTTTGGACAGGAAAAATTGAGAAGATTTCCATTAAGGGATAAGAAAAATAAAATCTTTTGGGAGGATATTGAAGAGGGAAAAGAAATACATTTGGTATATGGAAAAAGATATGGGTGTATGGCGATAGCAATTTGTCGGAGTGAATTAGATCAGAATATACGGGATATGCTGATGAAAAGACTGAATGTAAAGCTTGTTTTGTGTCCTTCGTGGTCGTCGGGAAGCAGCTATGAATTTGAGACTTCTTTTCTGACAGGGGCGGAGATGTCATGTAATGTGGCGTGGTGTAATACCTGTTCGGCATTGGTAAGCGAAAAGCAACAGGATGAACAAATCGTGGGTATCGTGACTGCTTTTGGTAAGAATAGAGAGAAAAGCAAATTGTCATTGGATGAGCGCAGACTTACAAATAGCGATTGTAGAATAGGGTGTGAAGGCGGCTGTATCTTTTCAAAAAGGATTTATGGAATTGATTCTAAGAAGCGTAAGGAGGGGGAAAGCAATGACCGAAAAGGTGCCAGTGTTGGAAATCAATACATTAAGGAACATTAGGAAAGAGAAAGAACAGCTTCAGACATTGTTTGATGAAATACAACAAGGGATGTTTATCCCAACGGCACCGGCGGAAAACGAGGTGTGTGTAAAACGCTACAGGGAGTGGATATCTGTATTTCGGAAAGCGTATAGGGAAGCCTTGCAGAAGGAAAATCTTGACGAAGTTTACGCATTCAATCGTAAAATGGGACCCGTGATCCAGAAGATGCATCAGTCTGCTTGTGCACAAGAGCATGCAGCGTTTTATGCAATGGGAATGTTTAATGGTGTTTTTGTTGGGATGTCTGATATGCTTCCGCAGAGAAATAATGAACAGATATTTAATGTACAGATGGCAGAATTAAGGGAAAGGGCCTATGTCAAGCAGATTATAAAAATATTGTATGAAGGCGGGTGCGTGCAGCACAAACAGATGTGTGATAAAATAAATATCAGCGCAAGTCAGTTGACCCGGAGTATGTCAGATTTAATTGAAGCCGGCTGTGTGAAACGTTATCGGAGCGGTAAAGCATCTATTTACATGCTGACTGCCATGGGGGAGAGATATGCGAGAGAGTTTCTGGGATATAAAAGGATAAATTATTCGGAATATGCGCAGGTTAGGCTGGCGGGTAAAAAGCCGCAGATTGAGCAGAAAAAAAGGCATGAGATAACGGGAAGAAGCAATCAGGCAGAAGCTTACAACCTCTCAAATAATGAAGGTAAAGTGCGCAGGGAAAAACGACTATGGGTTGATAGCGTTGGAGAGGAGAGCATGGCGTATGAATGAAATACGGGACACGATTAATAATTTAGACACATGTGATCCGCGGTGGAAAGAACATTTTGAGCAGACCTTTGCAATGCAAAATGATAGTGGTGATGAGGAGTGCCCGGATGCTGTATTAAAAATGATACAGGAACTCGTATACAAGATTCTTAATAAACAAAAGCAGTTTATTGATAATCGAAATGAGGAAGAGGAGCGGGCTTTTTTTGAGGAAATGACAGGCATATTGGGGGAAGGTATTGTCAAAAAAATTGAGGAGTTGAATAGCAGCATTTTGGAGATATATCGAAATACCAGACCGCTTCGCGAAGCGGGAGAACACATAATTCCGTTGATTGTGGGCGTATTCGAGTGCGCTTCGGTTAATTATATGCCGGGGTTTATGGAGAAAAAGGAAGAGTACGGGATAGACGAGGAAGATTTTAAAACGCTTGTCCTGCAGCTGGATCGTATTATTACGGTGCATGTGAGCCGCTATTATGATAAGAGGACGGCCCAAAAAGAATTTTTGAAAGTAACAGGGCTGGAACAGCCATACGGTCTTGTGTATGCAGAATTATATGAAAAGTATTTTGAAAGACTGCAGCATAATATATGTCTGGATAAATTGGAAGACTTGAGCGATCAGATAGAAGACCTGAGTGATCAGATAGAAGGTTTGACGAGGCAGATTTTCAACATGAAACTCACTTAAGAAACATTTGGAGGACCCCCATGGATTTCGAATTAACAGCATCCATGATGTGCGCAAATTACGGCAATCTGGAAAAGGAAGTACGCGATCTGGAAGACGGCGGTATCGATTCTTTCCATATAGATATCATGGACGGCAGATATGTGCCGAATTTTGCCATGTCTTTAAATGATATGTCATTCATAGCGTCAGCGACGAAGAAGCCGTTAGACGTGCATCTCATGATTGAACACCCGAACAATAACATACATATTTTCTTGGAAAAACTGCGCAAGGGCGACACGGTGTACATCCATCCGGAGGCGGAATACCATCCGTCCACCACACTGCAGAAGATTATCAATGCGGGAATGGTGCCGGGGATCGCCATCAATCCGGGCACCAGCATAGAGACGGTGATGGAGATGCTGGTGATCGTGAAGAAAGTCCTGGTGATGGCAGTGAACCCGGGCAATGCGGGCCAGATGTATCTGCCCTATGTGGGGAAGAAGATCACAAGACTTCTGGCGCTCAAAGATGATACGAACTTCGAAATTTATTGGGACGGCGCCTGCGGGGCGGACAAGATCATCAACTATGCGCCCAGAGGGGTCAAGGGGTTCGTGCTGGGGACGACTCTCCTCTTTGGCAAGAACGCGCCTTATGGGGAGACGCTGCGAAAGATCAGGGAGCTGCAGTTCTAAATGGACGGGCTGCTATGGGGGTGTGCATATGGTGACAGCATTGCTTTTGTCCGGCGGAACAGGGACAAGGATGGGCGTGGAAACGCCGAAACAATACATAAAAGTAAACGGCAGGCCGATTATTTCTTATTGTCTGGAGAGGCTGTTTTCCCATGAAGGCATCGACGCGGTGCAGATCGTGGCGGACGAGGCGTGGCGGGAGACGATTTTAAACTGTATGGAGAACATGCGGCGTGGGGAGGACAACGGCGCTGCTTTAGAGAAAAAAGACCGTGGAATCGGCAAATTCCGCGGCTTTTCCGCACCGGGGAAAAACAGGCAGCTTTCGATTTTAAATGGGCTTATGGATATCGGAAATTACGCGGCGGATTCCGACTATGTGCTGATCCATGACGCGGCAAGGCCGCTTCTTTCGGCGTCGTTGATTACGGCGTGTCTGGAAGCGGCGGCTGTGCACGAGGGCGCGCTGCCCGTGCTGCCAATGAAGGATACGGTGTATGTCAGCGAGGATGGAGCGCGGATTACATCGCTTTTGGAGCGCAGTCGGATTTTCGCGGGACAGGCGCCGGAGGCGTTCCTCTTCGGAAAATATCTGGAGGCGAACAGAGCGCTTTTGCCGGAGGGGATCCTTAAGATCAACGGATCCACGGAGCCTGCCGTGATGGCAGGGATGGATATTGCCATGATCCCGGGAGACGAAGGGAATTTTAAGATCACGACGCGGGGTGATCTGGAACGGTTTCGGGAAATGCTCGGTTCTTTTGACGCCGGGAGATGAAAACTGCCGTCGCTGTGCGGCGGTTTTTGCAGTGGAAAGGAAGGATAACAGGCATGAAGGCATGGGTGCTGCACGGTATCAATGATCTGCGGTTTGAGGAAATAAACACTCCCATAATAGGAGAGAATGAAGTCCTGCTCGCGGTGAGGGCGGTGGGTGTCTGCGGTTCCGATATCCCGCGGGTTTTCTATACGGGGACTTACTCCTATCCGCTGATACCGGGGCATGAGTTTGCCGGACAGGTGGAGGCTGTGGGCGCGGCTGTGGACACGGGCTGGCAGGGAAAACGGGTCGGCGTGTTTCCGCTGATTCCGTGCGGAGCGTGTCTGCCGTGCCGGAGGAAGCAGTACGAAATGTGCCGTCATTACAGTTATCTCGGCTCCCGCAGGGACGGTGGGTTTGCGGAGTATGTGGCGGTGCCGGAAAAGAATCTGATTGCGCTGCCGGAGGGTGTGGGCATTGAGGAGGCGGCGATGTTTGAGCCGATGGCGGTGGCGGTTCACGCCATGAGAAAAATCGCGCCTTTGCCGGAGGAGTGCATTGCGATCTGCGGCTTGGGAACGATCGGGCTTTTTCTGCTCATGTTCCTGCTGGAAGCGGGGCATAAAAATATATTGGCCATCGGAAATAAAGACTTTCAGAGGCGGATGGCGGTGAAGCTTGGCCTGCCGGAGACTTCCTTCTGCGACAGCAGGTCGCAGGATGCGGAGAGATGGCTGTCGGAACAGACAGACGGAAACGGCGCGGACGTGTTTTTTGAATGTGTCGGGAGAAATGAGACGGTGGCGCAGGCGGTCGGGATGACCGGACCGGGCGGACGGATTATGCTGGTGGGCAATCCGGCCTCGGACATGACGCTGGAGAAAGCAGTGTACTGGAAGATTCTGCGCAACCAGCTGACGGTGTTCGGCACCTGGAATTCATCTTTCACCCATTCCCCGGAGGACGACTGGCACTATGTGCTGGACAGGCTGGGAAACGGGCGGATTGCGCCGGCGCAGATGATTACGCACAGACTCCCCTTGGCGGAACTGGACCGGGGACTTGCGGTGATGCGGGATAAAAAGGAAGAGTATGGGAAGGTAATGGTGGTCATGTGAAGTTTTTGCGGGAGATATTTCCACAAAAATGATTATGTAACCTTGCCCAAAAGGGAAAAGTGGACGATACAATTACGAAGAGTATTATCTTTTGCATTTTAATCAGTCTTTTATATAGCGATACCACTCTGAGCTCCAAAATACATGGGGAGGGGGTAGAAACAGTGTCCATATTGATTCAGCATAACATGTCCGCATGGAATGCGCAGAGACAATTCAACGTAAATACCAAGGCGAAAAATAAAAAGGCGGAGAAGCTTTCTTCCGGCTATCGGATTAACCGCGCCGCGGACGACGCGGCGGGGCTTGCTATCTCTGAGAAGATGCGCAGGCAGATCAGAGGTCTGCAGGCGGGAACCGAGAATGCCCAGATGGGTGTCTCCTGGGTGCAGATCGGAGAAGGCGCGCTCAACGAGGCGCACGATATTCTGCAGCGGATGAACGAGCTTACCATCAAGTCGCAGAACGGGACGAACACGGAGACGGACAGGGCGTACATGCAGGCGGAGTTTGACGCGCTGCAGAGCGAGCTGGACCGTATCAGCGGTACGACCACCTTTAATGAGCAGAACATTTTTGAGGAGCACGAGCCTGTCTATGACCAGCTCTGCGGCAATATAAGATGGGACGATATGCAGGTGCATGAGGTGGTGGACGGCAGAAATCAGTTGATTATCAGTTACCGTGAAAGCGCAGAATCTCAGGGACAGGTCATAACTCTTGAGGTGCCGCCGGGGAGGTATACCACCCATGAGCTGATAGACGCGCTGGACGACGCGGCAGGCCCGGCTGGACCGATCCATGTAGAGTTCACGGAGAAGGGAATCTGTAATCTCAACCTGGAGGGCGGCGAGATGATCGACGCCGTGACGGGTGATTTGCAGTATCTTCTGTGGGACACCTATAACGGCGGCGGATACGGCGCGCTGATCGGCACGACGGCGTTTGAAGACCCGGACGACCCGCAGTATGCGCTGGAGGTCTATCAGGGTCAGAACGACTATATGAAGTTTGAGATTGAGTATTTTGACGGAAGCGGTACGGATACGGTGGAACTCAATCTGTTTGATCTGGCCCGACAAATACTGCACAAACAGCCGACGACCACTATCGACGGCAATGTAGTCATGATGACGAAAACAGAGCTGATGAAGGTTATCGATGAGGGGATTAAGCTGCAGGAGGCAAGTCTTGGCGGAGTGGGAAAGACCGGTTTACAGACCAGCCATTACGGGAAGTCTATTATGCTCTCCAGCGATATCGGTATTGTCAACGGCTTTAAGGGGAATATGTTCTGGATTGAGACGCAGGATCCGAAGTTCGATTCTGCCTTCTACGACAATATCCAGCAGGGATATGTGTGGCAGGATCCCGCCTTCGTGGTGGGCGGCGCGGTGCTGACGACGGACTCCCGGGATAAGGAGCACAACCGGTTTTATATCGACGGGACGAACAATACGCTTGTCCTGCAGCCAAATAAGACGACAGCCGCCACCACGATCACCATCGACACGAACACCACGGACGGCTACACGGCGGACGATATGGTGAAGCAGTTGAATGAGAAATTTGCGGCTGCCGGTCTTGGCGACGAGGTGATGGCGTGCAAGGTTGTAGCGAAGGAGCGGGTGAAGTTTCCGGACGGTACGATGCCTAAGGACTCCACGACAGCGAATCTGAATGACAGGGAACATGTGGGGGACGATTGGGTTTACTTTGAGGGCGTGGAGATTCGGACAAAGAAGGAAGGGCCGGATGCGATCGTCAATATCAATAAGAATGCCAGCACGGCGTACGATACCCTGTTTACGATTAAAAATTATAATTCCTACGGGACGACCACGGACGCGGTGATGAGCAACGAGACAACAAATGACAGAAATGCTTATGCCATGAGCGCGAAGAATTACGCTGGCGTAGGTGCGATCAGAATCATAGACGGACTGAATGATTCTTTTACTCTTACGTTGAAGAGTACGAAAGACAGATATGGCAGCACCAATAGAGACACGGATTTAGATTATAACGAAACATACACCATTGACATTCTGCAGGGTGTCAGTTATCAAGACATGAACGCGGCAGCTATCATCGCCGGGATTAACGCTGATTTGGCAAGGCAGGGGCTGGCAGACAGGGTTGTAGCAGAATATGACACGAATAATAACGCAATCAAAATCAGGGATGTGGATAAAAACAGCGACTATTCGCTCGACAACGATAACGACCCTTACCTGAACTGGAATACGAGCGTTGCGGTTGACGTTGCCGGTAACAATGCCGGTTACCGGGATATTTTCCAGCAGGAATTCCAGTATACGGTGGATAGGACAGTGACCGGGTATGGTTCGCTGACGCTTACTGTGCCAACGGATGGCTCGCTGGGCAGCGGCATGACGGTTACCATTGATGGCGTGGATACCTATTTTGACTTTAACGGGGCTCCAGACGCTAACGGTATCCGGGACGCGATGAACAAGGCGACGCCGATTGAGTTTGCCGATGCCCACGGCGAAGGCACCTCACAGCCGCGGAAGGTTACGATTTCGGGAACCGGCAAAGAGAGCGTCACATACTGGTCGGGCGGCACTTCGCGGGGAACCTCCGCCGATGAGCAGGGGCATCCGGGCGTGGACGCGCAGGAGCCGGCGAAGCTCGCCATAGGCCCGCACCATGCGTACCTTACCGGTGCTATGACAATTGAAAAGGGCAAGAATGATACGATTACCATCAACCTAAACGGTAAGGAGCGGACGCTTCAGTTAGATGCGGGTGATTACGCAACGCCGGAGGCGCTGGCGGTGGAGCTGCAGAAGCAGATCAATAAGCCTGAAAATTTCGGAGAGGGTTTTGGCGGCGCTTCGGTGAGCATAGAGAACGGCCGGTTCGTGCTCACCTCCACTATCGTAAGACCCCATAAAGGAAAAGAAACCTCTATCACCGCTTATGACAGCAACAGCGGAAAGGATGATAAATTTTTCACAGAGCTGAATAAAGTGAAGACGCCGGCTAAGGCTGTGAGCGACCAGTATCTCTCGAACAGCATCACGTTAACGGACGGCGATAACGATAAGTTTACGTTCACCTACACGGACAGTACGGGAAGTCATAAGGTGGAGCTGGACTTAACAGATAGTACGGAAGGACCGTTTGACGCGAATGGAATTGCGGGCAGAATCAATGATAAGCTGACTACCGCAACATATGAGATCCCCGACCCTGACAATCCGGGCGGAAAGCTGCAGATGCCGGTCAAGGTCAGAGCGTACAATGAGGGCGGGCGTCTGGTGCTGGAGGCTTTGGACATGGGAATCAGCATCAGCTATAGCGCCGACGAAAAGGACGCGACGGCGAACGCCATATTCGGTCTTGAAAATAAGACACAGGCGAGTATGACGCTGAATAAGCCGGTTCAGCAGAACGGAGAACTTAATGGCGCCACAAAAACGTTTGAGTTTTCTATTAGTGACGATACCGGAATAAAGTATCCTCAATTGAATATCACAACCTGGCACGGGTGGGAAGAGCTGAAAACACAATTGAATAATCAGTTGGCAGCTTATGATGTGACGGCTGACTATGATGGGAATGGCTACTTCACTTTTACAAAGAACACGCCCGGGTACTGCAAGATGGACATGACATACGCTTCCGGCGGCACGGTTATGGGGGATATGTTTGGCTACGAGCCGAAACCGAACGTGGCGGTGACGTCAAACGGAACGCAGATAACGATTATCGCACCGGGATCCAAGATCGAGGTGGACTCCGGCAGCGGCGGCGGTCTGGTGGAGCCC
Organism: uncultured Lachnospiraceae bacterium; assembly: GCA_910584725.1. Lineage (GTDB taxonomy): Bacteria > Bacillota > Clostridia > Lachnospirales > Lachnospiraceae > UBA3282. Next base: position 37,394 of record CAJUBE010000035.1, on the reverse strand, counting down.
ACGTGGGTGACGGCTTATATGGATGCCGGCGGGGTTGGCGGGTTCCACTCCGCCAAGCACAGCACGGTGACCAGCACCGCCCTCGACGCGAACGGGATTGTGCTGGATCGGTGGAACAGCGATTTGAAGTTCAGCTTCAAGCCCGGTTATCAGAAAACGGCGGTCGAGGTTGCGGTCGAGCTGTCACACAGCACGGGCAATCCCCCGGTGCCCACGTCACTGGACGCGATCAAGACAGAGCTGCAGACGAAAATCGACGCCGCGCTGCAGGCGCAGGGCGTGGCGGCGGATGACGGGATTGAGGTGGTGCTCGATCCGAATGCGAACACGCTGAGTCTGAAGGCGAAGAGACCGGGTAGCCAGTATCAGTTTTCGGGCATGAACAGTATCGCCACCAACAACAATGCGAATCTCGAGCAGACAAATAAAATCGGCGGCGGCTTTTTCCATCATGTGATGTGCGGCTACACGGAGGTGGAGAGTAAACTGGCCGATCCTACGGATATAAACGGCGAGCAGTTTGCGGACGATATCTTTGCGCAGGGGCGTCATGATGTGGTTATTGATCCGACTCATTTGCAGTCAGGTGTCAGCGATAATCTGGTGATAGACTTAAACTTTATTGCAGATAAGGATCATGACGGTACAGAGGAAGGCGCGGTGAAGACACTCTCGATTCGTTTGAAGCTTAAAGCGAACGAGTGGGAGGAAGGAGTTTACAGCGGCGAAGAACTGAAAAACATGATTCAGGAAAAGCTGGACTGGACCCTTGAAAATTACGAGAATTGGGATTTGAACGACGATATGAGGGCGCATACGGAGCTGAAGGAGCTGAAGGATCAGGTTGATGCGCTTAAGGCAGAGCTTGGCATAGATTTGCCGCTGCATCCCGGTCTGATTGAAGTGGATATCGGCAGGCATGATACTGGCATTTACGGCAATAAGGATAAGGTGGCAATCAGCTTTACCATGACCAAGGATCACGATATCGCGACCCCGGCAGAAGGCTTTTTCTACATTGACGGCATTCGCGGAAACGCGGCGTATGAGACTTTTTATCATACGATCGGCAAACTGATTCCGGCCTACATTATCGGTACAAAGGATCTCAGCGATGGTGTGGTTTTTGGTGAAAATGATAATGAACTGACCTTTTTGCTCGAGGGTGAGTTAAAGGTAATCGATCTGTCAGGACTGGAAAAAGGAAGAAAATATACTGCGGAAGAAATTGTAAATGTGTTGACGGATGAATTTGCGAAGCAGAATCTGCCGCTGGCGGCAGAGATAACCAAAAAGGGATGCTTGAAGATTTCCTATACGAGAATGGGCAAGCATACCATCGAGCAGGTGACCGGCAGCGCGAGAAATCAGTTGTTCTTTGAGGAGCACGCGGAGAAAAAGACGGTGCGGGAGCGGACGATCAGGGTCAGCAGCAATGAGGGCGACAGATTCGAGGTGTACAGCCCGCAGTTTTCCACGATGATGCTTGGCATCAACTCTATCTGTGTGTCCACGGTTGAGAATGCGGAGAAGGCGACAAACAGGCTGAAGGATGCGATAAAAATAGTGTCGGACATGAGAAGCACTTTCGGCGCGCAGCAAAATCGTCTGGAGCATACGATCAATAACAACCGCAACAATGAGGAGAACACCCAGGCGGCGGAGTCCCGCATCCGTGACGCAGATATATCGAAGGAGATGGTGGAATTTTCCAATCTGAATATCTTACAGCAGGCGGGGCAGGCCGTGATGGCGCAGGCGCAGCAGAATGCGCAGCTTGCGATGCAGTTGTTGACGTAGAGATGGTGTGATATTTGGATGTGTGAAAGATATTTTGGGCTGCCGCGGCATGGAGCTGTGGCAGCTCTTTCTGTCCACAGCCGGGGATGCTTCGGGAAAATGTGCTTCAACTCCCCATATGGTATGTTTAACCTTGCAACTTTCTCCAATTTGTTATATGATATCTTTATATTTTCAATGGACAGGCGGTAAAGCCTCTCCAAACGGAAGATGGCTTTGACTTTAATGATGGAGGTTACTGTATGAGCGAAACATATGTGGAATTGCTGGTGGCGAGAAAGCCGTCCGTAATGATGCGTTTTTTAAAGATGCTGCTTATCATGCTGACGGTGGTTTTCGGACTGATCGGATTCCTGACGCCCTTTGTGGTGGGAATGCTGATTGCGATTGTACTGGGCGGCTGCGCCTACTTTGCGCATATGAACGCGGAGATCGAGTATGAGTATCTGTATCTCGATAAGGAGCTGAGCGTTGATAAGGTTTTGGCGAAAACCCGCAGAAAGAAGGCGGGCAGTTATTCTCTGGAGCAGATGGAGATTTTTGCACCACTCAATTCTCACAGACTGGACTCTTACAAAAACCGCCAGATGAAGACGGTTGATTACAGCTCGGGCATTGCTGCGCAGCCGGAGCGGCGTTATATGATGATCTGGAACGGCGACACGAAGATTATTCTGGAGCCGAACGCGGAGATGGTTAAGGCGATTCAGGGTGTTTCGCCCCGTAAGGTTTTTACGGATTAGCAGAATAAAGTATGGAAAGCAATACTGTCAGTTGAAGGGCTGGCAGTATTTGTATATGCGCAGCCCCATGCAGAGGAGGTATGCCGCTAAAAGGCGCATGGGGTGCGCGGCGAGTAGGGAAGATGAATCTTCTCTGCTCGATTAGATACCTATAATGCATCAGCACAACACACAGGAGGAGAGAAGATGGGTCAGATTATTGGCGAAGGAATTACTTTTGACGATGTGCTCTTAGTGCCGAGCTACTCTCAGGTGATTCCGAATCAGGTGGACTTGACAACGAATCTTACAAAGAAAATTCGGCTGAACATTCCCATGATGAGCGCGGGGATGGACACGGTGACTGAGCACAGGATGGCGATTGCCATGGCCAGACAGGGAGGCATCGGCATCATTCACAAGAACATGTCTATTGAAGCGCAGGCCGAGGAAGTAGATAAGGTGAAGCGTTCAGAGAACGGCGTTATTACAGATCCTTTTTCACTGACACCGGAACACACGCTGGCTGATGCCGACGCGTTGATGGCCAAATTCAAAATCTCCGGTGTTCCGATTACGGAAGGCAGAAAATTGGTCGGGATCATTACCAATCGCGATTTAAAATTCGAGACAGATTTCAAGAAAAAAATTAAAGAGTCCATGACTTCCGAGAATCTGATTACCGCCAAGGCTGGTATTACGCTGGATCAGGCGAAAGAGATGCTTGCGAAGGCGCGTAAGGAAAAACTGCCTATTGTGGACGACGATTACAATCTGGTGGGACTTATTACTATCAAGGATATTGAAAAGGCCATTAAATATCCGCTTTCGGCCAAGGATAGTCAGGGCAGGCTGTTGTGCGGTGCGGGTGTGGGTATTACCGCAAATGTGCTGGATCGGGTGAAGGAGCTGATCGCGGCCAAGGTGGATGTGGTGGTGCTGGATTCCGCTCACGGTCATTCCGAGAATGTGCTGAAATGTCTGCGGATGATTAAGGAGAAGTACCCGGATTTGCAGGTGATTGCAGGAAATGTTGCCACGGGAGCGGGCACGAAGGCGCTGATTGAGGCGGGCGCTGATGCGGTGAAGGTGGGGATCGGCCCCGGTTCCATCTGCACGACGCGCGTGGTGGCAGGTATCGGCGTGCCACAGATTACGGCGATTATGCACGCCTATGAGGCGGCGAAGGAGTCCGGCGTGCCGATTATCGCGGACGGCGGCATCAAGTATTCGGGCGACATGACGAAAGCGATCGCGGCGGGCGGTGATGTCTGCATGATGGGCAGCATGTTTGCGGGCTGCGAGGAGAGCCCGGGCACTTACGAGCTTTATCAGGGAAGAAAATATAAAGTATACCGCGGCATGGGCTCCATCGCCGCCATGGAGAACGGCAGCAAGGACCGCTATTTCCAGACCGACGCCAAGAAGCTGGTGCCGGAGGGCGTGGAGGGCCGTGTGGCCTACAAGGGCAGCGTGGAGGACACGGTGTTCCAGTTGATGGGGGGCTTGCGCTCCGGCATGGGGTATTGTGGAACCAGAACGATTGAGGAGTTAAAGCAGAACGGTCAGTTTGTGAAGATTTCGGCGGCGTCCTTGAAGGAGAGCCATCCGCATGATATTCATATCACGAAGGAAGCGCCGAACTACAGTGTGGACGAATAACAACGCGAAAAGAACTTCTAATCACTCGCGGCAAGGGCCGCTTCGTGAAGCAGTTCTATGTTTCGCGTGGGAGAATGCCAAAGAGCAGGCATTCTCCGCATAAAGATGCTTTAGGAGAGGAAACGAATACTATGGAGAAGAAAAGTCTAGCGCAGGAACTCGCCGGGAACGCGTACCCGGGCCGGGGGATTGTGATCGGGAAGTCGGCGGACGGCGCGTATGCGGTGACGGCGTATTTTATAATGGGACGCAGCAGCAACAGCAGGAACCGGGTGTTTGTGGCGGATGGCGAGGGGATACGCACGCAGGCGTTTGATCCCTCCAAACTGGAAGACCCCAGCCTGATTATCTATGCGCCTGTGCGGGTGCTTGGCAATAAAACCATTGTCACAAACGGAGATCAGACGGACACGATCTATGAGCTGATGGACAGGCAGCAGACTTTCGAGCAGGCGCTGCGCACGAGGAAATTTGAGCCTGACGCACCCAACTACACGCCCCGCATCTCGGGAATCATGCATCTGGAGAACGGCGGCTACAACTATGCCATGTCCATTTTAAAGAGCAACAACGGGGATCCGTCCTCCTGCAGCCGCTACACCTTCGCGTATGAGAATCCGAAGGCCGGTGAGGGACGGTTTATCCATACCTATATGGGCGACGGCAATCCGCTGCCCAGCTTTGAGGGGGAGCCGACGCTTGTGGGCATTGAGGGCGGTATCGACGAGTTCACGAAGACGGTCTGGGAGAATCTGAACGAGGACAATAAGGTGTCGCTGTTTGTGCGGTATATCGAGATTGCCACGGGCAGGTATGAGACGCGGATTGTGAATAAAAACCAATAAAGGATGGAAACAGGAACGTAACAGGGAAGCCGAAGACTAAACTGTTACACAGGAACGGCGGAAGAAGTCAGAGATAATGGAAGGAAAATGAGACGATAGGAGAGCGCAGAGACGATGAACGAACTGGAATTGAAATACGGCTGTAACCCAAATCAGAAACCGTCCCGCATTTTTATGGCGGACGGGAGTGAGCTGCCGATTCAGGTGCTGAACGGCAGACCGGGATATATTAACTTTTTGGATGCCTTTAACGGCTGGCAGCTCGTCAGCGAGTTAAAGAAGGCGACGGGGCTTCCGGCGGCGACCTCTTTTAAGCATGTGTCACCGGCAGGGGCGGCAGTAGGTCTTCCCTTAGAGGAGACTTTGGCGAAGATTTATTGGGTGGACGATCTGGGAGAGTTGTCTCCGCTTGCCTGCGCCTATGCCAGAGCGCGGGGCGCGGATCGCATGAGTTCCTTTGGCGATTTTATCGCTCTCTCCGATGTGTGTGACGTGGATACGGCGAGGCTGATTAAGAGAGAGGTTTCCGACGGTGTGATTGCACCGGGCTACGAGCCGGAGGCGCTGGAGATGCTGAAAGCGAAGAAGAAGGGCGCCTACAATGTGATTCAGATCGACGAAGCTTACGTCCCTGCGCCGATTGAGGTGAAGCAGGTGTACGGCATCAGCTTTGAGCAGGGCAGGAACGAGCTGAAAATCGACGACGCGTTTTTCGACAATATTGTGACGAGGGAAAAGAACCTGCCAAAGCAGGCGAAGATTGATCTGGCGATCGCCATGATTACCCTGAAATACACGCAGTCCAATTCTGTCTGCTATGTGAAGGACGGGCAGGCCATCGGCATCGGCGCCGGGCAGCAGTCCAGAATCCACTGCACGAGGCTTGCGGGCACGAAGGCGGACAACTGGTTCCTGAGACAGTCTCCCATGGTGTTAGACTTACAGTTTGTGGACGGCATCGGCAGGGCGGACAGAGATAACTCTATTGATCTCTATATCGGAGAAGATTATATGGATGTGCTGGCGGACGGCGCATGGCAGAAGATATTCAAGGTGAAGCCGGAGGTGTTCACGGCGGAACAGAAGCGCGCGTGGCTGGATCAGATGAAGGGCGTGGCGCTCGGTTCGGATGCGTTCTTCCCCTTCGGGGACAATATCGAGCGCGCCCACAGAAGCGGCGTGCAGTATGTGGCGCAGCCCGGCGGATCGGTGCGGGACGACAACGTGATAGAGGCGTGCGATAAGTACGGGATGACGATGTGCTTTACGGGGATACGGCTGTTCCATCACTAAGACAAGCGGAAATTGCTTTTTTGGGGCATTCGTGGTAAAATTTAGACGTTGTGAGATAGCGGATTTGCGAGGGGAAGGAAGTCGCAAATGCTAATAAAGATAATAAAAACAAAGGAGTGGAAAAGGGACGATGAGTAAGAGTTTTGAGGATCTGTTATCAAAGGTTTCCGAGTGTGAGATGAAGAAGGTCGCGGTAGCGGTGGCTCAGGACAGCGCGGTGCTGGAGGCTGTGGCTGCGGCGAAGGAGCGGGGCATCGCGGAGGCGATCCTTGTGGGCGACGCTGACAAGATCAAAGAGGTGGCGGAGGCTGACAAGGTGGATATCAGCGGCTTCGAGATCATTGACGAGAAGGATAATTACGAGGCGGCTCTGAAGGCGGTCAGCCTGGTGCACGAGGGTAAGGCTGATATGTACATGAAGGGTCTGATTGACACGAAGTCCTTCTTAAAAAGCGTGCTTGACAAAGAGGTGGGCTTGAGAACGGGCAAGGCGCTCTCCCACGTGTGCGTGTTTGAGGTGGAGGGAGTGGATCATCTCCTGTTCCTGACGGACGTTGCTTTTATGACTTATCCCGCGTTGGAGGATAAGGTACATATCATCGAGAATACGGTGGACGTGTGTCACGCCTGCGGCATTCCGAATCCGAAGGTGGCTCCCCTTGCGGCGGTTGAGGTGGTGAATCCCAAGATGCCTGTCACGGTGGAGGCTGAGGAGCTGACGAAGATGTGCGAGGAAGGCAAGATCAAAGGCTGCGTCGTGGACGGCCCTCTTTCTCTGGATCTGGCAATCGACCCTGAGGCGGCGAAGCATAAGGGCGCGGAAGGCAGAAAGATCGTGGGCGACGCGGATGTCTTGCTGTTCCCCGACATTCATGCCGGCAACCTCGTTTACAAGTGTCTGGTACACACGGCAAAGGTGAAGAACGGCAACATTCTGACGGGCACGAAGGCGCCGGTTATTCTGACGTCCCGTTCCGACGACTGTGAGACCAAGGTAAATTCGCTGGCGCTTGGCGCGGTTATGGCTGGCGCGATGGCAAAAATGAACTGATTGAGCAAGCCAGGTCGCGAGGACTGCTTCGCAGCCTCGGTAGATGGGCGTGAGCTGAACGATTCAAAAAATAAAAGGAGGAAGCTATGGCTATCAAAAGTTTAATTATCAATCCCGGTTCCACATCCACAAAGATCGGCGTATTTGAGGATGAAACTCTCTTGTTCGAGGAGACTTTGCGACATTCTACTGAGGAGATTGCGCAGTATGAAAAGATTGTGGATCAGAAGGATTTTCGCAGAAAAATCATTGAAGATCTGTTAAAAGAGAAAGATTTTGATATCAAATCTCTGAATATGGTAGTGGGCCGCGGCGGTATGTTAAAACCGATTCCGGGCGGTACCTATGCGGTGACTGACGATCTGTTAGAGGACTTGAAGATCGGCGTGCAGGGACCGCATGCATCCAATCTGGGCGGCATTCTGGCGAGAGAGATCGGGGATTCCATCGGCGTTCCTTCTTATATCGTTGATCCCGTTGTTGTTGACGAGCTGGAGCCTGTTTCCAGATATTCCGGCGTGCCGGAGCTGCCAAGAACCAGTGTGTTCCATGCGCTGAACCAGAAGGCGGTGGCGAAGCGTTACGCGAAGGAGCAGGGCAAGGCTTACGATTCTTTGAATCTGGTTGTGGTGCATATGGGCGGCGGCGTGTCGGTGGGCGCGCACAAGAAAGGCTGCGTGGCGGATGTGTTTAACGCCCTTGACGGAGACGGCGCATTTTCTCCCGAGAGAGCGGGCGCGGTACCCAGCGGCGCACTTATAAAAATGTGTTTTTCCGGGAAATATACGGAGAAAGAAGTTTACAAGAAATTTGTGGGCGGCGGCGGCTTCAACGCTTACTGTGGCACCAATGATATGCGCGATGTAGAGAAAATGGTGCAGGGCGGTGATAAAAAGGCCGAAGAAGTCAGAGAGGCGTTTATCACACAGGTGGCAAAAGATATCGGCGCTATGGCATGCGTACTGCAGGGCAAGGTGGATCAGATCATTGTGACCGGCGGCATCGCTTACGATAAGGTGGTAGTTGCGGGGCTTAAGGAGAAGGCGGAATGGATTGCTCCCATGACCGTATATCCCGGCGAGGATGAGTTGATGGCTCTGGTGCAGGGCGGCCTGCGTATCCTGCGCGGGGAGGAAGAATTGAAGGTATATTGAGCGTGACCGGGAAGGCTGGATTGCAGCGATTGAAAAATTTTGCCTTCATGGAATGTGAGGCAGCGGGTTACTTTTCACACCCGTGCCATGCACTTGCTGCATGGCGTCGGAGCCATGTGTGCATCAATTGTTGCAATTCACACTGAATTAACATAAATTGATGCAAAATCCGGCGTGGTGTGTGAATTGTAACGGCAGCGGAGGGGCGAGAAAAAGGGCTCCTCCGTTTTGCTTGAATTTGCCCATTGTATCTGGTAAAATATAGTTTAGTGTTTTGCTATGGCGGGGATTTTAGGAGAGAAAGGCGTGTGTCGGCCAAAAGGCACATGGAATGAGAAGACTATGAGCGTAGTACAAAAAATATTCGGAACGCACAGTGAGCGGGAGATCAAGCGCATTAACGGTCTGGTGGACAAAATTGAGGGTATGCGACCTGAGATGATGGAAATGACAGACGAGCAGATGCGCGACAAGACGAAGGAGTTCAAAAAAAGGCTCTCTGAGGGGGAGACTTTGGATGACCTTTTGCCGGAGGCGTATGCGCTTGTCCGCGAGGCGGCCAGAAGGGTTCTGAACACAGAACATTACAGGGTGCAGCTAATCGGCGGCATTATTCTGCATCAGGGACGTATCGCGGAGATGAGAACCGGTGAAGGTAAGACCCAGACCTGTCTCCTGCCGGCTTATCTGAATGCGCTGGAGGGGAAGGGCGTGCATGTTGTCACGGTCAACGACTATCTGGCGAAGCGTGACGCGGAGTGGATGGGACAGGTGCATGAGTTCCTCGGTCTGAAAGTGGGATGCGTTTTAAATGATATGAAATCCGAGGAGCGTCGGGAGGCCTACAACTGCGACATTACCTATGTGACCAACAACGAGCTGGGTTTCGATTATCTGCGTGACAATATGGTGATCTACAAGGAACAGCTTGTGCTCAGAGATCTCCATTACGCCATTATCGACGAGGTGGACTCGGTGCTGATCGACGAGGCGAGAACTCCGCTGATTATATCCGGGCAGAGCGGCAAGTCAACGAAGCTTTACGAGGCGTGCGACATTCTGGCGAAGCAGCTTACCCGCGGCGAGGACATGGAAGAGTTGTCCAAGATGGACGCCATCATGGGCGTGGAGCGGGAAGAGACCGGGGACTTTATCGTGAACGAGAAGGACAAGGTGGTGAACCTGACCGCGCAGGGCGTTTCCAAGGTAGAGCGCTTCTTCCAGATCGAGAATCTGGCGGACCCGGAAAATCTGGAAATCCAGCACAACATTATACTGGCTCTGCGGGCGCACAATCTGATGTTCCGCGATCAGGATTATGTGGTGACCGACGATCAGGTTATGATCGTGGACGAATTTACCGGGCGTATCATGCCGGGGCGGCGTTATTCCGACGGACTGCATCAGGCCATTGAGGCGAAGGAGCATGTGAAGGTGAAGCGGGAGAGCAAGACCCTTGCCACCATTACCTTCCAGAACTTCTTCAATAAATTCGAGAAAAAAGCGGGTATGACAGGTACGGCGCTCACGGAGGAAAAAGAGTTCCGTGACATTTACGGTATGGATGTGGTGGCGATTCCCACCAACAAGCCGGTTGCCCGTGTCGATCATCAGGACGCTGTCTATAAAACCAAAAAGGAAAAACTGAAGGCAATTCTGCTTGCGGTGCAGGAAGCGCACGCCAAGGGGCAGCCCGTTCTTGTGGGCACGATCAATATCGACGCCTCGGAAGAGCTTTCTGCCATCTTTAAGAGAAACGGTCTGGAACACAAGGTGCTGAACGCCAAGTTCCATGAACTGGAGGCGGAGATTGTGGCGGATGCCGGCATTCACGGCGCGGTCACCATTGCCACCAACATGGCGGGCCGTGGTACGGATATTAAGCTGGATGACGAGGCGAGAGCGGCGGGCGGTCTTATGATCATCGGCACGGAGCGTCACGAGTCCAGACGTATCGACAACCAGCTGCGCGGTCGAAGCGGCCGTCAGGGCGATCCCGGTGAATCGAAGTTTTATATTTCTCTGGAAGACGATCTGATGAGGCTGTTCGGTTCCGACCGCATGGTTACCATGTTTAACGCGCTTGGCATTCCGGAAGGGCAGGAGATTGAGCACAGCGCCCTGACCAAAGCGATCGAGACGGCGCAGAAGAAGATAGAGAACAACAACTTCGGCATCAGAAAGAGCCTGCTTGAGTACGACCAGGTGATGAACGAGCAGAGAGAGATCATATATGAAGAGAGACGCCGCGTTCTGGACGGCGAGAGCATGAGGGACGCGATCTACAAGATGATCACGGATATCGTTGAAAACTGCGTGGACATCTGTATTGGCGACGATTCCGACTTCGAGGAATGGGATTACAATGAGCTAAATACCCTGTTACTTCCCACTGTGCCGTTAAAGCCCGTGGACGCGTCGAGGGTATTGAAGCCTAAGAAAAACAGCCTGAAACAGCAGTTGAAAGAGGAGGCTGTGAAGCTTTACGAGAGCAAGGAGGCGGAGTTCCCGGAGCCCGAGGCGATCCGCGAGATCGAGCGCGTGATTCTCCTCAAGGTGATAGACAGAAAGTGGATGGATCACATCGACGATATGGATCAGCTCCGTCAGGGCGCGGGTTTACAGGCTTATGGACAGAAAGATCCGCTGGTGGAGTACAAGCTGAACGGTTACGAGATGTTCGATGAGATGACGCAGAACATCAAGGAAGAGACCGTGCGCCTGCTCTTCCGCGTGCGCATCGAGCAGAAGGTGGAGAGGGAGCAGGTGGCCAAGGTGACCGGCACCAACAAGGACGATACCGTGCAGAAGGGTCCTGTGAAGCGCGCGGAGGCGAAGGTTTACCCCAACGATCCCTGCCCTTGCGGGAGCGGGAAGAAGTATAAGCAGTGCTGCGGGAGAAAATAAGATTAAAAGAGGATTGTCTTTAAAAATTTATTGATTTTATAGTAAGAACTGCATATAATATAAGTGAGCAGAGAATTTGCTCAGTTTAAGTGCGTTGCAGCTTTAAATGCAACCCTTTACTTTAAGTGCTTCACTACTTTGAAGGTGAACCGTTAATTTAAGTGCTTCGCAGCTTTAAATGCGAACCGTTTTCGGGGAGATAGTCAAGTATCTCCCCGCTTTACGTTAGGGGACAAAATGGATTTTTACCGTATAGATGAGAAGTATGTCAGTTTTTTGCAAGCGTATGAGAAGGAAAAAAGAGGAGTCACGAAAGTACCGGATATTCGATATTTGGATCGTAACAAGTTTGCATTTGGTGTCGTTATGCAAGTAAATGGAATGAACTATTATGTGTCCTTGTCGGCGTTTGACAAGAAGCAGGAAGCGAATATTTTGATTCGTGTGCCGGGAGATAAAAAAGAAGTGAAAGGCTCTTTGCGCTTTAACTATATGATTCCGGTGCCAGATGAATGCGTTGAGAAGCTGGTGATAAAAGAGATAAAGGATGAAAAATATAGGATATTGGTCAATAAAGAATATCGTTTCTGTATGGATAATGCAGAGCGGATTCAGAGGAAGGCTAATAAAATATATGAAATGGTTACGACAAACCGTAAGCAGATTTTGACTGATAACAGTTGCGCCTTTCATCTTTTAGAGAACGGATGCCGGGAGTACATAGAAAGATTTTACAAATAGACCCGGACAGGATATACTATAAAGGATGACCAGATGCACAGATATATTTCAAAACAGTATGAAAGAAGGTGACGTTAAGTGGTAGAGTTAGACAATATGAAAACAGAACTCCTCGCATATAAGAGTCCGCTGGCGGAAGTGAGGGATTCACTTTAACTTAGCGGATAAGGTAAAGCGAATCGAAGAACTTGACATGGAAATGCAGGCGCCGGACTTCTGGGACGACCCGGAGAAATCCAACCAGAAGATGCGGGAGTCAAAGGGGCTGAAGGACATCGTGGAGACGATGGACGGTCTTTCCAGCCAGTACAATGACATTCTGGAGCTGATCGAGCTGGGCTATGAGGACAACGATCCGGCGATCATTCCCGATATCGAGGAGGAACTTGCCTCCTTTAAGGAAACCTTTGAGAATATCAGGATCAGCACGCTCCTCTCGGGCGAGTATGACAAAAACAATGCGATCCTGAAATTAAACGCCGGGGCGGGCGGCACGGAGAGCTGCGACTGGTGCAGTATGCTCTACCGCATGTACACACGCTGGGCGGAGCGCAAGGGCTATTCGCTGGAAGTGATCGACTATCTGGACGGCGACGAGGCGGGCATCAAGTCCGTGACGTTCCAGATCAACGGCGAGAACGCTTACGGTTATCTGAAATCAGAGAAAGGTGTGCACAGGCTTGTGCGGATTTCGCCTTTCAACGCGCAGGGTAAGCGGCAGACTTCCTTTGTGTCCCTTGACGTGATGCCGGACATTGAGGAGGATGTGGATATAGAGATTAAGGATGAGGATATCCGCATTGATACCTACCGAAGCAGCGGAGCGGGCGGCCAGCATATCAACAAGACGTCCTCGGCAATCCGTATCACTCATTTTCCGACGGGAATCGTGGTGACCTGCCAGAACGAGCGGAGCCAGTTCCAGAACAAGGACAAGGCGATGCAGATGCTGAAGGCGAAGCTCTATATGCTAAAGCAGGAGGAGAATGCGGAAAAGCTGTCGGATATCCGCGGCGACGTGAAGGAGATCGGCTGGGGCAACCAGATCCGCTCCTATGTGATGCAGCCGTATACGATGGTGAAGGATCACCGGACAAACGAGGAGTCCGGCAATGTGGACGCGGTGATGGACGGGGCGATCGATCCGTTTATCAATGCGTATTTGAAGTGGATTAACAGTTAGTATTGTGCTGAATCAGATCCAGAAAGAACTCCGCCTCGGTGGCAGCCATATAGGGTATAATCCACAGCATGGCAAGCCCGCAGGACAGGAGCCCGAGAAGCATGAGCGGAAGAAAGCTCACATACAGATAGAAGAGCCGGCCCTTGTGGTGTACCATGAGGCGTCGGCTTTTTTGCAGCAGCTCCTTTGCCGTGTACTGCGGAAAATCGTGGAGCAGGAAATAGGTCTGGGCGTAAAAGAGACTCAGCATGACGGAAACCGCTCCCGACAGAATCATGGAGAGGGCGTATGGCAGCATATACCGCAGCATTTTGTCCGCATGCGTGATATTTGCCAGCATCAGATAGTTTAAAATAATCTGAGGCAGGCTCGACAGGTAGGTGATCAGCGTGATCCATGCCTGTATGACGATGGCCTTGTCGGGGCAGAGCTGGAAGCCGTAAAACAGATCGCCCACGGAAACCGGTCGTCCGCAGATCAGTTTCAGGTAAAGGTAGGCGCTGCCCGAAGAAAACAGTCCGGTCAACACGGAAACCAGAAACATAATCGCATAGTAGATAACCGTGCCCGGTATTGTGCTGATATCCACAATCAGACTTACGGCGAGGGAGATTGCGCCCATAATTGCGACTACAATCAGAAAAGCGCCGATGACCGTGCCGTAATGCCCGAGCAGGTGTTCTCTGGCGCTGGCTTTCAATTCTGCGGAAGATTTAAAACAATTCATTTATATTATGTCAACCTTTCTGAAATGTCCGGCATATGCCATGGTATAAAGTTTGCAGAGGGAATCCTGTCAGACTGCCTCGTCAAAGTTCATACCGCGGTATTTATTGGCGGCATCGGAGGACTTCATTTCCTTCTGATAAGGATTTTCCTCGTTGCGGTATCTGATCTGGGTGGCAGTGGTGCCGCCGGATACATAGGTACGGCCGCATTCAGGACAGATGTCCGTGTGGATGGACACATTGCAGGAAACGACTTTGCCGTTGCTTTTTGCCGCTTTCTGATAAGCGTTGCTGACGTGCTCCTGCTCGTGGCCCCTGACTCTCGCCGCCGCCGCTTTCGGATCTATGTGCGCCGCCGCCTTGAAGGAGACGTCGCCCTCGTCAGAACCGTCCTGATATTTGCGGTTCTTACAGGTCTCGCACTCCGCGGGTGAAGATTTTTTGCCCGCCTGTTTCTCGGTGGACTCACCGGGATTGCGGATGATAACGCGGCCGTCCTCGGAAGGTTCCGAAGCGCCGGGCATCCCCAGTGCGGCTGCCTGTTCGGCATTTGCGGATTGTCCGCGCGCGGCAGCATCGGAGCCGGGAGTCTGTACCTGTCCGGCAGCGGTGGGCTGTTCCGGCCTGTAAGAAGCGGAAGCCGAAGGCCCGGCATATGTGTTATACGCACCATAAGGATTATAATAGGAAGTTCCCATAATCGGAGAAATTGTCATAGGATCGCCCTGCCTTTCTTTTTATATATTAGGAAAATGCGACAGCATAAATCATTCTTTCTATATATATCGGTCAGCTTTTGGTTTTGCTTCAATTTTCCATATCCCACATATCGTAAATTTCTTCCATCATTTCATCGTAGGAGACGCCATACTGCTCTTCACAGATTTTGTTGACCTCCTCAGTCAAACTCGGGGAGAGCTTGGGAAGAGAAAACACCAGCCATACGGCAAAGACACAGAACGCTATGTCCAGCGCCAGAGCGGTAATACAGCAGATCAGGCCAGCCTTCGCCTTGCCGATCATTTTCCTTGCGCCGCCCTTGGAGAGAATCGCCAAAATAATGCCGACGCCGCCCAGAAGAAAGGGCATGGACAGCCGCAAAAGCAATAGGCTTCCCAAGGTGATAATTCCAAGAACCAGGGAGGCGGAAGCCATATTTTCCCCCTTCGCTTTTAGGGGGGACGGCTGTAAAGGCGAACCGTAGGGATTATGATAAGGGCCGTTGTTGTAAGGGCCGCCGCCATATGGATTGTTATTGTAGGGCCCGCCGCCATACGGGTTATTGTTGTTAGGATTGTAACCGCCGCCGGGACCGCCCTGCGGATTGTTTGGCTGATAGTCCATAATATGCCTCGTTTTCGCTGTTAGTTGATGATTTTCTATAGTTTAGCATATTTTTCCGAAAAAAACCATAATTTCCGATTGCACATGGCTTTTTTTCTTGAATTTTTCCTGTTTAGGGATGCATTTCCTGTGGCGGATTTCAAATTTATCCTGTATAATAAAAACGTTAGGCACAAGAATGCATGTATACTTTATTGTAGTGAAGCGATAAAGAAGAGGTTACTATGGACATTATTTTAAAGTTGAAAGAAGAGTTACAGGTAGAAAAATGGCAGGTGGAGGCGGCGGTTTCTCTGATCGACGAGGGCAACACGATTCCTTTTATCGCCCGTTACCGGAAGGAAATGACAGGCTCCTTAAATGACGAGGTTTTGAGAGATCTCCATGAGCGCCTTATCTATCTGCGCAACCTGGAGGAGAAAAAGGCACAGGTTCTAGGCAGCATCGAGGAGCAGGGAAAACTGACCGACGAACTTCGCGAGCGCATTGAGGCGGCGCAGACCATGGTGGTAGTGGAGGATCTTTACCGTCCTTACCGCCCGAAGAGAAAGACCCGCGCCAGTGTGGCGAAGGAGAAGGGACTGGAGCCCCTTGCGGCATTTATTCTCGCGCAGGAGACGACGGCGCCGATCGAGGAGGAAGCGGCGAAGTATATCCGTGAGGACGAGGATGAGGCGAAAGCCGTGAAGACGGCGGCGGAGGCTCTGCAGGGCGCGAAGGATATTATTGCGGAGCAGATTTCCGACGAGGCGGATTACCGCATCTATATCCGAGACATGACCATGAAGGAAGGAAAGCTCGTGACCGCCGCCAGAGACGAAAAGGCGGAAAGCGTTTACGAGATGTATTATCAGTATGAAGAACCCGTCGGCAAAGTGGCAGGGCACCGGGTGTTGGCGATCAACAGGGGTGAGAATGAGAAGTTCCTGACGGTGAAAATTGAAGCGCCAATGGAGAGGATTCTGCAGTTCCTTCGGACGAAGACAATTATAAATGACAATTCTGTCACATCTCCGATTCTGGAGGAAGTAATCGCTGACAGCTATGACAGACTGATCGCTCCGGCTATCGAGCGGGAGATCAGAAACGATCTCACCGAGAAGGCGGAGGACGGCGCGATCTCCGTATTCGGGAAAAATCTGGAGCAGCTTTTGCTGCAGCCGCCCATCAAAGGAAAGGTGGTACTCGGCTGGGATCCGGCTTTCCGCACGGGCTGTAAGCTGGCGGTGGTGGACGAGACGGGAAAGGTGCTCGACACGAAGGTGATTTATCCCACTGCGCCCCAGAATAAGGTGGAGCAGGCAAAAGCCGAGCTGAAAAGGCTGATTAAAAAGTATAACGTTTCCCTGATCTCCGTGGGAAACGGCACGGCGTCCAGAGAGTCCGAGCAGGTGATTGTGGAGCTGATCAAGGAGCTGGACGTGCCGGTGCAGTACGTGATCGTGAACGAGGCGGGGGCTTCCGTCTACTCCGCCAGCAAACTTGCCACGGAGGAGTTTCCGGAGTTTGACGTGGGGCAGAGAAGCGCGGCATCCATCGCCAGAAGATTGCAGGATCCGCTGGCGGAACTGGTAAAGATCGACCCCAAGTCCATCGGCGTCGGGCAGTACCAGCACGACATGAACCAGAAAAAGCTGAGCGAAGCGCTGGGCGGCGTCGTGGAGGACAGCGTGAACCGCGTTGGCGTGGACTTGAATACCGCATCCGCTTCCCTGCTTGAGTATGTTTCGGGCGTGACCAAAGTGATCGCCAGAAACATAGTGGATTACAGGGAGACAAACGGACGCTTCACAAACAGAAAGCAGCTTTTGAAGGTAGCAAAACTGGGACCGAAGGCGTTTGAACAGTGCGCCGGTTTTATGCGGATCGCGGACGGCGACAATCCGTTAGACGCGACAAGTGTCCACCCGGAATCTTACGAGGCGGCAAAAAAGCTGATGGAGAAACTGGGGCTTACCATGGAGGACATCAAGGCGGCGCAGAAAAAGGCGGCGGCGAAGAAACCGGCTCCCGCGAAGGAGAAAAAGCCCCGCCCGAAGAAGCCCGTGATCCGCAATACCGACACGGCTATGGGGAAAGCGCTGGCGGCAGCTCTGGGCGGCATGGATATGGCGGCGGAGGAAAGTGACACGGATGTCACAGGCTCCGGCAGTTCCGGGCAGGGGGCGGTGAGCAATCTGGCAAAGAAGGTCAAGGATAAGAAGAAGCTTGCCGAGGAGCTGGGAATCGGAGAAATCACACTGGTGGACATTTTGACGGAGCTGGAAAAACCGGCCCGCGACCCCAGAGACGACATGCCCGCGCCGATTCTTCGCAGCGACGTGCTGGACATGAAGGACTTAAAACCCGGCATGATCTTAAAGGGGACGGTCAGAAACGTGATCGATTTCGGTGTCTTTGTGGATATCGGCGTGCATCAGGACGGTCTGGTACATATCTCACAGATAACGGACCGCTATATCAAGCACCCGCTGGAGGCAGTCAGCGTGGGCGATATCGTGGATGTGCAGGTGCTCACCGTGGACGTGCCGAAGAAGCGCATCGGGCTGACGATGAAAATCGGTCAGGAGGCTGCTGAAAAGAAGCGCAGTAAATAAAGCGGGCGATAAGCTGCAAGTGTAGGAAAAAGCTACGGCTCACGCTGAATCCGTGAAGGGAATGTGACACCCGGCGCGGAAGTGAGCGGTAGCAGGAGTGTAAGAAAAGGAGTTTTGCCATGTTTAAGTACATTGTGAAGAGAATTTTGCTGGCGGTCGTGACGATCTGGGCGGTTGCCACACTCACCTTCTTCCTGATGAATCTGGTGCCGGGCGGACCGTTTTTGTCAGAGAAGGCGATCAGCCCCCAGGCGCAGGCGGCTCTGGAGGCGAAGTACGGGCTGGATAAACCCATGTTCCAGCGCTACCTGAACTATATGACGGGGGCGCTTCACGGGGATTTCGGTGACAGCCTGAAACAGAGAGGGCGTACCGTCATGGATATCATTTCCATGAAATTTCCCGTGTCCGCGAGGGTCGGCGGCATATCCGTCCTCGTGGCGCTGATTCTGGGAATCCCGCTCGGCAGTGTCGCTGCTTTGAAGCGGGGAAAGCCGGCGGACAGTGTGATCAGCGTGGTTGCAACCTGCGGTATCGCGGTGCCCAGCTTCGTGATCTGTACGCTGCTCATGTATTTCTTCGGCGTGAAGCTGGGGCTTCTGCCCACGATGGGTCTGGAGAGCGCGAAGCACTATGTGATGCCGGTGATTGCCCTGTCCTTCTACCCCACAGCTTATATTATGCGGCTGATGCGCTCCTCCATGCTGGACGTGCTGGGACAGGACTACATGCGCACGGCGCGGGCGAAAGGACTGGCGGGAGGAAAAATCCTCTTCAAGCACGCACTCAGAAACGCCATTCTGCCGGTGGTCACCTATGTGGGCCCCATGCTTGCATACACCATCACGGGAAGCTTCGTGGTGGAAAAGATTTTCGTCATCCCGGGACTGGGCGGCGAATTTATCAAGGCGATCAACGGGCGTGATTACACGCTGATTATGGGTACGACGATCTTCCTGGCAACTCTCGTTATCGTGATGAATGTGGTGGTGGACATCGTCTACAAACTGGTTGACCCGAGAATTAAGTTGAAATAACAGCGCGAGAAGTGCATTGGAATTATTTTATAGAAAGGTACGCGAAACATGAAAGAGAATCCTTTAAGTTTTCAGTTAAAACTCAAGCCGGAAGATTTTCTGCCGGCTACGGAGGAAGAAAAACAGAGTCAGGTCATCATGCGTGAGAGCGTGAGTTTCTGGAAGGACGGTATGCGCCGGCTTCGGAAAAATAAGGTGGCGATGGTCTCGCTGGTTGTGATTATTGTGGTAATGATATTTTCCTTTATCGTTCCCGCTTTTTATCCGTACACCTACAAGGAACAGATCAAGGGGGCAAACAGCCTTGCGCCCATGGAATATTCGGCGGAGGAACAGGCGCGGATCGACGCGGGAGAGAAGGTGTTTCCCCATGTTTTCGGCACGGACAAGATGGGGCGCGACTACGCCATCCGCGTGATGATGGGAAGCCGCATTTCCCTGCTTGTGGGTCTTGTCGCGACGTGTATTATCCTGATCATCGGTTCCGCTTACGGTTCCATCGCGGCTTTCTTCGGCGGCTGGGTGGATCTGGTGATGATGCGTATTGTAGATATCATTTATACGATTCCTGATATCCTTCTCATCGTTCTTTTGTCTATGTCTTTGAAGGCGCCGCTTGCCAATCTGGCTACCAAGCCGGGTTTCCACTGGCTGTCGGTCGTGGGTGAGAATCTGATCAGTATCTTCGTGGTGTTTGCCCTGCTCTACTGGGTGGGCATGGCGAGAATGGTCAGAAGTCAGGTGCTCATGTTAAAAGAGAGCGAGTATGTCACGGCGGCAAGAGCTCTGGGCGTCGGCAACGGCAGGATTATCAAGAAGCATCTGCTGACCAACTGTATCGGTACCCTGATCGTGACGACGACTTTGCAGATTCCGTCCTCCATCTTTACGGAGAGCTTCTTAAGCTTCTTAGGTTTGGGCGTGGCGGTGCCTCTGCCTTCGCTGGGAAGTCTGGCAAGCGACGCGCTGAACGGCATCAATACTTACCCGTACCTGCTGTTTATCCCGGCGCTGCTGATCAGTCTGATTATCTTAAGCTTTAACCTGCTCGGCGACGGGCTCAGAGATGCCTTTGACCCGAAGCTGAAAAACTAGAAATAGGAGGAGATCGAAAGAATCCTATTCTTTCGATCGCAAATTTGTGCTTGAGGGCACAAATTCGCACACTGAGAAAGGAGTATATTTTTTGAGATGGGAGAATATCTGGTAGAAGTCAAAAACGAGCGGCTTTCTTTCTTCACGCCCGCCGGGGAGGTTAAGGCGTTAAACGATGTTTCCATCCGTCTGAAGGAGGGAGAAGTTCTCGGAATCGTGGGAGAGAGCGGCTCCGGCAAGTCGGTGACGGCTTACAGCCTTATGGGGCTTACCGCCCACCCAGGGAAACTGCTCGGCGGTGAACTGCACTTTAACGGGCATCAGGTGGAAAAGATGACCGAGAAAGAAATACGAAAATTCCGTGGAAATGAGATTTCCATTATCTTTCAGGACCCGATGACCAGCCTGAATCCGGTCTACACGATCGGCAATCAGATTACCGAGGTAATCAGGCTTCACACGGACAAGACAAAGCAGCAGGCGAAGGAACGAGCCAGAGAACTTCTGGAGCTGGTGGGTATCAACGAGCCGGAAAAGCGCTTGAAACAGTATCCCCACGAGCTTTCGGGCGGTATGCGGCAGCGTGTGATGATTGCCATCGCGCTTGCCTGTGAGCCGAAGCTTCTGATTGCGGACGAGCCGACCACGGCGCTGGACGTGACGATTCAGGCGCAGATTCTGGAGCTGATGATGGAGCTGAAGGATAAACTTGGCATGGCGATCATTATGATCACCCATGATCTGGGCGTGGTGGCAAGCATGTGCGAGCGCATCGCTGTCATGTATGCGGGCAGAATCATTGAGTACGGCACCACGGACGACATTTTTTATCATCCGAAGCACGAGTACACGAAGGGATTGATCCGCTCCATTCCGAGACTGGACACAAAGGAGCATGAGAGACTGGTACCCATCGAGGGAACGCCGGTGGATATGTTGAATCCGCCTGCGGGATGTCCTTTCGCGCCCCGCTGCGACGCAGCGATGCAGATCTGTCTGCGCGAGATGCCGCCGGTCACCACATTTGGCGACGTGCATTATACCCAGTGCTGGCTGAACCAGAAGGAAGAGATGGAGAAAGGAGCGTCCCATGAGTAAGCATTTGATTGAAGTGGAGCATCTGCGCCAGTATTTTCCGGCGGGAGGCTTCGGTAAAAATAAGAAATTTGTCAGGGCGGTGGACGACGTCTCCTTCTATGTGGATAAGGGAGAGACGCTGGGGTTAGTCGGTGAGTCCGGCTGCGGCAAGACCACCACGGGGCGCACGATGCTGCGGCTCTACGAGCCCACGGGCGGGAGATTCACCTTTGACGGCGATGTGATTTTTGACGTGGAAAAGAAAGAGTACGCGAACATGCTTCCTTACAGAAAGCGGATGCAGATCGTGTTTCAGGATCCTTACGCAAGCCTTGACCCCCGCATGACGGTGGGCGATATCGTGGGGGAAGCCATCGACGTGCACAAGCTGGCACAGAGCAAGCAGGACCGCTACGACCAGATCATACACATTTTAGAGCGGGTGGGCTTAAACTCCGAGCACGCGAACCGCTATCCACACGAGTTCTCCGGCGGACAGAGACAGCGTGTGGGCATTGCCAGGGCGCTGGCGGTGCATCCCGAGTTCATCGTCTGCGACGAGCCGATCTCGGCGCTGGACGTGTCGATTCAGGCGCAGGTCATCAACATGTTTGAGGACTTACAGGAGCAGATGGGGCTGACCTATCTGTTTATCGCCCACGATTTGTCAGCGGTGAAACATATTTCCAACCGCATCGGCGTGATGTATCTGGGCAGGATGGTGGAGCTGACGGACAGCTACACGCTGGTGGACCGCCCGCTGCACCCATACACGAAGAGCCTGATCTCGGCGATCCCCGTTGCGGATCCGAAACAGGCCAGGGAAAGCCAGCGTATTGTGCTGGAAGGCGACGTGCCAAGTCCTTTGAATCCGCCGTCCGGATGTACCTTCCGCACCCGCTGTCCTTATGCGGATGAGAGGTGCGCGGCGGAGGTTCCCGAGTGGAAGGAAGTGGAAAACGGCCATTTTTGCGCCTGTCACCATATTGACAAGTGCAATTAGATGTGGTAAACATGATAGATGGAAATTGATATTAAAGTAAGAAGAGGAGGAATGATTATGAAAAAGAAAGTAATCGCGCTGATGCTGGCGGCTGCTATGGTTGTCGGTGTGACAGCCTGCGGCGGCGGTTCGGATACGACCACCCCGGCTGCTGATTCCGGCGACGCGGCGGCGGAGACGACAGAGGGAGGAGAGGCTCCCGCGGATGATACTGCTGCTGACAGCGCTGCACCCGCGGCGTCCGAAGGAGGGAAGATCCTGTCCGTACAGATCGGCCCCAACCCCGAGACCATCGACCCGGCGTTAAACAGCGCAGTTGATGGCGGTAACATGATTTTACACACCTTCGAGTGCCTTTTGACGGTGGATCAGGACGGCAAGCTGGCTCCCGGCCAGGCTGAGTCTTGGGAGACTTCTGAGGACGGTCTGACATGGACCTTCCATTTGAGAGACGGTCTGAAATGGTCCGACGGTTCTCCACTCACGGCAAACGATTTTGTATATAGCTGGCGCAGAGTCTGTGACCCCATGGTAGCGGCTCCCTATGCGGAGACGGTTCTCGGTATGGTTGAGGGTTACGCGGACGCCATCGGCGGCAATCTGGAGGCTCTCGGCGTGGAGGCGACGGATGATTCCACTTTCGTGGTGCATCTTTCCCAGCCCTGCTCTTACTTCGGCTCTCTGGCAGCTTTCGCTACCTTAAGCCCGGTACAGCAGGCGACCATCGACGCGAACGGCGACGGATGGGCAGTAAATGCTGACACTTATATTACCAACGGATGCTTCTATATTTCCGAGTGGGTGCCCGGTTCTTATATCATGTGCACAAAGAACCCCAACTACTGGAATGCTGACGCGATTAAGTTGGACGGCATCAAGTTCAACCTGATCGAAGACCCCAACGCTTCCTACAGCGCGTACCAGACCGGCGAAGTGCTCTTCATCAAGGATGTTCCCACCGAGGAGATTCCTTCCTTAGAGGGCAATGAGGAGTTCCACGTAGATCCGATTATCGGTACCTACTACCTGAGCCTGAACACAGAGAGAGAGCCCTTCAACGATCCTAAGGTGCGTAAGGCATTAAGCCTTGCCATCGACCGCGAGTATGTGGCAAATACGCTGATGCAGGGCACCTATTCTCCTGCAAGCAACTTCATGGGCCCCGGCTGGATTGACACGGACGGTTCTCAGTTCATCGACAATGCAAACGGCGGTCAGCCTTATATCGACACGACAAACCACGAGGCGAACGTGGAGGAGGCGAAGAAGCTTCTGGAAGAGGCAGGTTATCCCGGCGGCGAGGGCTTCCCGGCAATCACTTACTCTACCAACGACGCGGGCTACCACAAGGTAGTGGCTGAGTATCTGCAGCAGGCATGGGCGGAAATCGGCGTTCAGCTTCAGGTAGATATCGTAGAGTGGGCAAGCTTCACTCCCATGAGACGTAACGGCGACTACGACGCTTCCCGTAACGGCTGGGTAGGCGATTACAGCGATCCTTCCAACATGCTGGATCTGCTTTATTCTACCAATGGTAACAACGACGGTAAGTTCAACAACGCTGAGTACGACGCGGCGATGGATATTTCCAGAACCACACTGGATGCCAAGGAGCGTTCCGAGGCGCTGCACAAAGCAGAGGATATCATCATGGACGAGGCTGGCTGCGTACCCGTTGCTTACTACAACGACTTCTGGTTACAGAGCAGCAAGATTACCGGCATGTGGCATTCCGCATACGGCTACTGGTACTTCATGTACGCGGATATTGCTGAATAGTTCAGCCAGACCGAATTTGCAGGACAAATCGTGCTTGCACGAATTTGGCATGAAAATGAAGGTCTGAGGGAACGCCCGTATATGAGCCGATTGAGCTTTGCTCAATCTATAGCCGCGAAGCGGCGGAGAGCATCGAAGATGCGGTTTTGCGAATGGGCGTGGGCTGAACTGGTGTAACTTCGACCGCGAGGACTGCTTCGCAGCCTCGGTGGATATTGAAAAGTCAAGGCGTAAAACCCCTGTGTATTTTGAGGGGCTTTACGCTTTCTTTTTTTCCCATGCAAACGTGATAGACTTTGCGGTATGGCTGTGATATACTTGCCTTATAACAGTATGGATTGCAGCAAAGAAGGCGGATGACAGTATGACAGATACACAGTTACGATACATTAACAGATTAACGGTTTTTGTCAGAAAGCTGTTAAATCTTGTGCCGCAGGAAAAAAGAGAAGAGCTTGAAAATGAATTTGACAGCATTCTCTTAGAAGTCACGGATTCCAATGAAAGAAACGACTGAGTAACAGCAATGTAAGCCATATGAAAAAGGTAGGTGATTGTATGCCAAACAATGCGGAAATTGCTAAGACCACGATAGAAGATTTTAGAGAGATACAGGATTATATGTTGTTGGCGAAAAAGGAAAACGCAACGGAGACATATGCGAAATTGAAAAAGAAATACATTTCCTTGAAAGCATTATTGAATGTTTTAGGCGTAAACCTCACAGATATTGATGAGATCAAAGAGTAAATTTTTAACAATCAGGAGCTGCATCAGTTAAAAGGCGGTGATACGATGGAGGTAATGGAAGAGATGAATAACGCTGAAATCATAAAAAATGCCATGGATGAATTTGAAATGATCCAAAGATATATGGTATTAGCAAAAAAGGAAAATGCGACAGAGACATATGCCGAATTAAAAAGCCGCTATCTTCTTCTGAAAGCGCTGCTCAGTAGCTTAGGGGTCAATCTCACAGACATTGACAAGATCAAAGAGTAAAAATACAGCTTGATTTTCGCGTATTTTCATGGTAATCTATAACACGTAAACAAAATAAGAGAAAAGTTCTTCGGGGCAGGGTGCAATTCCCTACCGGCGGTTACAGTCCGCGACCCGTTACGGTTTCAACGTTTACCCGCGTGAGGACCGGCGGCTGACTTGGTGGAATTCCAGGACCGACAGTATAGTCTGGATGAGAGAAGACGGATAAAGTGACAGAGATGTCATATTTATCAGACAAGCGCCTGTGTCGTATATGCGGCAGGGCGGCTGCTTGACGAGATGTAACCCCGGAACGAAAGTTTCGGGGTTTTTTGCGCGAATAGGCAGAGAAGGAAAGCTCACGAGGCAGGCATCATGCTTGCATGAATGAATGCCTTGGGAGTTTTACGGCGAGCAACGCGAACGAGAAATGCGAAGCATTTCGAGTCTGCCTATGAGCGTGCAGACACAGACCCGCACAGGCAGAGTCGGAAGAACTTTCCACAAAATGTAAGGAGCGGAAACGCTTCGGAAAGTGAGGAAAAGAAAAATGGGTAACGGATTATTACAGAGTATTGCGGACAATGTGATTTTTGTGCTTGTCTGCGTGGGCGTGGCGGCGGCATTGTTTTTGATCGCCTACGGCACGGAAAAGACGGTGCAGAAGAAAAACGGGGTGACAGACAGAATCCTCACCACCAGAAAGATTACCATGATCGGCCTTTTCTCGGCGCTGGCGGTGATCCTGCATATGCTGGACTTCCCGGTTCCGTTTCTGGCGCCCGGGTTCTATCAGTTGGATTTCTCAGAGATTCCCGCGCTGGTGGGAGCCTTTGCGTTCGGCCCGGTGGCGGGCGTGATGATCGAGTTTTGCAAGATTCTCTTAAAGCTTGTGATCAAGGGCACCAGCACCGCCTTTGTGGGCGACCTTGCCAACTTTGTAATCGGATGCAGTCTGGTTCTGCCCGCGTCGATTTTGTACATGTTTAAGAAGACGAAGAAGAGAGCCATTGCGGCGTGTGTGGCGGGCTCCGTGATTATGACAGTGTTCGGCTCGGCGTTCAACGGCGTTTATCTGCTCCCCGCTTTCTCCAAGCTGTTCGGGATGCCGTTGGAGGCGATCATCGCGGCGGGTGCGGAGATCAACGGCAATATCCACAACATAACGAGCTTTGTGATCTTTGCGGTAGCGCCCATGAATATCGTAAAGAGCGTGGCGGCTTCGGGGGTTACGATGCTGATCTATAAGCCTCTAAGCCCGATTTTAAAAAATGCCAATCCGGTGATGGAAAGGCGCGCAGGCGAGGTTTCCAATTCGGGAAACGTGTGAAAAAACGAGGAGGATGTCGCGTGGCATCCTCCTTTCCTGTATAGCTGTTATTCTGTTTTTGGGGGATCCTGATAAAGCTTTCGCATGATTTGCCGCCGTTCAATGGCAATCTGCTTCAGAACCTTTTCATCATCCGTAACGGCTTCGATTCTTTCCAAGATGGAAAGCTGGTCAAAAAGCTGGCAATTGATTTCTTTTTCATTTGTTGGCATACTGTTCCACCTCCCTATTGTTTTACGCATGATTTTTATATTCTTATCATACCATAAATATCGGACAACAGCCATAAGATTGAAAGAAAATGAGAAAATACTACTTTTCTGCGGAGAAGTAGTATTTTCTTTTTTGTAAGGTTCCTGTAAGATTTTTGTAAGATTTATAGTCTAAAATAAAGTGAAAAGAAGTTCTAGCCGCTCACAGCAATGGCTGTTTCGCGGAGAACTTCTAAGTTTCACTTAAGAGAATGCCTGAAATACGGCATTCTCCGTAATGCGAGATAATGTCAGGGCGGGACATTTTAAGAATGATTTAAGATTTTGATGTGCTTCTTTTAAGAAAGCGATGCTAAGATAAAAAATGTGAAAAAATTGAATCAAAAGGCGGTTCTGTTTCGTTATAACAAAGAGATGCTTGTACAGCTTAACATATACATAATAAGGAAGGAAAGGAACGTAGTATCATGGGGACATTGGTGGAAATCCGGGATATCTGCAAGGTCTACAATCCCGGGGAAAATGAAGTGAAGGCACTGGATCATGTGAGCCTGACCATCGGGGAGGGCGAGTTCGTGGCGATTATTGGCCATTCCGGCTCGGGGAAGTCCACGCTGATGAACATGCTCGGCTGTCTGGACGTGCCCACAAGCGGCAGCTATTTTCTGCACGGGCATGACGTGGGCAGCATGTCGGACGACGAGCTTTCCGACATCCGCAATCAGGAGATCGGCTTCGTCTTTCAGGGATTTAACCTGATTCCCAGCCTGACGGCGGTGGAGAACGTGGAGCTGCCATTGATTTATCGGGGCGTGGGCAAAAAGGAACGGGTGGAGCTGTCGGAGAAGGCGCTCGACAAAGTTGGGCTTTCCAAACGTAAGACGCACAAGCCCTCGGAAATGTCCGGCGGACAGCAGCAGAGAGTGGCCATTGCCAGAGCGATCGCGCAGGCACCGCCCATCATTCTGGCGGACGAGCCGACGGGAAATCTGGATTCCAATTCCACCAAAGAGATCATGGATATTCTGCGGGGGCTTCACGAGGAGGGCAGGACGGTGATTCTGATTACCCATGACGATGAGATTGCGGCCCGGGCGAAACGGGTTATTAAAATTATGGACGGCAAAATAGAGGAGGATTATGAGAATGTTTCGGAAGGCGAAGAATAAGGCAGAAAATGCGGCGGAAAACGTGGAGATCACGGAAATGACGCCGAAGAAGGAAAAGACTCCCATGGATAAAGGGAAGAAGAAAAAGATCCGCCGGAGGGTGATTGCCGGTGTGCTGGCGGTGTTGGTTGTCGCCTTTTTTGTGAGAAATTCTATCGTGGCGAAAAATACGGCGCCGATGGTGACTACTGTGGCGGCTTCGGTGGGGGATGTGGAGCAGGTCCTGAGCACCGGAGGTACGGTGAAGAGTGACCAGACGCTGACCTACTTCGCGCCCGTATCCGTGAAGGTGGGCAAGGTAAATGTGAGCACCGGCGACACGGTGAAAAAGGGCGACGTGATTCTTACCTTTGACGAGAAAGCGCTGTCCGAGGAAAAGCAGGAGGCGGAGTATAAGATGGCCTCCAACGAAGGCGGTTATGAGAGCTCTGTGCACAAGAATAACGAGTACATAGCGGATCTGTCCGAGGCAACGACCAATCTGGCGGTGCTGGAACAGCAGATCGCGGACAACGAAAACCTGCTGGATGAGCTGAATAGGAAGATAGAGGAGAAGAAGGCTGGCTGGAATTATAACGGGGCGGCCCTGCAGGCATCCATTTTGGAGCAGGAGAAAAAGATTCAGGACGAGAAGCAGCGCATGGAGGAGCGGCACGCCTGGGAGGCGGAGCAGAGGATTGATTCCGACGACTCGGAGAAGAAGGAGAAAGATGAGGCGGCCAAGGCGGCGATTGCCTATGATGAAGAGGTTTTGCTCAACCTGCAGCAGCAGGCGCAGTACAACGGCTATGAAGAGCAGAACAATAAAGAGGTTAGAGAACTGCAGAGACAGGCGAAGGATGTAGAGGAACTGATTGCTTCCTACAAAGAATATAAGTCTGAGATGAAATCACAGAAGGAATCCTCCGAAAACGGCGTTTTGGACGCAGGCGGCAAGGCGAAGCTGGAGGCGGATACCGCCCTTGAGAAACTGACCAATCAGGAGAAGCTGGACGCCATCGCCGAGGTGGAGAACGGGTTGAAGGCCGATTTCGGCGGCGTGGTGACGGAGCTGGAGGCGGTGGCGGGACAGCCGCCCACGGAGAGCGGAAAGCTGGTGACCATAGAGAGCACGGAGAAAGTGTTTGTGAGACTCAGTGTTTCCAAGTATGATCTGGAAAAGATTGCAGTGGGTCAGAAGGCGGAGGTGGACATTGCGGGTAAGACCTACGAGGGCACGGTGAGCAAGATTGACGGTATGGCCACCCAGAATAACAGCGGCGCCATGGTGGTTGGCGTGGATGTCAACATAGATAATCCGGATGAGAACATCTTCCTGGGCGTGGAGGCTAAGGTTTATGTCCACATGGCGAAGGCGGAAGGCGTTATCACGGTGCCCCTTGAAGTGATTAACAGCGATCGTGAAGGCGATTTCGTGTATGTGGAGGAGAACGGCGTGGTGGCGAAGAAGCGCATCACCGCAGGGATTGCGTCCGACAGTATAAGCGAGGTGAAGGATGGTCTTTCGGAGGGCGATAATGTCATTATGGCGAACGGGATGGAGTTCGAGGAAGGTACTGCTGTAACCGCGATGCCGATGCAGTAGCGTGAGAAGTACTTCTAAAGCTCAGCAGCAAAGGCTGCTTCGCTAAGAAGTACTAAGTCTCACGCCAGAGAATGCCTGAAATGCGGCATTCTCCGCATTGATTTGAGTCACAGCAAAGCTGTGACATGGCGGTTAGCGTGAAAAGTGCTTCTAAAGACGTCCCGCCATAGGACGGGACGCCAAGAAGCACTAAGTTTCACGCAGGAGAATGCCTGAAATGCGGTATTCTCCACATGATAGAAAATAAAGGACTGGGAACAAAATGGGACAGATATGGGAATACATAAAAATTGCCTTGATGAATATCAAGAGCAATAAGGGGCGCTCCATTCTTACTATGCTGGGCATTATCATCGGTATCTCTTCCGTCATTATGATCATTTCCATCGGTAACGGGGTACGAGCTTCTGTCAACGACGAGTTGGAAAATATGGGCGGCGGTTTGATTGCCATTTACGCAAACGGCGATGTGGAAGGCAACGATGTGAGATTTACGGAGGATGATTTCGCTCTGATTGAGGAAAAGGTGGCGCATGTGAAGGGTGCGACGACGCAGTACAGTTACTGGGGCGCGACGGCAATAGGGCGCAAGGGTGAGTTTACTGCGAGACTTGAGGGCGGCAATACGGCGCTGCAGTATGCAGTTGGAAATGAGCCGATTGTCAAAGGCAGATACTTTTCCCAGAGCGAATGTGACGCGGCGAGCATGGTCTGCGTTCTCAAGGAGAGCGATGCAAGATCCCTGTTTGGCACTACGGATGTGGTGGGTATGACCTTTGAGATGAATCTCTGGGGTGTAAGTCAGGATTTGCGTATTGTGGGCATCAGGCAGGATACACCGGCGGGTCTTATTGCCGCATTGAACGGCAGCGGTTATCTGCAGGTAGAGATGCCGCTCACGGCTATGGCGTCCGGTTTTGGTTTTTGGATTGAGGATTCCGATTATGTCTATGTGGTGGCGGAGAGTTCCGAGTATGTGACACAGGTAGCGACGGACACCATAAACCTTCTGGAAAATCGCTATAATGTGCGCGGGGAAAACAAGATTCTGATGGAGAGTTTTGCGGATAACACGGCGCAGTTTGACCAGATTCTGACTATGCTGACGCTCTTCATCTCCTTTGTGGCAGCGATTTCCCTGCTGGTGGGCGGCATCGGCGTGATGAACATCATGCTCGTGTCCGTGACGGAGCGGACGCGGGAGATCGGTATCCGCAAGTCGCTTGGGGCGAGAACAAAGTCGATTCTCTTACAGTTTCTGGCGGAAGCAGGTATTATTACCCTGATTGGCGGTCTGATCGGCATTGCGCTTGGTGTGCTGGGAGCTGCGGCGGTCTGCGGCGCTCTCGGCTATGCGGCAAAGATTGACGCGCCCACGGTAATCATCGCGGCGGCGTTCTCCTCGGGTGTCGGTATCTTCTTCGGCATATACCCGGCGAGGAAGGCGGCGAAGCTTAGCCCGATTGAGGCACTGAGACACGAATAAAGTGAAAAGAACTTCTAAAACTCAGCAGCAAAGGCTGCTTCGCTAAGAAGTTCTATATTTCACTTAGGAGAATGCCGAAAAGCGGCATTCTCCGTGCACTGTAGTGATGGCATATTTCACTTGCACTTTCGGGGGAATTTAGTATAATAGATTTCAGTATGGAAATCGAATTTGACGTTAAGATAACACCTAATATTTTATATGATTATATGCTGCAGCACACTTATTCGCGTCTGCCCGGACTGATGGGGACGCTTGTAGGTGTGCTGATGCTGTTTCTTTTTATGGCGAACAGACAGCCTCTGATTCTGATTATCGCGCTGGTGATTCTGCTGTATCTGCCCTGGACGCTCTTTCTGCGGGCGGCCACGCAGGCAAAATCCAATTCGGCCTTTCAGAAGCCCCTTCACTATAAGCTGTCAGACGAGGGCATACAGGTATCGCAGGACGGCGTTACGGAGCAGATGGCCTGGGACGGTATGGTAAAGGCCGTTTCCACGCCGAAAAGCATTGTGGTTTACACGACGGCGGTGAACGCCTGCATTTTTCCGAAGAAGGATCTGGGCGACGGGAAGATGAAGGCGATTGAGATCATTTCCACCCACATGCCGCCGAAGAAGGTGAAGATAAGAGGATGAATGAAATAATAGAGAGCCGCAGCGCGGCGGACACATTTGCATACGGGAAAGTTCTCGGAGAGAAGGCGGCTCTCGGGGAGGTTTACGCGCTGGCAGGGGATCTGGGCGTGGGCAAGACGGTGTTTACGCAGGGCTTTGCGGCGGGACTCGGCATAACGGAGCCGGTGAACAGCCCCACCTTTACGATCCTGCAGAGCTATGAGGATGGCAGGCTGCCTCTGTACCATTTTGACGTGTACCGCATCGGGGACGTGGAGGAGATGGAGGAGATCGGCTACGAGGACTGTTTCTACGGGGAGGGCGTCTGCCTGATCGAGTGGGCGGAGCTGGTTCGGGAGATTCTGCCAAAGGACTGCATCCGTATTACAATCGAAAAGAATCCGGCGGAAGGCTTTGACTATCGGCGGATTACCATAGAGCGATAGGAAAAGGCTTCTGTGGGGACTTTGTATGGAGAT
This sequence comes from uncultured Lachnospiraceae bacterium, assembly GCA_910584725.1. Lineage (GTDB taxonomy): Bacteria > Bacillota > Clostridia > Lachnospirales > Lachnospiraceae > UBA3282. Next base: position 5,514 of record CAJUBE010000035.1, on the reverse strand, counting down.
GTGACAGGAACGGGCGGAGAACTTATTCTGAGGAAGGAAAGACAGGGCGGGAAATTGAAAATTTTGGCGCTTGACAGCTCCGGTCTGGTGGCCTCTGTGGCGCTGGCGGAGGATGACAATTTAATCGCGGAGTACACCGTGCAGTACAAGAAGACGCATTCTCAGACACTCCTGCCCATGCTTCAGGAGATTGTCAGGATGGTGGAGCTGGATCTTTCCACGGTGGATGCCATCGCGGTGGCGGCGGGACCGGGGTCGTTTACGGGGCTGCGGATTGGTTCGGCAACGGCCAAGGGGCTGGCGTTTGCCCTTGAAAAACCCATTGTTCCCGTGCCGACGGTGGACGGTTTGGCGTATCAGATGTACGGCGCGAAGGATCTGGTGTGCCCGATCATGGATGCCAGGAGGAATCAGGTTTATACGGGCATTTATGAATTTGTTCCTGACCAGACCGGTCGGTTTGTATATGACATGCGTGTTATCAGGGAACAGTGCGCCGTGTCTTTTGATGAGGCAGCGGAGGCTTTGAATAAACTTGATAGAAGTGTCATATTCCTGGGAGACGGCGTGCCCGTCTTTCGGGAGCGGATGGAGCAGCTCATGCGCGTGCCCTACACGGCCGCGCCTCTGCACCGGGCCAGACAGTCGGCGGCGGCCATCGCTGCGCTGGGGCAGCTTTATTATGAGCAGGGCAGGGCGGTGGATGGAGCAGCTTTTGTACCGGAGTATCTGCGGCTTTCGCAGGCGGAGCGGGAGCGGAAAGAGAAGGAGCGTGGTGAGCCTCTATGATTGTGTGTCGTAGGATGCGGGCGGAGGATGTGCCTTTTATCAGCCGTCTGGAGGAGGAGACCTTTTCCATGCCTTGGTCGGCGGAATCCTTTTTACAGATGATCGAAAAGGAGGATACCGCGTACTTTGTGGCGGAGGAGGATGGACGGCTGCTCGGTGGCTGCGGGCTGTTTCTGATCGCGGGGGAGGGCAATATCACCAATGTGGTGGTGGTTCCGGAAGCCAGAAGGCGCGGTGTGGCAACAAAGCTGCTGGCGTATTTGATGGAGGAAGGCTGCCGGGCCGGCTTAAATGCCTATACTCTGGAGGTGCGGGTCAGCAATGCGGCGGCCATCGGCCTGTATGAGAAGCTGGGTTTTGTCTCTGAGGGAATCCGTCCGAACTTCTATGAAAAACCCGCGGAAGATGCTATGATTATGTGGAAGAGATAGGCAGCGCATGGAACAATTACCACTGGCATTACGGCTTTTGTCTGTTAGAATAAATACAGCAGATTTGAAAGCTTTTAAGGGAGGATTGTCATGCGTGAATATAAAGAAGACAGAACATTGACCAAGGTAGTCTGCAATGCCTGCGGCAAAAATTTGCTGGTAGAAAATGGCATTTTGAAGGAAGAGTGCATCCATGTAGATCACGACTTCGGTTTCTTCGGTGAAAAGGACGGAGAAAGCGACAGCTTCGATTTGTGTGAGGCGTGTTACGAGAAGCTGACCGCCGGATTTGCCGTACCGGTGGAAAGACGTGAGCGGAAGGAACTTTTGTAGGCTGCCCATGTTATCTTGAAAGAAAGAGGTTGCAAATCACATCAAAACGGTCGTAAACGGATTGAAGTCCGGCGCGGTGTGCGTTGTAACAGTGGGAGCGCATATGTTAGAGGTTTGTTTACTCGGCACGGGCGGGATGATGCCCTTGCCGCACAGATGGCTTACTTCGCTGATGGCGAGGTACAACGGGAAAAGTATATTGATTGATTGTGGGGAGGGAACCCAGATTGCGATGAAGGAAAAGGGCTGGAGCCCGAAACCGATTGACGTGATCTGTTTCACTCACTTTCATGCGGATCACATCAGCGGTCTTCCGGGAATGCTGCTCACCATGGGCAATGCAGAGCGCACGGAGCCGCTGCTTTTGATTGGTCCGCGCGGGTTGCCCGGAATAGTCAATTCCTTGCGGGTGATTGCGCCGGAGCTGCCTTTTGAGGTGATCTGCCTTGAAATTACGGAACTGGAGCAGATTTTTCCGTTCAGCGGATTTCGGATAGAGTCATTCCGAGTCAACCACAACGTGCCCTGCTACGGTTACAGCATTGCGATTGACCGTGCGGGGAAATTTGATGTGGAGAAAGCGCAGTCCCTGCATATTCCAAGAAATTACTGGAATCCCCTGCAGAAAGGTGAGATAATAGATGAAGACGGCTATTACTTTACTCCGGATATGGTATTGGGGGAACAGAGAAGGGGGTTGAAGGTCACCTACTGCACGGACACAAGGCCCACGGATTGTATCGTAGAACATGCAGCCGGGTCGGATTTGTTTATCTGCGAGGGCATGTACGGAGAGCCGGAGAAGGCGAAGAAGGCGAAAGAATACAAGCACATGACATTTTACGAGGCGGCGGAGATTGCAAGGCTGGCCGGGGTACAGGAGATGTGGCTGACACATTACAGCCCTTCGCTGGTACGGCCGGAGGAATATATGGGGGAAGTGCGTAAAATCTTCCCGGCCGCGGTGGCCGCGAAGGACGGCAGAAGCGTGGATTTGATGTTCAGGGAAGATTGATCGCGCCGGATACTTTCAAGCCGGGTGGAATGAGCCGATAAAAATAAAAAGGGAAGAAACGCAGGAGGCAAGGCTGAAAGAAAATCCTTCAACCTTGATTTGAGGGTCATTGCTTGACCCATGGAGGACAAAAATGAAAAATTCAAAGGTTGCGAAGACGGTAATTATAGTGGTTGTTCTTGCGGCTCTCATTCTGGTTTATTACTACTATTTGGGTCACCGGGAAAAACGGCAGGAGGTCGAGGAGACGATTGCGGCCACCGTGGTACAGAGCATTCTGATGCGGGATTTGGAGCATAATTATCCGCCCACACCCAAGGAAGTGGTGAAATATTACGCGGAAATCACGGAATGCTTCTACAACGAGACTTATTCCGACGAGGAGCTTGTGAAGCTTGCGGGTAAGATTCAGATGCTTTACGATGCGGAACTGGTAGCGAACAAGACGCAGGAGCAGTACATGGAAGATCTGCGCAACGATATTGCGGAGATGAAGGGCGATCAGATTACGATTGCAAGCTATGAGGTTTCCGCCAGCACCGATGTGGAATACTTTGAGCAGGGGGAATACTCCTGCGCCAGATTATACTGTACGTTTTATCTGAAAAAGCAAGGCGGCGGCCGCGTACCGTCACAGGAACGGTTTGTGCTCAGACAGGATGCGGATGGGCACTGGAAGATTCTCGGCTGGGAGCTTGTGGAAGACTAAAGGCTGGATGAAAATGCTTCGGAATGGAGAAAACGATGAAAAATAACGGGGAGACCGTGACGATTCTGGCTGTGGAGACCTCCTGCGACGAGACGGCGGCGGCGGTGGTGGAAAACGGCAGGGAAGTTTTATCTAATGTGATATCCTCCCAGATTGCCCTGCACACGCTCTACGGGGGCGTGGTGCCGGAGATCGCCTCACGAAAACATATTGAGAAGATCAATCAGGTGATGGCTGAGGCGCTATCGCAGGCGGGGAAAAGTCTTTCCGACATGGACGCCATCGCGGTCACTTACGGGCCGGGCCTTGTGGGGGCGCTTCTGGTAGGGGTGTCCGCGGCGAAGGCGGTCAGTTTTGCGTCAGGGATTCCGCTGATCGGCGTGCATCACATAGAGGGACATATCAGCGCCAATTACATAGAAAATAAGGATCTGGAGCCGCCCTTTGTCTGTCTGGTCGTGTCGGGCGGTCATTCCCACCTTGTGGTGGTGAAGGATTACGGAGAATATGAGATTTTGGGACGCACAAGGGATGATGCGGCGGGAGAGGCCTTTGACAAAGTGGCGCGCGCGATCGGTCTGGGATATCCCGGAGGACCGAAGATCGACAAGGTATCTAAGGAGGGAAATCCGAATGCCATCGCTTTTCCGAGGGCGAAGGTAGGGGATTCCGATTACGATTTCAGTTTCAGCGGCTTGAAGTCCGCGGTTTTGAATTATCTCAATTCCTGCGAGATGAAGGGGGAGTCCTACTGTCAGGCTGATGTGGCGGCCTCCTTTCAGAAAGCGGTGGTGGACGTGCTCACAGAGCATTCCATGCACGCGGTGGAGTCCTGCGGCATAAAGAAGTTTGCCATTGCCGGCGGCGTGGCATCTAACTCGGCGCTCAGGGAGGCGCTTACAAAGGCATGTGAGGAGCGAGGCGTGGCATTTTACAGCCCCACACCCATTTTTTGCACGGACAATGCGGCGATGATTGGTGCGGCGGGCTATTACGAGTACGTGAAGGGTGTGCGGCACGGATATGATTTGAACGCGGTGCCGAATTTGAAGTTAGGACAAGACAGGAAGTTCAGCTAAGACTGCAAAGAACGCAGCTTAAGCAGAACTAAGTCATGTCTGGGAGAATGCGAAGAGCACATTCTCCGTGGCACGAAGTTCTGGTAAGATTGCAGAATACGCAGCCTAAGCAGAACTAAGTCATGTCTGGAGAATGCAAAGAGCGCATTCTCCGTGGGCATGAAGGCCGCTGAAAATATGGGAGGGTGGGAAATATGGGGAAAAAGCGATGTACCGCCATTGTTCTGGCGGCGGGGCGCGGCAGCCGCATGAAAAGCGGTGTGGCGAAGCAGTACATGCTTTTGCGTGGCAGGCCGCTTATATGGTACGCATTACATGCGGTAGAAGAATCCTCTGTGATTGATGACTGCATTTTGGTCACCAGTGCGGAGGATATTTCTTATGTAAAAGAAGAAATTGTGGCCAAGTACGGTTTTTCTAAGGTGGCGGCCGTTGTAGCCGGCGGAAAGGAGCGATACGATTCCGTGTACAACGGTCTGCAGGCGGCCGCGGGCAGCAGCGGGCAGGGCGGCGAAAAATCGGAAGCGCCTGATGAGGACGGTTACATTTTTATTCAGGACGGGGCAAGGCCCTTTCTGACAGAAGAAATTTTGGAACGCTGCTATGAGGCGGTTGCGCAGGATCATGCCTGTGTGGCGGGAATGCCCGTGAAGGATACAATCAAGATTGTGGATGAGAGCGGTTTTGCCAGGCAGACGCCGGACAGAAATTTCATGTGGCAGGTGCAGACACCGCAGGTTTTCGACGCGGCCCTGATTATATTTGCTTATAAAAAACTGATGCAGGAGAAGGAGCGGCTTTTGCTGGAAGGAATTTCTATTACGGATGACGCGATGGTGGTGGAAACCTTTACGGACTGCAAGGTCAGACTGGTGGAGGGGGATTACACAAATATCAAGGTCACCACACCGGAGGATATGGTGGTGGCGGAAGCGCTTTTGGATGGCAGGTCGCATTAGCGGTTCGGTTTCTTTACTAAATGTTTACAATTTGAAAAGCTGGAAAAAAAGGCTGGAAAAAAATAAAAAAACGGGTTGACATGGCAGTTTATCTTTGCTAGAATAATCCTTGCGCTCGACCAAAATTGGGTGCAAAACGAACACGGAGAGGTATCGAAGTGGTCATAACGAGGCGGTCTTGAAAACCGTTTGTCCGCAA
>CAJUBE010000034.1 GCA_910584725.1 uncultured Lachnospiraceae bacterium | reverse complement strand
AGAACTTCTAAAACTCAGCAGCAGAGGCTGCTTCGTTAAGAAGTTCTAGGAGTTGCTTCGCAACTCCGTTTCACGCAGGAGAATGCCTGAAATACGGCATTCTCCGCATAATCATGGAGGTGCAACAGTTAACTCATGAAAACGGACAGATCGGATATTTTAGCGTGTCTGCGAAACAGTGGGGACTATGTGTCGGGGCAGCAGCTCTGTGATCGTCTCGGCGTTTCCCGCACGGCGGTTTGGAAGGTGATCAATCAGTTGAAGGAGGAGGGATATCGGATTGAGTCGGTGCCGAGCCGCGGCTATCGACTGATCGAGAGTCCCGCGGACATATATTCGGAGAGCGAGATTGTCAGCAGACTTCACACAAAATGGGCGGGACAGCGGCTTATTTTTTTTGAGTCTACCGGCTCCACGAACCCCGACGCCAAACGTTTTGCGGAAGAGGGTGCGCCACACGGAACCACGGTGGTGGCGGACAGGCAGACGGCAGGCAGGGGCCGCAGGGGCAGATCGTGGGAGTCGCCCGCGGGCAGCTCCATTTACTTTACGATCGTGATACGCCCATCGTTTTCCCCGGAGAAAGCATCCATGGTTACATTGGTGATGGCCCTCTCCGTGGCGGAGGCCATCCATGAGTTGACGGGGCTTGACACGGGCATCAAATGGCCGAATGACATTGTGGTGAACGGAAAAAAGGTGGTCGGGATTCTGACGGAGATGAGCATGACGCCGGAGATGAATGAGATTCAGTTTCTCGTGGCGGGCGTGGGAGTCAACGTGAATCAGGGGAGCGCGGAGGAATTTCCACAGGAGCTGCGGGAGACAGCGACCTCTCTGAAAATGGAGTCCGGGCGTCAGGTTGACCGGGCCGGGCTGCTGGCGCGTATTTTAGCGCGGTTTGAGGAGGATTATGAGGCGTTTGAGCGGGCACTTACGTTGTCCGTGCTGAAGGAACGGTATGAATCCCGTCTGGTCGGCAGGGATGCCATGGTGCGGGTGCTCGACCCGGCGGGGGAGTACACCGGGATTTCGCGTGGCATCACGGACACGGGGGAACTGATTGTGGAAAAAGAGACGGGGGAAACCGTTCTTGTCTACGCGGGGGAAGTGTCAGTTCGCGGATTGTATGGCTATGTCTAGGCGAAACTAGAACTGACAGGATTGTCACAAATGTGGGCGGCTTCCGGCAGATGGCAGGACAGCGCCCGGTGATCCGAATGGCAGCATAACAGTGACGGCGGAAGGAAATGTCGATGGAAGAGTATAAGAGAATCGTGCTCTGCGGCGCGAACGCCTACGAGCAGAAATATTATTTTAACGAAAAGTTTGATAAGATTCCGCAGTCCATCAAGGACGAATTGCACATTATCTGTGTGCTGTTCACGGAGGAGGTGGGCGGCATCTTTACGATTGTCTTTGAGGAGGACGGCAGCATTTCTTTAGAGACGGACACGGAGGAGGACGATCTGCTCTACGATGAGATCAGCAGCGGCCTTTTGGTGGGCGAGATCCGCAGAAACAGGCAGGAGATGCTGGAGGCTTTGCAGTTGTACTATCGGGTGTTTATTTTGCACGAGACGATACCGGTTGAAGACTGAGCGGCTGCTTAGCGTTTTGGCGCCGAATCGACGCGGTATAGCAGTACACGGCGCGGATGAGAAAAAGAAGCTGGGTTGGGACAGAGGGCATGAGTGATTTACTGAGACCGCTTGCGATCGGCGGTGTTACTTTGGAAAATAATCTGATACTGGCTCCCATGGCAGGCGTGACGGACCTGCCTTTTCGTTTGCTGTGCAGCGAACAGGGGGCGGCGCTTGCAGGGATGGAGATGGTGAGCGCCAAAGCTATTATGTACGGGAACAAAAATACGGAGGGGCTCCTTGCGATTCATCCGCAGGAAGGCCCGGTTTCCCTGCAGTTGTTCGGTTCTGATCCGAAAATCGTCAGCGAGATGGCGAAACGGATTGAGGAGCGCCCCTTTGCCGTGCTGGATATCAATATGGGCTGCCCTGTGCCGAAGATCGTGAGTAACGGGGAGGGCTCGGCCCTGATGCGGGAACCGAAACTGGCGGGGGAGATCATTGCCGCCACGGTAAAGGCCATAGAAAAGCCTGTCACGGTGAAGATACGCAAGGGCTTTGACGCGGATCATGTCAATGCGGTGGAACTTTCGAAGATCGCGGAGGATGCGGGCGCGGCCGCGGTGGCCGTTCACGGCAGGACGAGAGAACAGTTTTACAGCGGGGAGGCGGATTGGGAGATCATAGCGAAGGTGAAGGAGGCGGTCTCCATTCCCGTGATCGGAAACGGGGACGTGACGGACGCGGACAGCGCCCGCAGAATGCTTTTGGAGACAGGCTGCGACGGCGTAATGATTGGCCGCGCCGCCAGAGGGAACCCATGGCTGTTCGGACAGATTGCCGCCTATTTGAGAGACGGGCAGACATTGCCAGCACCGTCCCTGGAAGAGAAAAAAGAAATGATTTTGCGCCATGCCGCACTCCAACTGGAAATAAAGGGAGAGTACACCGGTGTCCGGGAGATGCGCAAACACCTGTCATGGTATACGGCCGGACTGCCCGGCTCCGCCAGACTCAGAGGGTGCGTAAACCAGGCGGAGAGTTTTGCGGAGATTGAAAAGCTGGTGGCATCCATGTGAGCGGTGCCGGAGCGGACGGCATTCCCGCGTCGAAGCAGTCCTGCAATTTGATGACATGCCTGCGCGCGCAGAGACATATACTGTGTCAGAACGGGAGACGGGGAAGCGGCTTTGCTATTTCGCCTGCGGATCCGCCCTGTAAAATGCTCTGACATGGAGGAAAGCGGAATGGAAGCGCAGACGATTTTATATTTTCGCCCTGCGGAGGAGCAGATGCATAAAAACACAGCCGCCAAGAGACACTGGTGGGAGAATGCTTCCCTGACGGGAAAAGTTTTGCCTGCGGAAGCGGCGGGCGGATTCTTTGTGCCTGTGGACTGCCAGGTTCCGGCTTTTTACTATAAAAAGAAGCCGTGGCCCGAAGAAGTTCTGCTGCAGGCAATGGAGACCGCGCGCAATGGTGCGCCCGGACTGGCGGACGCATATCTTCATCCACAGATAATGACACTTGTGTCAGACAAATATAGAAACCGATGGGAACCGCGCCGGGAGACTGTGGAAAGGCTGGCGGCCGCCCTGCTGGCATCTTGTGCAGCCGACTGTCTGTACCGCAGGGGCAGGGTAACCGTACTGCTCGGCAGAACGGAGGATACCGACTGGCAGATGGAGATGACCAGACGGCTTCTGACACCGTATTTGCAGAGAATTAACAGTCTTTGTTTTTGCTATGAGGAGGTGGAGGGTATCGATATCTGGGAGGAGGCAGCGGATGAACTGGAAGCCTATGGGTATGATTACGGGCTTGTGCCGGAAATGCGTCCTTATCTGGCTTCGGAGGAAGGACTTTGCTGCGGCAGGGAAAAGTACGGCGGGGTGATTCTGGATTACGCAGATGTGCAGAGGCATCCCAGGGTGGAGCGGGAGGGGCAGACGATCTATGCGGATATGGCTTCCGATCCCCAAAAGGAGCTAAGCTGCATCAGAAAAAACGGGCGGATTCTCTACAGTTCGCCGCTCAAATATCTTGACACTATAGTCAAAAGTGGGTATGATAAAAAAATGTATGCAGAGGCAATGAGCAGCGCGCAGACGTAAAATGGAAAAATGGCGGTTTTCCGGTGGCGCTGTGATAGTAATATATTGTAGGAAAGGAAGAGTTTTTACCATGCATGAGAAAAAGAACATTTTAACTTATGAGGGCCTGCGCAAGTATGAGGATGAGTTACATGATCTAAAGGTTGTAAAGCGCAAGGAAGTGGCCCAGAAGATCAAGGAGGCCAGAGAGCAGGGTGACCTCTCCGAGAACGCCGAGTACGACGCGGCCAAGGACGAGCAGCGCGATATCGAGGCCAGAATCGAGGAGTTGGAGAAAATTCTGAAAAATGCCGAAGTTGTTGTGGAGGACGAGGTGGATCTTGACAAGATCAACATCGGCTGTCAGGTGAAGATATTGGATGTGGAGTTCAATGAGGAATTGGAGTATAAGATCGTGGGGTCTACTGAGGCGAACAGTTTGAAAGGAAAGATTTCCAATGAGTCTCCCGTGGGCAGAGCGCTGATTGGCAGCAAGGTCGGTGACACGGTAGATGTGGAGACGCAGGCGGGCGTCATTAAGTATAAAGTACTGGAGATACAGCGGTCAAACTGAACGCACAGAACGCGTCCGGTCAGACATATGCACACATGCGGCAGGCTGCATGGCGCGCGGACAGCGCGGCGGGTGAGCAGTCTTGAGTGAACAATTTGAACGCAGTGTACGATGAACGCACAATTATGAGAGAGGGCAGCAGTATGGCAGATACACAGAATAAGCAGCAGGAACAGGATATTAACCAGCTTTTGAAGGTGAGAAGGGAAAAGCTTGCGGCCTTGCAGGAGGCGGGCAGAGATCCTTTTCAGATTACGAAGTATGAGGTAACCCACCATAGCCAGGAAATTAAGGATAGCTTTGACGCGCTGGAGGGCAAAACCGTGTCCATTGCGGGGCGCGTGATGAGCAAGCGTGTGATGGGCAAGGCATCCTTTTGCAATGTGCAGGATCTGCAGGGCGATATGCAGGTCTATGTGGCTAGGGACAGCGTGGGCGAGGAACCTTACGCCGATTTCAAGAAATATGACGTGGGCGACATTGTAGGTGTTGAAGGAGAGGTCTTTAAGACCAAAACCGGCGAAATTTCCGTTCATGCGGCAAAAGTGACACTGCTGTCAAAAAGCTTGCAGATTCTTCCCGAAAAGTATCACGGTCTGGTGAATACGGATATCCGTTACCGCCAAAGATATACGGATCTGATTATGAACGCGGATGTGAAAAAGACTTTTGTCATGCGATCTAAAATCATCAGCTCCATCAGACGCTATCTGGACGGACAGGGATTTTTGGAGGTGGAGACCCCCATGCTCGTGTCCAATGCGGGCGGCGCGGCGGCCAGACCCTTTGAGACCCACTACAATGCGCTTGACGAGGATGTGAAGCTTCGCATCTCTCTGGAATTATATTTGAAGAGACTGATCGTGGGCGGGATGGAGAGAGTCTATGAGATCGGCAGAGTGTTCCGGAATGAAGGTCTGGACGCCAGACATAATCCGGAGTTTACATTGATGGAGCTGTATCAGGCTTACACCGATTACAACGGGATGATGGATCTGACCGAGAACATGTTCCGCCATGTGGCCCGTGAAGTCTGCGGCACCACCATGATTCCTTACGGGGATGTGGAGATCGATCTGGGTAAACCCTTTGAGCGGATCACCATGGTGGAGGCCGTGAAGAAATATACGGGCGTAGATTTTGACGAGGTGCCTGACACCGCGGCGGCGAAGAAGCTGGCGGACGAAAGAAACGTACATTACGAGGAGCGCCATACGAAGGGGGATATCATCAACCTCTTCTTTGAGGAGTTTGTGGAGGAGCATCTGGTACAGCCCACCTTTGTCATGGATCATCCCGTGGAGATATCGCCCCTCACCAAGAGAAAGCCGGACAAGCCGGACTATGTGGAGCGTTTTGAGCTGTTTATCACGGCGAGGGAGATGTGCAACGCCTATTCCGAGTTAAACGATCCCATCGACCAGAGGGAGCGTTTTAAGGCGCAGGAGGCTGCGCTTGCGGCGGGCGATGAGGAAGCCAACACGACGGACGAAGACTTTATGAATGCGCTGGAGATCGGTATGCCCCCCACGGGCGGTATCGGGTACGGCATCGACAGGCTGGTGATGTTACTCACCAACTCCCCTGCGATTCGCGATGTGCTGCTGTTCCCGACGATGAAAAGTCTGGACAAAAAGCCTTCCGACACGGCGAAGTCCGCGAAGAAGCCGGCGGGCGGCGAGGCGAAGAAGAGCAGTGTGACCCGCGAGCAGGCGCTTACGCTTTTGAAAAAATATAACAAGGAACCCTTTCATATCCAGCACGCGCTGACCGTGGAGGGTGTGATGCGCTGGTATGCGAAAGAGCTTGGTTATGAGGCGGAAGAAGAGTTCTGGGGTATCACCGGACTTTTGCACGACATTGACTTCGAGCTTTACCCGGAGGAGCATTGCAAGAAGGCGCCGGAGCTTCTGCGCGAGGGCGGCGTGAGCGAGGATATGATCTATGCGGTCTGCTCCCACGGCTATGGGCTTTGCAGCGAGGAGGAGCCGAAGCACGAGATGGAGAAGGTGCTGTTCGCGGCCGACGAGCTGACGGGGCTGATTTGGTCGTGTGCGCTGATGCGTCCCTCTAAGAGCACAATGGATATGGAAGTCAAGAGCCTGAAAAAGAAATTTAAGGACAAGAAGTTTGCGGCGGGCTGTTCCAGAGAGGTCATTGCGCAGGGTGCGGAGATGCTCGGCTGGGAGCTGGACGAGCTGTTTGACAGAACCATACAGGCGATGAGAAGCTGTGAGGCAGATGTGGCTGCGGCGATGGAGCAGAACGCGTGAGCGTGGGTTAATTGAAAAATGAAATAGCGGATTTTCACATATTTTAAATAAAGCGGCGGTGAACACATAAAAATGAGTGTTGACCGCCGCTTTATTTTCAAATATACTATATTTATATAAAACAAAGCGGCGGTGAAACACCTAAAAACATATTTCACCGCCGCTTTATTCAAAAACGGGGGAAGCAATGGTTGGAAGAAAGCGGGAAATAAAGGAATTAAACAGACTGTATGAGAAAAATCAGGCGGAAATGGTTGCCATCTACGGCAGAAGGCGCGTGGGAAAAACTTATCTGGTGGACGAGACATTTGTCGGCCGTATCACGTTCAGACATGCAGGGCTGTCTCCGGCGGACGAAAATGCGCGAGGACTTTTAAAATTACAGTTGGAACACTTCTATAATTCGCTTGTGCTTCATGGCATGGAAGAAACCGAAAAACCGAAAAGCTGGCCGGAAGCGTTTTTGCTGTTGGAAAAATTTTTGCAGAAGATTGACGACGGCTCCAGACAGTTGGTTTTTCTTGATGAGCTTCCGTGGCTTGACACAGCGAAATCAGGATTTATCAGAGCGTTTGAAGGTTTTTGGAATACATGGGGATGCCATCGGAAGAATCTTATGGTTATCGTATGCGGCAGCGCCAATTCATGGATACAGGATAAACTGATTAACAATCACGGGGGACTGTATAACCGTGTCACTTATGAGATGAAGCTGTCGCCTTTTACCCTGAGTGAATGTGAAGAATTTTATGAGAGCAGCCATGTAAGGCTTTCAAGGTATGATATTGTCCAGAGCTACATGATTTTCGGCGGGATTCCGTACTATATGGGATATGTGAACGGAGAATGGAGTCTGGCTCAAAATATAGACCGTCTTTTTTTTGCGAGGAATGCGGCGCTGCGGGATGAGTACGACAGATTATTCGCTTCGGTATTTGTGAATCCCGAGGCGGTCAAATCCATTGTACAACTGCTGTATACCAGAAATGCGGGATTTACAAGAAGGGAGATTACGGAAAAGCTTGGGATTACGGATGGCGGAAGACTGTCGCGTAATCTGAATGCCCTGATAGCCAGCGATTTCATTGTAAAATATATACCGTTCGGTTTAAAGAAACGGGAAGAACATTACAAGCTTGTCGATCCGTTCTGTATCTTTTACCTTCATTTTATCAATGGACAAAGGCGGGTAAGTGAAAAATTCTGGCAGCAGAATGTGACTTCCGCACCGGTTACAATATGGCGTGGTTTTGCATTTGAAAACGTCTGTTTTAACCATGTGGATCAGATAAAAAGAGCGCTTGGCATATCAGGAGTGATATCTGAGCATTCGGCGTGGTCAAAAAAAAGCGGTGACGAGGCGGGAACGCAGATTGATTTATTGATATCCAGAAATGATAATGTAATTAATATGTGTGAAATGAAATATTACGGCGGGGAATTTTCTGTGGATAAAAATTATTATGCGGTTATTTTGCGCAGACAGGAAATATTGGCGGAGGAGGTTTCCCAAAAAGCGGCAATTCACAGCACGCTAATTACGACATTCGGATTACTGCGCAACGAGTATAGCGGGGTGTTTACAAATGTAATCACATTGGATGACTTGTTTGAAGCGGGGAAAAGCGGACATTAAGTGTGAAAAAGCGGACATTGGATGGATGAAAGTTCAAAGCGGTGGGCGAATCGGACGAACAGAATTTGTACGTCCGATTCTGCCCGCTTTCTTTTTATCTCCAATTTGCCACAAATCTATGATTCACTTCCTTTACACAAATTTTACAATTCCAGGATAACAGACTTGATGTTCCCCCGATATGATAGAGCTGTAAAACAAAAACATATCACGCCCACGCCGATGCCCGGCAGAATGCATCTGCGATTTCGGTACAAACGGCAAGGGACGCAGGAGGAGAAGTTATGAAGAAAAGGAAAATGAGAAAAATAACAGCAATTATGTTTGCGGGCGCACTGACACTCTCCATGTTGACGGGCTGCGGCAGCGGCGCCGGGCAGACGGTCGGTTCGGTCGAGGCGGTGCAGGCAGGCGGCGCGGCGGACAAGATCGGTGCGGGCACTGTGGACAGGCTGACGGCATCTGACAGTGTGGCCGACACGGGCAGCGATTTTGACGTATCCTCGGAAATCGGCGTGATTACCAGAGAGGACGGATCGGGAACGCGGGGCGCGTTCATTGAGCTTTTCGGCATCGAGCAGAAAGACGATTCCGGGGAAAAGTTCGACTATACGACGGATATGGCGGCGGTCACCAACTCGACTTCCGTGATGATGACCACCGTGGCGGGAGATTTATATGCCATCGGCTATCTTTCTCTCGGCTCCATGAATGATACCGTGAAGCCTGTCTCGATCGACGGGGCGGAGGCGACGGTGGAAAATATCAAGAGCGGCGCCTACAAAATCGCGCGTCCCTTCAACATTGCCGTGAAGGAAGGGGTAAGCCCGGCGGCGCAGGATTTCATCGACTTTATCATGAGCGCGGACGGGCAGGCAGTCATTGAGGACAACGGCTACATTTCCGTGGCGGATGCGGCGGCTTACAGCGGAAAGCCGGAGGCGGGCAAGATTGTTGTGTCGGGATCCAGCTCGGTAACACCTGTTATGGAGAAGCTGAAAGAAGCCTATGTCGGAAAAAATCCAAAGATGGAGATTGAGATTCAGCAGAGCGATTCCTCCACCGGGATGGCGGACGCCATAGACGGCACCTGCGATATCGGCATGGCGTCGAGGGAGCTTAAGGATTCCGAGACGGAAAAAGGTCTGACAGCCACCGTGATCGCGATGGACGGCATTGTGGTGATCGTGAACAACGACAGCCCGGTAACGGAGCTTACGAGCGAACAGGTGAAGAATATTTACACGGGGGACGCGGTTGTGTGGGGCGATGTCCTGCAATAAGGAGTTAAGACCGATGAGAGATTTCAAAGAAAAGGGAATGCGGCTTCTGTTTTTCCTGACGGCCTGCGTATCTGTGGCGGCGGTGGTTCTGATCTGTCTCTTCCTCTTCGCGAGCGGGTTTCCCGCGATCAGGGAAATAGGAGTTTTTCAGTTCCTGTTCGGCACAAGATGGAAACCTGCCAACAATCTGTACGGCATCTTTCCGATGATCGTCGGTTCCGTCTATGTGACGGCCGGGGCGCTGGCGATCGGCGTCCCGGTGGGTGTGCTGACGGCGGTGTTTATGGCCGAGTTTGTGCCGAAACGTCTGTATAAGCCGATGAAAGCCGCCGTCAATCTGATGGCGGGCATTCCGTCCGTGGTATACGGTTTCTTCGGGCTGGTGGTTCTGGTTCCCTTCGTGCGGGAAAACATCGGCGGACGCGGGCAGAGCTGCCTCACCGCATCCGTTCTGCTGGGGCTGATGATTCTGCCAACGGTCATCAGTGTGTCGGAGACTTCCATCCGGGCGGTGCCGAGAAGCTACTATGAGGGCGGACTGGCACTGGGGGCGTCCCATGAGAGAAGCGTGTTTCATACGGTGCTTCCCGCGGCAAAAGGGGGCATTTTCGCGGGCATTGTCCTCGGGACGGGCCGGGCGGTGGGTGAGACGATGGCGGTTATGATGGTGGCGGGAAACCAGGCGGTGATTCCGAGAAAAATAACATCGGGTGTGCGGACGCTGACTGCCAATATCGTGCTGGAGATGGGATATTCCACGGATCTGCACAGGGAGGCGCTGATCGCCACGGCGGTTGTGCTGTTTGTGTTTATTCTGCTGATTAACCTGTCGCTCTCTTTTGTGAAACGTAAAACCTGACTGGAGGTTGGGATGAATACTTTTAAAAGAAAATGGCGCTCCTACAGGCGTGACGTGAAATCACTCCTGCTGTGTCTGGCTGTCTGGCTGGCGGCGGCAGTTACCATGCTCGCCCTGGCTTTTATTATCGGGTACATACTGGTAAAAGGCATTCCCTATCTGACACCGGAGCTGTTTGCAAGGGAGTACACGTCAAAGAACGTGTCGCTTTTCCCGGCGCTTGTCAACACGCTTTCCATGACGGTGCTGGCCCTGCTGTTTGCGGTTCCCACGGGGATCGGCGCGGCGGTTTATCTGACGGAGTATGCGGGGCGCGGCAGCAGGCTGGTGAAGCTGGTGGGGGTGACGGCGGAGACGCTCTCCGGCATTCCCTCCATCGTATACGGGCTGTTCGGCTCTCTGTTTTTTGTCAAATATCTCGGGTTCGGACTGTCTCTGCTGTCGGGGGCGTTGACGCTTGCCATTATGATCCTGCCGCTTGTCATGCGCACGACGGAGGAGGCGCTTAAGTCGGTGCCTGACAGTTACAGGGAGGGAAGCTTCGGGCTGGGTGCGGGAAAGCTTCACACGGTCTTTTCCATAGTGCTTCCCTGCGCCATTCCCGGCATCCTTTCGGGCGTGATTCTGGGCATCGGAAGGATTGTGGGGGAGTCGGCGGCTCTGATTTTTACCGCCGGAACCGTTGCGGAAGTCGCATCCGGCCTCTTTGCCTCCGCCAGAACGCTCTCGGTTCACATGTACGTGATTTCGGGTGAGGGTTTATATATCAACCAGACCTATGCTACGGCGGTGGTACTGCTTGTGCTGGTGATTCTGATCAACGCCGTTTCGGGGTATGCGGCGAAAAGAATAGGAGGAGGGCGCGGAAATGGAGAGAAGGACAGATAAAATCGCGGTGAAGGAGCTGGATCTGTTTTACGGGAGCTTTCAGGCATTGAAGGGCATAAACCTGAACATACAAGAAAAGGAAATTACGGCTCTGATCGGCCCGTCCGGCTGTGGAAAATCGACGTTGTTAAAAAGCCTGAACCGCATGAACGATCTGGTGGAAGGGTGCCGCATCAGGGGAAATATTCTCTTGGACGGGGAGGACGTTTACGGGGACATGGACGTGAATCTGCTGCGAAAGCGGGTGGGCATGGTGTTTCAGAAGCCCAATCCGTTTCCCATGAGCATTTATGACAATATCGCTTACGGGCCGCGAACCCACGGCATCCGTGCCAGAGCGGCTCTGGATGAGATCGTGGAGCGGTCGCTCAGGGGAGCCGCCATATGGGATGAGGTGAAGGACAGACTGAAAAAGTCCGCGCTCGGATTGTCGGGCGGACAGCAGCAACGGCTCTGCATTGCCAGGGCTCTTGCGGTGGAGCCGGAGGTTCTTTTGATGGATGAGCCGACCAGCGCCCTGGACCCGATTTCCACGGCAAGAGTGGAGGAGCTTGCGGCGGAACTGAAAAAGAAGTACACCATCGTCATTGTGACCCACAATATGCAGCAGGCGGTGCGCATTTCTGATAAAACCGCATTTTTCCTGCTGGGCGATCTGGTGGAGTTTGGAGAGACGGAAAAATTGTTTTCCATGCCGCAGGATCAGCGGACGGAAGATTATATTACGGGGAGGTTTGGATGATGCGGTCGGCGTTTGATGAACAGTTGGAATTGCTGCATAAAGAGTTGATTACCATGGGGGCAGCCTGTGAAAGTGTCATTGCCATGTCGGCGGAGGCGCTCACGGCGGGAAAGCCGGAGCTGGCGGAGCGGGTGCTGGAGCTCTCCGCAAAAATTGATCGGAAGGAACGGGAAATCGAGAGCATGTGCCTGAAGATTCTTTTGCAGCAGCAGCCTGTGGCGGGGGATCTGCGGGTCGTTTCCTCGGCGCTTAAGATGGTGACGGATATGGCGCGCATCGGGGATCAGTCGGCGGACATCGCGGAGATTATCACGCTGGCAAATATCCGCTCCACAGATGACACTTATGTCATTTATGACATGTCTGTCGCTACAATCAAGATGGTGACGGAGAGCATCGACGCCTTTGTCAAAAAAGATATGCGGATGGCAAAGGATGTGATAGACTATGATGATGTGGTGGATTCCTATTTTAATCAGGCGAAGGCAATGCTGATTGAGATGCTGGGAAAGCCGGGTGCTGACGGGGAATATGCGGTGGATCTTCTGATGATTGCGAAATATTTTGAGCGGATCGGGGACCATGCCGTCAACATCGCAAAATGGGTGCTGTTTTCCATGACAGGCAGTAAGGAATAAAAAGCGTGGAGGTAACAATGATTTTTTGTGTGGAAGATGACGACGCGATTCGTGAATTGATGATATATACCCTGCAGTCCGCCGGGTTTGAGGCGAGGGGATTTACCGGGGGAGACACTTTTTTCGAGGCCTTGCAGGAGGAGAAACCGGAGCTTGTCATGCTTGACATCATGCTGCCCGGGGAGGACGGCATCGCGATTCTGAAAAGACTTCGCGCACGGGCAGAAACTTCTGACATACCTGTCATAATGGCCACCGCAAAGGGAACGGAATACGACAGGGTGATCGGTCTGGATCTGGGCGCTGACGATTATCTGTCCAAACCCTTTGGCATGATGGAGATGACCGCAAGAATCCGGGCGGTTCTGCGACGGTCGGATCGCGGGAAAACGCCCGCGCTTCTGCGCATGGGAGAGCTGGAGCTGAATGCGGAGACATACACGGTGTCCGTAAAGGGAGAGCGGGTGCAGTTGACGCTCAAGGAATATAAGCTGCTTCATACTTTTATGGAAAATCCGGGGCGGGTATACACGAGGGATCAGCTTTTGGAAATGGTGTGGGGAGCGGATTACATAGGGGAAACCCGGACGGTGGACGTCCATATCGGCACGCTGCGGATGAAATTGGGCGAATGTGGGGATTATATTGAGACAGTGCGGGGCGTTGGGTACCGGCTGGAGGAGGGACTATGACAAAACGCATTTTTCGTTCCATCTGTCTTGTCGCCATCACTGTTTTTGCGGCTTCCGTTATCCTGATTATGGGCGTGCTGCACGCCTATTTTTCGGATGTGCAGCAGGAACAGCTCAAGATGCAGACGAATCTGGCGGCGCAGGGCGTGATGCATGAAGGAATGGATTATTTTAAGGATCTGGAGGTGTCGGACTACCGCATGACCTGGATTGACGGTCAGGGCACGGTGCTGTATGACAGCCAGTCTGACAGCACGGGTATGGAAAACCATTTGGAGCGCGAGGAGGTAAAAGAGGCGCTGGATACGGGCTATGGGGAGAGCAGACGCTACTCCGTTACGCTGATGGAGCGGTATCTGTATGCGGCAAGAAAACTTCCGGACGGAACGGTGCTGCGTCTCTCCATTTTGCAAAACTCTATCCTCACGCTTCTTCTGGGGATGGTGCAGCCGATCTGCATTGTGTTTGCGGCGGCGCTGCTTTTATCCGTGGCGCTTGCCGTGAGGCTTTCCGGGAAAATCGTACAGCCTTTCAATGAGATCGACCTTGACGACCCACTGTCCAATGAGGGCTATGACGAACTCTCCCCTTTTCTGCGCCGCATTGCCAGCCAGCAGAGGCAGCTTGCCAGACAGAGGGACGCGCTGGAGCAGAAGGAGAATGAGCTGCACACCATTATTGACAGCATGAACGAGGGCATGATTCTGCTGAATGAAAGAGGAAAAATTGTCAGCATGAATCCGGCGGCCGGGCGCTTTCTCGGCGCGAACTGGGAGTGCGTCGGTCTGGATCTTTTATCTGTGAGCAGAAATCTTGACATACAGGAGCTTCTGGAAAGGGCGCTGCGGGGGGAAGCCTGTGAGCGTGTGATTGAACTGCAGGGGGAGCGCTGTCAGATTGACGCCAGCCCTGTCCGAGCGGAGGATGCGGTGAGGGGCGCTGCGCTGTGTTTTTTCAATGTGACGGAGAAGGAGAAGGCGGAGCAGATGCGAAGAGAGTTTACCGCCAATGTCTCCCACGAACTGAAAACGCCGCTCCATGCCATTTCCGGCTATGCGGAGCTATTGAAAAACGATATGGTGAAGCGGGAGGACGTATCGCCCTTTGCGGGGAAGATTTATGACGAAGCGCAGCGCATGACGCAGCTTGTGGAAGATATCATCAGTCTCTCCCGTCTGGACGAGGGGGCGAAGGATATGGAGCGTGAGCGGACGGATCTGTACGGGCTGGCGGAAAAGGCGGTGAAGAGCCTGGAGCCGGAGGCGGACGCGGCCCGTGTGACGATGGAGCTGTCCGGCGGGCCCGCCGATGTGGAGGGCGTTCCCCAGCTTCTCTACAGCATTGTATACAATCTTTGCGATAACGCCATCAAATACAACCGCGAGGGCGGAAAGGTCACCGTGCGCGTGGCGGCGGAGGAGAGGAAGACGATTCTCACCGTCAGCGACACGGGAATCGGAATCGGTAAGGAACACCAGGAGCGCATTTTCGAGCGGTTTTACCGGGTGGACAGAAGCCATTCCAGAGCGGTGGGCGGCACGGGACTCGGCCTGTCCATCGTAAAACATGCCGCGATCATCCACAATGCGAAGATCACACTGGACAGCGAGGCGGGCAGAGGTACGACGGTCACGGTGGAATTTCCGGCGTAGCAGTTCGGCCTAAGATATACCGCGAGTAACATTGTTCTATATGCGATGGAATGAGGAAGAAAGGTAACGCAGATGACGGGGAGAAGAACGGTAAGACAGCATATTTTCCGCTCCAACGCGCTGATGGTGTCGGTGGTACTGGCATTCTTTCTGGCGATCAATCTGGTGGTGGTCGGGATTTATTTTGAGGCCATTGAGGGGGAGCTGAAACATGCCATAGAAGGGCTTGCAGATGAGGAGCAGCTTGAGCGGATGATCGTGCAGTTTACCATGCAGAGGGAATCGCTCCTTCTGCTCTTTTTTGCTGACGCGCTGATCTGTGTCACAGTACTGATGTTTATCAGCCGCTTGTTTATGGGAAGGCTTTCGGCGCGCATTATGGAGCCGCTGGAAGCGTTGACGGAAGGGGCGGAGAGAATCAGGCAGGGAGAACTGACACAGGAGATTCTGTATGTGGGGGATGCGGAGTTTGAGAATGTGTGCGGTGCCTTCAATGACATGCAGCGGCATATTCTGAGGGAACAGGAAAAGAACAGGAAGTATGAGAAGGCTCGTACCGACATGATTGCCGGGATTTCCCATGATCTGCGCACGCCGCTCACCGCGGTCAGGGGTACGGTCAAGGGGATGCTGGACGGTGTTGCCGCCACGCCGGAGCAGCAGAGACGGTTTCTGGAGACAGCGTTTCGCAGAACCGGGGATATGGATGTACTTCTGCGGCAGTTGTTTTATCTTTCACGGCTGGAGACGGGTAATATGCCCCTTTCCCTTCAGATGACGGAAATCTCTGCCCTAATAGGAGGGTATGTGAAGGACAGACGGGCGATGTTTGCGGAGAATGCGGTTGAGATCACGGCGCGGACGGGAGAGATTCGGGTGGAACTGTTTATTGATCCCGGCCAGCTTCGGCGAATATTTGATAATCTGCTGGAAAACAGCAGGAAGTACGCTGAGGTACACCCGCTGAAAATTGAGATTGCGCTGACGCGCATAAACCGGGGTGTATGCCTGCGCTTTTCCGACAACGGCAGGGGTGTGCCGGAGGAAAAGCTCCCCTATGTGTTCGAGGAGTTTTACAGAGGGGATGAGTCCCGGGGACAGAAGGACGGAAACGGGCTGGGACTTTATATTGTGAAATATCTGACGGAGGCGATGGGCGGCAGCGTGCGCGCGGAAAACCGGGAGGGCTTCTCCGTATACATAGAGCTGCCAACCGCCTGCGCGAAAAGATTGAAGATGACAGCAAGAGTCCGAAAATTCTGGAAACCGTGTGGGGAGCCGGGTACCGTCTGAACCGAAATTAGCGTGAGAAGTACTTCTAAAGCTCAGCAGCAAAGGCTGCATCGCAAAGTCAGCAAAGCTGACTTGGAAGTACTAAGTCTCACGCCAGAGAATGCCTGAAATGAGGCATTCTCCGCATAGATTTGAGATTCCGCAGAGCGGAATCATGGAGGTTAGTGTGAGAATTTGTTTAGGGTTTGTTTAGAAAATATCCTCCTGTTTGTTTAATGTGCGTTGCTACAATGACCACAGAAAAACAGACAGGAGGATTTTTTATGTTGAGGGAAGGAATAAACGGGTTCTGTATGGCGCTGGCGGACAGCGTGCCGGGGGGTTCCGGCGGGACGGTGGCGTTCATTATGGGGTTTTATGACAGGTTTATCGGCGCGGTGCATGATCTGGTGTTTGGCGGGTGGAAGGAGAGGAAGACAGCGTTTTTTATCTGGTTAAGCTCGGCGTCGGCTGGGCGGTCGGTATGGCGTTAGCTGCTGTCGCGCTGTCAGCGTTGTTTGAGCAGCATATCTATGAGGTCAGCTCGCTTTTTGTCGGATTCATTGTGGGGGCGGTTCCTTTAGTTGTGGAGGAGGAAAAGGAGAATCTGCACGGCGGCTGGCGCGGCTTTGCCTTTTTTCTGATCGGACTGGCGGCTGTGGCGGGCATTACCTGGGCAAACGGGCATGTACAGGGCGGCGGGATGGATTTGCGGGAGCTCTCCGCGGGGACGCCGGTGAAGCTTTTTTTTGCCGGGATGCTGGCCATCTCCGCAATGTTCCTGCCGGGGATATCCGGCTCCACATTGCTTTTGGTCTTCGGGGCGTACATGCCGGTGATTACGGCGATCAAAGATGTTCTCTCGTTTGATTTTTCCTGTCTGCCGGGACTTTCCTATTTCGGCGGCGGGATCCTTGCGGGAGCGGTGACTACGGTAAAGGCGGTAAAGCTTTGTCTGGACAAATTCCGTTCGCAGACCGTGTACGCGATTCTCGGTATGATGGTCGGCTCTATCTATGCGATCATCATGGGGCCGACCACGCTTGAGGTGCCGGCGGAGCCGCTCGGAAATGAAAATTTCAGCGTTGTGTCCTGCATTGTGGGGCTTGCGCTTGTGCTGGGGATGCATCTGTTTGCAAGCTGCAGGAGAGAGGACGGGGCAAAGGGGAGTGATTCCGAATGAAAAAGCTTGCGGCCATGCTTTTACTGGATGTCACGCTTGCGGCGGCGCTGGCAGGGGGCGTATATTATGTAAACTACAAAATGCCGCGCAGGATGACGCCTGTGGGACAGGCAGCGGAGGAAGAACCCGCAGCGGAAACGCAGACTGTACAGGAGCAAAGCGGAGCGATGCCGCCCGAAACAGCGGAGGATACAGCGGCAGAGCAGCCTGCTGCGGACGGCTGGCGGGAAAAGTTCGCCGGTCATTTCACGGATGAGGTGCGGCAGACGGCGGGGCATTATTCCAGCCCATCCGTGGCGGTGGATATCACGGAACATTCCTTCGGCGAGGGAGACGATAAAGTGACCTACTATCTGGCGGATGTTTATATCGCTTCCATAGACTGCCTGCGCACAAAATTTGCGAAGAATACTTACGGCGTGGATTATACGGATGCCCTTGACATTATGGCGCGGTCGGTGCAGGCGGTTGCGGCGGTGAACGGGGATTCCTATTCTTCCGACGGGCGTATGGAAAGCGAGACGTTAATCAGAAACGGGGAGCTTTATAGTCTGGGCCAGAATTGGCTGGATATGTGTGTGCTGTACAGGGATGGCGTGATGCGGACATACGGGGGAGGCCAGTTTGACCAGGCGGAGGCTTCGGCGGGCGAGATCTGGCAGACATGGAATTTCGGGCCGGCGCTTCTTGATGAAAACGGGGAGATCCCGGCGTCCTACAATACGGACGATTATCTCAGGGAGAGCCACCCGAGAACGGCGGTGGGGTATTATGAGCCGGGACATTACTGTCTGCTGGTGGTGGACGGACGGCAGGAGAACTTTTCCTGCGGCATGTATCTGGAGGAAATGTCGGCCGTGTTTCACGATCTCGGATGCAGGGCAGCTTACAATCTGGACGGCGGCCACTGTTCCTTTATGACCTTCGGGGAGAAAATTGCCAGCCACCCATATGAGTACAGCTACGACATCAGCGACTGCATTTATATCGCGGAACCCTGGTGAGTGATTTTTAGACGGAGGGAAAATAACGTGAGAGAAAAAATAGTTTCTTTATGGAATCACCTGCTCATTATTTTGAGCCTTACTTTCTTGGCTTTTCTCGTCCTGCACTACTACAATGCGCGGATGGGCTTTCTGACAAACAGGATTTCCCGCGGTCTGCTCGGCATTTACTGTCTGCTGTCTATCGCAAACAGCATTTTGCTCCTCGCGGGAAGGAGGTGAAAAATCATGGCGATTGTCATTCTGTCGGCTTATCAGCCGGATGAGACACTGGTGGGTATTGTAAACAGGCTGTGGGAGACTGGAAGCAGAAACATCGTGGTGGACGACGGGAGCGGAGCGGAATACCGGCATATTTTTGACAGCATCGGGGACATCTGCACGGTTCTGCGCCACCCGGAAAACAAGGGGAAGGGGGCGGCCATCAAGACAGCGCTCGCTTACATAAAGAAGGAGATTGGCGGCAGAGAGGCGGTCGGCGTCATGGACGCGGACGGGCAGCATCTGACGGAAGATATGTGGCGGCTTTTGGATGCGGCCGTAAACCATAAAAATACGCTGGTACTTGGCGTGCGGCATATGGGAAAGGAAATGCCTCTGAAATCCAGATGGGGAAACAAGATCACCCGGACAGTATTCCGGCTGGCGAGCGGCGTGAAGGTGTCTGACACCCAGACGGGACTGCGGGCTTTTGGGACGGAGCTGATCCCGCGGCTTCTCGCGGTGGAGGGGGAGCGGTACGAGTATGAGACGAATGTGCTGCTCGCTCTTACGAGAGAGGGGATTGCGATGGAGGAGGTGCCGATTCATACGATTTACCACGACAGGGAAAACTCATGCTCCCATTTCCGGGCGTTTCGGGATTCTCTGCGGATTTATAAGGACATCCTGAAATTTTCTCTGGCGTCTCTCTCGGCTTTTGCGCTTGATTATCTGGCCTTTGCGATGTTCATGGCGTTTCTGCCCCGGACGGCGGGATGGATTCTGGCGGCGAATGTCTCAGCAAGGGTGATCAGCGCATTCTATAATTACAGCGTCAACAGCCTTCTCGTGTTCCGCACCGGACGCAAAGTCCGTACCGCCGCGGGATATTTTGCGCTGGCGGCAGTCATTTTGCTTATGAACAATCTGATTTTGCAGGTGTTTACGCAGGTGTTTGGTCTTTCAGTGTACCCGGCTAAGCTCCTGACAGAGTTCGCGCTCTTTGTATTTAGCTGGCTGGTGCAGCGGTTTGTGATTTTTCGGCGGCTATAACCCCTTCCGCCTCCTCTTATTTTCATACATCTTCTCATCCGCTTCCTTCATCAGCTTTTCGTAGTCCGATGACTGTCCGACCAGGCTGCAGCCGAAGGAGAAGCGGAGGGGAACGCGCACCTGTTCATTCAGGTCGGCAAAACTGTGGTTTTCCAGATCGGCCAGAAGAGCAACGGTATCGTTTAGCTCCTGTTCGCTGTTATAACCATATAAAAATAGAACAAACTCGTCGCCGCCAAGTCTTGCGGAAACGCAGCCTCTTGTCCCGAAGTCCCGGAACAGTCCGGCGATCTCCTTCAGATAGATGTCTCCGGCGTCATGGCCGTAGGTGTCGTTGATCACTTTCAGATTATCCGCGTCGATCATGATGACCGCGCTGTTGCCGAGCTCTTCCGAGCCGCCAAACAGGGCGGACAGCCGGTTCTCCAGACCGCGGCGGTTGCACAGGCCGGTCAGCGGATCGTAGTCGCGTTCCGCCTCGATCTTTTTTCGCTTTTGGATTTCTTCCGTCACGTCGATGATGACGCCGAAAATCTCGTCGTTTTCACTGATTTCCTCCAGCTTGACATAACGCTCTCGGCTGGCAAATACGCAGGTTTCATCGGCAACGGGATTTTTGCGCAGGTCGGCAATAAATTCCCGGAAAGCTTTGTAATCCGCGGAGAGGCGGTCGATTTCTTCCTCTTCCAGCGCAAGGATTTTCGGAACCTGCTCGGTGATGCGCACTCTTTTCATGTGTTGGTTGTACTCGTATACGCCGATGTACATATTGGTTTTGCCAAGGACATAAGACATCTTACGGTTGTTGTCCAGAATGCTTTTTTTCATTCTGTTGATGTAGATGCTCAGCTCCGCAAGCTCAACGCAGCTTTGAATGTCAACGATCTCATCCAGATTGCCCTGGGCGATGCTGTGAAGCTTCCCGTTTATGTCGTGGATGCCTTCGACTACATAGCGGTTCATGTAGCGTGTGACCACATAGGACAAAATCATTGCGATGGTAATCAGGCAGAACGCCAGCGCGGCGGTCGTGGACGGAATCCGCCGGTACAGATCATGACAGGAGAGGATGCGGCCGACGTAATTCTCACCGATTTCCATAAACACGCAGTAGGATCGTTCGCCGTTCACATCCGCATGAAAGCCCTTATCATGGGCGGTGACTTCGTCAAGACGCAATCCGATTTCCGAGAGGTTCTTCCCGACGCATGATAAATCGGTGGAGCCAACGATGGTTCCGCTGTATTTGTGAACGGCGTAATAGGTGGCGTCCGGATTGACGCGGAACAGGGAAAAGATATAGGAGAGCTCGTTTTTCTCCGTAACCTTCATGACGTTGACGGGTTCCATGCCCACCTGGACGATAAATTTCTCATCCCGGCTCCACAGGGCGGAATACTGCATCAGCTTTGCCTCCGCCGTGTTGGGGGTGATATCCTGAACGAGACGAAGGGATTTGTCCGTAAGCATGGGCTTGAAAAACTGCATCTGTTCGCCGGAATCAAAAGTAAAATCGTAATATTCCGGATGCGTTCCCGCATAAATACGTCCGGTGGTATCGAAGATGTGAATTTCATCTACTTCCATGAGAGCGGCGATTTTTTTAAGCTCCTCCACGCTGTCTAAGACGGAAGGATTGCTCTCTATCATGTAGGCGATTGCCTCTGCGTTGTGCAGACAGGTCTGCCGGTAGGACGCTCTGGTTTCGGTCAGTTCCTCCTGATTCTTTTCCAGAACCTGCCCGATCTGGTAGAAAGTTTCGGTGGCGGTCTCATAGGCCTGCCTGCGCTCATGGGCGATCTGAATATACAGAATCAGAGCCAAAAGGGTAATTACCAGAAAAAAGGTGACAGACCGCATATAGCGGCTGATTATATTTCTAAGAGTCTGCATGACATCTCCTTTATCTTAATTTAAAAATGGAACAAATAGTCAACATAATTTCGCGCAATATATAGTGAAATCTTACCTAAGATACTATATATAGTGGGAGAGTGTCAAGGCAAAAGTACAGATTGTAGGAAATATGGCATAATTTGCGAAGATTTTGTAATTTTGGGGTTGGGGGGCTCGATTGCAAACCGAGCTTCCCGTTTTGTAACCGAGTTTCACCTTTGGCAAGCGGCATTCAAATTTTGTACCCGAATTCCCGTTTTTTCTTTCCATTCTGCAAAAGGGCATGCCGAGTGAAACTCCCGTTGACATTCCCCTCAAAAATATGTATAATTTGTTTATTATATGTTGATTAGAGAGATTACATAGAAAATCAGGGAAAAAGGAGGGAGAAGATTCGCCGGTTTTAAGGTGGATTGATCGGAGGATATGAGCGAAAATGCAACCAGACAGCAGCTGCTGATTGTGGACGACGAGGAAGTAAACAGAACGATATTAAGTCTTATGTTCGATTCTGATTACGATATCGTGGAAGCGCCCAATGGAGTGGAAGCGATAGAAGCGATTGAGAAAAATAATGATATTGCATTGATACTGCTCGACGTTATCATGCCGGTTATGGACGGTTTCGGTGTGCTCGATTACATGAAAGAGAAAGATCTCTTGGAGAAGATTCCGGTCATCCTGATTACCAGCATGACACCCCAGGAGAGTGAGGAGAAGGCTTACGAGTACGGCATTGCGGATGTGATGCACAAGCCTTTTGAGTCAGCGATCATCAAGAGACGTGCGAATAACATCATCGAGCTCTACCAGAGCAAGAAAAATCTTGAAATTAAACTGAAAGAGCAGGAAGTGACGATCCGCGAGCAGGAGAAGGCGATCCGTGAAAATAACGAGTTCATGATTGATGCCCTCGGTTCCGTGGTCGAGTTCAGAAGCATTGAGACGGGCGATCATGTCAAGAGAATTAAGTACCTGACGCGGATTCTGCTCAAGTATCTCGCGAAGTATTTCCCGAAGTACGGTCTTACGCCTGTGCAGATCGACCAGATTGCGAGAGCGTCTGCGCTTCACGATGTAGGTAAGATCGGTATACCGGATTCTATTCTGTTAAAGCCCGGAAAGCTGACGACGGAAGAGTTTGAGGTGATGAAAACCCATACCACCATCGGCTGCGAGATTCTGGAATCCTTCAAGCCGCAGTATCAGGATGAGTTTTACCAGTACTGCTACGAGATCTGCCGCCACCATCATGAGAGAGCCGACGGCAGAGGATATCCGGATCATCTGGCGGGAGACGAAATCCCGATCAGCGCGCAGATCGTATCCATCGCCGATGTGTACGAGGCGTTGGTGAGCGAAAGGGTATATAAAAGTGCATACAGCAATGATGAGGCATATCAGATGATCTTAAATGGGGAATGCGGACAGTTTTCGGAAGATGTGATAGAGTGCTTTAAGCTTGCTAAGGAAGATTTCTTCAACCTTGTTGAAGTGATCAATATGTTTAATTTTACGTAAGATAGACCAGGCGACGGAGACTGTAAAACATATGCGGAATGTTTTGCAGTCTCTTTGTCATTGTCATAATTAAACTTCGGAACAGAAAGGAAAGAGTGCTATGGACGACAAATTCAGAAAACAGCTGGAGGAGTGCGGGGCGGATGTGGAGGCCACCCTGAAACGATTTATGGGGAATGACGCGATTTACCAGAAGTTCCTCGGGAAATTTCCGGGTGACCCGAATTATGCGAATCTGGGGACGAATATTGAAGCCGGCGCTTTCGAGGAGGCATACAAGTGCGCCCACGCTTTAAAGGGTGTAGTGGGAAACCTGGGTCTTACCCCGATTTACGAGAAGGTGTCCACGCTGGTGGAGGAGCTGAGGAACAAGGCGTCCGAGGATGTGGACGCGGCCCATGCAAACGAGTTGTGGCAGGAGATTAAAAAAGTATACGAGCAGTTTATTGACGTGATCAACGAAAATATTCCGCAGTAGAATGCCTGAAAAGAGGCATTCTCCGCATTGATTCGAGTTTTGGGGGAGGCTGGTATGGAATTTGAATGGTTAAATTCCCGGATTGCGGATGAGACGATGGAGCTTGTCCTGCTCTTCAATGAGGAGGGAAGCATACTTTACGGCAATCAGACGGCGGCGGCCAGACTGGAATATGACCGGGATAAACTGACAAGATGTACGATGTCCCAGATATTCCGGCAGGATTTTCCCAATTCGCCGGACGGTTTTATCACTTTTGTAAAGACGAGCATGAAGGGCGTCAAGGAGATGACGATGTACAGGAGCAACAACTCCTGTTTCTCTGTCAATGTCCGTATTTTTCCCGAGGATGGGATGGATGCCTATCTGCTTCTTGCGGAGGATATTTCCGCGCAGAAAAATATGAATATGCGGATCCGGGAGCTGAAGGAGAAGGAGAGCGAGAACAACCGGGCGAGAAATGAGTTCACGGCGAACGTCACCCATGAGCTGCGCACACCCGTCAACGGCATTAAGGGGCATGTGATGGAGCTGGTGGAGGAGGTGGAAGATCCCGCCCAGAAAAAGACGCTCGACATCGTCCTCAGCTGCTGCGACAACATGCTGACGATCATCAATGATATCCTTGACTTTGCCAAGCTGGAATCCGGCAAATTCGTGATAGACGAAAAGCCCTTTGACTTTCAGGAAATGATGGATAAGGTGGTCGCAACCCACAGCGCGGTGGTAAATAAAAAGGAACTTCACATGAGCGTGGATATCGACGAGAAGATTCCAAGGAAGCTGATTGGCGACGAACTCCGTCTTGTCCAGATCCTGAATAATCTTTTGTCCAACGCCATCAAGTTTACCATGGTGGGCTATGTCAATCTGGTAGTTGGAATGACGAGGAGAGTCAATGACGAGGTTGAGCTGTTCTTTATGGTGAGGGACAGCGGCATCGGTATTTCCCAGAAAGAGCAGGATCGCCTGTTCCAGAGTTTCAGCCAGGTAGATGCCTCGATCACGAGACGTTTCGGCGGAACAGGACTGGGGCTCGCCATCACAAAACAGCTCGTGGAGCTGATGCACGGCGACATCCATGTGGAAAGCGAAAAGGGGAAGGGGAGCACATTTTCTTTTTCCGTGAAGTTGAAGAGCGAACAGGTGCTCGACGACAAGCAGAGTCAGGTCTATGTGAATTGGTCTGAGTATATGAAAGAAGGGGAAGGACAAAATGTGGATCGTCTCATGCAGTTCGGGGAGGCGGAAAACAGGGAAGAGTTAAAGAAGCGCATGGATAAGCTGGTGCTTTCGATAGAGATGGGCGCGTGGGACAAGGCGGAACTTCTCGCATCCACGCTAAAGGCGCTGATCGAGTCGTCGGGAGACGACGATCTGAAGCGGCAGGAGCTGCGTATGGAGATGGCGATCAGAAAAGCCAATTATGACAAGAGTATGGATATGTACGGCAGGCTCAAGGACGCCATCACGGAGCGGATTGGGGATCTGTGGAACGCAGAATAGCAGAGTGAAAAGAACTTCTAAAGCTCAGCAGCGATGGCTGCATCGCAAAGCTGACTTGGAAGTTCTAGATTTGCTTCGCAAATCACTTTCACTCAGGAGAATGCCCGAAGTACAGGCATTCTCCGCATGGAGAGGATAGCTTATGGAAAATGAAAACGGGAAAAGGAACGCGCCTGCCATTCTGATTGTGGATGATATCAGTGTGAATGTGACCATTCTGGAAAATATTCTCACACATGAGGGGTATGAGGCATTGACGGCTTTAAGCGTGCAGGAGGCGCTGGAGCTGATGAAGCAGACCAGACCGGATCTCATTCTCTCGGACTTGTCCATGCCGGAGATAGACGGGCTGGAGTTCTGCAGGATGTTAAAGAGCGATCAGGCAACCAGAGACATTCCCTTCATCTTTATCACGGTGTTAAATACCAGCAAGGAGAAGGAGGAGGCGTTTCTGGCGGGAGCCGTGGATTTTATACCGAAGCCTTTCGACAATATTGAGGTTCTGATGCGGGTAAACAACCATCTGGGCAGCTACCGTATGCAGCAGGAAATGGCGGATTACAACCGCATGATGCACCGCCTTGTGGAAGATCAAAAGAATCAGATTGAGAGGGAACACGCCAATGTGCTGGGCGCTCTCTCAAGGATTATGAAAAGGAAGGACGACGATAAGGGCGTGCATCGGGGCAATGTGAGCTACAACTGTAAGCTTCTCGCGCAGGGGCTGCAGTTTTCACCGGCCTACGAGGACGAGGTGACGGATGAGTTTGTGGAAAACATCGGCATTGCGTCCAGACTCCACGATGCGGGAAGACTCCTTATGTCGGAGCAGGAGATCGCGGATAACGGCGGGCAGGAAAGACAGAATTTGGAATATATTAAAAAGTGTACGGAATTTGGAGAAGAAATAATCGGTGAGTTTGCTGCAGATCAGGAGAGCGGCGGTGCGCTGGAGATGACGAGACAGATTGCCAAATGCCATCATGCGCGCTGGGACGGCTCGGGGTATCCGGCGCTGTCAGGGAAGGAAATCCCGCTGGAGGCGCGGATTGTGGCGGTGGCTAACGATTTTGACGAGCTGACGGCGCCCGGGTATGGAGAGGCTGCCTGCTCCCCGGAGGAAGGACAAAAGAGGATCAGTGAAAGGAGCGGTATTTATTATGATCCTGATGTTATACAGGTTTTCGACAAGCTTTGGAACCGGATGAGAACAAATTGACTTTTATGAAATTGTGTGCTTTAATAAAAGATGGTAATTTGGGGAGGTAAAAGAAATGATTACCGACGGTGAGTTCCAAA
Organism: uncultured Lachnospiraceae bacterium; assembly: GCA_910584725.1. Lineage (GTDB taxonomy): Bacteria > Bacillota > Clostridia > Lachnospirales > Lachnospiraceae > UBA3282. The sequence goes on along the minus strand of CAJUBE010000034.1, from coordinate 25,429 downwards.
GGATAGTTGGCTATGTGAAGCAGCATTACGGCATCGATCTGAGTCAGAAAAGGGTGCTGGTAGGCGGACGATTGGAGAATTATCTGGTTCGCAACGGTTATGCGAATTACAATGAATTTATGGCGAAGGTGGAGCACAATCCGAAGGGCAGCGAGGCCACGGATTTGGTGAACATTTTGACCACGAACCATACATATTTTATGCGGGAGAGCGAGCATTTCGACTTTATGAGAGACGTGGCGCTTCCGTGGGCCAAAGCCAAGACAATGGGCACAAAGGATCTGAGAGTCTGGTGCGGCGCGTCTTCTACGGGGGAGGAACCGTACACGCTGGCCATGATTATTCAGGACTTTTTCGGCGTCGATCATACATGGGACACGCGGCTTTTGGCGACGGATATTTCCATGAAGGTTCTGTCGCACGCTTCCAAGGGCGTATATTTGAAGGAGGATATCGATCCTTTGCCCGTAAACTGGAAGCGGCACTATTTTAAGCAGCTCAGTCAGGATGAGTTCAGGGTGAAGGATGAGCTGAAAAAGCAGGTGATTTTCAAGCAGTTTAATCTGATGGATCCCATTACCTTTAAAAAGAGATTTCATATTGTGTTTTTGCGGAACGTGATGATCTATTTTCAGGATGATATCAAATATCCGCTGATCAACCGGATTTACGATCACATGGAGCCGGGCGGCTATCTCTTTATCGGGTTGACGGAGAGACTTGACCGCCAAATGGTAAAATTTAATTACGTTCAACCATCAATTTATAGAAAGTAGGAGTGCAGGACATGAGACCGATTAGAGTGTTGGTTGTGGATGATTCGCTGATGTTCCGCAAGCTGCTTGTGCAGGGATTGAATGCAGATCCCAATATCGAGGTTGTGGCTGATGTGGAGGATGTCTACGCGGCGAGAGATGCGATTCTCAAGTTTAAGCCGGACGTCATGACGCTGGATGTGGAGATGCCGAAGATGAACGGCATAGAGTTTTTGAAGAGACTGATGCCTCAGTATCCGCTGCCGGTAGTGATGATCAGTTCGCTGAACAACAAAGTATTCGATGCGCTTGAGGCGGGCGCTGTAGATTTTGTCAATAAACCGTCCAACCTGACAAGGGATCAGTTAAATGATTTCTTAAGCCAAGAGCTGGCGGCGAAGGTAAAAATCGCCTCCACCGCAAAGGTTGGCAAGCTGAAACGCGTGGACAACACGAGCGTTATGAGTCATGTCACTCCCGCCGGCGGCAGAGACCGCATCGTTGCGATCGGCGCTTCCACGGGAGGAACCGAAGCGATTTTTGAAGTGGTGAAAAGATTTAAGAGAGATATTCCGGGCGTTGTCATTGTACAGCATATGCCGCCCGGGTTTACACAGATGTATGCGGACCGCCTGAACAACCAGTGCGAGGTGGCTGTGAAGGAGGCCCAGACGGGCGATCGTGTGATGCAGGGTCAGGTGCTGATTGCGCCGGGCGACAGGCAGATGCGGCTCGTCAAGGTGGGTGATGGCTATCAGGTGGAGTGCAGGGGCACGGAGAAAGTGAGCGGGCACTGTCCCTCTGTGGACGTGTTGTTCAGCTCTGTGGCGAAGGCAGCAGGAAATAAGGCGGTAGGCGCGATTCTGACGGGCATGGGGGCCGATGGCGCGAAGGGGCTTCTGGAGATGCGAAACGCCGGCGCGCTGACAGTCGGGCAGGACGAGGCGACCTGTGTCGTTTACGGTATGCCCAAGGTTGCTTTCGATATCGGCGCGGTGCAGCAGCAGGCTCCGATTACGGCAATTGCAGGAAAGATTTACAGCCTGTTGAGCAAATAGATACTACTTTGAAGAAAGGAGCTGAGTGCATATGAAGATTTTGTTGGCAGAGGATGATTTCGCCAGCCGTAAGTTTATGGATAAGCAGCTCTCACGTTATGGAGAATGTGACGTGATGGTGGATGGCGAAGAGGCTGTGGATGCATTTATGATGGCGCTTGAGGACGGGGAGCCTTATGATCTGGCATGTCTGGATGTGATGATGCCGGTTATGGACGGATATCAGGTGTTGAAGGCGATCCGCGATATTGAGGCGCAGAAGGGCATTCCCAAGAGTAAACGCGTGAAAGTCATTATGACAACGGCGCTGAACGACGAACGCAATGTAAAGATGGCGTTTGAGCTTGGATGTGAAGCCTATGCCGGGAAACCGATTGATGTGGAGAAGTTTGAAAAGGTATTAAAAAAGCTTGGGCTGATTTAGGAAATCTGGAAATCCTTAAGATGAGGAGGAAATATGGCAGAAGAATTCAACACAGAAAGTATGCTGGACATGTTTTTGTACGAGAGCGGACAGCTTTTGGAGAAACTGGAAGGCATCATATTGGAAAAACAGGATGCTGATTGCTTCGATGATGCCGATATCAATGAGATTTTCCGCGTCATGCACACCATTAAAGGTTCCTCGGGCGTTTTGATGTATGAAAACATCACGAAAGTGACTCATAAACTGGAGGATGTGTTTTACTACCTGAGAGAATCTCATCCGGATAACGTGCCGCATATGGAGCTGGTGGAGAAGGTGCTTGCGGTATCGGACTTTGTGACAGGTGAGCTAGATAAGTTGAAGAACGGCGACACACCGGACGGTGACGAGAAACAGCTGGTGGAGGATCTGGATGAGTTTCTTGGCCGCTTGAAGGGCGAGATCAAGAATCAGGGCATTCAGATGCCGCAGGCTAATAAGCATGTGGAGCCGACACAGTTCTATATCACGCCGGTGGCGGGTGACGACAGTCATTTTTATCGGATTTCGATTCATTACAGAAGCGATACACAGATGAGCAATCTGAGAGCTTATTCGGCGACCTATGCTCTGAAAGAGGTGGCCGAGGATCTGCTTTACACACCGGACGATATCCTCTCTAACGAGGCGAGCGCCGATGTGATTGTGGCGGAAGGCTTTCACATGCTCTTGCAGACGAAAAGCTCCAAAGAAGAAGTGATCGCGCTGATTGACAGCTCCGAGGCGGAGGAGATCAATTTCGACGAGCTGTCCAAAGAGGAGTATGGCAGGGCGCTCAGTGAGTTTGGCAGAGAGGAAGCCGAGCCTGTTGTCGTCGCGCCTGCGGCTGCAAAAGACGATGGAAATAAAGAGGCGAAAAAAGAAGGACCGAAGCCCGGCGACTATGTGGTGAAGACCAAGGAAGCCGGCAAGGGCAAGACGCTGGCGAAGAACCAGCCCAAACAGCAGAGCATTATCAGCGTGAACGTGGAGAAGATGGACGCGCTGATGGATCTGATCGGAGAGCTGGTTATTGCGGAGGCGGTGGTACTGCAGAATCCGGATCTGAAGGTGCCGGGACTGGAACTTTCCAACTTCCAGAAAGCGTCCGGGCAGCTTTCCAAGATTACGACCGAGCTGCAGGAAGTTATCATGTCCATGCGTATGATGCCTCTTACCAACACGTTCCAGAAGATGCGCAGAATCGTATTCGACGTGTCCAGAAAGCTCGGTAAGGACATTGAGCTTGAGGTGATTGGTGAGAACACGGAAGTGGATAAAAACATCATCGAGCACATAACCGACCCGCTGATGCACCTTGTGAGAAATTCCGTGGATCACGGTATCGAGGAGAACGCGGAAGACCGTACCTCTATCGGCAAGCCGGCGAAAGGAAAGATCACGCTGGAGGCGAAGAACGAGGGCGGTAAGGTTTATATCAGCGTTAAGGACGACGGCAAGGGTCTGAATAAAGAGAAGCTGTACCAGAAGGCTCTGGAGAAGGGGCTGATTGAAAACAAGCCAATTAATGAATTTACGGATAAAGAAATTTTCCGGTTTATCACACTGCCGGGCTTTTCCACCAAGGAGGAGGTAACCGAGTATTCCGGCAGAGGCGTGGGCATGGATGTGGTGGTGAAGAACATCCAGTCCATCAGCGGAAGACTTGATATCTCCAGCGTGGAGTTTGAGGGGTCGGAGATGACGCTGGTGATTCCGCTCACGTTGGCGATTATCAACGGTATCGTGGTACAGGTAGGCAATTCCCCGTTTGTGATTGAGACGGCGTCGATCAAGGAATTTGTTAGAGTGGGGGAAGATTCCCTCATCAGCGAGCCGAGCGGTGAGGAATATATCGTACTGCGAGGGGAATGTTATCCCTTTATCCGCCTGAATGAAAGGTATGATCTGCCTGATTCAGTAGATAAGATTGAAGAAGGAATCATCGTTGTGTTAGAACATGAGGGCAGTCAGGTGTGCGTACTGATTGACAAACTGCTGCAAGAACAGGAGATCGTGGTAAAACCGATTCCCCCGTATGTCAGAAAGGTCAAAGGGCTTTCGGGCTGTACGCAGCTTGGCGACGGAAGCATTGCACTGATCCTGGATATTGCCGGATTGCTGATGCATGACGGAGAAAGGAGATAGTACATGGCGGAAGAGTTAATGAAAAAAGAAGAAACGGATGAGACGGAAGAACTGTTGGAAGAGGACGATTCCCAAAAAGGAATGTTTATGACGTTCCAGATAGGGAAGGAGTTTTTCGGCATAAGCATCAGCTATGTGAATGAAATCATAGCGATGCAGCCGATTGCTGCAATCCCCGAGGTGGACGATTACATTAAGGGGTTGATCAATCTCCGAGGCAAAATCATTCCTGTAATTGATGTTCGCGTCAGATTTAAGATGGAATCGTGCGAATATACGGACAGGACGTGTATTATCGTCATTGATGTGAAATCAACCATGATCGGCCTGATCGTGGAGAGATTAGCGGATGTAGATACCATTGCGGAGGACAGTATCGCACCGCCGCCGTCCCTGGGAAGAAAGGAACATGAGCATAATAAATATGTTTATGGACTGGCCAGAACGGGAGAAAGAGTGACACTCCTTCTCGATCCCGAGAAGCTGATTAAGCAGGACGATATTGTGGCAGCAATGGAAGAGGTTCGCAAGGAAGAACAATCATAAAAAGGAGAATTCACCATGAAGAAGAAATTTTCAATTAATGACATGACAGTCAGAAATAAGATTACTTTGTTTAGCGTGTTAATGCTGGGTTTAATGCTCATCATTTCAGCAGTGGGCATATGGTCCTCCAATATGGTAAACCAGGCGCGGACGAGTCTGAACAACAGTGCGCTGGCACAGTTCGATATCACGCAGGGATTTGCTGATTTCTGTAATATTAAGGTTCGTGTGCGCAACATTCTGTTTGCTTATTATGACGATCCGGATGCGCTGCAGCAGCAGGAGCAGATGATTGAAGAGTATAAAACGGACGCCAGAAAATATCTGGATCTCTTTGAAGGCAGAATGGTAAGTCTGTCTCCCGAGATTCAGTCACAGTATCAGACGGTTGAAGATAAGATAAATTCTTGGTATGAGTCCACACAGGGAGATATTGACAAGGCGAAGGCAGGGCAGGTAGAGCAGGCGGTCAACGATTTGATGACCAACGGCAAGGTAATCGCGGATGATGTGGAGGACAGTCTTGTTGAACTGATCAACACGATAGAAGCGGATACCAAAGAGAAGGAAACGACGATCCAGCAGCAGTTGACCGGTCTGACCATTCTGCAGGTGGTTGTCATGGTTCTGGCGGTTCTGATTACCATTATGTATTGCCTGTTCCTGATCAAAGCGATTACCAGACCTATGTCGAAGCTGTCTGAGGCGGCTAAGAAGATGACCTTGGGCGACATTGATGTAGACTGTGAGAAGATTTACAATGACGATCTGGGTGAGCTGCTTGACGAGTTTGCACAGATGGCGGATGCGATCAGGGAGCAGACCAGAATTACCGAGGCTATTTCCAAGGGTGATCTGACCAGAGAAGCGAATCCTCGCAGTGACAAGGATGTACTTGGCAAGGCGATTGTCAGACTGCTTTCCGAGAACAACATGACACTGAGCAACGTAAAAGAGGCGAGCGCGCAGATCACCGTCGGCTCCGAGCAGGTGGCGAATGCCAGCCAGGCTCTGGCACAGGGTTCCACGGAGCAGGCAAGTGCAATCCAGCAGGTAACTGCTTCCATGGATGAGGTGACACAGCGTACCAAGGCTAATGCGACAGAAGCAGGCGAAGCCAATGTTCTGGTACAGAATATCAAAGAGATGGCAACGTCCGGCAACGAGCAGATGAAGTCCATGATCGGCGCAATGGATGATATCAACGCATCCTCCGAGACGATCTCCAAGATCATCAAGACAATTGACGATATCGCGTTCCAGACCAATATTCTGGCGCTGAATGCGGCGGTTGAGGCAGCGAGAGCGGGCGTACACGGCAAGGGATTTGCGGTTGTGGCTGAGGAAGTGAGAAATCTGGCGGCGAAGAGCGCTGCGGCAGCCAGCGAGACGGCGGAGATGATCGACGATACGATCCACAAGGTTGGCAACGGTACAAAGATTGCGCAGGATACGGCGAAGTCTCTGGATGAGATTGTAACTTCCATCGACGAAATTGTAGGTCTGATCAGTAACATTACCACTTCCTCCAACGATCAGGCGACGGCGATCTCCCAGATCGATCAGGCGATCTCTCAGGTATCTACCGTGGTACAGACCAACGCGGCAACCAGCCAGCAGTGTGCGGCGGCCAGCGAGGAGCTCTCCAACCAGGCGGTTACCCTCAAGAACCTTATGGCGAGATATCAGCTCGCGACAAACACCGGTATGGGTGCCAGCAGCTTTGCGGACGCTGCGCCTACATACAGCAGCGAGCCGACGATTTCTCTGGACGGAGATTACGACGACAAGTATTAAGAAACGGGCAGACCGTGACAGTCTGCACAACATAGAGGAGAGAGCCATTGTACTACGGTACAGCGGCTCTTTTCCTGTCTGTGGGGATGTGGGGCTGAAAAAAATGAGGTAACAGAGAAGCCGAAGACTGAACTGTTACGAAATGAGATGGAAATATGCGGCAAACCCTTGACATTTTCCGAAAAACTATATATAATTTCATATGTTGTCGGGGTGTTCTGTTTATATGACAGAGTGCACGGCAGGATGTGTGCGTTTAGCTCAGCTGGATAGAGCGTTTGGCTACGGACCAAAAGGTCGGGGGTTCGAATCCTCTAACGCACGGTGATTAGGAGCAGGAATTTCGTTTAAGGCGAGGTTCCTGTTTTTTTTGTGTGCAGATTTATGTAGTAGTTTGATTATACAAACTTTTTGATTCGCGGTTTTCTGCATAATTCGTCATGATTTCATTTTTATTGCAATTCTATTGACAATAAACTATAATAGCTATAGTGTTGTAAACAGAAAGATAAAAGATGAGGGAGAAAAGTAAAATGGACGGAAACAATTATGTAAGTAATACTTCAAACGGAAATGAACCCGGAAAGGGCGCGGCGATCGCCAGTCTGGTGCTGGGAATCGTTTCAATCGCTACGTGGTTTTTTGGAATGGGAGCGCTGATCGGTCTTATTACGGGTATTATCGGTTTGATTTGCGCATCCAATGCGAAAAAGGCAGGCTTTGTCGGCGGAATGAGGACGGCAGGCTTTGTATGCTCTCTGATCGGCGTGATCGGCAGCGCGCTTGTCTTTGTGGCGTGTGTGGCATGTGTCGGCGTTTTAGGAACCGCAGCGGCGCTGAGCTAAGGCTGTGCTGATAAAGGTCGCCTGAGTTGAAAGAAATATTGACCGGATTAAACGGGATAAGCGCATACGGTCTGTACGGCGCGGCGGGGTTCCTGTTGGGAATCGGTTATCTGTTCTTTATGACAAGGATAAAATCTGAGGACTTCGAGGATATCGTTTATGTCTATGTCTGGGCTGCGATAGGCGCGGTTGCAGGTGCGAAGCTTCTCTACGTTCTGCTTGCGCTTCCGGATGTCGTGCAAAGCGTCGGAAGCGGCGAAGCGGATTTGAGGCAGTACCTCGGAAGTATGATAAGCGGCGGGTTTGTTTTTTATGGCGGATTGTTTGGCGCGGTATTTGCCGTCAGGGCTGCATCTCGGTATTTTTCGATTGATTATGCCAAAACGCTTTCTCTTCTGACTCCGGCCCTGCCGTTGGCGCATGCGCTGGGCAGAGCGGGGTGTGCGGCTGTCGGGTGCTGCTATGGCAGGGAGACGCGGATGCGCATAGGCATATGCTATACGGATTCCCTGTACGCGCCGAATGGTGTCCGGCTCGTTCCAGTGCAGGCGATGGAGACTTTTGCCGATCTGGTGATTTTTGGCGTACTTGTATGGATTCTTCTGAAAAAGGTAGACACATACAAATCCTCCGGGATTTTTGAAAAGTATCTGGCGATGTACGCCTGCGCCAGATTTTTGCTGGAATTTCTGAGAGGAGATTCTGCCAGGGGTCATTGGGGGCTCTTTTCGACATCACAGTGGATCAGTATTATGATTCTGCTATTTTTAGGGATTCGGGAAATTTCAAAAAGAAACTTGTTTGGGCGGGAATAATATCCCGCTCTTTCTTTATGCACATAAACAGAGACAGAAGATATACGGTTCTTTTCCAAAAGGGTGTTGACAAACTGTATATACTGTATATAATGATATATATACAGTATATACTGATAGCGTGAGCTGTGACGACAGGGAGCGCAAAAGAACAAGGGAGGCATACATTGAAAATTATCATATCGAACCAATCTGAGCTGCCGATCTATGCGCAGATCAGAGAGCAGCTCAAGGAGCAGATTTTAAACGGGCAGATACCGGAGGGAGAAACCCTTCCCTCCATCCGCCAGCTGGCGAAGGAGGTGGGCGTCAGTGTGATCACAACGACCCGCGCCTACAGCGAGCTGGAAACGGAGGGATTTATCGCCACCATGCAGGGGAAGGGCAGCGTAGTGCTTCCCACAGACAACAACCTGCTGCGGGAGCAGTACCTTCTGCGGATCGAGGAAGGGCTGTCCACGGCGATAGAGACGGCGAAGACGATGGGGATGTCCAAAGGCGAACTGACGGATATTTTTCATAACTTATTGGAAACATAGAGTCTCAAAAAGGAAACTTGTCACAAACTTGGTTAATGCGCCGGTTCAACATAGTTGAGACAAAAGCAGCGCAGAAATGGAGAAAATGATGGAACTGCTGGAAGTAAAAAACTTGTCGAAGCACTATAAAAACTTTGACTTAAAAGATATCAGTTTTACCCTGCCAAAAGGCTATATTATGGGGTATGTGGGGGCGAACGGCTCCGGGAAAACGACTACCTTGAATCTGATCACGGGCATCGTCAAAGGTACGGGCGGCGAGGTGCAAATCGACGGGCTGTCCCGCGAGGAAAACGAGCAGGCTTACAAGGAGAAAATCGGTTATGTGGGGGATGAGTCCTATTTCCCCGACCACTTTAAAATCAAGCATATCCGCACCATATTGAAGGACTTTTATCCGACGTTTTCCGCGGATAAGTTCAACGGCTTTATCCGGAACTGGAACCTGCCGGAAAATAAGCTGCTCAAGGACTTTTCCAGAGGCATGAAGGTGATGCTGATGTTTGCGTCGGTGCTTGCCAGAGATACGAAGCTGCTGGTGCTGGATGAGGCAACCAACGGGCTTGACCCGGTGATGCGGACGGAGATCCTGAAGCTTTTGCAGGAGTATGTGATGGACGGGGAGCGGAGCGTGATTTTCTCCACCCACATCTTAAGCGATCTGGAGCAGATTGCGGATTATATTTACTTTATTCACAAAGGCAGGACAGTCCTCTACGACGCGAAGGATGAACTGATAGAAAACTTCCTTCTGGTAAAAGGCGAGAGCGCGAAGATTCCGCCGGCGCTTAAGAAGGAGCTGATCGGGCTGGAGGAGAACGCTTACGGATTCGAGGCGATCCTGCCAAGCGATAGGGCGGAGCTTCTGGGGAGCGTGTTTCTCTTCGAGAAGCCGACGATAGACCAGATTGTGATACACTATATCATGTCCGCAGGAAAGTAAATGCGTGCGGCATAATCAGGAGAGGAGAGTTTGAGATGAGAGCATTACACTTTATGAAAATAGATTATGTGCTGACGAGGAAACAGATGTATTTCATGCCGGTATTTTTTGTTCTGGCGTGGGTTGTGGGCAGGGGTGTAACCGAAGGTGCAATGTCCCTGCTGGTGACGTGTTCCTATACGCTTTTTGTGGCTTCCATATTTTCTACGGCGCCTTTTGGATATTGTACCGGGAAGAACAGGGGATTTCTTCTGCTGCTTCCCGCGACGGTGAAAGAGAGGGTGGCGGGGCGATTCCTGTACGGGCTGTCCTTCGTGGCTTTGCTGGGTGTTCTTTGCGCCGCTCTGTGGGGGCTATATGCGCTGATGGGCTACGAACTCCCGCTCTGGACAGTAGCGATTGGTCTGTGCGAGCTGGCAGTCGGGATTTTGATGATGGCGTTAGAGTTTCTTTTCTTTTATGTGTTCGGGGAGGGAAAAGGGAACTGGCAGTATTTGAGCAATATCGTGCGGGTTGTGCCGGGGATGGCAATGTTTTTTGCCACGAATGGTTTTGTAGGTGAAATACAGGATATGGCGCCTGCTGGCACGGGTATTGATCTGGAAGCATTTGCTGGAAAGTTTATGCAGGCGGGCGTGGTGGCAATAATGGTTTCACTGCTTTTGACAGCGGTGGCAGCGGCGATCTGCGTGAAGGTGATTGCGAGGCGGGACTATGCATAAATCACAATAGGACAGGTTCAAAAATGGGAAAATACGGTAAATAGTGAAAATCTTTCTCCGTATGCTTGCAAAACACTGTAGAATACTGTAAAATAGTGACGTTATCGACTGACAGTCATGTGGTCGGGGTTAAAGTTTTCAAGTGTGAAGGAGAGAAATCATGGAAAGAATTTGGACTGTAACTGACAGCATGGGCAATCCTCATCAGATTATGTTTAAGAGGGGAGCCTTTGGCGGTGCGAAGTGTATCGTTGACGGAGATACATACAAGATGAAATCCAAAAACTGGGTGATCTGGATGGCGGATCATCAGATCAGTATCCCCGGTGCTGAGTGCAATCTTGTAGTGATCGGAAATAAGATCCGTCTGGCGGTGAACGGCACTTATCTGGAGGATGGCACACCTTATGAGCCTATTCGGAATATTCCTGTATGGCTTAATGTGCTGGTAGTGGTGAACGCGGTTATCGGCGTGTTTATGTTCGGTATGATCGGTCTTGCTATCAACGTGCTTCTGGCTCTTCTGACATTCAAATTGAGTCTGGGTAAGAAAAACATGCCTGCTATGATTATTCAGATCGTGCTGTTGGTAGTTATGCTGCTGCTCACTGTTGCGGCTTTTATCGCAGCGTAAGGATAGGAAAGGAGTAAAGCATAACGATGGACGAGAATACAAACTATGGATATAACGACGGAAATTTCAATAACCAGGGGGCGGACGGAGGACAGTACGGTCAGAATGAACAGCCTTTTGTGAGCGCGCCGAACGAACAGCCTTACGCGAACCAGCAGCAGTATGGCCAAAATAATCAGGCTTACGGGGGCGGCCAGCCGTACGGACAAAATGCATATGGTCAGGCGCCTCAGTACAATCAGGTGCCCTATGGCGCACAGCAGCAGTACAACCAGCAGAATTTCGGACAGCCTGTGAAGGCTGTCGTATATGACGCTGTGCCGGATAAGGCTCACGGGGCATCGGTGGCGTCGCTTGTGTGTGGTATTCTCGCGCTGGTGTTTTTCTGGATTCCTGTTGTGGACATCGGTTTATGTCTGGCAGGTATGATCTGCGGTATCGTTTCCCTTGTCAAAGGATTTGGCGGAAAGGGACTTGCGATTGCGGGACTGATTATTTCTGTTCTTGCCAGCATTCTGACACTGATCTTTTTATATTTCTTTGCGCTGGGACTGATGCTGATGTAAACGACGCTGACCATTACAAATAGTGATATGTAAGGAACCCTGTTAATTGGGGTTCCTTTTTTATGTGCAGGCCCGCATATGGAAGTTTGAAGCATTTTGAGTCTGCTTATAAACAGAGTCAGAAGATAACGGAAAAAATGAACCACATCCCTGCCCGCAGACTCTTATATACAGGTGCACCGAAAATGGCGGGTGCGGGGAGCATACGCCGTGAATTGTAACTGGAAACGTGGAGGAAAGACAGCTTGACGGAAGAAGCTTTGGTGAGGCGGCTTAAGGAGGGCGATAAGGCATCCTTTGATCTGCTTTACGAGAAGTATAAGAATATGGCATTGCGCACGGCATATCTGATCACAGGGAATCGTTCCGACAGTGAGGACGTGGTACAGGACACTTTCCTGAAAGTCTGGCTGCATTGTGCGGAGCTGAAAAACGAGGGCGGATTTAAGGCGTGGATGATGCAGATTCTTGTGCGGACGGCTTATAAGAGCAGTAAAAAGAAGAGCAGAGAACTGCCGGATGAAGAGATTATGCGGAAAGCTGACAAGGGTCAGGGCATTTCCTTTGCGGAAGAGGTGATTGCGCGGGAGGAGGCGAAAGCCATAGCGGAGGCAGTTAAATCCCTTCCCATTAAACAGCGGACGGTGGTGGCGCTATATTATTATCAACAGTGCGGCGTCAGCGAAATTGCCGCTATGCTGGGCGTTTTTGAGGGAACGGTCAAGTCAAGGCTGCATACGGCCAGGAAACGGCTGCGGGAGAAGCTGGAAGCGGATTCGAATATGTCGGCCTGCGGCAGCAGCCTGGTGAGATTCGGGGCCAAGACAGTTCGGTAGACGACGGTTAGGGTGTTTTGGAGAAAAGAGGTTGTATATGGAAAGAAGAGAAGCCTGGGAAGAAAAAATCAAAGCTGCCTTAGTCTTGGAATGCGATGGCATTACCGCATCCTCCGCGCTGAAGGACAGAATCGACGAAAAGATTCTGGAGAGCGAAAGGGAGGCAGGGAATATGAAGCGTGTATCTGTGAAAAAGCTGGTAATCGGTGTGGTAGTAGGGTGTCTCTTGGTGTCGGGCGGCGTGTTTGCGACGGGACATGCGGTATCTTTGACGACACATCATTATCATCAGGATGATATCAGGGATTACGGTGAGCTTTCAAAAGTGGAGAAGAAGCTCGGTTATACGGTGGATGCGACGGAGGAATTTGCGAACGGCTACCGGTTCGACCATATGGAGCTGGATGACGTAAAAGGAAAGGATGAGGGCGGAAATGAAGTCTATACTTTCCCGAGTCTGGATATCCGATACACAAAGAGCGGGGAGAACAGCGTCAGTCTTTTTGTTGAAAAACCTGTGGAGATATCGGTTCGGAGTAAGACGCCGGACGAGACAAGAGTCTGCGGGGATGTTACACTTTACTATGACACCCTCACCAATAAACAGGTGCCGCCGGATTATGTGATGACGGAGGAAGATCAGGCGAACGAGAAACGGGATGATTACTTTATTTCCGTTGGCAGCGCGGAAGTGGAAATCCATCAGAACCAGACGGTGATCTGGGATAAGGACGGCGTCCGCTATCAGCTTTTGGGGTTTGACCTGAATCTGAGCGCCGATGACATGTTCGACATGGCGGAGGAGATTATGGGGATAAAATAAATGGCATGTCATAAAAGAAAATAAAAAAGGGAGCGGCTGCTCCCTTTTAATCCTGTAAACTTTCTGTAATTCTGCTCAGAATTTTTTCAGCTTTTTTCTTTGCTTTTTCGGGTTCATCACTATCGAGATATTCCAGAATTTCTTTCCAGTCATCACGTTGCCTTCTTAAGTCATCTTTATACTGTAAATCAGTAGTCGGCATGAAATCACCTACTTTCCATATGCCTGTATTTGTTGTTACAACTTTATTATAATGGATTGGGGAAAATGTGTAAAGTCTGTCTGAAATGAAACTTTTTGCCTGTGTGAATCGTATTGTATATAGGACGGCGAAAGGAAGTATGTTAAGATATAGATCTATAGACGACAGACTGACAAAGGACGCATGAGGGGATGGAGCAGGAGTGGAGCTATCTGGTGGACGAGTATCGAGCCATGCTGTATCGGATTGCTTTCTCTAACATGAAGAATCGGGCGGACGCCGAGGATGCGGTGCAGGAGGCTTTTCTGCGCTACATGAAGGACGAAAAGCCAATTCAGAATAAGGAACATGAGAAGGCGTGGCTGATACGAACCACTATTCATATTTGTCTGGATATTTTAAAAAGCGGCTGGTATCAAAAGACGGTTCCCTGGAACGAGTCTTTTGAAAATGCGGCAAAAAATATTTATCTGCCTTATCAGGTCAGGGATGACGAAACGCTTGAGGCGGTGCTGCGGCTGCCTGTACATTACAGGAATCCGATCTACCTTTTCTATTATGAGGATTATTCGATCCATGAGATTGCGGGGATTCTCAATGAAAAGGAGGGGACGATCAAGACGAGGCTGCGCAGGGGCAGAGAAGAGGTAAAGAAAATTCTGACGGAAGGGAGGCCGTAGAACATGGGAGTACAGGAGGTACAGAATCAGGGCGCAGTGCCGGCATATCAAAAAAAGAAGAAGGCCGGACACAGCGAAGGGTTTCAGGAGAGCTTTTTGCAGAATCTGAAGAACCGGGACCTGGAAAAGCAGGCCAACACAGCGGCTGAGACGGAGGCGAAAAGAGCTGCTGCGGATACGCAGACCGAAGTGAAGGTGAAGGCGGAGAAGGCAGGCATGGGAAGGATCGGCGCAGCGCCGGGCATCCGTGTGAATGCTGCTGCGATGCAGGAAACCTTACAGGCTGTGGAGGTGAGACATATGAGCTACGAGGAGAGCGACCATGTGAGGATTGCCGTGACGGAGGGCTATACGCTGAAGGGAAAGCGGGAGGAAGGCGGGGAGGCCCGGGTCTATGTGGAAGCTAAGTATGAGGACGGCAGAGTGGAGGCTTATCAGGTGGAGATGGCGAAAGTGCCGGAACGGACAGAGCATATGATTGAACGGTTTGCGTTAGAGACTATGCAGGAGAGATGATATCATTGGGGAGATTTGCGGCGGTGTGCTGTCTGTCGTAAAGTTGTACAGACGGAAAAGCAGCGCAGAAAAGAGGAAAGTATGATTCATAATGACGTTTATATGGGACAGAAGATGCTGACAGGGTACAAGACAAAAAGCACGTACAATCCGGCGGAAATTCTGGAGAAACAGGTGAGGTCGGCGAACAAGTGGAAGATGGAGAGTATGAACGGGGACGTTGACCCGGACAGCTTTGCCGCTAAACTGAAGCGTGCGGACGAGTATGCGGCGTCGGGGGAGCATCATGGTGCGGAGGACTCGATCGCCATTGTGCTGCGGCAGATGGATGAACCGACAGCGGGCAACCCGGTGACAAAGGATTTCTGGCATAACGGCGCGCACGTTTCCGTCAGCAAGGACGTTATGTACGGGAATACCATCACCATCGGCGGAAGTGCGAATCCGGACTGGATTTATGTGGACACTTCCGTGGGGGCGGTTAAGATAGATCTCAATGATATGACCAGTCTGATGAAATGTCTGGATCTGTTTTCCCCGGAGGACGTAAATGCCATTCTTAGAAAGATTCAGGAGGTAAAGCAGGCAAGGGAAGCCCTGAACCAGATTGACCGGATGCAGGATGAACTGATGAAGAACGGGCAGGATCAGGAGAAGGACGGCGGGGAGCAGTCTGTGAGCGAGGCTGTCGGCGTGGTCAGCGCGGGCGAGATGCGTGAAATTGAAGAGAAGCAGGATAAGGTATTTATTTGACTCAGGACTTTGCACTTGCTGCAAAGTCCGTGAGAATATGTAAAGGCTGAGAAGAATCCGGTCTCTTTGCCGAAGGCAAAACTGGAATAGACCGGATTCAATAACTATGAAGCCGAAGGCTGAATAGTTGCTGGAGAAGAAATTTATCGGGTAATCGGCCAGTTCCTGTAAGCGGGGCGGTAACGGTGTGCGGTATCCGAAGTGTTTGACGAAACGGAAGCGATGCGGTACACTGGAACAGGAAACATTGAGCTTATGGGAAAAGGAGCGGCGGACTGACCGATGCAGAAAAAAATAGCGGTGATCAATGACATTGCGGGATACGGAAGATGCGCCATGACGGTGCTTCTTCCGATTATTTCTTATATGGGAGTGCAGGCGTGTCCCCTGCTCACTTCCATTTTTTCAAGCAACACGGCTTTTCCCGATTTTTATAAGGATGATTACACAGAGCGGATGGAAGCGTATATTGAGAGCTGGGAGAAGATCGGACTTCGGCAAAAATTTGACGGCATTGCCACAGGGTATCTTGGCTCTGTCAGGCAGATTGAAATTGTGAGACGTTTTGTTCAGGATTTTTCAAGGGAAGAAACGCTTGTGATCGTAGATCCGGTCATGGGAGATCACGGCAGGCTATACTCTGCCTATACGGTAGAGTTGTGTACGGAACTGAGAAAGCTGGTAGCGCTGGCGGATATCATTACGCCGAATCTGACGGAGGGCTGCCATCTCGCGGGCATTCCCTATAAGGAAAAGGGCTGGAAGAGAAAGGAGCTCTTTCAAATGGCGGCGTGTCTCTCGGAGATGGGGCCGTCCCATGTGGTCATTACGGGGATTCCGCAGGGGGAATATATCGCGAACTATGTGTATGTGAAAACAGAGTCGCAGCCCACGATGGCACGGATGATCCGAGTCCACAGAGCAGGAGAGGAACGCTGCAGCACAGGGGATGTGTTTTCCGCGATTGTCGCGGCGGATGCGGTAAACGGCGTGCCCTTTGACAAGTCCGTCAGGAAGGCGTCCGGCTTTGTGAAACAGTGCATTGAGAAAGCGCTGGAGCTCGGGACGCCACCGGCGGAAGGGGTGCCCTATGAGGCGGTGTTGTACCGCCTGAAAAGGGGGTAGGATACTTTCGGATATTTCGCAGTGCGGAGCTCGAAAAACCTGCGGTTTTCCTCGCTCGCGGGCTTCGCCCTATACAGCCGCAATCTGGAAAAATTGTCAGCGAGCTGCCTTTTTTCCAGATTGCGGCTGTGCACTGCTCAACTGGATAACGGATATTCTAATTCAAAAGGGTACCCGTCTTTTTTGTTTTCTTCGGAGAGCGTGTCCGTCTCGATGACGCAGAAATCGTCGCTCTTTATCACTTCTTTCATCTCTTCACGGATGGTTTCAAAGTCTGTCACATGGGTAGAGATTCTGCGGCAGGCAAAGTCCCCCTCGTCGATGGTGCGGACGGTCTGCTCGGATGCCGCCGCAGACGGCGCGTCCCCGGTGATTGTAAGGAACATGTGCCGCTGGTATTTGCCATTCCGGTATTCGTGCAGTACGCCGGAAGGATAGGCCACCACCGTTCCCAGCTGCTGGGCGGTGACGAAGAGCTTCAGGATATGCTGTCCGTAGTATTTCGGGACATCCATTTCCTCCAGAGGCACGGTCAGCATTTTGCGGGTCACAATCTCATTGTGGTAGAAACCGTCGGGCAGCAGAATGCCGCTCTTGCTTTCCGGAATTTTGGCGAGACCGGTAACAGGGCTTGCCATATTCTGTAAGGTATCCTGCAGGGTGGCAAGACAGTTGCGGATATCCAGAATTTTCTGTTCCGCCAGAATTTTGCCGTCGTAGAGAAGCTTCTGCAGATTGATGGAAGCACCCTCCACATAGTTGTTCAAATCCTTTAAAGGGATGCCCAGCTTGATGCAGACAGTGATGGCATCCAGAAGATAGAGCTGTTCTTTTGTATAGTAGCGGTAGTTTGTCTCCGTGTTCACGAAGGCCGGCTTGAGAATGCCGATCTGGTCGTAGTAGCGCAGAGATTTGATGCTTACATTCTTTAGTTTTGATACTTTTCCAATAGACATGTACTGACTCATAGCTTGTTTCCCAAAATCCTTTTCCACTTTATATCTAGTTGTTTCATCTGATTCCTCACCAAACTATACCCGAGGGTAAGAGTTGGTAAGACTTATTTTGTCACAAATTTTTTCGGAAGACAAGACCTTTTGGAAAACTAGTGGTCATAAAAAATCCGCATACAAGATGCTGTATGCGGATTTTCTATAACGTTTATATTTGGATGAAATGATATTATCCCATGGTGACAGTCACGTCATATTCTGTCTTCCCCGCCACATACGGCACGATACACCCGTCCACGGTCTGTCCGTCCACGGTGAGAGACTTCACACCCTTCTCCACGTTGTCGGGATTCACCACCTTAATGTTGTAAGTGCCCTCGCGGAACTTGCGGGTTAAGGTAAAGTCGCCGAAGCCCTTGGGCACGCAGGGATTGATGCTGAGGCCCTTGTGTGTGGGATACACGCCCAGAATGTGCTGCGACACGTTCACGAAAGTCCACGCCGCCGTACCGGTCAGCCAGCTGTTCTTCGCCTCGCCGGGGATGTATGCGTCGGCGCCGGCTACCATCTGGGAGTAAACATAAGGCTCTGTGCGGTGAATCTCGCTGATCTCTTCCACATAGGCAGGGCAGGTTTTCCTGTAAATCTCAAAGGCTCTGTCGCCGCGGCCGATCACCGTCTCCGCGATGGAAACCCAAGGATTGTTGTGACAGAAAATACCCGCGTTCTCCTTGTATCCGGGCGGATAGGAGGAGATTTCCCCAAGCTCCAGATGATATTTGGTGTAGGCGGGCTGTAAAATCATCACACCGTATTGGGTGTCCAGCTTTTCCTTTACGGAGTCGAGTGCCTTTTCGGCAAGCCCTTCCTTCACGCCGATGCCGGCAAGAGGACAGAAGCCGTTGGACTCAATATAGATCTGCCCTTCCTCACATTCCTTGGAGCCGATCTTCTGGCCGTAAGCATCGTAAGCGCGGACAAACCAGTCGCCGTCCCAGCCATCTTTCAGCACGGCGTCGTACATTTTCTGTACTTCGGCGCGGGCGTAATCGGCTTCCGCCTGACTGCCCATAAGCTCACACAACTGCGCGTACTCCTCCCCGTACTTGACAAACATGCCTGCGATAAACACGGATTCCGCAACAGGTCCTTCGGAGGGACCGAAAGTCTGGAAGGATTCACCCGGATGCTCGGAGAAGCAGTTTAAGTTCAGGCAGTCGTTCCAGTCGGCGCGGCCGATCAGCGGCAGCCCGTGGGGACCTTTGTGGGTCACAATATAGTCAAAGGAGCGTTTCAGGTGTTCCAGCAGAGGCTTTGCGAGAGATTCGTCGTTGTCAAAGGGAACCATCTCCGTAAGAATCGAGGTGTCACCTGATTCACGCACATAGGCGGAGGTCCCGGCGATCAGCCAGAGCGGGTCGTCATTGAAGCCGCTGCCTATATCGGAGTTGCCCTTCTTGGTGAGGGGCTGGTACTGATGGTAGGCGCTGCCGTCCTCAAACTGGGTGGAGGCGATGTCAATGATTCGCTCTCTCGCACGATCCGGAATCAGGTGCACGAAGCCCAGCAGATCCTGACAGGAATCGCGGAAGCCCATGCCGCGACCGATACCGGATTCATAATACGATGCGGAGCGGGACATGTTGAAGGTCACCATACACTGATACTGATTCCAGATATTGACCATGCGGTCTACCTTGTCGTTGGAGGACTTCACGGTGTACTTGGATAACAGCTCGTTCCAGTAGGCGTTCAGCGCGGCAAATGCTTTCTCCACGTCCGCGTCGGTCTGATAGTTGGCGAGCATTGCCTCTGCGGGCTTTTTGTTGATGATGTCTTGCGATTCCCACTTCTGGTCCTCGGGGTTTTCTATGTAGCCCAAAACAAATATAAAGGTCTTGCTTTCGCCGGGTTTTAAGGTCACGTTGATCTGATGGGACGCAATCGGAGACCAGCCGTGCGCCACAGAGTTTGTGGCCTGTCCCTTTTCCACAACCTCGGGATTCGCCGCGCCGCGGTATGCGCCCAGAAAGGCATCGCGGCTTGTGTCAAAGCCGTCTACGGGCGTATTTACCGAGTACACTGCATAGTGGTTTCTTCTTTCCCTGTACTCTGTTTTGTGATAAATAGAGGAACCGACCACCTCCACTTCGCCGGTGCTTAAGTTGCGCTGGAAATTGCGGGAATCGTCGTCCGCATTCCAGAGGCACCATTCCACATAGGAGAAGAGGGAGACTGTTTTTTCACTGTCACTTTGGTTGGTCAGCTTTACCTGACTGATTTCGCAATTGTCATCCATGGGGATGAAGGTGAGGACGGAGGCCTCAAGGTTGTTTTTTGCGCCTGTGAAACGGCTGTAGCCGATGCCGTGGCGGCATTCGTAGCTGTCGAGCTCTGTCTGGGTCGGCTTCCAGCCGGGATTCCAGACGCTGTCCTTGTCTTTGATATAGAAGTATTTGCCGTTGATGTCGTTCGGTATGTCGTTGTAGCGGTAACGCGTCATGCGAAGAAGCTTTGCATCCTTATAAAAGGTGTATCCGCCGCAGGTATTGGAAATCAGTGTAAAAAAATCTTTGCAGCCCAAGTAATTGATCCAGGGCAGGGGCGTCCTGGGTGTGGTGATGACGTACTCGCGATTTTCGTCATCAAAGTAACCAAATTTCATAGTTTCCTCCATTCCGAAGCGTTCTTTGCCGAGTTTGCCGTCAGGCATACTCAAGGGAACGCTCTCCTTTTCGTTTGATCTGTTTCCGGTTCCATATGAATCCCCCAAAACGGCGTAGGGTAAACGATTAAGTAAACCTGTCTCCAGTCAGTTAAACAAATTATACAGAAGAAATGAAAAAAAAGCAATAAATATCTATTTCTTATAAAAAATCAATAAATTTCAAAAGGCATTGCATTACCCGGCGTTGTATTGTACAATGGAAATGCGAAAACGATTAAGCGAAATGTGGCACATGCAGGTATGAGTGATTTCACGGGGTGGAGAGGTTTAATATATGGTATCTATGAAAGATATTTCGGCGGTCTGCGGTGTCTCGGTGGCTACGGTCAGCAAAGCGCTTAATGACCAGAATGATATTGGACAGGAGACGAAGCGGCGGATTCGCAAGGTGGCCGAGGAGATGGGCTATTTTCCCAATACGGCGGCTAAGATGTTGAAAACGAACCGCAGTTATAATATAGGGGTTCTGTTTAACCATGAGGATTACAGCGGTCTGACCCACGATTACTATGCGTTTGTGCTGGACAGCCTCAAACGCACGGTGGAGGAAAAGGGTTACGACATTACTTTTGTCAATACGAGCAAACGCCGTGCGGGGACTTCAAGCTATCTGGAGCACTGCAGATCCAGAGGTTTTGACGGTGTGGCAATTGTCTGTACGGATTTTTATTCGCAGGAAATTCTGCAGCTTGTGAGGAGCGGCATTCCCACTGTGACGCTGGATCATCTTTTTAACAATGTCTGTGCGGTTATGTCGAACAATGTGCAGGGGATGCAGGATTTGCTCACTTATATTTATAAGAAGGGGCACCGCAGGGTAGCCTATATCCATGGGGCGGATTCCGCTGTGACCCAGAGCAGGCTGTCTTCTTTCTATCGGACGGCTGCCCTGCTTGGTCTGACCATACCGGATGAATATATCTGCATGTCGCCTTACCGCGATACGAAGGGTGCCTATGCGGAGACGGTGAGACTGCTCGATTTGAAGGAACCGCCAACTTGTATTATGTATCCGGATGATTTTTCCGCTTTCGGCGGGTATAATGCGATACAGGAACGGGGAATGCGGATTCCTGACGACATTTCGATTGCCGGCTATGACGGCATTCGCATCGCAAGACATATCGAGCCGACGCTGACTACGCTGCGTCAGGATACGGAGGAGCTGGGACGGCAGGTGGGAGAAAAGCTGCTCAGCCTGATCGAGCATCCCAAAACCACGCTGGTGGAGACGATCGTGGTGGAAGGGCATGTATTTGAGGGAAATTCCGTCAGGGAAATTTGAGGAGGAAATCATGTCGGCACCGATTTTATTTGACCAGAGCAGATTAAAGGCATATGATGGACTTATGAGGCTTTGTGAGTATGCCGGTGAGTCCGGGGAGTGGCAGCAGAATTTGTGGAGTGAGCTTTTGATGAATCGAGGGCTGTATGATGCTTTCGTCCATTATCTGGAAAATCACGAACTGCCGGATGAGCCGAAATGCGGTGCGTATTCTTTGACGGACTGTTATGTGTGGCAGATCGGGCAGGATAATCTGCGCATGGATACAGGGAAGAATACTGCGGACTGCAATAAAGAGGACATGGCGCTCAGAGCCTTTCGAATGATGGCGGATATGCAGAGAAACCCGGAAAAGTACGCAAAAAAACTGGGCGACTGGAAAGGCATGGATCAGACCATGTGATATCGGCCGGATAAAAGGGCATAGGGACAGAACAGAGGAAAAAGGAAGGAAGTATGGATCGGACGGAATTTATTGACAGGCTGCAGAGAGCGCTTGCGGGCGGCGTGAACAGTTCCCGTGTGGCGGAGAATGTGCAGTATTACCGGGAATATATCGACGTGGAGATCAGAAAGGGCAGAAGCGAGAAGGAGGTGCTTGACAGTCTCGGCGATCCGAGACTTCTGGCGAAGAGCATCATTGAGGCGAACAAACGCGTCGGTATCAGCGAAGGGACGAACCGGACTTACGATGAAGAGACGGAATCGGAAAAACACGGTGAGAAGAGAGCGGAAAGGATCATGCGCGTTCCCGGATGGTTGATTGGACTGATTGTGGTTGTGATTTTTCTTTTGATTATCGGTGTTGTTTTTTCCGTGATTTCTTTTCTTGCACCGATTATCATTCCGGTACTGATTGTTGTGCTTGTGGTGAACTACCTAAAGGGACGGAAATGACAACAGGCCGTTTACTTGGGATAAACGGCCTGTTGAGGGGAGTATAAATAATTAATATAAGGGTCTGTAGGCGGAGAATGAAGGGGTATCTCCGTCTACATTTTTATTATAGTACATCCGGCGAAAAAAACAAGAAAAAATAGTACCAAAGTACCAACGATGGTTTTGGTGCTTTTGAATAAAAAAATAGTACTAAAGACCTATGAGCTGACTGAATAACTTGGTTTAAAATTTCTCATACTATTTTCTGTAACATGAAACCAATCAGGAGGTATGGAAGATGTCTAAGAATGATTTTAACCAGAACAGCCAGCAGAATGAGAAACAGCAGGACAAGAACAGCCAGAACAACTCTAAGAACAGCACGAACAACAACAGCAAGAACAGTTCCGGCAGCAACTCTAACAACAGCAGCAAGGATAACTACTAAGAAGGAGCTGATCTGAGAGGGGGACGCATCGGGCGTCCCCTTCTCCGTTATGTGAAAACTGAGTTGACAGGCATTTGCATACGGCATAAAATGTACCTATGGAAAAATTAGAGTATATTGTGCCTTGTCATTTTGGACTGGAGGCAGTTTTAAAAAGAGAGATCACGGACCTCGGTCTGGAAATCACCTGCGTGGAGGACGGCAGAGTTACTTTTGCCGGGGACAGGCAGGCTCTTTGTCGTACAAATATCTTCCTGCGCAGCGCGCAGAGAGTGCTGATTAAGATAGGGAGTTTTCATGCGGAAAGCTTTGAGGAGCTTTTTCAGAAAACAAAAGCGCTGCCTTGGGAGGCATATATTCCCAAGGATGGAAAATTTTGGGTGGCTAAAGCTGCCAGTGTGAAGAGCAAGTTGTTCAGTCCTTCCGATATTCAGTCGGTTATGAAGAAGGCCATGGTGGAACGCATGAAGGGCATTTACCATATCGACTGGTTTTCGGAGAGCGGGGCGGATTATCCGGTCCGAGTCTTTATCAAGAAGGATGAGGTGACGGTGGGGCTTGACACGTCAGGAGAATCCCTGCATAAACGGGGGTACAGAAAGCTGACGGCGAAGGCGCCCATTGCGGAGAATCTGGCGGCAGCACTTCTGATGCTGACGCCCTGGCGGGGCGATCGGATTCTCGTGGATCCATTCTGCGGCAGCGGGACGATTCCCATTGAGGCGGCTATGATGGCGGCCCGCATTGCGCCGGGAAAGAGCAGAAGCTTTACGGCCCAGGACTGGACACATGTATTTCCTGCCGCACTTTGGGAAAAAGCAAGGGAAGAGGCGGTTTCCCTAGAAATGCCGGATGTAGAAACGCAGATTCAGGGTTATGACATAGACGATGAGATGGTGGCCATTGCCAGAGCCAATGCCAGGCTGGCAGGGGTGGAGCATCTGATTCATTTTCAGCAGCGGGATGTGGCGCAGCTTTCCCACGCAAAAAAATATGGGTTTATTCTGACAAATCCGCCCTACGGTGAGAGACTTTCAGAGAAGGAAGGGCTTCAGACTCTTTACCGAACGCTGGGGGAGCGGTATCGGGCGCTGGATTCCTGGTCCATGTACGTGATTACCTCCTATGAACAGGCGGAAACGGCCATCGGCAGGAAAGCGGACAAGAACAGAAAGCTATATAACGGTATGATAAAGACCTATTTTTATCAGTATATGGGGCCAAAGCCCACCGGGAGTAAAAGGTAAGCGATGCAGCAGAACAGTTTGATGAAAAGTACATTGGTATATTGCATTCTATTTGTGGCGGCGGCTATGAGCGTCATGCTGTACTATGCGGCGACGAAAACCGTGGGCGTGACGGATCTGGCGCAGGACGAGGTGGTTCGCCCTGCCGTGCAGAAGGAGGAGAGCACGCCGTCCATCCCCAAAGAGGAAAATGAAATTGCCATAATCAGAGCGGAAACGAATACCAATTATTTCTGCATTCCGATGCCGGAAAGCGTGAAGGCGGAGGAAGTGGTATTAGAAAATCATTATATGGATAAAGAACTGTGGGTTGGCATCAGCGCGGAGCAGGCGAAAGAATATGAGGCGTTTTATGAGACGAAAAGCGTTTACGGAAACTGCGCAAATGTGACGGACGGCCGTTTTGAGGCTGAGAAAGAGAGGATATGCCTTCGCTTTGCGTTGGACGGTGTCTATGAGTATCGAAGTATTTTTGAGGATCACACCCTGTATGTGGAGTTTGTGCCCTCAAAAGAAGTGTATGAAAAGATTATTGTGATTGATCCAGCTTATGGCGGCGAAGAGCATGGCATTACGGCGGACGGCCTTCTTTCTAAAAATATAACGCTTGAGGTTGCAAAAGCGTTGAAGGCCATGTTTGACGAGAGTGATATCAAGGTGTACTATACGAGAATGGATGACAGTAATCCCGCGGCGGCGGACAGGGTTGAGCTCGCGGCAGCGACAAAGGCGGACATGTTGATTCGCATAGAGGTGAGCGGCGACGAGAACAGCAAACTCTATGGGACATCGGCAGTTTATAACAGTAAATTCTTTATCCCCGGTTTCGGCAATGTGGAGCTTGCAGATCTTCTTGAGCGGGAGGTGGTCACGTCGATCAGCGGTAAGGCGTGCGGTCTGGTCGAGTCCACGGAAGAGGATTTGGTCGTGAACAGCGCTACGGTTCCGGCGGCGGCGATTCGGGTAGGATATCTGACGAACAGCCAGGAGGCTATCTTGCTGCAGCGCGAGGATTATATCAAGCGGATTGCGGAAGGAATTTACAATGCGGTGTTAAAAGCTTACTCGGCATAGAGAGCGGGAGGTTAGCGTGAGAAGTACTTCTAAAGCTCAGCAGCAAAGGCTGCATCGCAAAGTCAGC
>CAJUBE010000033.1 GCA_910584725.1 uncultured Lachnospiraceae bacterium | reverse complement strand
TTTTAACTGGATAGCCCGTTTTCTCTCTGCCATAGCTCCGCTTCCTTTCCGTTTTCTAAGAGGGTTTGGGACACTTCCCAACAAGCATTTTTCACGCCCGGACGGTACGCCGGAAGCGGGAAAAATACGGGATTGGGTACTCAATCCCTATGCTTGCTATTCTTCCCCCTATACCTTACTACGTTAGAAAAACCGAAACAGGCAACCTTTTTCAGAAATAAATGAAAAAACTTTTTTCTCACTGTAAAAGAGGGCGTATTTATTGGCGGTAAAATATTTCTTGAATTATTGGCGGTATTATATTATACTGTTTGTGTTGGCAAGGAAAGGAGGGAAGTATGCCGGAAAAGCATAGAGGGCGACCAACAACGGACAATCCTAAGACTATGCGTGTTGATGTGCGTTTGACAGAAAAGGAACTGGAAATGTTAGACAGATATTGTCAACGGGCAGGCGTGTCACGCCCACAGGGATTGCGTGACGGCATTAAGGCTCTCAATGCAGAAAAATGAAAAGGAAGTGGTGTCGTTGGCAAACGTATTTACACCACTTCCCCTATGCCACCCGCACAAGGCGAGCTGCACAAATATTATACACTGTCCGGCTCTACCTTGCAAGCGGCTTGTGGACGGAAAAGAAAGGACAGGATAACAGAATGGGAAAAATTTTGGAAGCACTATTGACCGACCAACTCCGTGTAGACAGCGGCACAGAACGGCGCACCCCCGAACATCAAGCACTATGCGAAAAGGGCAGCAGACTTCAAGACGAATTAGCCAAAACGCTGAACGACACACAAAAAGCAATACTGGAAGAACTGGTGGAAACGCTCTTTGATGAAAGCAGTTGTAACGAACAGGTAAAATTTGAACGTGGTTTCCGTTTGGGCGTTCTGATAACATCTGAAATTTTTTACGCACAGGACATATTTCTTTAAGCCGGATATACGGTCAAGACAAAGGAGCAGGCAATGGAAAAATCAGAAAAAATTATCTTACTGGAAATAATTGTAAATGCAAGGACAGTCAAAGCCTTAGATGAAGCCGTCAACGAAAGCAGTGACTACAAGGACGCATTGAGCAGGCAGGATAAGGCTTTTGACGGACTGGATAAGGCGGGACTAAGCGGCGAACAGAAAGGCATGGTTGACAGGGCGATCACAGCCGCCAATGAATGTGGCGCAGTCTACGGCGCAGTTGCTTACAGATTGGGATTGCATGACGGTATAAAGCTCACGGCAGAACTGAACGAAATCAAATAACCACGTTTCAGAAAAGGCATTTTCATACTTGAAAGTGTCTTTTCTTTTTTGTGTAAATATATCCATGTGACACATCTTGTTTCCCCATGCGGAAAAATGTCATGCTTTGCAGAAAGACTTGATACAAATGTGATAGAAACATGATAGAAACGTGATATTGGGGCTGTAACATTTTTACTGGAAAGGGGACACGCCTTTTCTCTGACGCTGCGGAAAAAGAAACGCTTTCACTGACGAGGGCATACCCCGATTTACACCCGACTGATAAAGAAAAACAGCCGGGCTTTTTTATGCCTTGTCGAAAAGTTTTTTTAACTTTTTTTGAAAAATGTTGCCTGTTTTGACTTTTTCAACGTAGTAAGGAGTAGAGGGGTAAAATTGCCCCGGCTATGACAGGGCAGGAGGGAGGTAGGCACATGAAACCCCATTCACAACAGGAGCAGAAGCAGCGTACCTTTGAACACTTCTGCAAACAGATATTGAAGAACGAAAGAAACGATTACCACAGGAAAATAAAGCAGCAGCGGGAACATGAGGTTTTGTTCTCCGAGCTGTCCCCTAAGACACTGGAACAGTTTGCTGTATGGGATAAATATTTTGAAGATACATACCTTTTTGAGATTATGGGCTTTGAGGTTGCCGTTGCGGACGAACTCTTAGCCGAAGCACTGAAAACCTTGCCGCAGGACAGGCTTGAAATTATCCTGCTTTCCTATTTTTTAGGAATGAGCGACCCGGAAATCGCAGGACGCTTGAACCTTATACGCCGGACGGTATCACACCGCCGCAAAAACTCTTTGCAGGCACTAAAAAAATTCATGGAGGGCTTTGCTGATGAATAAAAGAACGGACAAAAAAGCGGGCGCATGGGACAGGACAAGCGTACTCCCTTACCCCGTCATTGTATCGGCTGTTTCCGGCAACGTGGACGCTATCAACAAGGTACTGGAACACTTTGAGGGCTTCATTGCCGCACTGTCAACAAGAACCATGTATGACGAACAGGGCAGCCCCCATTTATACGTTGATGAAGAACTGCGCCGCCGACTGGAAACCAAGCTGATCGCAAAAATTCCGACCTTTAAGGTAGCGTAAAAATGCAGAGGGGAAAAATAAAACTCCCTTTCCTTTTCCTCTTTTGCAGGCAGAAAAGCACGGGCGGGCTTACCGCCCGCTGTTTCTTGCCATTCCGCAAAAGTACATCTTCATGGTGTGCCTTTGCGGGCTGACAAGCCCCGGAACTTTGACAAAGAAAGCGCACGGCGCAGCATAGGGCAAACGGACACGTTCAATGTGCGGCGAGCCTGCGGGCTGATACGCCAAGACCCCCGGCAAGGGGCGAGCGATTTATTATCAGTGAACCGCAGGCGGCAAAGTGGAAACTGCCGCCGCCAAGACCCGCACATTGGCATAATGATACACCCGTATGACACGGCTACTCATAAGAATGAGAGGGGTGCAAGTCCCGTGGAGCTGCCAAGCCGTCCGTTTCGCCCATTATTTCCAAAAACTATTTAGCATATTGGATAAGCTGTATCTAATATGCTGTTATGAGTAGGTTGCATAACATTTTTTGAACTGATTATATGTAGGAGGGATAGCCGATTGAAAAATGGCAGGCAGGAAACAACACGCTATACCATTGAAAGAGAATTTTTAGCCAAGATCACTGTCGCAGAGCTTGTAAACCGCATTATTCAGACCCATGTAAAAGAACAAATAAAAAAAGAAGTTGTTTCTCCGTGAAAAAGCAATGGAAAAATTCGCTCCTTTGTAGTAAAATACGATCAAGGGAAGCGGTTGAAAGGTAAACGATTATGAGGAAACATATACTTTTCAACGTGGCTGAATATATTAGGTTATCAAGAGAGGACGGCGATAAGGCAGAGAGTGACAGTATTGGAAATCAGAGAAAACTGATTACAGATTACTTAAAAGACAAGGACGACTTTGTTTTGTATGACACCTACATAGATGACGGATTTACGGGGACGAATTTTAACCGTCCGTCATTTAAGAGAATGATTGCAGACATAGAAGCCGGAAAAGTGAATTGTGTGATTGTGAAAGACCTTTCGAGGTTCGGACGTGATTACATTGACACAGGAAAATATTTGGAACGCTATTTCCCGGATCACGAAGTACGTTTCATTTCCATTACGGATAATATTGACAGTATGAAGCAGGCTTATGATATGTTGCTGCCGATAAAGAATATCTTTAATGAGCAGTATGCAAGGGACATTTCAAAAAAAGTCCATGCTTCCATGAAAACCAAACAGAGGGCAGGGGAATTTATAGGGGCGTTTGCTTCCTATGGATATAAGAAATCTCCTGCTGATAAAAACAAGTTGGTTATTGATGAATATGCTGCCGGAGTTATCCGCAAAATCTTCCAACTCTATATAGAGGGACACGGCAAAATCCGTATTGCGGCTATGCTGAATGAGGACGGAATTGTATGCCCGTCTGAATACAAAAAGATAAACGGAGATAATTACAGGAACAGCAACCGTTTAGACAGTACCTCTTACTGGACGTACTCAACCATAAACCGAATTTTACAAAACGAAATGTATATCGGTAATATGGTGCAGAACAAGAAAAGCCAGAGAATGAGGGGGAAATCGAAAGCCCAAGACAAAGAAGATTGGATTGTGGTAAAAGGCACACATGAAGCGATCATTGATGATGAAACATGGAACAAGGTACAGGATTTGTTAAAGCGCAGGACACGCAATCTTGACTTAAACAGCAACATGAGTATTTTTGCAGGTTTTTTGAAATGCGGGGATTGCGGCAGGGCTTTGACAAAGAAAATCGGGACACCGGGACACGGCGGCGGTATTGTCAATTACTATTGCGGGACATATGTACGCTCCGGCAGACAATATTGTACTCCGCACCCTATACCGCATTTGGTTTTGGAAAAAATCATTTTGGACGATTTGAAAGCTATCATGCAGAACATTGACAATATGCGTGAAGTCATTGAACAGAACCAAGAAGCAGCCGTTACAGTAAAGCGGGTAAATGAAAACGAGAAAAACCGTCTGACCGCTGAACTGGAAAAAGTGCGGAAGCTGAAAAAAGCGGTTTACGAAGATTACCGAAGTGAGTTGATTTCCAAAGATGAATTTGTCACATATCGGCAGGATTACCTAAAGAAAGAAGAATTACTGGAAAAGCAGCTTGAAAGCATTGATAACAGACAGGACGAAGCTACGCCGGATATTTTTGACAGTCCGTGGATAAAACGCCTGTTAGAGCTTAGGGTTATTGAAAAATTGGACAGGGATATTGTGGTGGAAATGATACATGAAATAACGGTATATGAAAACCACAAAATCAAGATCACATACAATTTTTCAAGCGAGTTAGAAGCACTTTTCAAAACAGTATATACCAACAAAGAGAATATCGGCTGATGTATCAATCATCAGCCGAAAATAAAAAATCCACATCTACAAGATACTGTTACACAGAATAATGTGTATCATATCGGTATCATTTTACCGCAAGTTACCGCCGCCACACGGCGGGGCTGATCCGGGCAAGGTGGGCGTGGATGGCAGTCTGGAAAAGGACATCAATTTAAAGATAGCGAAAAAGCTGGCTATGTTCCTTGCGGCGGCGGACGTGGACGTGGTGCTCACAAGGGAAGACGATGCGGGGCTTTATGACGAGAACGTCTCCAACAAAAAGGTGCAGGACATGAAAAACCGCGTGGCACTGATCGAGGAGAAGAGACCGGCGCTGACGGTGAGCATCCACCAAAACAGTTATCACGAGGAATATGTGCACGGCGCACAGGTTTTCTACTATGAGGGCAGCGAGGAGAGCAAGGAGATCGCGGAGTGTATGCAGCGGGTGCTGGCGGAGCAGATTGATCCGGACAACGCCAGACAGGCGAAGGCGAACAGCAGCTATTACCTTTTAAAAAAGACATCGTCGCCCATCGTGATCGTGGAGTGCGGTTTTTTGTCCAACTATGAGGAGGCGCAGAAACTTTCCTCGGAGGTTTATCAGGAAAAGACGGCGTGGGCGATTCATCTGGCGATTATGAACTACCTGAACAAGACGGAGTAGATGCGCGCTTCTGGCAGCGGATCTAAGTGAGGACATGAGAGAGTTATGCTTACAAAAGTAGTCCAGATAGACGAATCACATAAGAGCGAGGCTTCGATTCGGGAGGCAGGAGAGATTATCAGGGCAGGCGGTCTGGTGGCCTTTCCCACGGAGACCGTTTACGGGCTGGGAGGAGACGCGCTGAATCCGGCTTCTTCCAGAAAAATTTATGAAGCGAAGGGCAGACCTTCCGACAATCCGTTGATTGTGCATATCGCGGACATGGAGGCTTTGGAGGCTATTGTGAAGTGTGTGCCGGAGACGGCGAAAAAGCTGGCGGCGGCTTTCTGGCCGGGGCCGCTCACCATGATTCTGGAGAAATCGGATCTGGTGCCGAAGGAGACGACGGGCGGGCTTGACACGGTGGCGGTGCGTATGCCGTCAGACGCTGTGGCCTTGTCGTTTATCAGGGCAGCAGGCGGTTATGTGGCCGCGCCCAGCGCCAATCGTTCCGGCAGGCCGAGTCCTACCCGCGCGTCCTATGTGGCGCAGGATTTGGACGGAAGGATAGAAATGATATTGGACGGCGGAGATGCCACGCTCGGATTGGAATCGACGATTGTGGATCTGACGGTGGATCCGCCCGCGATTCTGAGGCCGGGTTTTATCACCGGTGAAATGCTCCGGCAGAAGCTGGGACGCGTGGATGAGGACGAAACGCTTTTTTCCGCCGACAGCGGACAAGCCCCGAAAGCGCCGGGCATGAAGTACCGGCATTATGCGCCGAAGGGTGAGCTTACGATTGTGAGAGGACCAGCGGAGGAGGTAACGGATTATATTGGCAAAGAACTTGCCGAAGGGCGAAGGAACGGGAAAAAGACAGGCGTGATTGCTACAGATGAGACGATAGATAAATATGAAGCGGATGTGTTGCGCAGTGTCGGAAAAAGAACGGACGCTGCTGCGGCAGCGAAAGGATTGTACCGTGTTCTGCGCGAGTTTGATGACGAAGGTGTGGAGCTGATTTATTCGGAGAGTTTCGACGGGGAAGGCATTTCGCAGGCGGTGATGAATCGGCTGCTGAAAGCGGCGGGACACAGGGTGATAAATGTGTGAGAAGAAGTTTTGCTTCTTGCACACAAGAATGTCAAATTGGCGGTGTCCACAAATAATATAGCAGGAAGCGTCGCTTTGCGCGCTTCGGAAAGGGAGGCAGACATGATTGCAATAGGAAGTGACCATGGTGGATATGATTTGAGACAGAAGGTGATGGCGCATTTGAAGGAGCGGGGACTGGAGTACAAGGACTTCGGCTGCCCGGATAAGAGCTCATGCGATTATCCGATTTTCGGTGCGGCGGTGGCGAAGGCGGTGGCTTCGGGAGAGTGCGACAGGGGTATCGTGATCTGCACCACGGGCATCGGGATCTCCATGACGGCAAACAAGGTAAAGGGAATCCGCTGTGCGCTCTGCGGCGATCCGGTTTCCGCGAGACTGACAAGGGAACATAACGACGCGAATGTGCTTGCCATGGGCGCGGCGATCATCGGGGAAATGGTGGCGCTTGATATCGTAGATATCTTTTTGGACACGCCCTTTTCCCACGGGGAGAGACATCAGAGAAGAGTGGATTTGATAGAAAACTGTTAAGGATGCTTAAGAGACGGCATTCGCTGATAGGTCTTATGAGTTCATATAATTGGGGAGAAGAGATTGAAAAATAAGTCGGAATGAGAGGAAGTATGGAAAGGAAACGAAGAGCGGCTGCCTGCCTGGCGCTTGTTCTGCTCTGCGGCTTAATGCCGCTCTCCGTGCAGGCTACGGAGGAGACAAGACAGCAGATCAGGGAGGCGGAGCAGCAGCGGGAAGAGACGGAAGAAAAACTGGATGAGACGGAGGAGAACCTGAAGGGGCTGAACGAGCAGCACAGCTCTTTGCAGGGGACTCTTTCCACGCTGAACACGGAGCTTACCCAGGTGAGCAACAACCTGAACGAGCTGGAGGGACAGATTGCCGAAAAGGAGGAGGAGATCGACGATCTGGAAAAACAGATTGCCCAGGTGGAGGAAGAGCTGGCGGAGGCCATCGCCCTGAAGGACGAGCAGTATGCCACCATGAAAAAGCAGATTCAGTTTACCTACGAGCGCAGCAGCAATCTTTACATGGAGTTGTTTTTTTCTTCCGGGAGCCTGTCCGATTTCTTGAATAAAAATGAATATATTGAGCAGCTTTCTGCATACCAGAAAAAAGTGTTGGACGAGTATAAAGCGGCGCAGGCGGCGATGGAACAGAAGCAGGAAGAACTGGAGCTGGCGAAAGCAGAGCAGGAGAAAAACAGGGAAGAGCTGGGCGAATACAGGGTGCAGGTGGTGGCGGAGCAGGGACGTGTTTCCGGGCTTGTGAGCCAGACTTCCAGCAGCTTAAACGCTACGGCGGATCAGATTTCCGAGGCGGAGGCTGCGGCTCTCGCTTACGAGCAGAAGCTCAAGGAGCAGGAGGAGGAATTGTCCGCCCTGCGTGCCAAGCTTGCCGAAGAACTCCGTATGGCAGAGTTGGCGGCACAGTCAAGCTGGCGCGATATTTCCGAGGTGAGTTTTGCAGAGGGGGATAGATACCTTCTGGCGAATCTGATTTACTGCGAGGCGGGCGGGGAGTCCTACAGCGGACAGGTAGCCGTCGGCTCGGTGGTAATCAATCGCGTATTAAGTTCTGTATACCCTGATACGGTGACAGGAGTGATTTATCAGTCGGGACAGTTTTCGCCCGTGGCCAGCGGACGTCTTGCGCTCGCGCTCGCGGAGGGCAGAGCCACCGGGAGCTGCTATCAGGCTGCCGATGAAGTTATGGGCGGCACCACCAACGTAAGTAACTGCGTTTATTTCCGCACGCCCGTAGACGGAATAGAACCCAGGTACAGAATCGGGGGACACATCTTCTACTAGCATTGAGCCGAGCAGATTTGTGGCAGATCAGACAGAAGAAAGCTTGCTTTCGGATGGCTGAGATGGCGCAAATCTATAGGGCGAAAGCCCGTGATGAGCAAAAAGCGGCTGCAAAGCGGCGATTTTGCAGATTGAGCTGTGCTCAATCGCGGCACGGTGGATTACCTATACCGTTCCAGCGGCTCCTGCAATTTCTCAAATCCGCCGTCATAAATGACCTGCAGCAGATGATTGAGGGTCAGGAGCGCTTTTTTCAGCATGGCGTCGGTCAACAATCCCGCTTCCTTGGCGGTGGCCAGTTCGTCAATATCCACGACCTTTACGAATCCGTCGGGGTAAATGATGACGTCCGCCAGAAGATCGGTGATGACATATGTATCCGTTCCGGCATCGTAATCGTAATCTACAATATCGCAGTACCAGTACAGAAGAGAGCCGTTTTCATCATAAAAACGACTCACTTTTATGCCTTCCCTCAGGTAGTAGCAGGAAAGGCCGTGATGCAGATCCTTGCGGGGTTTCAGTGTGTTCCAGGCAGTCACAATAATCTCCCCGTCGCGGTAAAGAAGCCTGTCGTCTTTCAACAGGACACATTCCTCAGGAATCAGTCTCTTGCGGTAAAGAATCGGATCTGCCATATTTTGTCCCCCCTGCTTTGTTATTTAAAGGTACACCGCCGAGGGATAAATGTCAATGTTTCCACAAAAATTTTGCCTACCATAGAAGTTGGGCTGGACAAAAGTACCAAAAATGGGTATAATTTTCTTGTTAGGCTTTAGGGGAAATTCTGCGGATTGGGAAGGCGGTACTTTGAAGTATCATAAAACGGTTTATCAGGCGTTAACGATGATCACACAGTTTGGCGTCAACATGCTTGTTCCCATCTTTCTCTGCTCCTTTGCGGGGATGTTTCTTGACAGAAAGCTTGGGACCAATGTCTGGATGGTGGCGCTTTTTTTCGTGGGCGCGCTGGCGGGATTCACCAACGTGTTCCGGTTTGCGAGAAAGATTTACGAGACGCCGGCAAGGACGCGCAGACGCAGCACGCAGATAAAAGAAGAGATGAAAGAGAATGAAAAGAAAGATTGATCCGACGCTTTTGGAGCTTTGGCTGGGCATTCTGGCATACGGCGTTATTTTTGAGATAGCGCTTTTGCTTTTTTCGCGGAATCCCGCATACAGTATTGGGCTCTGGATCGGCGTGTTTCTGGCCCTGGCGGGTGCGTTTCATATGTGGTGGGCTCTGGACAGGGGGCTTGACCTGCCGGAGAAGGAGGCCGTGAAGAGCATGGGCGCGCAGAATATCATACGCTACGCGGTTTTGGTGGTAGTGATGGGCGCGCTAATGTATGTGGATTTTGCGAATCCGATTTTTACCTTTTGCGGGTATATGGGCATGAAAGTGTCCGCTTATCTGAATCCGTTGATTCACAGGCTGCGCGCGGGGAAGGAAGAGCGGGAAATATCGGACGGTACTGCCTTGTAACGGTGCAGGCCGCTGTTACATGTTTCACATATTTATCATGTGTAGAAGGAGGTGAGAAGATGGGACAGGGAATTATGTTGTCAGGCGGTGCGGATATTGACTTTATGATTCACGGCGTTTTTTCCTATGAGATTTTCGGGCAGACTGTGTGGATTACCACCACTCATGTATGCCTGCTGATTGTTATGCTGGTAATCATAGGGTTCTGCATCGCGGCAAACCGTGTTATTAAGCACGCCTCGGATGTGCCGGGGACATTCCAGAACATTGTCGAGCTGGTGGTGGAGATGCTTGATAAGATGGTTGGCGGCGTTATGGGCAAATTCAGTCCGCAATTCCGTAACTACATCAGCACGATATTTATATTTATCCTGCTGAGCAATATTTCGGGACTGTTCGGACTCAGGCCGCCGACGGCGGACTATGGTGTGACGTTCCCGATGGGCGTTATGACGTTCGTACTGATCCACTTCAACAAGTTCAGGTACCAGAAAGTGAAGGGCGTGATTGCGGGATTGTGCGACCCGTGGCCGATCTGGGCGCCGATTAACGTGATCGGTGATGTGGCGGTGCCGATCTCTTTGTCGCTGCGTCTGTTTGCAAACGTTCTGTCGGGTACGGTTATGATGGCTCTGGTGTATGCGCTTCTTTCAAAAATCGCAATCATCTGGCCGGCGGCGCTCCACGTGTATTTCGACCTGTTCTCGGGAGCGATCCAGACGTATGTGTTCTGTATGTTGACCATGACGTACATCACGGACGCCTGCACAACTGAATAAAGAAATTTTATTTTTTATACAAAGACAAGGAGGAAATTAAAAATGGGAGAATTTAACAACAATTTTATCTTGGGATGTTCAGCAATCGGCGCGGGCCTTGCGGTTATCGCAGGTATCGGCCCCGGTGTCGGTCAGGGTATTGCTGCGGGCCATGCGGCTGCTGCGGTGGGCAGAAATCCGGGTGCGAAGTCTGACGTTACCTCTACGATGCTGCTCGGACAGGCCGTTGCCGAGACCACAGGTCTGTACGGTCTGTTGATCGCGATGCTGCTGCTCTTCGTGAAACCTCTTCTGCCTTAATTTTGTTACGGCAGGCACAGTATAAGTGTTCTTACGGTCGGCGCGTCAAGTGCGAAGACCTGTGAGGAGGAATGAAAGGAGGAGGGACGCTTGAGTACGACAGTTGCGAGTTTGGCGCTGGCGTCTGCGGAGATGGCACCGAGGTTGTTTGACCTCGATTTTCAGCTCATCGCGGATTCCGTGCTGACGGTTATAGCTGTATTCTCACTCTTTCTGATCGCTTCCCATTTTCTGTTTAATCCTGTGCGGGATATGATGGAAAAGAGGCAGGAGCGCATCAAAAGCGAACTCGATACGGCGGCATCCGACATGGAAAACGCCAAGGCGCTTAAGGAAGAGTATGAGGCGAAGCTGAAAGAAGTAGATAAAGAAGCCGAAGAGATTCTCGCGGAGGCGCGCAAGAAGGCTTTGGCGAATGAAAATAAGATCGTGGCGGACGCGAAGGAGGAGGCGGCAAGGATTCTTGAGAGAGCCGGCGTGGAAGCTGAGCTTGAAAAGAAGAAGGCCGTTGACGAGGTGAAGCGCGAGATGGTTGTGATAGCATCCATGATGGCTGCCAAGGTTGTGAACGCGGAGATAGACACCACTGTGCAGGACAGTCTGGTGGAAGAGACGCTTAAGGAAATAGGTGAGAGCACATGGCTAAGCTGATTTCAAAGACATACGGTGACGCGTTGTTTGAACTTGCGGTGGAAGAAGGTAAGATAGACGTCCTGTTGGAAGAAGTGGAACAGCTTCAGAAAATCCTTGCGGAGAACGAGGATTTTGGCAGACTGATGAATCATCCTAAGATTATTAAGGAAGAGAAGATTGAGGTTGCCAAAAGTGTGTTTGAGGGAAGGGTATCGGAGGAGCTGTTCGGGTTTCTCACTATCATTATCTCGAAAGACCGTTACAGGGAGATCAACGAGATCCTGAAGTATTTTGTCGCTACGGTTAAGGAGTACAAGGGAATAGGCATCGCTACGGTGACGACGGCCGTTCCTCTGAAAGACGGCCAGCGCCGGGAGGTTGAGCAGAAGCTGCTCGACACCACACAGTACAAGTCCATGGAGATCAGTTACGGCGTGGACGCCTCCCTGATCGGGGGCATGGTGATCCGAATCGGCGACAGAGTTGTTGACAGCAGCATCAAAACAAAATTGAATGAGCTGCAGAAGGATCTGTTAAAAGTACAGATATAATAGCCGCATGAAAAAAACAAGCGACGCGAAGCGGCATTTGTTTTTTTGCGGCATTAACGAGAAAGCGTTTGACGAAGTCAAACAGAAAGCACGTAAGTGCGGGCTTTCGAGTCAAAATTTAAAGAAAGGTGCGTATGATCCATGAATTTAAGACCAGAAGAGATCAGTTCAGTCATTAAGGATCAGATTAAGAGATATGCCTCCGAGCTGGAAGTATCCGAGGTGGGTACGGTTATTCAGGTGGCGGATGGTATCGCTCGTGTGCACGGACTTGAGAATGCAATGCAGGGTGAGCTTCTGGAGTTCCCCGGCGAAGTTTACGGTATGATCCTGAACCTTGAGGAAGACAACGTTGGTGCGGTTCTGTTTGGTAACCAGCACAATATCAACGAGGGCGATACCGTAAAGACCACAGGGCGCGTGGTAGAGGTGCCTGCGGGCGACTGCATGCTCGGACGTGTCGTAAATGCTCTGGGACAGCCTATCGACGGCAAGGGTCCGATCCAGACTGACAAGTATCGTAAGATTGAAAGAGTTGCATCCGGTGTTATCACGAGAAAATCTGTGGACACACCGTTACAGACAGGTATCAAGGCGATCGACTCCATGGTGCCCATCGGGAGAGGACAGCGTGAGCTGATTATCGGCGACAGGCAGACAGGTAAGACTGCGATTGCCATTGATACGATCATTAACCAGAAGGGACAGGGTGTGAAGTGTATCTACGTCGCTATCGGTCAGAAGGCTTCTACTGTCGCTTCTATTGTGAAAACTTTGACAGAGTACGGCGCTATGGCGTACACCACCGTAGTGGCGGCGACGGCAAGTGAGACGGCGCCCCTGCAGTATATCGCTCCCTATTCCGGCTGTGCGATCGGTGAGGAGTGGATGGAGAACGGAGAGGACGTGCTGGTGGTTTACGACGACCTGAGCAAACAGGCCGCTGCATACCGTACACTCTCCCTGCTCTTAAAGAGGCCGCCAGGGCGTGAGGCATATCCCGGCGACGTGTTCTATCTGCACTCCAGACTGCTTGAGCGTGCGGCGAGAATGAGCGAGGAGTACGGCGGCGGTTCGCTGACGGCTCTTCCGATTATCGAGACGCAGGCGGGCGACGTTTCCGCGTACATCCCGACGAACGTGATCTCCATCACGGACGGACAGATTTATCTGGAGACGGAGATGTTCAACTCCGGTTTCCGTCCGGCGGTTAACGCGGGTCTTTCCGTGTCCCGTGTGGGCGGTGCGGCACAGATCAAGGCGATGAAAAAGATTGCGGCGCCCATCCGTACAGAGCTTGCGCAGTACAGAGAGCTGGCGGCATTCTCCCAGTTCGGCTCCGAGCTTGACGCCGATACCAAGGAGAAGCTGGCGCAGGGCGAAAGAATCAAGGAAGTTTTGAAACAGCCGCAGTACAAGCCGATGCCCGTACAGTATCAGGTTATCATCATCTACGTGGTGACGAACAAGTACCTGCTCGATGTAGCGGTTGAGGATATCACCAGATTCGAGACGGAGTTCTTCGAGTTCCTTGACACGAAGTATCCCGAGGTGCCGAACGCGATTGCGAAGAATAAAGAGATAAACGACGAGACGGACGCGAAGCTCAAGAAAGCCATTGAAGAATTCAAGGCGCAGTTCAAAGTGTGAGAAGAACTTCTAGCCACTCACAGCAGAGGCTGTTTCGTGGAGAAGTTTTAAGTCTCACACGGGAGAATGCCAAAAGACGGCATTCTCCGTAGCGGTGAGAATTGATTAGGAGGGTAATGCTATGGCCTCAATGAGAGACATTAAAAGGCGTAAAGGCAGTATTCAGAGTACACAGCAGATTACCAAGGCTATGAAACTCGTTTCTACCGTTAAACTGCAGAGGGCGAAACAGCGCGCGGAACAGTCGAAGGCATATTTTAACTGCATGTATGAGACGGTGACTTCCATGTTGGCGAAAACCGGCGGCTTAAATCATCCCTATCTCACGGCAGGGGAATCGCAGAAGAAGGCTGTGATTGTGATTACCTCCAACAGAGGTCTTGCGGGAGGCTACAATTCCAACGTTGTGAAGCTGATCACAAAGGGCGATTTTAAGAAGGAAGATTTGCGGATCTATGCGATCGGCAAGAAGGGCAGGGATGCCCTGAACCGCAATGGCTATGAGATTGTGGAGGAGGATTCCGACATTATCGAGGAGCCGTCCTACGTGGATGCGATGGCGCTGTGCAAGAGGCTGCTTGCCTCCTTTGCTGCGGGTGAAATAGGAGAGATTTATCTCGCCTATACGGGCTTTAAGAATACGGTGGTTCATGTGCCGACGCTTCTTAAGCTTCTTCCCGTGGAGCCGGCGCAGAATGCTCCGGAGGAGACGCAGGATACAGGCAGCAAGGCGCTTATGAACTTTGAGCCGGATGATGACGAGGCGCTGAACATGATTATTCCGAAATATGTGACCAGCCTGATATACGGCGGCCTGGTAGAAGCGGTTGCAAGCGAAAACGGTGCGAGAATGCAGGCTATGGATTCCGCAACGAGCAATGCTGAGGAAATGATAGATCACTTGTCGCTGATGTATAACAGAGCGCGTCAGGGATCTATTACGCAGGAATTAACAGAAATTATCGCAGGTGCAAATGCGATTTCGTAAACCAGTTTAGCCAGAGCGAAATTGAATGGCAAACCATGCTTGCATGAAATTGACATACAATTGAAGCTCTGAGGGAACGCCCGCTGATAAGCCGATCGAGCAAGCTCGATCATGATATGAGGGTGCAGTTCTGCGAATGGGCGTGTGCTGAACGGAAAATTAAATACGAGTGAAAGGAAAAAGAGATGGCAGAAGTAAAGACAAGTGAAAATCTTGGAAAGATCACTCAGATCATCGGCGCCGTACTGGACATTAAATTTTCGACGGGAAATCTGCCGGAGATTAACGACGCAATCAGGATTCCGCTCAAGACGGGCGGCGAGCTGACTGTGGAAGTAGCGCAGCATCTGGGTGACGATACCGTCAGATGTATCTCCATGGGTCCCACAGACGGATTGGTGAGAGGTATGGATGCGGTTGCAACAGGCGCTCCCATCACGGTTCCTGTCGGAGAAAATACGCTGGGACGTATCTTTAACGTTCTGGGAGAACCGATTGACAATAAACCCGCGCCCACGGATGTGGGTCATGAGCCGATCCACAGACAGGCTCCGGCGTTCGAGGAGCAGTCCACGGCGACTGAGCTTCTGGAGACGGGTATCAAGGTTGTTGATCTGCTCTGTCCTTATCAGAAGGGCGGTAAGATCGGCCTCTTCGGAGGCGCCGGCGTAGGTAAAACCGTGCTGATTCAGGAGTTGATCCGCAATATTGCGACAGAGCACAGCGGCTATTCCGTATTTACCGGCGTGGGCGAGCGCACCAGAGAAGGTAACGACCTCTATCACGAGATGGAGGAATCGGGCGTTATCGACAAGACGACGATGGTGTTCGGACAGATGAACGAGCCCCCCGGTGCAAGAATGAGAGTGGGTCTGACGGGACTTACGATGGCGGAGTATTTTCGTGACAAGGGCGGTAAGGACGTGCTGCTTTTCATCGACAATATCTTCCGTTTTACACAGGCGGGTTCCGAGGTGTCCGCGCTGCTTGGACGTATGCCTTCGGCCGTGGGTTATCAGCCTACGCTGCAGACAGAGATGGGCGCGCTGCAGGAGCGTATCACTTCCACAAAGAGCGGTTCCATCACTTCCGTTCAGGCGGTTTACGTGCCTGCGGATGACCTGACTGACCCGGCACCGGCAACGACATTTGCGCATCTGGACGCGACCACAACGCTTTCCCGTTCTATTGTGGAGTTGGGTATTTATCCGGCGGTTGATCCGCTTGAGTCCTCCTCCAGAATTCTGGATCCCAGAATTGTCGGGGAGGAGCACTATCAGGTAGCCAGAGGCGTGCAGGAGATTCTGCAGAAGTATAAGGAGCTGCAGGATATCATCGCGATCCTCGGTATGGATGAGCTTTCCGAGGAGGATAAGCTGGTGGTTGCCCGTGCGAGAAGAATACAGAGATATCTCTCACAGCCTTTCCATGTGGCGGAGCAGTTTACCGGAATGAGCGGAAAGTATGTGCCGATTTCCGAGACAATCCGCGGCTTTAAGGAGATTCTGGAAGGCAAACACGACGACATTCCGGAGAGTTATTTCCTGAATGCTGGAAGCATCGACGATGTAGTTGCGCGTGCCCAGAACAAGGCATGATGAAGATACCGAATAGCCGCAGGAGGTAACATATGGCTGAGGACAGCAGAAACTTTACATTAAAGATCATCACACCAGACAGAGTCTTTTTTGAGGACGAGGTGTCCATGGTGGAGTTTAATACGGTCGAGGGCGAGGTCGGCATATACAGGGAGCATATCCCGATGACGATGATTGTCGCGCCCGGAATCCTCACGATCACGAAGGATCAGGAAGTGTCCGAGGCAGCGCTCCATGCGGG
Organism: uncultured Lachnospiraceae bacterium; assembly: GCA_910584725.1. Lineage (GTDB taxonomy): Bacteria > Bacillota > Clostridia > Lachnospirales > Lachnospiraceae > UBA3282. The sequence continues at coordinate 35,535 of CAJUBE010000033.1, read as the reverse complement.
GTTTGCCGAGGTGCTGCCGGATCAGGTCACGGTGCTTGCCGAGATCATTGAATGGCCAGGGGAGATTGATCTGGAGCGTGCGGAGGAATCCAAGGCCCGCGCCGAGGAGCGGATCAGGGAACATGCGCCGGGAACGGACATGCGAAGGGCGGAGATGTCCTTGAAGAGAGCGGTGGCGAGGATAGAGACAGTACACAAATGACAAAGCTTTGTGGGGGAACGGATTGATCCGTTCCCCTGTTTATACACAGACCCGCATTGGAAAGTCTGACGCTTCACAGCGTGCGGGTCGCGTGGCGAGTAGGGAGAAAATATTCCCTGCTCGATGATACATAAACGAACGGGAAGGGAGAAAGGGCTTGGCAGTTTGAAGCGCCCGGAGACGGAAGAAATGCGGAAAATTCAGACAAAAATTATTGCTATAGTGGTATTGGCGACAGTGTGTGTTTCAGTGGTTGCGGGGATTGTGAGTACAGTAGTAACCCGGTATTCTACTGGGTCAGCGCTTGAGAAAAATATTCTGGAAACGGCAGAGCTTGCCGCTCTGGCGGCGGAAAATATGATCTCTACCTATACGCTGACAATAGCGGAAATGGCATCGAATCCGATTCTTGTGGATGAAGCTGTTTCACCGGAGGAAAAGCAGGCGTTTATTCAGGAACGGGTAGATGCCTATTATATGCGTTTTGGCGGAATGGCTGATATAGACGGTCATGATGCGGTTCATGATGTGGATATTTCCGGAGAACCCTTTTTTCAGGCGGCCGTACAGGGGAACAACTATATGTCTACCCCCTATATAGACGGAAGCGATATGTATATTATGGTCGCAGCTCCGATCCGGGAGGGTGAGGCAGTGAAAGGCGTGCTCTATTTTCAGTGCGATACCTATATTTTACAGTCTATCATTGAAGGGCTGCAGATCGGGGAGGAAGGCGAGGCATACATTCTGGACAAAGAGGGTACCACAATTGCCTATGTGGATCAGGAGTCGGTGCTGAACCGGGAAAATATCATGCGGGAAGCGGCGGCGGCTCCCGAAGATGAAGGTCTGCAGACGGTAGCGGCGATTGAAAAGAAAATGACGCTCGGTGAAGTTGGTGTGGAGCGGTTCTATTACGCGGAGGATCAGTCCAACAATATTCAGAGCTATGCGCCCATTGCGGGGACGGACGGATGGTCCATTGCAGTGACGTTAGATGAGGATGAGTTCATGCGTCCGGCAGAGTACGGAAATTTTATACAGATCGTGATCTGTGCCGCGGCATGTATTGTGATTATTATTATTTCCATGAAAGTCAGTCATTCCATCGTCACGCCCGTTGTCAGGTGTGCGAAGCGGCTTCAGGCGCTTGCACAGGGTGATCTGGGAAGTCCGGTTCCGCAGATAAAGAGTAAGGATGAGACGCGGATACTGGCGGATTCAACGGCACAGCTTGTCAAAGAATTTGGCGAAATTGTACATGAAATGCAGGATATTCTCGGCGCGATAGCGGATGGAGATCTGACCCGGGAAGTTTCAGGGCAGTCCTATCCCGGTGATTTTGCCGCTTTGTGGGAATCTCTGCGGGTTATCAGTGAAAAGCTGAATGTTACCATGGCAGGTATTGTCTCTGCATCCGGTCAGGTTTCGACGGGATCGGATCAGGTGGCGTCCACCGCAGCGGCCTTGTCTCAGGGCGCAGTGGAGCAGACAAGCGCAGTGACAGAACTTTCCGGAACCATTTCAGACATGAGCACGGAGGCAAAGGGAATTGCGCAGCGGACGGAACAGGCCAAAGATGTCGTGGAAGAGGCGGGAGAAAAGCTTCAGGAGAGCGGCGGGTACATTGACAGTCTGAATCATGCGATGGGACAGATTACGCAGTCGTCCGGCGAAATCAGCCGTATTATAGATACCATTGAAAATATTGCTTTCCAGACAAATATTCTGGCGCTTAACGCGGCGGTGGAAGCGGCACGTGCCGGGACGAGCGGAAAGGGTTTTGCCGTGGTGGCGGAAGAAGTGAGAAATCTGGCGATTAAGTCGGATCAGGCAGCGAAAGCGACCAAGGAGCTGATAGAGCGATCCGTCAACTCAGTTGAAAGCGGCAGCCTTGTTGTGGAGAAGGTGACCGACTCGGTAACTGCCGCGGCAAAGATGGCGGGCGAGGCGGTAGAACAGATGGAGCAGGTGTCGAAGGCCGTGGAGGATCAGACGGATGCAATCGGACAGATTGCCGCAGGCATCGAGCAGATATCCGGCGTGGTACAGAATAATTCTGCGACCGCGGAGGAAAGCGCGGCTACCAGTCAGGAACTATCCGGTCAGGCAGCGTTGCTTCAACAGCTTGTAGGTAATTTCAGAATTTCAAAGAAATAGGAGTTTTGCGGCATCGTGATGCGGCGGTTATAAAATTTTCACGTTCCAGCGGCCTTGCCATATGATAAAATAAAATGACTGATTATCATGGTGAGTGTATGAGACAATCGAGAATTTTACCGTTTTATATGGCGTATCCGATGCCGCTTTTTTATCAGGAGCAGGATACGGTGACGCGGGATCTGGAATATCTGCAGGAGATGTACCCGGCGGAGGCAAAGAAGTACCAGAAGGTGATTGCAGGGATTCTGGATCGGTTAGACTATGAAGGCAGTATGATTTATGACGAATATCCCGACAAGTGGCAGATTTACCGTCTGACACAGGTCGTTGTGGATAAATTAAAACAGACCGGGGATGCGGGGCAGACAGAGCAGGACTTGGAACGGATCACGGAATTTGTCCAGGTGCTTTTGTGCTGTGAGATTTATAAAAAGCGCCATATGAATCAAAACGGGGTCTTAAAGTTTTGATAGAGGAATGATTAATACATGAAGAGAGCGATCATAAAGGGTGTTCTGCTCGGATGCATATTTGCGCTTGCGCTGATAATTTTGAGCAGGGTGATGAATCAGGGAAATACGGATATGACGACCGAGATGGGGGAGGCGACTTACCCTGTGCTGTCCATGTATGTGGATGCGTACAGGGTGGGGAGTCTGCATGGCTATGCCCAGGCCATGGAGTGTGCCTATCTGCGGGACAACCTGCAGCCCATCGGTGAGGACAGAAGGATAGATGTAAGGATGGATACTTACGGACGTGGAATCGATGCCATTGCCTTCGAGGTGAGAAGCCTTGACGGAGAGCGTCTGGTAGAGAGTACGCCGGTGGAAGACTATCAGGTAAACGAGGATGATATTTCCTTTTCCATTACATTAAAAGACCTGATTGAGAGCGATACAGAGTATATGCTCGTATTCCTTGTTACACCGCAAAACAGCGCGCCGATCAGATATTATTCCCGAATTATTTTAAGCGAGTCGCTTCATATCCGGGAAAAGCTTGATTATATCACGGATTTCCATGAACGCACATTTGACAGGGAAGCAGCGGCGGAGCTGACGAAGTATCTGGAATCCAATGCGGAGGGAGACAATACCACGTTCCACAAGGTAACGATTCATTCCAGCTTTCATCAGGTGACATGGGGAGAACTTCCGGTAAGGAGGCTGACAGAACCGTGCATTATGATCAGGGAACTTACGGAGCAGACAGGCTCTTTTAATCTGGAATATCTGGTTGACATAAAGAACGGGAAAAAGACGGAGTATTACCGTGTAAACGAATATTACAGAATCCGCTATACGCCGGACCGCATGTATCTGCTTGATTTTGAAAGAACGATGGAGCAGGTTTTTGACGAAGAGTCGGATGTCTATATCAACGACAAAATTGTGTTGGGTATTACCGGGGATGAGGTGGAGATCAAGGAGAGCGACGGCGGCAATGTTTTTGCCTTCACGGTGGCGGATAAGCTTTACAGCTATAATGTGACGGACAACAAGCTTGCCAGACTTTTCAGCTTTTACGGTAACACGGAAGAACTGCGGGACGCAAGATGCGCATACGACAGACATGACATCCGGGTGTTGACGGTGGATGAGACGGGGAATATCCTGTTTCTGGTCTACGGTTATATGAACAGGGGGAGGCATGAAGGCTGCGTGGGCGTCGCGCTTTATGCCTATAACAGCATGACGAATACAGTGGAGGAAATGGCATATGTCCCCTACGACAAGTCTTACGAGCTTTTAAAGACAGATATTGAGGAGCTTTCTTATCTGAGCAGGACGGGCATCTACTATTTTATGCTGGATGGCAGTGTGTATGCGGTGGATGTGCGCACGCTCTCCATTCAGACGGTGGTAACGGGCTTAAAGGAGGGCGGCTATCATGTCTCGGAGTCCGATAAGATGCTTGTCTGGCAGGAGGGAAGCGATCTTTACGCGGCCACCGATCTTATTCTGATGAATCTGAATACGCAGAAGCAGACGAAGATCAGGGCGGGCGCTGATGAGCATATTTCGGTAGTGGGATTTATGGGGGAGGATCTGATCTACGGTCTTGCCAAAAAGAGGGACATCAGGGAAAACAGTACGGGCATTACGACCTTTCCCATGTACTGTCTGAAAATCCAGAGCGACGACGGCAGCATTTTAAAGACCTATCAGAAGGACGGCGTTTATGTGGTGGAAAGCGAGATTGCGGACAACCAGCTTACGCTTTCCAGGGTCATATATGATGAGGAGAGCGAAAGCTATGTGCCGACGCTGGATGACCAGATTATGAACACGGAGGAAATCAGGAGCGGAAGTAATGTGCTGAGTTTTGTAGTCACGGAAAACTATGAAACCATCTGTCAGATTACGGTGAAGGATGAGATAGATGCCAAGGGATTAAAGCTTCTGACGCCGAAGGAGATCCTGTTTGAAGGCAGCCGTTCCGTGGGAGAGCTGGGGGACGGCCCGGCGGAAGATTATTTCTATGTATATGGAAAAAATGGCATAGAAGATCTCTATGTCAATCCCGGCAGGGCAGTAGAGCTTGCGAACCGCGTGGCGGGCGTAGTGGTGGATGACGACGGGGATTATGTATGGCGCAGGGAAACCAGAAGCACGCGCAATCAGATTATGGCGATCACGGAGGATGAGGCGGCGGAGTCCAGAAGTTCTGTGGCGGTCTGTCTTGACACAATCTTAAAATACGAGGGGATTTCCAGAAATACACAGCGGCGTCTGAATCAGGGGGACACGGTGATGGATATCTTGGAGAGCGATCTGCAGAACTATACGATACTGGATCTTACGGGATGCAGTCTGGACGCGGTTCTGTATTATGTAAACAAAGATATTCCCGTGCTTGCTATGCTGGAGGACGGCAATGCGGTACTGATCACAGGCTTTAACGAGCTGAATATTGTGGTGATGGATCCGGTGGCCGGGACGCTGGAAAAGAGGGGGATGAACGATTCTACGGAATGGCTTGCGGAGAATGGCAACCAGTTCATTTCCTACATCAGAAAAGAGTAAAGACAGAGGAGATGTATATGCGGCAATCGGATATTGCAGTTATTTTTGACATGGACGGCACTATTTTTGACACGGAAAGGCTGGTTTTGGACTGCTGGGAGCGTGTGGGCGAAAAGCATGGAATTGCGGATATACGCGAAGTGTTCATGCGGTGCATCGGGACAAACAAAGTGCGCACGGAGGAAATTGTCTACAGGCATTACGGGAAGGATTTTCCTTATGATAAATTCAGTGAGGAAAGCTCCGTATTGTTTCATGAAATTACGGAGAAGGCTGGGATCCCCGTGAAGCCGGGCGCGGCGGAATTGTTAAAATACCTGTCTGAAAATAAGATTCCTCTTGGGCTGGCCTCCTCCACAAGACTTGCCGCTGTCACGCAGGAGCTGCAGGCAGCGGGACTTTATGATTATTTTCAGGTGGTGGTGGGCGGTGATCTGTTAAAGAACAGCAAGCCGGCTCCGGATATTTATCTGATGACCTGTGAACGCATGGGTGTTTTACCTGAAAATACATACGCCGTCGAAGATTCCTACAACGGCATCCGCTCCGCGCACAGCGCCGGTCTGCACCCCATTATGGTGCCGGATCTGACGCCTGCGACGGAGGAAATGCGCGGTTTAAGTGTGGCGGTGTTTGAGGATCTGTTTGAGGTGAAGGATTATTTTGCAAAGATGTGACGGCCGTATTTCTCCAGCGCAGTCAACAAAATCATTCCCAGTATCCCGCAGGAAATCACTTCTCCGGCACCGACGGTCAGGCAGTAAAAACCAAGGCACTGTACCAGTGTCATTCCCTCGATCAGCAGACCATAGCCGTACACCAGAATCAGCGGCACGATAATCGTATTCGCGAGAATCGGGCAGACGGGCGCGCACCATTTCCATTTCCGCAGGGCATAAGTGCCGAGCGCGCCGAGCAATGTCGCCAGAGTACCGAAAACAATGTCGGGCAGGGCGCAGCCTGTCAGGATATTGCTCAAAAGGCAGCCGATAAACAGTCCCGGAATCGCAGCGGGGGTAAAATAGGGTAAAATGGTGAGCGCTTCGGAGAAGCGTACCTGAACAGCGTAGTTGGCCAGCCCGAAGGCATTCGCGATAAAGGTCAATACGATGTAGAGTGCGGCAATCATAGCCGCCTGCGCCATGAAGAGCGCATGAGTGTGGGCGGTTCTCATGGTAACCGCCTGTGTGCTTTGTGTTTTCATATGCAGTTGTCTCCTTTAGTTTTGTTTTAGGTGAGGAAGGTCTCGAACTCACCGTGTAAATTTGCTGAAATTCCTATATTGATAAAAATTCCAACGGTTCACAGTATAGCATGGTATGAGAGAAAATACAAGCCGATAATAAGCAATCTGAAGGCTACGCCAGCTCCCCCGCGTGATACCGTGTCACAATCGACTGAATGCGCTCCACGGGGTTCAGCAGGTCGCTGATGGAAGCATCGTGGTTCAGCGTGTCGATGATATAGGCAATGTACTTGCTCATATCGCAGTCGATGTACCACTCCCTGCCAAGCAGCTCCGGCGTCTGGTAGATCAGGTTTGTGGTCAGGACGCGGCAGATGGTGCCGTCCTCGAAAGCCTTGTCGAAACGCTCCAGACCGGCGGTAAAAAGACCAAAGGTGGAGAAGACGAAAATCTTTCCTGCCTTGCGCTCTTTTAAGGCGGCAGCCACTTCCAGCACGCTTTCGCCGGAAGAAATCATGTCGTCAATAATAATCATATCTTTGTTTTCTATGTTACTGCCGAGAAATTCATGGGCAATAATCGGGTTCCTGCCGTTTACGACCTGTGTGTAGTCCCTTCTCTTGTAGAACATACCCATATCCAGGCCGAGCACGTTGGCGATATAGATCGCTCTGGTCATGCCGCCCTCATCCGGGCTGATTACCATCATGTGATCGCTGTCGATCTGCAGACCCTTTACATGGGTCAAAAGCCCTTTGATAAACTGATAGGCGGGCTGTACCGTCTCAAAACCGTGCAGGGGGATGGCGTTCTGTACGCGGGGATCGTGGGCGTCAAAGGTGATGATGTTATCTACGCCCATGTTTACCATTTCCTGCAGCGCGAGGGCGCAGTCCAGAGATTCCCTTGCGGAACGCTTGTGCTGTCTGCTCTCATAGAGGTAAGGCATAATCACGGTGATGCGTCTCGCCTTGCCGCCCACCGCCGCGATGATTCGTTTTAAATCCTGATAATGATCGTCGGGGGACATATGGTTTTCATGTCCGCAGAGAGAGTAGGTGAGACTGTAGTTGGCTATATCCACCAGAATATAGAGATCGGTGCCGCGCACAGACTCTTTGATGACACCTTTTCCTTCACCGGAACCGAACCTTGGCACGTCTGCGTCCAGAACGTAGGTATTGCGCTGATAACCCGAGAAGGCGAGAGAGTCTTTGTGCTCGCTCTCGCGTTCGGTGCGCCATTTTACCAGATAATAGTCAACCTTTTCGCCGAGCTTGCGGCAGCCTTTCAAGGGAATCATCCCCAGAGAGCCGACGGGTATGGTTTCCAGATTTCGTTTCTCCTCACGTCTGTTCATAGAAAAGTTCCTCACTTTTTGTTCAACTGTCGCTTTTGGTACATGCGAATGTCCGGGCCTGTGAGTTTACAGACCTCGAAATTACTTGTAATACGGGAAAAAATACGGTCAGAATATCTGTCCTGCAATTCTCTGAGAGAAAGGTTTGTGGAAATGATGGTGGCCTTTCTCCCTATGTTTCGCTCGTTTAGAAGCGAAAAGAGCTGGGACGCCGTGAACTGGTTTGTCAGTTCTGTCCCCAGATCATCAATAATAAGCAGATCGCATTGATAGAGGTCGGAGTAAGTGTTTTGACGTTCCTCCCTGCTTTTAGTGTCAAAAGAGGTACTTGACAACAAATCAAAAAGACCTGTCGCTCCAAAATAGATTACGGAATGGCCCTGATCCATTAACTCTTTTGCCACACAACCGGAAAGAAATGATTTTCCCGTTCCCACTGTACCATAAAAAAAGAGATTGTGGTAGTCGGAATCAAAATTTTTGATAAAATTCTTACAATTTTCTACAGCTTTTTCAAAGTGAGAGAGATCCTCTCCGCTGTGATATTCGTACGACAAAAGAGAAAAGTTATTGTTTGCAAGCATTTCCTGAAGACCTGACTGCTCGTAGAGCAGGGAGATTTCCGCCTGTCGCAGACAGTGGCACTTTTCACGATCAACATAGCCGGTGTCCCGGCAGTCGGGACAGACAAAGATGGGGTCTAAATAATCGGCGGGAAGGCCGGCATCTAAAAGAAGCTTTTTTTTCTGTTCTCTCAAAGCGGCGAGGTTTTCCCGTAGTTTTTTGAGGGCTGTTTCATCCCCAAACAGCAGTTTTTTCCCCTGCGCAACGGAGAGAGAGGCGGTCTCATCCTCCAACGCCCGGTATTTGGGGAAATGTTCATACACGTAGTCCCGCCTGCGCTCTGTTTCCAGACGGCTTTGACGCTGCTTTTCTTCATATTGCCGGAAAATCCGGTCGTACTGCGTATTTGTTAACGGCACAGGCGCCTCCTTATTAGTTACTTAGAATTTCTTTTTCAAGAGCTTCAAAATCATATTCATTTTGCGTAAATTGATTAAATTTATTTGTTGACGCAGCGGGACGGTTCGCTCTGCTGCGCCGATGGTTCTCATCCAGAGACTTGATATCGCCTTTGTGGTGTACGCCTGCCTTATGCCAGCTTGTCAGAATGCTGTCCGCATACTCAAAGCGGTGGCTGTCCGTGGCGAGTACCGTGCGCTCGCAGGCGGTGAGAATTACATCGTTTTCAAAGCCGTAGAGTTTTCGCCAGCGGTCAATATACGCCACCTCCGTCTCCGTGGGGAGATTGTTTTTTCCGAGGGCGCGCATGATTTCGTAAACGTCCTTGTCGTATTTTCCGGCCAGAGAAGCGGCTTGCTTCTGGGTGGTAATGCCCTGCTCGGCCCAGCTTATGGCTACTTTTTCTATGTAACGGAAATCCCTCTTGCCGCGGTCGACGCAGTACTGGATCAGATAATCGGTCAGATCCTCGGAGAATCCCAGCGTATCCATGATAAAGAGTATGGTGCGCATATCGTTTGCGCTTAAAGGTTTTTTCAGGTACTGCTCCGCCACAAAGAGAAGTCTTGCGATATCTTCATTTGCCTTAAAATCCCGGAGCTCATCCGCCGTGTAATTCGGCTTTTCCACAGAGAGAGGATGACTCTGCGGCTGTACGGGAGCAGCGGCATTCACGTTCGGATAAGTGATTGCCTGAGCGGAGGACACCGCAGCCGGAAAGGGGGCCGTTACGCTCGGATAAGCGGCCATGGAAGGACTGACAGGAGCCGGTGAGGAAGTATTGGAGTCCATCAGGTGAATGCCGATAATATTCTTTTGATTGTCATAGTCAAGAACAAGAAGGCGGTTTCTCTCCCAATATTTGAGGGCGCGGATCACGTCCTTTTCCGTGTAGTTGAATTTGTCGGCGATATCGCCTATGCTGGTGTCGAGTCTGGCGCTCATCATGCGGATCAGATAAAGGTAGATCTTTAACTGGGCATCGTTGGCAGCCTGCATGTACTCGTCTATAAAACGGTTTGAAATAACCGTGGAATCCGTGTAATTGTCCTGATAAATCGTCAAAAACCCCATTTTACACCCCTATATTAAAAAACTGATATTGCGCGGAGAGGCAGCCCCTTATCTGCCGTCCGCCGCGTGCATTAAGAGTATATCATTAGTCCTTGGGAAAAGAAATGGGCAATCTGTAACAAACGGATATGCGTTTATCAATGATAACCCGGGCCATTGTTTGTGGATATTGTGGACAACCTGATAAAACGGTATGAAACCGTATGTCTTTTTCCACAAAAATATCCACAGAAAAAATGGATTGTCTCCGGTTCTTTTCTGTGGATATTGTGAATAATTATTTCTGTAACAGGTTTTCACCGATTTTTACGACATCGCCCGCGCCCATAGTTATCAACAAGTCATCCTTTGTGCAATTTTTCAGAAGATAATTTTCTATCGCCTCAAAGGTAGGGAAGTAATGGCAGGAATGTCCGAGCGAGCGTATCTTTTCCTGCAGAGTTTCGGAGCTGATGCCCAGCGTATCCTTCTCTCTGGCGGCGTAGATATCTGCCAGGACGATCTCGTCAGCCAGGGAGAGGGCGGAGGCGAATTCCGCCAGAAAAGCCTTGGTTCTCGTGTAGGTGTGGGGCTGGAACACGCACCAGATGCGCTTGTGGGGGTACTGCAGGGCAGCGTTTAAGGTGGCGCGGATCTCCGTGGGATGATGGGCGTAGTCGTCAATGATGTTGATGCCGTTCACCTGTCCTTTGTATTCGAAACGTCTGTCTGTCCCGGTGAATGCAAGGAGCCCCGCGTGGATTACCTCATCCGAAAGCCCGAGCAGATCCGCCAGGGCGATGGCCGCCAGGGCGTTCAGGATATTGTGATCCCCGTGTACCCGCAGAGAAAACCTGCGCTCTCTGCCTTCTTTGTCACACAAAAGGAAGGAGGGAAAGCCTGCGTCATCGTAAGTAATCTGCGAGGCGGTATAGTCTTTGTCGGAAGAAAGGCCATAGGTAATCACGCGGCAGGAAAGGTCTTTCGTGAGTTCTTCGTACCGTTCGATATCGCCGTTGATAATGAGGGCGCCGTCCTTCGGACAAAGGAGTGCGAAACGATGGAAGGACTCCCGGATATCCGCAAGATCCTTAAAGAAATCCAGATGATCCTCTTCTATATTAAGTATAATGCCGATTTTCGGGAAAAAGCTCAAAAAGCTGTTTGTGTATTCGCAGGCCTCCGTGACAAAGAGCTCGGACGCGCCCACTCGGATATTGCCGCCGATCGGCCGATAGATGCCGCCGATGGACAGGGTAGGGTCGGCATCCGCGTTCAGAAGAATCTGGGAAATCATGGAAGTCGTAGTCGTTTTTCCGTGGGTGCCGCTCACGGCGATGGGCGTCTCATAGTTTTTCATCATCTGCCCTAAAAGTTCCGCCCGGGTCAGCGTGGGAATGTTTAACTTCTTTGCGGCAAGCAGCTCAGGATTGTCGCTTTTGATGGCGGCGGTATATACGACAAGGTCAATGTCGTCTGTGAGATTTTCTTCCTTCTGCCCGTAAAAAACTTGAACGCCGCGGTCTTCCAGCATACGGGTCAGCTCGGAAGGAGCGCGGTCGGAGCCTGATACCATAAAATTTTCCGCCAGAAGAATCTCTGCCAGGCCGCTCATACTGATACCGCCGATTCCGATAAAATAAATGCGGATCGGCTTGTGAAAATCAATCTGATACATGGGGTATCTCCCTTTTACAGTTTTTACTAGTATTATACTCATTTCACGGGAAAAAACCAATATAAAGTTAAGAAATGCTAGAAAACAGGTTAATATGTAAAAATTAACAAAGACATTGAAAAAAGAAATAAAATATTGTATATTATTAATATATCAAAAGGACTAAAAACAGAGAATTCTTGTAAATTGTATTCAGTTTTTAGTCAGCTTGTGGTATACTTTACATACAGGTATGGTTTTGTGATAGATACAGCTATGAAAAATATAATATTAAGAAATAAGAGGTGATAAAGATGGTAAAGAAAGAAATGATTGCCATGCTTTTAGCTGGCGGTCAGGGAAGCAGATTGGGAGTGCTCACGTCGAAGGTGGCCAAGCCTGCGGTGTCCTTTGGAAGTAAGTACCGGATTATCGACTTCCCACTCAGTAACTGTATTAATTCAGGCGTTGACACGGTAGGCGTGCTGACGCAGTATCAGCCCCTCAGGCTGAATACACATATCGGTATCGGTATACCCTGGGATCTGGACAGAAATATCGGCGGCGTTACGGTTCTGCCGCCCTATGAAAAGAGTACGAACAGTGAATGGTACACCGGTACGGCAAATGCGATATATCAAAATATCGACTACATGGAGACCTTTAATCCGGACTATGTGCTGATCCTTTCCGGGGATCATATCTATAAGATGGATTATGAAGTGATGCTCGATTTCCATAAGCAGAACGGCGCGGAAGTGACCATCGCGGTTATGCCGGTTCCGATGGAAGAGGCGAAGCGTTTCGGTATTATGATTACCGATGAGAACCGCAGGATCACGGACTTTGAGGAGAAACCGGCCAATCCGCGCAGCAATCTGGCGTCCATGGGTATTTATATCTTTAACTGGAAGACGCTAAAGGAGGCGCTGCTCGCCAATTCGGAACAGCCGGGATTAGATTTCGGTAAGCATCTGATTCCTTACTGCCATAAGAAAGGCGCACCTCTTTATGCCTATGAGTTTAACGGGTACTGGAAGGATGTGGGGACGCTTCACTCCTTCTGGGAAGCGAACATGGAGCTGATCGACATTGTGCCCGAGTTTAATCTCTATGAGGAATATTGGAAGATATACACCAAGAGCGAGATCCTGCCGCCGCAGTATCTGTCGTCGGACAGCGTGGTGGAGAAGAGTATTATCGGTGAAGGCTGCGAAATCTGTGGACAGGTTTACAATTCCGTGATCGGTTGCGGCGTTACCGTCGGGGCCGGCACGGTGATCCGGGATTCCATCGTTATGAACCAGACCCGGATCGGGGAAAACTGCGAGCTTTATAAGGCGGTTGTGGCGGAGAACGCAGAGATTCAGGATAATGTGAAGCTGGGCGTCGGGGATGCCGTTCCCAATGAGACAGACCCGGGTATCTACGACCACGAGCTGGTGACGGTAGGCGAGAAGAGCGTGATCCCGAAAGGGGTGAGCGTGGGGAAAAATTCGGTGGTATTCGGCGTGACTACGCATGATGATTATCCGGATGCATATCTTCCCAGCGGCAAAACTTTGATTAAGGCAGGTGATAAATCGTGAGAGCAATCGGAATTATCTTAGCAGGTGGTAATAATCACAGGATCAGGCAGCTGACCCAGAAGCGTGCGGTCTGCGCGATGCCCATAGCGGGAAGCTACAGAAGTATCGACTTTGCGCTGAGTAATATGTCCAACTCCCATATCAATAAAGTGGCTGTGCTTACGCAGTACAACGCGGGCAGCCTGAACGAGCATTTGAGCTCGTCCAAGTGGTGGGATTTCGGACGCAAGCAGGGCGGCCTGTTCGTGGAGACGCCTGCGGTGACGGCGGAGAGCAACGCCTGGTACAGAGGTACGGCGGATGCGATCGCGCAGAATCTGTCTTTCTTAAAGAACAGCCATGAGCCTTATGTGGTAATTGTTTCCGGTGACTGCGTCTACAAGATGGATTATAATAAGCTTCTCGAGTATCATATCGAGAAGAAGGCGGACATCACCGTGGTCTGCAAGGATCTGGCTCCGGATGCCAATGTGGAGCGCTTCGGTACGCTTAAGATGAACGAGGACAGCCGCATCGAGGAATTTGAGGAAAAACCTGTGGTGGCGAAGTCCAACACGATTTCCTGCGGTATCTATGTAGTGAGAAGAAGAATGCTGATCGAGATGATCGAGAAGTGCAGGGAAGAGGATCGCTATGATTTCGTGAAGGATATTCTGATCCGCTACAAGAACCAGAAGAGGATTTACGGCTATAAGCTGAAAGACTACTGGAGCAATATTGCTACCGTGGAGGATTACTTCAAGACGAACATGGATTTCCTCAAACCGGAGATCAGGGATTACTTTTTCAAGCAGTACCCGGATGTTTATTCCAAGGTGGATGATCTGCCGCCTGCGAAATATAATGTGGGCGCCAAGATTAAAAACAGCCTGATTTCCAGCGGCTGTATTGTCAACGGCACGGTGGAGGATTCCGTGATCTTTAAGGAAACCTATATCGGAAGCAACTGCTATATCAAAAATTCCATCATTTTGAATGATGTGTATATCGGCGATAACACGCATATCGAGAACTGCATTGTGGAGAGCAGGGGAACGATCCGCGCAAATTCCTACCATAAGGGGGAAGAGGGGATTGAAATTGTGGTGGAACATAACGACAGATATTCACTTTGACCAAACGGCTGATTTATGTTATGATATGCAAGATATGTGTTAAAAGGGATGAGGGGTGATTGCTAAGAAGAATTAAGTTGTCTGTAAGAGGGGCATAATCTTAGGTAAATATTATTACAAGCTACGTGGCTTGATGAGTATGACTTGTGTAGAAAGCTTGTGAAAACCGGTAGATATCATATCGGTATCATATGATAAGGAGGCTGAGCTTCATGAGAATTACTGATGTCCGCGTGCGTAAAATGACTCAAGACAGCAAGATGAAGGCAATCGTCTCGATCACGATCGACGATGAATTTGTGGTTCATGACATTAAAGTAATTGAAGGCGAAAAGGGCCTGTTCATAGCTATGCCGAGTAAGAAGGCATCGGACGGTGAGTATCGCGATATTGCGCATCCGATTAATTCCGAGACTCGGGACAGGATTCAGAGAATTATCCTGGAAAGCTATGAGAAAGCGCTTTTAGAACCGAACAGTGAGTAAACGTATATGCGATGATGCGATGGGAAAGGGACGCGGGAGCGTCTCTTTCTTTTGGGGAAAAGAGGATAAAATGAGGATGCATAAGAGAATGCCGTTGCCGCCGATCGGGCTGCGGATTGTAAAGTCAGCGGCGGCTGTTCTGATCTGTTATCTGGTATCTTTTTTAAGAAGGGATGCCGGTATTGTTTTCTATTCGCAGCTTGCCGCGCTCTGGTGCATCCAGACTTACCGGAATGACACGAAGAGGAATGCATTACAGCGAATGGCCGGAACGGCGATAGGCGCCGCTTACGGACTGTTGTTTTTGTTGTTGGAAGGGCATATTCGGCTGGAGGATACGGCGCGGCAGATTTTTAACGCGGCAGTCATATCCGGGATGATTGTGCTGGTGCTTTACACCACGGTTCTGATTAAGAAAAAACATGCCTCCTATTTTTCTTGCGTCGTGTTTCTGAGTATTGTGGTAAATCATGTGGCGGACGCCAACCCGTATCTCTTTGTCTGGAATCGTTTCCTGGACACCGTGATCGGTATTTTCATCGGTGTAGGCGTGAACGTCTTTTCCCTGCCGGTGGAGAAACGGAAGGATATTCTTTTTATTTCCGGGGTAGATGAAACGCTGGCGGATGAAAACGGCAGACTCAGCGACTACAGCAGAGTGGAGCTGAACCGTATGCTGGATGAGGGGCTCAACTTCACACTCTCCACGATGCGCACGCCTGCCTCCCTGTTACGATTTGCGCAGGATATCCGGTTGAAGCTTCCCGTGATCGCGATGGACGGCGCGGTGCTTTATGATATCAACGAAAACACGTATTTGAAGGTGTATGTGATCTCTAGGGCAAGGAGTCTTCGGGTACTGGAAATCGTCCACGGGATGGGGTATGCCTGCTTTGTAAACTGCATTATAGACGATGTGCTGGTCATCTGCTATGAAGAAAGTATGGGGGAGGTACAGGAAGGCATTTTGCGTGAAATGAGGAAATCGCCCTATCGCAATTATATGAAAATGGGTGAGATTGATTTTCAGGGTGTCGTCTATTTTATGATGGTATACCCGGATGAGGATATTGAGAGAATATACCGCGCGTTGGCGGGGGAGGGGATCCCGGAGGAGCTTAAGGTATTAAAGTATGCGTCAGAGGAACATCCGGGCTACAGTTACATCAAGATTTACAACAAAAATGCGGTGAGGGAAAACATGAACCGCTATTTGATGGAGATGGCGGGGGTTTCTTCCATGGTAACTTTTGGCAGCATTCCCGGGAAATATGATGTGGTAGTCAGGCCCGGTGATGAGAACGGCGTAGTGCGGGAATTGAAAAAGAGGTATGAGCCGTTAAAAAAATTATCTATATTTACTAAAATTAGGTCTTGACTTTTGTGGTTTATCACCGTATACTAAGACACAGATAAAAATTATACATGTATACACTTATACAAAAAAGGAGACAAAGGCGTTTCACCCGAAAAAGTTTGGGGAAGCGTCTTTTTCGTGTATAGGCAAAGGCAGAAGCAAATACGCCGTGTTTACGGGAACATATTTGAGAGCGGGCTTACGGCGGCCAGTGCGGACAGTATAAAGAAAGAGAGAACAGCCATGATTAAACTGGAGAATGTCAACAAATATTTTGGAGAGCTGCATGTGCTCAAGGATGTGAACCTAGAAGTAAAGGAAGGGGAAAAGCTGGTGATTATTGGCCCGTCCGGCTCCGGCAAATCTACTACTGTACGGTGCATGAATTTTCTGGAGGAGCCGAGCGGCGGGTATGTGTACATAGACGGGGAAGAACTGACACACAGGAATAAGACACAGCTTGTCCGCAGGACGACGTCCATGGTGTTTCAGCAGTTTAATCTGTATCCGCATATGTCGGTGTTAAAGAATCTGACGCTGGCGCCCATGAAGCTGCATCACAAGAGCAGGGCGGAGGCGGAGGAGCTGGCATACCACTATCTGGACGTGGTGGGACTGCGTGAGAAGGCGCATGTCTATCCAACCACACTCTCCGGCGGGCAGCAGCAGAGAATCGCCATTGCCAGGGCACTCTGTATGCAGTCGAAAATTATTCTTTTCGACGAGCCGACTTCGGCGTTAGACCCGGAGACGATTCAGGAAGTTTTGGATGTTATGATTAAGCTGGCGAAAGAGAACATTACGATGGTGGTGGTCACCCATGAGATGGGCTTTGCCAGACAGGTGGCGGATCGGGTGGTTTTTATGGCGGACGGGCAGATTCTGGAGGAGGGAACGCCGGATGAATTTTTCGAAAATCCGCAGAACGAGAGACTGAAAACTTTTTTGGGAAAAATCATCCGCAAATGAGAGGAGGAGCGATTGAAAAATAAGTCTGATGACCTTATTTTTCAATCTGGAATTTGCTATAGGAGCGTCGCAAATTCCTATGATCGCAGAGCAGAATTTGAGATTCTGCTCGCGTTCCTCAGCAAAAGACGCTTCGGAATGGAGGAGAGATTATGAAAAAGAAAGTATTGGCAGCAGTATTAGGTATGACAATGGCAATGATGGCCCTGACGGGCTGCGGTACGGATCAGACGGCGGTGGCAGCGGAACCGGCAGAGACAGCGGCGGAGACGGAAGAGGCGGGCGAGGAAACGCCGGCCGCAGAGGAGAGCGACGCGCCGGCAGAGGATGCGGCGGCTGACGGTGTGTCCGCGGATGTGCAGGCGATTATCGACAGGGGTGTGCTCCGGGTAGGCGTAAAGAACGCGGTGATCGGCTTTGGCTTTCAGGACGAGCTGACGGGCGAGTATTCCGGCATGGAGATTTCCCTGGCGGAGAAGATCGCGGAGAGTCTGGGCGTGGATGTGGAGTTCACGACGGTGACGGCGGCGACGAGAACGGAGCTTCTGGATTCCGGTGATATCGACTGCGTGCTGGCGACCTTTACGATCACGGATGAGCGGAAACAGAGCTGGGATTTCTCCACGCCGTACTACACGGATTATGTGACGGTTCTGGTGCAGAGCGACTCCGGCATTGCGGGACTTGCCGACCTGAAGGATAAGAAGGTGGGCGTATCCTCGGGTTCTACTTCGGCGAGAAGTCTTGTGGCGGCAATGGTTGAAAACGGCGTGATCAGCGGCGATGGCTTTGACACGGAGACTTTCGATCCGGCAACATGGACGGACGGAATCAGCTTTGCGCAGTACGACGACTATCCGACCATCTCCACGGCTTTGAGTGCGGGAGAGGTGGATGCTTTCTGTGTAGATAAATCTATTCTGGCGGTTTATCACACGGACGACCGTACTTACATTGAAGAGAAGTTCGCGCCGCAGGAGTATGGCGTGGCAACGAAGAAGGACTCCGGATTCAGCGCCTATGTGGACGGGTTGGTGACGGGGTGGTTGTCTGACGGCACCATCGACGGATTGATTGCGGAGAACGGAATAGACTGAGAATGCCAAGAGGCGGCATTCTCCGTATGCAATGATTGACATGAGTAGGAGAGAGAAAGATGGGCGGATTATTTTCGGCAAACGCGTGGAATAAGGTATGGATTTACAGGGGCACCTTTTTGATGGGGCTTAAGAATACTGTGATTTCGGCGGGATTCGGCCTGCTGCTCTCCCTGTGCATTGGGGTTGTACTGGGGCTGTTTGCCACCAGCGGGAAAAAACCGCTGGCGGCGATAGCCAGAGTTTACGTGGAGCTTGTGCAGAATACGCCGCTGCTTTTACAGATGTGCTTTCTCTACTATGCGCTGGCGTTTTCCGGGCACGGGCTGGGGATTTTGCCGACGGGTGTGCTGGCTCTCGGCATCTATCATGGCGCTTATGTGGCTGAGGTAGTGCGTGCCGGGATCGAGGCCGTTCCCAAGGGCCAGTTTGAGGCGGCTTTTTCCCAGGGATTCGGTTACCTGGGGAGAATGTATTACATTATACTGCCGCAGAGCATCAAGGTGATTCTGCCGCCCATGGTGAATCAGGTGGTCAATATTTTTAAAAATACATCCTGTCTGTATATTGTGGGCGGGGCGGACCTGATTTCCACGACTTACAGCTTTGTGACAGGAGAAAATACGGGCGGAGCCTATGCGCCGGCGTATCTCATTAGCGGTCTGCTGTTCTTTGTGGTCTGTTGTCCGCTTTCCTCGCTGGCAAGCATGTGGGAGATCTCCTTGAAACGGCGCGAGGACCGCAGCGGTAAAACAAATCGGAGGGGATCGGAAAGGGTGGCGTAATCTATGGAGACAATCAGAGGAAGTCTGGCGATCATAACAAACGGTGCGGTTTTGCTGTATCTGTTAAAGGGCGTGGCGTTTACGGTTATCATTTCCCTGATGGCCGTGGTAATCGGTCTGGTTTTCGGTTCGGTGCTGGCGCTTTTGAGGAACTATTGTAACAGCAAAAAAACACGGATTTTTAAATGGCTGGCGGTGGCTTACATAGAGATATTCCGAAACACGCCGCTGCTTTTATGGATTTTTGTCTGCCTGGTGTTCTGCCCCTGTCCGGAATTTCTGGGACGGAAAATGTGGGGGCTCTCCTCGGCGGAGGTAAAATTACTGTTCAAGACGGCGGTGGCGCTTATCCTGTTTACCTCTTCGGTGATTGCCGAGATCGTCAGAGGTGGCTTAAACTCCGTGGCGGAGGGCCAGTTTGAGGCAGGTCACTCTCAGGGCTTCGGAACGTTACAGATCATGGTTTATATCGTACTGCCGCAGGCTTACAGGAATATTGTGCCTACCCTTTTGAGCCAGGTGATTACCACGATCAAGGACTCGTCCTATCTGGCGAATGTGGCGACGATTGAATTGATGGCGCGTGTGAAGAAGATATTGAGCTCAGCGCAGAAATACAATGGAATGGGGACGGTCAATGTGTCGGATGTGTTTGTGCTTTTTGGGGTTGCGTGTCTGATTTATTTTGCAATTAATTTCACGATTTCCTTTATTGTCAGAAATATGCAGAGGAAGCGGAGGCAGGCGGCGCCGGTTAACGGTTAGCGTGCAGTTAAAAAAAAGAGCAGGCGGGAAGTATGGAAACGGTGGGGAGAGACGGGATGAAACAGTATGTGATCACGATTTCAAGGCAGTTTGGCAGTATGGGGCGGACGATCGCGAAGCAGATGGCGGAAGAGTTGAATATCGACTTTTATGACAGGGATATTGTGGAGGAGACGGCGAAGCGGATGGGGCTTCCCGTATCCACGGTCAGTGCGACGGAGGAAAACGCCAATTCCAAATATTTTAAAAGGCAGTATCCGCTGGGAATGGGCGTCTCGAACATGCAGGACGAGATTTTCAGCATCCAGAAAAATATCATAGAGGATCTGGCGAAGAAGGAATCCTGTATCATCGTGGGACGGTGCGCGGAATCCATTCTGGCGGATGTTGAAAATCGGCTGAACGTATATATTTATGCGCCTTACGAGAGGCGTTTGAAGAATTGTACGGAGATATTGAAGATGGAAGAAAAGGTGGCAAGAAAAATGATCCGGGAGGTGGACCGCTCAAGGGAATTGTATCACAGAAGATACTGCCCGGAGTATACGGACGTTTTCTCCAACAGGGATCTGATGGTTGATTCGAGCCGCTTTGGGATAGAGAAGACAGCGCAGATTCTGGCAGGACTTGCGCGGAATATGTTTGAAGAGTAAGGAAGAAAGAAGGTAAGCATGGAAGACAGAATGCGGCAGTTAGATCTTTTGAAGCACACGGACACCGTTAACGAGCTGCTTGCGCGCTATGGCGTGAAGTTCGGCATTTATAAAAATAATGAGTTTAAGGAACAGCTTTTTCCGTTCGACGCCATTCCACGGATTATCGAGCACGAGGAATTTTTGTTTCTGGAACGGGGCCTCAAGCAGCGCGTCATGGCGCTCAATCTTTTTATCAAAGATATTTACAGCAAAAAACAGATTGTGAAGGATGGAATTGTGCCGGAAGATTTCATCTTTGCTTCGAGCGGCTATATGGCGGAGTGTGAGAACGCGATGCCGCCGAGGGGCATTTATGCCCATATTTCCGGGATTGATCTGGTCAAAGGAAAGGACGGGCACTGGTATATTCTGGAGGACAATCTGCGGGTGCCTTCCGGGGCGTCCTATCCGATGATCGCCAGAGAGCTTTGCAGGAGAAGCTCGCCCGACACCTTTCACGACAATCATCTGGAGGACAACAGGAATTACGCCGGGCTGCTGCGCCACACAATGGACTATGTGAATACCGGCGGGCATACGGTGATACTTACGCCGGGGCGGTACAATGCGGCCTACTTTGAGCACTCCTATCTGGCGGAGAAAACGGGGGCGCATCTGGTGAATGGCTCGGAGCTTCGGGTAAAAAATGACAGGCTTTATTATGTGTCGGTGGATGGGAGCCTTGAGCCTGTGGGCGCGGTGTATCGGCGGATATCGGACGATTACCTCGATCCCATGAATTTCAGGCCGGATTCGTTGATCGGCATTCCTCATATTTACGATGTGTTCCGAAAGGGAAATGTGGCGCTTCTTAACGCGCCGGGCAACGGTGTGGCGGACGACAAGGGCATCTATTACTTTGTACCGAAGATGATCCGCTATTATCTGGACGAGGAACCGGTTCTTTCAAACGCGCCGACTTATCTTCCCTTTTACGAGGAGGATATGCGGTATGTGCTGGAGAACTTTGACAGGCTGGTGTTAAAGGACGTGGCGGAGGCCGGGGGCTACGGCGTGGTTTTTGGCAGTAGCATGTCAAAGGAGCAGAAAGAGGATTTTATTGCGCTGCTTAAGCGGGAACCCAGGCGGTTCATCGCGCAGGAAGTGATTGACTTTCAGGATCTGGATATTATGGACGACTGTTTTGTAGTGCCGAGAAAGGCGGATCTGCGGGCCTTTGTGCTGATGGCGGAGGAACCGCTTGTGTGGAAGAGCGGTCTTACAAGATTTTCCAGAAACCCGGACTCGTTTATTGTTAATTCATCGCAGGGAGGAGGCTTTAAGGACACATGGGTATTATCTCAGTAGAACAGGCAGACAGATTATATTGGCTGGGAAGA
This sequence comes from uncultured Lachnospiraceae bacterium, assembly GCA_910584725.1. Classification (GTDB taxonomy): domain Bacteria; phylum Bacillota; class Clostridia; order Lachnospirales; family Lachnospiraceae; genus UBA3282. Next base: position 13,665 of record CAJUBE010000033.1, on the reverse strand, counting down.
TATACGGAGAGGGTTTACACGACGCTGCGCATTTTTTACAGGAGCTTTGACACCATGATTGACGAGATCACGGACAGCTACAGGGAATTTTGCGAAATGGTGGATATTCCGGATATCTACGGCGATAAAAATACGTTTTTAAAAAAATATCCTTTTGACGGGGACAATCCGGATTCCATTGTCAGCAATTTAAACAGGGCTTATGACAACGCGATTGTCCTGCGGGAGAGCATCGGTTCGGAAACGCTGTCTTATATACAGCTTGCCCTCTATGAGATGAATAGGGCGGGAGAGAGCAGGGCGCCGCTCATAGAGTTGCAGCACGCGCTGGATGATCTGATGGCGTTCTGGGGTACGGCGGACGATCAGATCGACGCAGAGCAGATCAGAAATATCATCAAAGCCGGAAAACGGATCGAGCGTATTGACCTTTACGCAAGACTCGGCATGAAGCGGGAGGCGCTGGAGAGAGAGGTGCACCGCATGATCCCCCGGGTGGAACGGTGTGGTTTGGAGTATGATCCCAAGAGGCTGGAATCTCTCAAAATGCTTGTGGGAGAGCCGGAGCTGAACTATTACAGAATTGTGAGGGAAGTGGAGGCGGTTCTGTGAAAAAACTGACGTTTGATTATTACATGCAGATTGATTACTCGGAGACGGTTTCCTCCTGTCATTTTACCATCAAATGTCTGCCGAAGGAGACGCTGCGGCAGCGGGCGGAGAACGTAAAGGTGCTGCTATCGCCTGATGTGCCCTACAATATGGGGAGGGATTCCTTTGGAAATGCCCAGATTTACGGATGGGACGACGTGGCGCACACCACCTTTTCCTTCCGGATTACGGGTGACGTGTACACGGGATTGGATCGCCGGGAGGAGCAAATAGATGAGGATATGCTGGCCGTTTTTCGGCATCCCCACGGGTTGAATCGGGCGGGAGAGGGACTTTTTGCCTATCACGAAAAGCTGGCAGGGGAGCTTCAGGCGGACGCTTATGAAAGGGCTCTTTTTCTGACGCACAGGCTGCACGAGGATTTTGTCTATGAAAAGGGATGTACGGATGTGGGAACCACCGCGGAGGAAGCCTGGAAGCTGGGGCGCGGCGTGTGCCAAGACTATGCGCATATTTTGATTGCCCTGCTGCATATGGAGGGGATTCCGGCCAGATATGTGACGGGAATGATTCCCGGCGAGGGAGCCAGTCATGCATGGGTTGAGATTGCGAAGGACGGCTTTTGGTATGGCATTGATCCCACCAACGATATCCCTGCGGGGGATGACTACATTAAAATCGGCGTGGGGAGAGACGCTGCAGACTGCCTGATTAACCGGGGGATTATGCACGGTGGCGGGAGTCAGACGCAGGTTGTCAGGGTTTCGGTAAATGAGGAGAGGAAAGATTGAAAATTTGTGCAGAAGCGACACAAATTTCTTTGATCGCAGAGCAGAATCTGAAATTCTGCTCTCGTACCTCAGCGCAGAACGCTTCGGAATGAGGTGAAACATGATTACAACAGTCGCGTCTGTGGCGCTGCCGGCGGACGAGGAATTGAAGATACAGAAAAACCGTATAGAACCGGAAAATGATACCGGCTCAAAAAAACGGATCAGCGTGGTGACGGGAATCCACGGGGATGAGCTGGAGGGACAGTATGTGTGTTTTGAACTGATCCGGCGCATCCGGGAGCAAAAGGAGAACCTGAAAGGGATCGTGGATATTTATCCCGCCATGAACCCGCTGGGTATTGACTCCATCACCCGCGGGATTCCGGCGTTTGAGATGGATATGAACAGGCTGTTTCCGGGGGATATCGAGGGAAACATGACGGAGTATCTTGCGGCCCGTATTATAGAAGATCTGACAGGATCCGAAGTTGTGCTGGATATTCATGCCAGCAATATTTATCTGACGGAGATTCCGCAGATTCGAGTTAACGCCGTGCATGAGGAGCAGCTTATTCCGCTGGCAGAGGAGGCCAATGTGGATTTTGTCTGGGTGCACGGGGCGAGTACGGTGCTGGAATCGACGCTGGCCTACAGCTTAAACAGCATCGGAACACCCACCCTCGTAGTGGAGATGGGTGTGGGAATGCGGATTACGAAGTCGTATGGGGATCAGATGGTGGACGGCATTTTCAATCTGATGAAGAAGATCGGCATATGGGAGGGGGAGACGGCAGCGGTGAGGCAGCCAATCATTTCCCGCAATCCGAAGGATGTGGCTTATTTAAACGCGGCTACCGGCGGCCTTTTCGTGCCTGCGGTCAGGCACGGGGCACAGCTTAAGGAAGGGGAGCTGATCGGGCGGATCATCAACCCGCTTTCTGGCGGTGTGCGGGACGAGGTGAGGGCGCCGATGGACGGCATGTTATTCACGATACGGGAGTATCCGATTGTGGACGAGGGGTCTCTGGTGGGACGGCTGCTTCGAACATCATGAGTTTGGATGCTGGAGGTGGAGCAAGCGTTAAATTGTAGCAGTACATGCAAGGAAAAATGCAGGGGATGCTTTGGGGATGACGGAAGGCTGCAGGAAAATATGTCAGACTCGTTTGGAAGGTCAAATGAACATGCAGGCACAGTTGCTTGACCTAAGGAGACAAGATAGAGAATGAAAAAAATTACCATATATGAAATACAGGGTTTATACCGCGACAACTTCCGCGTGACGGGCTACGAGTTCGGGGAGGGGGAGGAAGCGGTCTGCATTGTGGGCAGTATGCGCGGCAATGAAGTGCAGCAGCTTTACTGCTGTTCACGGCTTGTAAAAAAACTGAAAGGTATGGAGGAGGAGGGGAAGCTTACGCCGGGGAAAAAGATTCTGGTGATCCCCTGCGTCAATCCCTATTCCGTGAATATACAGAAGCGTTTCTGGACGGTGGACAATACGGATATTAATCGGATGTTTCCCGGATATGATCTGGGGGAGACGACCCAGCGCATTGCGGACGGCGTGTTTCGGGTGATTTCCGCCTATCGCTTTGGCATACAGTTTACGTCCTTTTATATGCCCGGTGAGTTTATGCCCCATGTGCGCATGATGGATTCAGGGCTTGAGGACACGGAGCTGGCGAAGCAGTTTGGCATGCCCTATGTGGTCTTGCGGAAGGTGCGTCCCTATGATACGACAACTTTGAATTACAACTGGCAGATATGGGAGACACAGGCGTTCAGCATGTATACGACCACCACGACAAGAATTGACAGGAAAAGCGCGAAGGAAGCCGAGCGGGGCATCCTGACTTTTCTGCATAAGCAGGGAATTGCGCATTACCATGGACACGACGGGTATCTCTCGCAGATTGTGAAGGATGTGGATATGGTTTCCGTCAGGACAGAGAAGGCGGGGCTGTTTGAGCCTGCCGTTGCCGTGGGGGAAGAGGTAGAGCGCGGACAGATACTGGCGCGTATTATCGACACTTACGAGGGGGAGGTCATAGAGGAACTGACGGCTCCTGTGGACGGTATTGTGTTTTTCATGCATGGGGAACCGCTCACTTATGCAGATACGGCGGTGTTTAAGCTGGTGGTGCGGGAGGAGTAAATATGCATTGCAACTTTTAGTTATATTGTGTGCGGATATCAGTGCAAATATTGATCGATATTTTAGTTGACATTATAGAAAACTTTGTTATAATGAATTCATAAAAGGTGTTGCCCATATAGCAAACGGTTCACCTTAGCTAATGGTTATTTATCAAAAAGCGACCATTCACTTTTGGCGGGTGCGGTTGCTTTTTTGATGTTTATGTTTCTTGCAGGATTGCATGGTATTGGTCAGCGTGGCAAGGATACTGATGAGAGTCACTACAATACTTACAATCTCCACAACGGTTTCTGTCATCAAATTTTGTACCTTCGTAACTGTTCAGTATCTTCACAGTTACGGTGCAAAATCCATTTCAGATCGTCTTCGACGATGGGATTTTGCACGACTGAATCATATTCTTACGGTCTCAGCAGTAAATGCTTCGACCTGTGCCGAATAGTTACGTACCTTTCACTTTATTTTCCATATGTATCACCTCCGAAATACAGGATAAAACGAAAGATAGTATGTCGATATAAATATAAACGAAATAACGATAATTGGTGTGAGGCGAGGAAATGATGTATATTATTGTGGGTCTGGGCAATCCAGAGAAAAAATATGTGAATACGAGACACAACATCGGCTTCGATGTGATCGATGCGATTGCGGAGAAGAACGATATTGTGCTGGGTGAAAAAAAGCATAAGGCGCTGATTGGCAAGGGAATCGTCGCGGGACAGAAGGCGGTTCTTGTCAAGCCGCTCACTTACATGAATTTGAGTGGTGAGAGTGTCCGAAGCGTCATAGACTTTTATAAGGTGGACGAGAAGAGCGAGCTGATTGTGATTTCGGACGACGTGAGCCTTGACATGGGGCAGATCCGCATCCGCAAGCGGGGCAGCGACGGGGGACACAACGGTCTGAAAAATATTATCTTGCATCTGGGACACGACGAGTTTATCCGGGTGCGGATGGGCGTGGGGGAAAAACCGCCTCGGATGGATCTGGCGGACTATGTGCTGGGGCACTTTTCTGCTGAGGAGCGGGAAGTGATGAATGAGGGTGCGAGAACTGCGACGCTGGCAATAGAGAAGGTGATCGCGGAGGGACCCGATGCGGCTATGAACAAATATAATGCGCGAAAACGCCCGCCCCGAGAAGAGGAAAATATGGTCGGCGGACAAGGAGGCTGAGAAGCGTCGTGCGATAAGCTGATCAGAGGCAAAGGACGAGCGGCATCAGTGATAAGGGTGAAAGCGATAGACACCGCAAAAGGAATACGGTTATAGGAAGATGGTTGTTAGCAGTTTTAAGGATAGAAAGAGGTTTGCATGAGAGCATTACTTGCCCCGCTTTCGGAGCTGGGGGAATATGAAGAGATACGGGAGCTGCTTGCGAGAGGAAAGACTTCCGCGGCACTGAGCGGCTGTGCGGACTCCCAGAAACTGCATATGATTTACGGTCTGGGCGAGGGATTTCGCCGGAAGCTGATTATCACGTTTAACGATCTGCGCGCCAAGGAACTGTACGAAGATTATCAGTTTTATGACAGAAATGTCATGCTGTATCCGGCAAAAGATTTGATTTTCTTTCAGGCGGACATTCACGGCAACCAGCTCACCAAGGAGCGGATCAAGGTTTTCCGCAGGATGGCGGAAGGGGTGCCGCTCACCGTGGTTACCACCTTTGACGCACTGATGGCGCCGCAGGTGTCCTTGGAGGAATGGCGCAAGCATGTCATTTCCATAGACAGGCAGTCGTCCGTAGAGGAGCATGAGCTGGCGTTCACCTTGTCGGGGCTTGGCTATGAGAGATGCGATCAGGTGGAGGAGCCGGGGCAGTTCAGCATCCGGGGCGGCATTGTGGACATTTTTGACCTGACGGAAGAAAATCCTTACAGGATCGAGCTGTGGGGGGATGAGGTGGAGTCGATCCGCAGCTTTGATGTGTTGAGCCAGCGTTCCATTGAGAAGCTGGAGGCGGTGTCCATCTATCCGGCGACGGAACTGATTCTGTCGAAGGAGGAACTTTCGGCGGGACTGAAAAAGATTCAGAAAGAGGCGAAAAAGCAGGCGGAAACGCTCAGAAAGCAGATGAAGACCGAGGCGGCGCACCGGATCGAGGTGCAGAACCGGGAGCTGACGGAGACGCTTACGGAGCTTGGCATTTCTTATAACGCCATCAATCTGGACAGTTATGTGCGCTACTTTTACCCGGAATTATCGTCTTTTGCGGACTGTTTTGCGGGAGAAGGTGCCTGTGTTTTTCTGGATGAGCCGCTGCGGATCAAGGAGCACGTGGACGCGGTGGAACTGGAATTTCGGGAGAGCATGGCGCACCGCGCCGAGAAAGGCTATATTCTGCCGGGGCAGATGGACGTCCTGTTTCCGGCGCTGACGGTGGCAGCAGGACTGGAAAACCGTCGTGTGGTGAGCCTTTCTTCCATGGAGGGGAAAAATCCGCTTATAAAGGCGGGGCACAAATTTGCGGTGCAGGCGAGAAGCCTTCCCTCCTACAATAACAGCTTTGAGTCGCTGGTGAAGGACTTAAAAAATTACAAGAAAAAGGGCTACCGTATTCTGCTGCTTTCCGGGTCGAGAACCCGCGCCAAGAGGCTGGCGGAGGATCTGCGGGATCAGGAGCTGAACGCTTTTTACACGGAAGACCCCATGCGCGAGGTGCAGCCGGGGGAAGTGATGACCGCTTACGGGAGAGTCCGCAAAGGCTTTGAGTACCCGCTTCTGCAGTTTATGGTCATTGCGGAGAGCGACATTTTCGGCGCGCAGAAAAAGAAGAAGAGAAAGAAAAAGGTTTATGAAGGGCAGAAGATCAACGACTTCAACGACCTCAAAGTAGGCGATTATGTGGTGCACGAGAGCCACGGTCTGGGGATTTATCAGGGCATTGAGAAGGTGGAAGTGGAGCATGTGGTGAAGGACTACATGAAGATTTCCTACCGGGACGGCGGCATCCTCTATGTGCTGGCGACAGGGCTTGACGTGATCCAGAAATACGCTTCGGCGGACGGCGGTACGAAACCGAAGCTGAATAAGCTGGGGACGCAGGAGTGGATCAGAACCAAATCCAAGGTGCGCACGGCGGTGGAGGAGATCGCCGGGGATCTGGTGGAGCTTTACGCCGCAAGACAGAATGGAAAGGGCTACTGTTACGGGGCGGACACGGTTTGGCAGCGGGAGTTTGAGGAGATGTTTCCCTTTGAGGAGACGGAGGATCAGGTGCTTGCCATCGCCGCCACCAAGGCGGACATGGAGAGCGAGAAAATCATGGACCGTCTGATCTGCGGCGACGTGGGTTACGGAAAGACGGAGATCGCCATCCGTGCGGCGTTTAAGGCGGTGCAGGAGAACAAACAGGTGGTTTATCTCGTGCCCACCACCATTCTGGCACAGCAGCATTACCATACCTTTGTGCAGAGAATGAAGGATTTTCCCGTGCGGATCGACCTGCTTTCCCGGTTCCGCACGGCTGCGGAGCAGAAAAAGACGATCACGGATTTGAAGAAGGGTATGGTGGATATCGTGATCGGCACCCACCGCGTATTGTCAGCGGATGTGGAATACAAGGATCTGGGGCTTCTGATCATCGACGAGGAACAGCGTTTCGGTGTGGCGCATAAAGAAAAAATCAAGAAACTGAAGGAAAATGTGGATGTGCTGACGCTGACGGCGACGCCGATCCCGAGAACGCTCCACATGAGTCTGGTGGGTATCCGGGACATGAGCGTGCTGGAGGAGGCGCCCGAGGACAGACTGCCGATCCAGACTTTTGTCTGTGAGTACAACGAGGAGATGGTCAGGGAGGCGATCGTCCGGGAACTTGCCAGAGAGGGACAGGTTTATTACGTCTACAACAGAGTCAACAATATCGCGGATGTGGCGGCGGCGATCAGCGATCTCGTGCCGGAGGCGAATGTGGCGTTCGCCCACGGGCAGATGAAAGAGTCGGAACTGGAGCGGATCATGTTTGATTTTGTGAACGGGGAGATCGACGTGCTGGTGTCCACCACCATCATTGAGACAGGGTTGGACATTTCCAATGTAAATACCATGATTATCCACGATTCCGACCAGATGGGACTGTCCCAGCTCTACCAGCTCAGAGGGCGTGTGGGGCGCTCCAATCGGACGGCTTACGCCTTCCTCATGTACAAGCGGGATAAGGTGCTGAAAGAAGTGGCGGAGAAGCGGCTTGAGGCGATCCGGGAGTTCACGGAGCTTGGCAGCGGCTTTAAGATTGCCATGCGCGATCTGGAAATCCGCGGCGCGGGCAGCCTGCTCGGAAAAAGCCAGCACGGACATATGCAGGCGGTGGGGTACGATCTCTACTGCAAAATGCTAAACGAGGCGGTCAAGACGAAGAAGGGCATTTCCGTGATCGAGGATTTCAACACCCTTGTGGATCTGGATGTGGACGCTTACATTCCGCCGGAATACATTGTGAACGAAGTGCAGAAGCTGGATATCTATAAGCGGATTGCGGGCATTGAGAACGAGCGGGAGTGCGACGATATGCGGGAAGAACTGCTTGACCGATTTGGTCAAATTCCGAAATCGGTGGGGAATCTTCTGCGGATCGCGCTGATCCGTTCCCACGCCCACAGACTTTATATGCCGGAGGTGAAGGGGAAGAATGAGCGGATCAGTTTTACGCTTCGCCCCGATGCGCCGATCCGGGTGGAAAATATTCCGCTGCTCATAAGCGATTACGGCGGACGGCTGCGGTTTGACCCGAAGGGCGATCCCACCTTTTATCTCCATTATAGGAAGTGCGGGGTGATCGAGAAGGATGAGGAGACATTGCTTATGCTGACGGGGGAGGCGCTTACGAAGATGGAGGAATTGTTGGCGTTGTGATATGATAATAGCAAAAAACTGAGGAGGAACCTACTATGGCAGGCAGACCGAACTGGCTTAACACAGCAATCTTTTATGAAATTTATCCGCAGTCCTTCAACGATACCAATGCTGACGGCATCGGGGATATGCAGGGCATTATCGAAAAACTGGACTATATCAAGGAGCTAGGCTGCAACGCGCTCTGGCTGAACCCCTGTTTCCAGTCGCCCTTTTACGACGCGGGCTATGATGTGGAAGACTATCTCACCGTTGCGCCCCGCTACGGGACAAACGAGGATCTGGTGCGGCTTTTCAAGGAAGCGCATAAACGGGATATGCATGTGCTCCTGGATCTGGTGCCGGGGCACACATCGGTGAACCACAAATGGTTTCGTGAATCCATGAAGGCGGTGCCAAACGAGTACACAGACCGCTATGTGTGGACGGACAGCACATGGGAAGAGCCGGACGGCATGAACGCCCTCAAGGGAATCTCGGAGCGCGTGGGCGCCTGCGGGGTGAATTTCTTCTCTCATCAGCCTGCGTTAAACTATGGATACTATAAGCCCAACCCAGAAAAGAAGTGGCAGCAGGCGATGGACGCGCCGGGGCCGCTGGCGACGAGGGAGGCAATGAAAGACATAATGCGCTTCTGGCTTTCGGCGGGCTGCGACGGGTTCCGTGTGGATATGGCACACTCCCTTGTGAAAAACGACGAGGACAGCAAGGGCACGATCAAACTCTGGCAGGATGTCAGGGCGTTCCTTGACAGGGAATTTCCCGCGGCAGTACTGGTTTCTGAGTGGGGCGAACCGGACAAGTCTCTGGCAGGCGGTTTCCATATGGATTTCCTGCTGCATTTCGGACCTTCCCATTACAACGACCTGTTCCGCTGTGACGAGCCCTGGTTTTCCAGAAGGGGAAAAGGGGATGTCAGCGCTTTCTGGGAGAAATATCAGGAGAGTTATGCGAAATCATCTGGTGGGCTGATCTGTATTCCTTCCGGCAATCATGACATGGCAAGGCTGGCAAGGCGGCTTGATAAGGACGAGATGAAGCTTGCTTTTGCCTTTTTACTGACCATGCCGGGCGCACCTTTTATTTATTATGGCGACGAAATCGGAATGCGGTACGTGGAAGGGCTGCATTCGGTGGAAGGCGGCTATGAGCGGACCGGTTCCCGTTCTCCTATGCAGTGGGATGATTCCCTGAATGCCGGGTTTTCGGCGGCGAAGCCGGAGCTGCTTTACATTCCGCAGGACAGCGCGCCGGACCGCCCAACGGTGGCGGCGCAGATCGGGGATGAGGATTCCCTCTACAGCGAGGTAAAGCGGCTGATTGCGTTCAGACAGTCCCATGCGGCGCTGCGAAACGACGGGGGAATCGAGTTTATACAGAGTGAAAATTATCCTCTTATGTATATTCGTAAAACCGATAACGAGAAGCTGCTGGTGGTGATTAATCCTTCCGACAGAAAACAGCCCGTAAGCGGGGTAAAACCCGGTGAGGCGCTCTACACAATAGGCGGTAAGGTCGAAGGCGCGGAGGGCGGCTTTGCGGCTGCGCCCTGTTCCGCGGGGATTTATCGGTTGTAGAAAAAAGGTTATGCGTGGCTGCAGTCTCCTGATGGGAGGCGTGGTCTGCTTTCGGTTTTGGCATGACAATGTCGGGAAAGACTTGTTGTGCCAGAACCGATTTTTTGTCCCCTATTTATGAAAAACTTTAAAGCGATAACGCGGAAGAAGCGACGGTTGTTACACGGAAAACGCCGTTTAGGACGTCGGAGGAGGCGCGCCGGAAATAGAGCCGATATATATACTGGATTTTTGAGTGTAAAAGGCAGGAAATCAAGCGCGGACGAAGGGAGCGTAAACATGTTGTGGATCGCGGTGTGCGACGATGAGGTGATGGAGTGCAGCCGAATAGCGGGAAAAATCAAAGAGATTCTGGGCGAAATGAAGGTACCCTGTACGATACGGCAGTTTTACAGCGGGAGGGAGCTGCTGCAGTCGTCGGAAAATTTTGACATTATTTTTTTGGATATTATCATGGGCGGTCTGGACGGTATGAGAACGGCGCAGATGGTCAGGGAAAAGGCCTATGACAAGCTGCTGGTCTTTATCTCCGCCAGCCGGGATTATGTGTTTGACGCTTATGACGTGGAGGCTTTTCAGTATTTGTTGAAGCCGATTGAGGACAAAAAGCTGAAAAGGGTGCTGCAAAAAGCTGTCCGAAAAACGCAGGAACGATCGCAGGCATTTATCATTGTCAGCCGGGACAGGCAGAGAAAAAAACTGTTCTTAGACGATATTTTATACTTTGAAATTCGGGGAAGAGTGATAGATGCTCACACAATGGGCGGGATATTCAGCTATTATGAGCAGATCGGCCTTTTGGAGAGGGAACTGCAGGGAAAGGGATTTTGCCGCTGTCACAAGAGCTATCTCGTCAATATGAAATATGTGGACTTGTATAACAGGCAGGAGCTTATGCTGGACAACGGGGAACGGATTGCCATCGCCAAGAGGCGGTATGAAGCGTTTTGCAGGGAAATCTTGGAATATATGCGCGGGAAGGGAGGGCTTGCGTGATGCGGTTTGGGGGAAAAGCGGAAAAAGGAATACGGGCGATGTCCATGCTTGTGACGGTAGTCACGCTGATGTGGCTGACATATTTTTTCTCTGACTCCTTTATTTCCTGCCTGCTGTTGGTCTGGAAACACACGGCTGGGGGGCTTGATGTCCCTGTTTTGGGAGAAACGTGGGAGATAGAAATTGAGCTGATCGGGTGGCTGGGCTTTGCCATAGCGGTAGTTGCGGTATACGGGATGAGAAAGCGGCTTCGCGCTGTTTTTCAGGGAAAACCGGGGAGGTGGTATGTGGTACTGACTCTTCCGCTTCTTGTAGTGGGGATTGTTACTTATGTGGCAAATTGGGGCGCAGGCTACGGCATTCTTTTCAGAAGCGGCGGTAATATGGGAATTTATTATGACCAGATTTTCAGCTATGTGGGGTGGAGTGTTTTATCGGCGCTATCCCTGTTTGCGGTGGGTGCATATGTATTCGGTATGGAGCGGGTCTTTGCGGAGCAGAAGAAGGCGGGACAGTATCAGGCGCAGGCGGCGGTCTATCAAATGCTGGAGGAACAGTACAGTCAGGCGGAGCGGCTGCGGCATGACCTGAAAAACCATGTGCTTGCGCTCCGCGGTCTGTGGGAAGAGCAAGATTGGGGAAAGCTGGGAGATTACCTGAAAAGGATGGAGGGCAGCGCGCAGCTTGGAACGAATGAGGAGGCTACGGGAAACAGGGCGGTAGACGCGCTTTTGTATCAGAAACGGAAGACGGCGGAGAAAAAGGGGATAGATTGGGAATGTGACGTGCGGATACCGGAGAGGTGTCATGTCAATGAGTTCGATTTGTGCATTCTGTTTGGCAATATTTTGGACAATGCGGTTGAGGCATGTGAGAGATTACAGCGGGAGACTGTGGGGCAGGAGGCGCAGCTTTTTATCCGGGTGCAGGCGCAGGCTGTCAAGAGGTGCTTTCTCTTAGAGGTGAAAAACAGCATGAGTGCGGATGAAAAGCCGATAGACAAAACTACGGAGAGGGAAAATGGGCAGGGGCGCGGCATCGGCCTGTTGAATGTGGGCGATGTGGTGCGTGGATACGACGGTGTTATGAGCACAGAAATGCGGGACGGTGTTTTTGATCTTTCCCTGCTGCTGCCGCTTGCGTGACCGCATATGACATGGAACGGGCTGTTTGGAACAGGATGCTAAGAGGCGGAAAGCACTTTGCCGAAACATGAAATAGGCATAAATTTGTAACAGTTCAGCCTTGCACTATTCCGCGAGTAAAATCGCTTTGTATGCGATTTTGCGAGTTGTGCAAGCGCCAAAATGCGACTTTGGAGCATTTTGTGTGCATTGTGATTACTATGTAACCACGCGTGACAGTGAAGCCGAAGGCTGAACTGTTACATAAATTTGTCCGGACAGAAACGGCAGTTAAGTCCGGAACGACGGCATGTTTGGGAAAAGGAGGAACGACTTATGCACACAAAGACAATGGAAGGCTTAATTGGGGCAAGGACGAATATGGAGCTGCTCAACACACCGTTTCGCGTTTTTAAGGAGGCGAGACGAAAGGGCGATACCGCAATGATGGAGCGGGCGATGGGATATATGGGTGATGTCCATGAAGATGCCTACGAATATAAGGAAGAAGCTGACGAAGGCATGAAGAAGGACGCGGAAGAAACCCGAAAGATCGCGGAAGAGCAGCGCGAGGAGATGATCAAAAACCGCAGAGAAGAGCGCGAGGAACAGCAGAAAAAGCTGGAGGAAGAAAGGAAGGAAAATAAGAACGATAACATTGTGGACACCGTGGAGATCAGCGAGGACGGCAAAGTGCTCCTGAAAGAGAACACGCAGACCGACGAATCGGATGCGGACGGGACGGATGTGGAGACAGACGCGGCCGCAAAACCGAAGGCGGATCTGGAGCCTGTGTTTTACTCAAGCGCGGGGGAAGTGAAGCAGTCGGAGGACGCGGGGAAGACGGTGTCAGCGTCGGTGTAAAAGGAGTGTTGTTCATAAAATTTTATTTTGAGTCCCAAATATAGGACTTCATAAATGGTATTCTCTTTTCAGAACACAAGTTCGCCAATTAATCGGCGGAGCAGAGTTGAAAGGAGGAGACATTATGAAGGGATATGCGGTAGAGAGCGGCTACATGGGATATGTGAACGGGACTTACATGTTATTTGCCAGTGAAACAGATTATGCGGATTATATGGCGGAATAGTGGGCATAGTTTATGAGTATGGGATAAACGGCCACGATTCCGTCTATTTTTCGGTTGATAGAACGGGGGGAATACAGTACAATACAAATGTATGCGGCCGGTCACGGAACGATCAAGGTACATTTTTGACCGTTGTGAGAAGGCGGCACATACGGTATGCCACGAGAATATATTTGCCAAAGGGCGAACATAGGTATAAAATAGCGCATAAATTGAAAATAGATACAGGTGCGCGGGAGATTTTATGGTCAAAACGATAGATGGAATATCTGTGAATTATATCGACGAGGGCGAGGGCGGAATCGTACTTTTGCTGCACGGCTGGGGCGCTAACATTACCCTGTATCGGAGCGTGATTGACATGCTGAAACAGCGAAGACGGGTGATTGCCCTTGACATGCCGGGTTTCGGAAAGACGCCGGAGCCGCCTGAGCCCTGGTGCGTGGATGATTACGTGGATTTTGTCCTGAAGT
>CAJUBE010000032.1 GCA_910584725.1 uncultured Lachnospiraceae bacterium | reverse complement strand
TCCGTCCTATGGCGAGACGTCTTTAGAAGTACTTTTCGCATTTCTCACTCTAACCGCCATGTCACAGCTTTGCTGTGACTCAAATCAATGCGGAGAATGCCGTATTTCAGGCATTCTCCTGCGTGAAACTTAGTGCTTCTTGGCGTCCCGTCCTATGGCGGGACGTCTTTAGAAGCACTTTTCACGCTAACCTAGCTTCTTTTGCAAAAGCAGACACACAATCAACAGCACGAGAGACATGATTACCGTCAGCGCCGCCATCCGGTCAAACTCCAGTTTCAGATACCAGTTCTGCAAAAGATGCTGCAAGAAATAAATGTGCTCCTGCGGGTAGCTGCCTGCCACCATCCAGACTTCCCTGTAGCTTTTAAAAATCTGCAGCACGGAAAGCATCCCGATCGTAAAAAAGCTGCCGGAAAGTCCCGGTCTGATGATATAATGCCAGCTCTGCCACCGGTTCGCACCATCCACCTGCGCCGCCTCCTCCACTTCCTTCGGAAGCGTCGCAAGACCCGCAAGCCATAGAATCACCATATACCCTGTGTTTTTCCACAAAAAGCTGCACACCACCACCACTAACGCCCATTCGGTATTGAGATAGTCGATAGCGGCAAAGGCAGGGAACGCCGCTATTTTTTCCGACACATGTGTCAACACTCCATTGATAACTCCCTGCCTGTCTATCAAAATCTGTAACGTCAGCACCATGACCGCCGCCGGCACCGCCATCGGCAAAAGCATGGCGGACACCAATTTGCGCCGCAGCGCAAGGTTTCGTAAAAGCAGCGACAAAAACAGACTGATTCCCATGAGAAGCGGCACGCCCACCGCCATATACAGGAACGTATTGCGCACCGCCAGCGCGAAGGCGCCGTTTTCAAACACCGTGCGGTAATTGTCCATCCCAACGAAAGCGCTGTTGCCGGACTTTAAGAAGGAGCGCCGCACCACCTCAAAAAAGGGAAGCAGATAAAACAGCAGCACGCCCGCAAATCCCGGCAGCAGAAACAAAAGCCGCCTACTCCTCCATCGCAATCGCCATCTTCCTCTCAACCTCTTTCGCTCCCTCCTCCGGCGTCAGCTCGCCCGCAAGCACCCGGATGCCCACCTCCATCGCGCATTCCTCCAGCATCGTTCCCGGGCGGTAACAGCAGGACGCGTCCTCCATCATCTGATAGAGCCACTGTTTTTCTTCTTCTGTGGGCCAGAAATTCGGATGATTGACACCTGTGGGATCCTTAAATCCCATGGTCTGTCCGAACTCTATGTTGTCGATATCCAGAATGTCGCCCAGTGAATCCTTCCGTATCGCAAGTCCGCTATAATTCCTCGGTTTATCCAGCCACCATTTTCTCATCATCGCATCGGAGAGCAAAAGAGTCATGTATGCTTCGGCAAGCTCCGGCTCTTTTCCCTGCTCGCACAGTCCTACGATGGTTCTCGCCCAGTAGACGTTGTCCGCCTGCCCCGTATACGCGTCATACGTCACCACATCCTCCAGTTCCTTCTCCTGCCAATCCGCCGCCATATTCGCTTTGGTCACATGAATACCTGTCATGCCCACCTGCGGGGTCATCAGAAAGCCGAGCTGCAGCCACGTCTCGCCGAAGTTTTGCTGGGCGGCGTACTGAAAACTAAATCCGATATCGGCCATGTCCATATCCTCGGGTTCATACCATTCCATATTGTTTTTCTGCCACGTTTCCCGCCCCGCATTGTCAAATCCGGCGCAGTCTGTCTCCCACATCCTGCACACCGCCTGATAGTACGCCGTCAGCTTTTCCACATCCAGACTGCCGTCCTCCCCGGTCCATGCAGGAAGGCAGACCGGCATGGTCTGCAGCAGAACGTCCTTGGGATAGAGGGTGTAGAGAATCGGGCCCTCGGGATGCTTCTGCCTTGCCAGCTCCACGCCCGCCACAATGTCGTCAAGGCTGTCCTCTCCTTCCAGATACATCTTCTCGCCAAGCCAGAGGGGAAGGTACACCATCATCGGCACACTGTATATTTTATTTTTCTCCGTCATCCGCATTCCCTCGACGATATTCCGGTACAAAATGCCGTCATCCAGATAGGGCTGCAGTATGCCGTCAAGCTCTTTGAGCACACCCTTGTCGGCATACTGTTCGATATCCATCTGATCCATGACGATCACATCCGGCACATCTCCCGCAAGCAGACGCGTATTGAGATTTTTCAGCGCATCATCTTTGCTGACCGCATTGTCACCGTCCATTCCCGTCTCATACCGCACAAGGACATCCGGGTGCTCCTTCTGGAAAAGCTGTCCCGCATAGCGGATCCATCCGTTCTCCTCCAGACTGTACACCGTAAGCTCCCTAGCCGGTCTGGCTGGAAGCGTCTCATCATAATACATCTCCACCATATAGTTGCCGCTGAACATCACGCGAAACTCCCCGTTGTCCAACACCTGCAGGGAGCGTGGGCTGCGCTGGGTATCCCCGAGCGCGGTCATCTGTCCGTCCGCAATCTGCTCGATCATTGAACCGCCCCATATGTAGCGGTACAGCCCTGTGCGACAGGCCATGTACAGAATATGCGCGTCTCCGCCGCTTCCCGCCGCGCTCGCACCGGCAGCTTCCTGGCCGGCTTCTCTACCCGATGCTCCTTTTTCCTCTCCGGCATCGTCATTCGCCGCACCTGCGGAATCCTCCATAATATTTACATGGATATCCTTGTCGGACACCGCCATCACAAGACCGCCGACGCTGTGACTCGACAAAAACGCATCCAGCGCATCGTTTCCGTCGAGCAGTTTTCCTTCCGCCCTGTCATAAAAATAAGCTTTCCCATCATCCGCCGCCAGCATCACATCGCCCGCGAAGACAATGGACTTTACCTGTTTTTCCGTGGCAAACAGGCTCTCCGCCTCTCCGTTCTCCACATTGACCCGGTACACCGCGTTATTGGATGCCGCATACAATTCGCCCTCCGGCGAAAAGGCTAACGTATTCAGGTTTGTCCCCTTCTCATAGCCCTCGCCGTGCGGTTCCAGCGCCTGTTTCTGCCCCTTTTCATTCACATAATAATACAGATAACGGATGTCCCCCGCAATCCAAAGCGCCTCCATTTCCTCATCATTCCAGAATTTGGGCGTATAGGCAAAGACAGACGCGCCGTCATCCGACACCCCCACTTCATACTTGGCGTGGATATTGGCATTATTCTCCCAGCTCCGGTCTTTACTTTTGTTCCCGCCCTGCGCGTCCACATAGGTCAGCTCCGTATCCAGACCGTACAGGTAATAGCCACCGTCCGGGCATGGATGCATATACTCAAAAGTCCCCGGCGGCAGCTTCACCTCCCTGTCCGCGTAACGACCCATAGGAATCTCTTCCTCCTGCCCGCCACAGCCCCAAAACGCCGCGCACATGGCGCATATCATAATATACAAAAGCACCCGTTCTTTTTTCTTCATATGCCGCCCCCTGTACATAAGTTTAACTATATTATAATAAAAACTCCTTCTAAATATCTCCTAAGAAGTTTCTAAGAAATCTCTAAAACAAATACATTAAAAAACTAAAATATTTAGGATTTATTTAAAGAATAAATGTGATAGAATGTTTACAAAAGCTATAAACCGTTTCGCAGATCCGCACGGCGGATATAGGACAGAGGAACATACCATGAATATTCTGATCATCGAAGACGATAAAGACTTATGCCATGCCGTCTCCTGGCAGTTACAGCAGGAAGGACATCTCGTGGATTGCTGCCACGACGGCGGGGAGGCCATGCTGTATATCCGCCAGGCCATCTACGACCTGATCCTGTTAGACTGTATGCTGCCCGGCGAGGACGGCCTGCACATCCTGCGCAGTATACGCGCCGGGGGGAATCTGACTCCCGTTATCATTCTCTCCGCGCTCGGTGAGGTGGACGACAGGGTGACGGGACTCAACGCGGGCGCGGACGACTATCTGGTAAAGCCCTTCGCCTACTCGGAACTCGCCGCCAGAATCGCATCCCTGTTCCGCCGCCAGAATGCTTTCGAGGACGCCTGCCTCTCCTACGGCGACCTGTCTCTGGACAACGCGGAAAACAGCCTGATATGCGGAGATAAAAAATGCGCCCTCTCCCGGACGGAAGGCGATTTGATGCGCCTGCTTCTGCAGGCCGGTGACAAAACCACTGAGCGCACCATACTGCTGCACAAGGTATGGGGGCTGGACACCTCCGTGGAGAGCAGCAACCTGGACAACTATATTTATTTCCTGCGCAAGCGCCTGAAAACATTGAACAGCCGCGTCGCCATCGTCAACCGGCGCGGCCGCGGCTACCGTCTGGAATACATCAATGAAGAATAGAGGAGCTTTTATGTATCAGAATGTACGGCTTCGGCTGACCAAACTTTTCACCACTGTCCTTTCTATTCTGCTGGCTGTACTGCTCGGTGTCTGCTTTTATTTTTCCTTCAGGCAGCAGTTTTCCATGCAGCTTTCCTCCTTTGCGAGCCAGTCGTACACTGTGTTTGAATCCATCAGCGAACAGACTGTCCTCACTTCCCGCTGGCTGGCTGCCCGTGAAGAAAGCGCGGGACTGCGCATTTTTCTGTGGGACAACGGCGTGGAACTTTTCCACAATCAGGATCACGCCAACCGGCTTCTTCCCGAATACGCCCATTATCTCTCAGAGCCAAACGGCGGCCGCACCCTGCAGCCACAGGAAAAAACCGCCGACATCTCGGTCGGCAGACGCGGTCCGCTGCCCGAGGTTCTCTGTTACCAAAGACAGTTTGTAAAAAACGGCAGCATTCTGCAAGTCTGTTTTTTGCAGTCGCTCAAACCTCTCTACGCGCGCATCGGAAGCAGTCTGCTTCTCTATTTTATCCTGTTTCTCTCTTCCCTCTGTCTCCTTGCGCTCTTTTGCTGGTATTTTACGGGAAGACTTTTACAGCCGCTTCTGGCCTCCCAGGAAAGCCAAAACCGCTTTATCGCAAGCGTCTCCCACGAACTGCGCACGCCGCTTGCCGTCATCCTCTCCAACGCCTCCGCCTGTGAGAAAGCGCCTCCAGAAGAGCAGAAGGCTTTCTTTCAGGTGATTGCAAGGGAAGGCGCACAGATGGCCGACATGCTGGAACAACTTCTCACACTCTCCCGCGCGGACAGCCACGGACTGACTCTACGAATCGAGGAGACGGATTTACAGACGTTGCTTCTCGAGACTTACGAGAATTTTTTGCCGATGGCCGCCGACAGCGGACACCTTCTCTCCATCCGCCTTCCCGAGTCGGAGCTCCCGCTTTGCGCCTGCGACCCCGGAAGGATACGACAGGTATGTCATATCTTTCTTCATAACGCCCTTGCCTACACGCCGGCCGGAAGCGCCATACTCCTCTTCATCCCCGACGGGGCCTACGACAAGGAAATCTCCATCGGTGTACAAGATAACGGCCCCGGTATTCCCGATGAAGAAAAAGAGAAAGTTTTCGACCGCTTCTACCGGGCCTCGCCGAAGAGCGAAAAAGGTCATCATGGGCTGGGGCTCGCTGTAGCCCGTGAAATTGCTTCAGCCCACAAGGGAACGCTGACTGTCTCCGACGCAGCGGGCGGCGGCTCGCTGTTTCTGCTGACCCTGCCTGTGAAAATCGAGTAGGGAAGATTCTTCTTCCCCTACTCGCCGCGCGCCCCATGCGCCGCCTTAGCGGCATCCTCCTCTGCATGGGGCTGCGCATAAAAAAGGAGAGCGGTATGCCGCAACGCATCGCTCTCCCATCTTTTCATCCCTAACCTCCATGATTCCGCTCTGCGGAATCTCAAATCAATGCGGAGAATGCCGCATTTCAGGCATTCTCTGGCGTGAGACTTAGTACTTCTTAGCGAAGCAGCCTTTGCTGCTGAGCTTTAGAAGTACTTCTCACGCTAGTATTTTGCCACATTCACCTTCACGCCGGGGCCCATGGTTGTCGCCAGCGTAATGCTTCTGAGATACTGTCCCTTGAGCGCCGAGGGCTTTGCTTTCACAATCGCCTCCATCAGCGCGTCGAAGTTCTCCTGCAGCTTGCTCTCCTCGAAGGAGGTCTTGCCTACGGGCACATGGATGATGTTCGCCTTATCCAGTCTGTACTCGATCTTACCGGCTTTGATATCGCTGATGGCCTTCGCCACATCCATGGTCACCGTACCTGCCTTCGGGTTGGGCATCAGGCCTTTCGGACCGAGCACCTTACCGAGACGTCCAACAACGCCCATCATATCGGGTGTCGCTACTACCACGTCAAAATCAAGCCATCCTTCATTCTGAATCCTGGGGATCAGCTCCTCGCCGCCTACATGGTCAGCGCCCGCTGCCTCCGCCTCATTCACCTTGTCGCCCTTGGCAAATACGAGCACGCGAACCGTCTTACCTGTTCCGTTAGGAAGTACCACCGCGCCACGAATCTGCTGCTCCGCGTGACGGCCGTCACAACCGGTTCTGATATGAACCTCTACGGTCTCGTCAAATTTTGCTGTTGCTGTCTTTTTCACTAAGGCAATCGCCTCCGCCGTGTCGTACTGCACCGAACGATCTACCAGCTTGGCCGCCTCCTGATATTTTTTACCGTGTTTCATCTCGAACCCTCCATTACTCTTCTACTGTGATACCCATACTTCTCGCAGTACCGGCGATCATGCTCATGGCCGCCTCAACGCTCGCCGCGTTCAGATCAGGCATCTTCATCTCCGCGATCTCCTGCAGCTTCGCCTTGGAGATGGTAGCCACCTTCGCCTTGTTGGGCGTAGCGGAACCGGATTTGATGTTGCACGCCTTCTTCAAAAGTACCGCAGCCGGGGGAGTCTTCGTGATAAAACTGAAGCTTCTGTCTGCATACACTGTGATGACAACCGGGATGATCACATCGCCCTTGTCGGCTGTCTTCGCGTTGAACTGTTTTGTAAATTCAACGATGTTTACCCCGTGCTGACCAAGTGCAGGACCAACCGGGGGCGCTGGTGTTGCTTTACCAGCAGGGATCTGTAACTTGATGTATCCTTCTACTTTCTTTGCCATTTCGGCACCTCCTATATTATTGTGGTTCGGACGCCTTACCGCCTGTCTGTCACAATCTGCCAGATTATCAAAGACAAGCTCGGGTTTTAAATGCGAAACATTTAAAACCGGCTCCCACACCCATATCTACACCGCCGAAGCGGGCAAATATCTATCTCATGCTTCTGACCTCCGCAAAGCTGATCTCCACGGGAGTCTCCCTGCCAAACAGCTCCACATTGATGGTGGCCGTCTGCTTGCTATAGTCGATTCTCTGCACAACGCCCACGGTGTCCTTCCAGACGCCCGCAACCACCGCAATGGTGTCGCCCTCCGCGAAATCGACGCTCATATTTTCCACCTTGATGCCGAGAGGCTTCATCTCCGCCTCCGTCAGCGGCACCGGCTTGCTCCCCGGCCCCACAAAGCCCGTCACGCCCCTGGTATTTCTCACAACATACCAGGTGTCGTCATTCATAATCATATTAATCAGAACATACCCGGGAAACATCTTCTTCTGAACGGTCTTGCGCGCGCCGTTTTTCAGTTCGGTAACGTCCTGCATCGGCACTCTGACCTCCAGAATTTCTTCCTCCAGATGTCTGTTTTCGATTGTCTTTTCTATGTTGGCTTTTACTTTATTTTCATATCCGGAATAAGTATGCACAACATACCAATTCGCCTCTGCCATACGGACCCTCCCTGTCTTGCCTGAATATAGGTTAAAATTTCAGTGTAGTAATGAAATCCACGCCGTACTGCAAACCAAAATCCAACACCGTGATAATTGCCCCTACCACAAGGGAAATAATAACGACTGCAACAGACTGTTTCAGCAGAGAATCCTTGTCGGGCCAACTGATTTTCTTAAACTCAGCCTTCACGCCGTCAAAAAATTTGACTGCTTTCTTATCTGTTTTTGCTGAATCTGCCATAATTCAATATCTCCTTTTTCAACGCGGCGAATAATTACTTCGTCTCTTTATGCAGGGTATGCTTCTTGCAGAATCTGCAATACTTCTTGATTTCCATTCTGTCAGGATGTGTCTTCTTATCCTTCGTCGTATTGTAGTTACGCTGTTTACATTCCGTACATGCCAATGTGATCCTTGTGCGCATCTTGCCACCTCCACCTGTATTACGATTCGTTTGATCTTAAATATTTCTCATTTTTTGAGCATAAAAAAAAGACCTTATTCTCTTCTTGCTCACACAATATATCATACAGCCTGCCTTAAGTCAATCGCTTTTTTGCATTTTCTCCGCATTTTTTTGTAATACCTCTTAATAAAATGCCGCCGCCATACGATATATATTATA
Source organism: uncultured Lachnospiraceae bacterium (assembly GCA_910584725.1). GTDB lineage: Bacteria > Bacillota > Clostridia > Lachnospirales > Lachnospiraceae > UBA3282. The sequence continues at coordinate 45,896 of CAJUBE010000032.1, read as the reverse complement.
ATTCAGGAAATACTTGCAATTTTCGTGAAAAAAATGATAAAATAAGGTTACCACTATAATATTAGGTAGGAACGCCCATAAAGATACCTTGCAGGCTACGGACGGCCGCAGGAGGTATCTGTTATGCTTTCACGGAAGAAAGGAGGGCATATGGCTTACAACACCATTAACAACTTAACTAACGTCTATAATTTCTACATGACGACCTATGCGCCGAAGTCGAGCACGCCTTATGATACGCATAAGAAGAGCGAGCTTCGCAGCGTGTACAATTCGATTGTCAAGATGAACAAGGAATCGCCTCTGTTCATTCTCGACACCAGCAAAGAATCCCGTGAATTTGCAGTAGGCATAAAGGAAAACGCCAGAGAACTTCGCAATACCATCGCGTCTCTCGGCGGTCTCGACGAGGAAGAGCTGCTGAACAAAAAAGTAGCTTACTCCAGCAACGAAGAGATTGCCACCGCAAAATATGTGGGTTCCAGAAAACCGGATGACGACTTTCCCTCCTATGAGGTGGAAGTAAATCATCTCGCTTCGACTCAGGTAAATCTCGGGAAATTCCTTCCCGCCGATGAACCTGCAGCGCTCGCTCCCGACACCTATTCTTTCGACGTGGGGATTGATGATTTAAGCTATGAATTTCAGTTCAGCATCAAGGCCAGCGACACGAACAGGGATGTGCAGGCGCGTCTGTCCAGGCTGATCAACAATGCGAACATCGGCATGTCGGCACAGGTCGTTACCGACGAGAACGGCGGCTCCGCCCTGCGGATGGAATCGGACGCTACCGGCCTTAAGGAAGGCAAGAAGATGCAGTTCCAAATTTCCGACCAGCGCACCAGCAAGACGGCGGGCGTGGTGGATTATCTGGGACTTGACTACATCGCATCCCCGGCGACGAACGCGTCGTTTTTGGTAAACGGTGAGGCGCACACCTCCACCAACAACCATTATACGCTGGATCACACCTACGAGTTACAGTTCAAGGGCGTAAGCAGCGAGGAAGGCGAGGTCGCTTCCATCGGCATCAAGACCGACGTGGAATCGCTTGCCGAGAATATCAACACACTGGTGGGCGGATACAACTCCTTCCTGCAGGCCGTCTCCGAGTACAGCGGCGTACAGCCCAAGAGCGACCGCCTGTTCCATGAGATGAGCAGCGTTGCCAGAGTTTACGCAAAGGGCCTCACCTCCGCGGGACTGAATCTGAATCTGGACGGCACGCTGGAAGTAGACAATAACGTGCTGCGCCAGAAGGCCACCAGCGAGGACGCCAAGGAAGCGTTCGCCTCGATGAAAGGCTTTACGAACTCTATCCTGCGCAAAACAAATCAGGTGTCCTTAGACCCGATGCACTATGTCAATAACGTGATCGTGGCTTACAAGAATCCCGGAAAGAACTTCGCAAGCCCCTACATCACGAGCGCGTACAGCGGGATGATGTTTAACAGTTACTGCTAAAACCCAAAGATATACGGGCTGTTGCAACGGCAACAGCCCTTCTTTCATATAAGGAGAGCTTCCATGAACGAGCAGTCATCCGTTTTTAAGGAAATCCGAACGCACGGAACGCAGTCCTTTCCCTGCGCCGCATACCGCACCCACTCTTCGGGACGGGGCACGCTCGTCAAACATCACTGGCATGAAGAAGTGGAGATTCTGTATTTTTCCGGCGGAAAATTTCGTCTCGAAATCAATATGGAATCCTTTCCCGCGCACCTGGAATGCTTCTACTTCATCAATCCCGGCGAACTGCACGGTATCATCACGGAAACCGCCGACAGTCACTGGGAGGACGCCGTGGTCTTTTCCCCCGGCATCCTCAGTTTCGATTCCTATGACGAGGCACAGATTCATCTGGTAAAGCCGATCCAAAACGGGAAGCTGCTCTTTCCGCGCTGTATCACGCCCGAACACCCCGCATTTGCCCCTCTCAAAAAAGCCTTTCTGGACGTCATGCACTCCTTCGGGCAGATGGCGGAGGATTCGGCTTCCGATAGCACGCTGGTTACGGACGATTTGACGAGCCAGCTTTATATCAAATCTTCCCTGCTCTATATACTCGCCACTCTCTCCGCCCACAAGCTTTTTGCGCCCGCGGAGAAAAATTTTGACAAGCGTGTGGAAAGTGTCAAAACCGCCCTCACCTACATCAGAAATCATTACCGGGACAGAATTTATATCGCCGATCTGGCCGGTCAGGTAAATCTGAACGAACAGTATTTCTGCCGCCTGTTTAAAAAAGCCGTCGGCTGTTCCCCCATAGCCTACATCAACGAGTACCGTATCAAACAGGCCCGCCGGCTGCTGGAGGAGACGAATCTGCCGGTGACGGAAATCTGTCTGGAATGCGGGTACAACAATCTGGGAAATTTTCTGCGGGAATTTCGACGGCACACGGAAACTACCCCTTTACAGTATCGGAAACATTCGGAAGCTGTAGAGTCAAAATAATGTAGTTTTTAATCAAATAATCGTAAGACAACCACCATTTAAATCATTAAAATGTATCTTAAATAAAAAAGCACACAGGAGGCGCATGATTGAAAAGTAAGTCTGATGACCTTACTTTTCAATCGGCAATTTGAGTCAGAGCCTCAAAATCGCCGTGATCGCAGATGAGAAATCCTCTTCACGAATTTCTCATCGCGTGTCATCGCAGTAAACTGCTCTGACAGGGAGGATATTATGACTAAAAAATGGTGGCATGATAAGGTGGCATATCAGATTTATCCCAAAAGTTTTTATGATTCCAACGGCGACGGCATCGGGGATATTCCCGGCATTATCAGCAAATTGGATTACCTGAAAGAGCTGGGTGTGGATATTCTCTGGCTGTCTCCCTGCTATCGCTCTCCTCTGGCCGATCAGGGCTATGATATTTCCGATTACTACAGCATCGATCCCCGCTTCGGCACCATGGCGGATATGGAGCGCCTGATTGCAGAGGCGAAAAAACGCGATATGTACATACTTATGGACCTGGTTGTCAACCACTGCTCCGACGAGCACGAATGGTTCCAAAAAGCCTGCGAAGACCCTAATGGAAAGTACGGCCATTATTTTTATCTGCGGGATAAAAAGGAGGGGGAACTGCCGACCAACTGGCGTTCCTACTTCGGTGGTCCCGTCTGGGACGATCTGCCGGGCACGGACAAACAATATCTCCACGTCTTCCACAAAAAACAGCCTGACTTAAACTGGGAAAACCCCGAGCTGCGGGAAGAGGTCTACAAAAACATCAACTGGTGGCTGGACAAAGGACTTGGCGGTTTCCGCATTGACGCCATTATCAACATAAAAAAAGCCCTGCCCCTCCGCAGCTATCCCGCGGACAGGGACGACGGCCTGTGCAGTATGCAGACCATGCTGAAAGAATCGTCCGGCATCGGCACATTCCTAAGTGAACTGCGCGACCGCACCTTCAAACGATACGATGCCTTTACCGTGGGGGAAGTGTTCAATGAAAAGCCTGGAGAACTGCCTGACTTTATCGGAGACAACGGCTACTTTTCCAGCATGTTTGACTTTAACGAGACGATCTTCGGTCACAGTGAAAAGGGCTGGTACGACGCCTCACCGATCACGCCGGAGGATTATAAAAACTGCTGCTTTGCCTCTCAGGAAAAAGCCGGGGATATCGGTTTCCTCTCCAATATCATCGAAAACCACGATGAGCCGCGCGGCGTCAGCCGTTACATACCGGAGGGCGACCGCTGCGACAAGAGCAAAAAACTGCTCGCCGCATTGAATTTCATGCTGCGCGGCCTTCCCTTTATCTATCAGGGACAGGAGCTCGGTATGGAAAACCTGCCGATCTCATCCATTGACGAGGTGGACGACATCTCCGCCCGGGACGAATATCGGGTGGCTCTGGAGGCGGGGCTTTCCGAGGAAGCGGCCTTAAAAGCGGTGGCCGCATACAGCCGGGACAACGCGCGCACGCCGATGCAGTGGTCGGATCAGGCGAACGCCGGTTTTACCGAGGGCACGCCCTGGTTGACGGTGAACCCCAATTATACCCGCATCAACGCGGCGGCGCAGGTTGCGGATGAAAACTCGGTGCTCGCCTTTTACAAGAAGCTGATCGCGCTCCGCAAAGCCCCCGCCTACAAGGAAACTATTGTGTACGGCGCATTGGAACCGGTATGGCGGGAACGCCGCAATCTGATGGCCTATTACCGGAAGGGAGAACGGACGCTGCTGGTGGCCGGAAACTTCCAGAGGGAGCAGCAGGAAATTACGCTTCCGAAACCGTATAAAAAAGTGCTGTTGAACAATGATAAGGATATTATCGAAGAGAAGGAAACGATTACCTTACAGGGATATCAGGTTCTGATCTTGGAGATGTGAGCATGCTTGCTATGCCGTCAGACGGCAGAAAGGAAGGAAATGATGAACAGAACATGGTGGAAAGAAGCGGTCATTTATCAGATTTATCCGCGCAGCTTTATGGACAGCAACGGGGACGGCATCGGCGATTTACAGGGGATCATCAGTCGATTGGATTATCTGAAATATTTAGGGATAGACGTGATCTGGCTCTCCCCGGTCTACAAGTCCCCCAACGACGACAACGGCTACGATATCAGCGATTATCAGGATATCATGGAGGAGTTCGGCGACATGGCAGACTTTGACGAACTGCTTGCCGCCGCCCATGAACGGGGCATCAAAATCGTGATGGATCTGGTAGTGAACCACACCTCCGACGAACACAAATGGTTTGTGGAAAGCCGGAAATCTACGGATAACGAGTACCGAGATTACTACATCTGGCGAAAAGGAAAAGACACAGCGACGCCGCCCAACAATTGGGGCTCCTGTTTCGGCGGTTCGGCATGGCAGTATGACGAGGCGACAGATATGTATTATCTGCATCTGTTTTCCAAAAAACAGCCCGACCTGAACTGGGATAACCCGGAAGTGCGCCGCGAAGTATTCGATATGATGACATGGTGGTGCGACAAGGGCATCGACGGCTTCCGCATGGATGTGATCAGCATGATCTCCAAGACGGCGGAAATGCCGGACGGCAAAGCGAGCGGCCTGTACGGCGATTTCGGCCCTTACTGCGTCCATGGCCCCAACGTACACAACTATCTGCGGGAAATGAACGAAAAAGTATTGTCCCGATACGATATCATGACGGTCGGTGAAACCGCCGGTGTGACCACAGAGCTGGCAAAACAGTACGCAGGAGAACACGCGCATGAGCTAAATATGGTATTCCAGTTTGAACATGTGGAGAGCGACGGCAAATACGGCAAATGGACAGACGAGAAAATGCCCCTCACAGCCCTGAAAAAGATTTTATCCCGCTGGCAGATTGACTTATATGGTCAGGCATGGAACAGCCTGTTCTGGGACAATCACGACCAGCCCCGCGCCGTCTCCCGCTTCGGTGACGACCGTCCGGAGTATCGGGAAATGTCCGCGAAAATGCTTGCCACATGCCTGCACATGATGCAGGGCACGCCCTATATCTATCAGGGGGAAGAACTCGGCATGACCAACTATCCCTTCAAAAGCCCTGATGAGTTCCGCGATATCGAGAGCATCAACGCTTACAGGGAATGGTGTACAGACGGCAAATTATCACACGAAGTTTTCTGGCCCTGCATCACCTTCAAGAGCCGTGACAACGCCCGGACGCCGGTACAGTGGGACGACTCCCCGCAGGCAGGCTTTACCACCGGTACGCCCTGGATTGCCGTCAATCCCAACTGCAAAGAGATCAACGCCAAAGCCGAGACAGCAGACCCGAATTCCGTCTTTCACTATTACAAAAAGCTGATCTCACTCAGAAAGGCCTACCCCGTGATCGTATACGGCAGATATGAGCTTTTGCTTGCGGACAGCGAAGAACTGTTCGTCTATACCAGAACCTTGGAGCAGGAAAAACTTCTGGTGGTATGCAGCTTCTGTGACCACGAGACGCATTTCACAATCCCCGCTGCATTTATCGGGGCGGACTGCCTGATCTCCAACCGGGAACGGACGTATACCGACGCGGAGTTGACGCTTGCGCCTTACGAGGCGTTTGTGCTGTATCATCGGGTCAAATAAATACGCCGATACAGTATCTGTGCGCCATGACAGGGTAAGCTGCTGCTCCTGTCATGGCGCACTTCATTTGTCACAGCGGAATATTCCCATGCTTCTTCTTCGGATTCTCCGCCTGCTTATTTTTAAGCCCCCGCAGCGCCTTGAGCAGCGCGTCCCGCGTCTCCTCAGGCTTGATGACCTCGTTAACATAGCCCCTGGACGCCGCCACATAAGGGTTTAGGAATCTGTCCTCATACTCCTTCTTGCACTGGGCGCGCATGGCTTCGGGGTCAGCCGCCGCCTTGATCTTTCTCTTGAAGGCGATGTTCACCGCACCGTCCGCTCCCATCACCGCAATCTCCGCGATGGGCCAGGCGTACACGATATCAGCTCCCATCTCCTTGGAGTTCATGGCGATATAAGCGCCGCCGTAAGCCTTTCTCATAATCAGCGAAATCTTCGGCACGGTTGCCTCCGAGTAAGCGTAAAGTATCTTCGCGCCGTGACGGATAATGCCGTTATGTTCCTGCGCCGTACCGGGCAGGAAGGCAGGCACGTCAATCAGCGTGATGAGCGGTATGTTAAAGCAGTCGCAGAAACGGATAAACCGCGCGATTTTATCGGACGCATGGTAATCGAGGGAACCGCCCATGGAATTCGGCTGATTCGCCACAATACCCACAACCTTGCCCTCCATGCGGCACCATCCCACCACCGCGTTGGTGGCGAACTCCTTCTGCACCTCGAAGAAACTTCCCTCGTCCACAATACAGTCGATTACTTCTTTCACATCATAGGCATGGCGGGAATTATCCGGCACGATATCCTGGAGCTTAGCCGCTTTTGCTTTCATGGCATTGTCCTGCCTTGCGCTCTCGCCTCTGCCGAACACTCTCCCCACTCTGGAAGGAAGACTCTGCCGCTCCGGCGTATTCACCACCGGGGGCTTCTCCATCCAATTGCTCGGCAGGTAGGACAGGAGCTTACGCACGCCCATCAGGCACTCGTTCTCCGTGTCATAAGTAAAGTGGGACACGCCGCTCTTCTTCGCGTGCACCTCCGCGCCGCCCAGCTCTTCCACCGAGACTTCCTCGTTGATGACGGTCTTCACCACGTTCGGCCCTGTGATGAACATTTTTGAGATATCCTTCACCATAAAGATAAAATCGCAGATGGCGGGCGCGTAGCAGGCGCCGCCAGAGCAGGGACCAAGAATCACCGCGATCTGCGGGATCACGCCGGACGCTTTCGTATGCCGCAGGAACATGCCGCTGTAACCGCTCAGGGAAGAAATGCCTTCCTCGATTCTCGCGCCGCCGCTGTCGTTAATGCAGATCAGAGGCGCCTTCATCTCCATCGCCATATCCTGAATCCGGCATATCTTAAAGGAGTGATACTCGCCGAGCGTACCGCCTATCACCGTAAAGTCCTCGCTCGCCACAAACACCTGTCTGCCGTCGATCTCCCCGTAGCCCGTCACCACACCGTCGCCGGGCACACGTCTCTTGTCCAGATCAAAATCGTCAATGCGGGACTCCAGAAACCCGTCCACCTCCACAAAAGTACCGGGATCAAGCAGTATCTCAATCCTCTCCCTGGCAGTCAGCTTCCCTCCCGCGTGCTGCTTATCAATCCTGCTCTGTCCGCCGCCTAGTAAAGCTTTCTCTCTTCTCCTGTCCAGTTCCCTGTTTGCATCATTCCAGTTCATAGGGTGCCTCCATTTATTTGACGTTCCAATACTTTGACTTTCAAACTATCTAGGCATAATTATAGGCAGAGCCCCGTTTCTTGTCAAGACTCTGCCTGTAAAATTTTATGGGCGATTTTGCGAATGGCGCGGGCTGAGCTACCCTTCTTTCTCCGCCGCATCCAGCGCCTGCGCGATCACCTTGTCCATATCGTAATAGCAGTACTGACCCAGCCGTCCGCCGAAGATCACATGCGGCTTCGTCTTTGCCAGCTCCTCATATTGTGCCATCAGCTTCCCGTTCTTTTCGTCGTTGATGGGATAGTAGGGTTCCTCCCCCTCTTTCCAGAGCGCCGGATATTCCCTCGTAATCACCGTGCCCGGCTGTGTCCCGAACTCAAAATGCTTGTGCTCAATGATTCTCGTGTAAGGGATTTCCCGCTCCGTGTAATTCACCACCGCGTTTCCCTGATAGTTATCGCAGTCCGCAAGAAACTCCGTCTCAAACCGCAGGGAGCGGTATTCCAGATGCCCCAATGCAAAATCAAAGAACTCGTCGATCATTCCCGTGTACAACACTTTGCCATAAGTGTTGTCTTCCCGGTCTGTCAGGCAGATACGCCCGTCCCGCTCCTCTTCCGTCACAAATTCCCGATAGGACACGCCGGTCGTCACCTCAATGCCTTCCAGCATTTTCTCTACCATTATGGTATAGCCTCCCACCGGAATCCCCTGATAACGGTCATTGAAATAATTGTTATCATAGGTAAAACGCAGCGGCAGCCGCTTGATGATAAAGGCCGGCAGTTCCGTGCAGTCCCTGCCCCACTGTTTCTCGGTGTAGCCCTTCACCAGTTTCTCATACACATCCCGTCCCACCAGGGAAAGCGCCTGTTCCTCCAGATTTTTCGGCTCCGCAATGTGGAGATCCGCGATCTGTTCCGCGATTTTCTCTTTCGCCTCAGTCGGCGTCACCACACCCCACATTTTGCTGAATGTGTTCATATTGAAGGGAAGATTATACAACTCGTCCTTATAGCGGGCAATGGGCGAATTGACATAATGGTTGAACTCGGCAAATCGGTTTACATAATCCCATATTTTCTTGTCGGAGGTGTGAAAAATATGGGCGCCGTAGCGGTGCACCTGTATGCCTTCCACTTCCTCGGTATAAATATTGCCGGCGATATGCTGCCTCCTGTCAATCAGGCGCACCCGCCGGCCCTGTCTGTACATCTCGTGGGCGAACACAGAGCCATACAGCCCTGCGCCCACAATCAAATAATCATAATTCATTTTTACTCCTCAACAGCCTTATACTTATCCAGCTGCGCATAATCCTCCATCAGCTCAAGCGCCTTCTTACGGCCTGTTTTATTCAGCTTCACATAATACTGCATCACGCGGTTTTCCATAATCTTACCGCCGAGCAGACTCTTCTGGTTGATAGGTGTGAAATCCACGGGATTCAGATTCAGCCTGTCGCACATGCGGATCACCGTGCCGTAAGCCATACCCTCTATGCCTCTGTCCAAAGCGGTAACCAACGTAGAGTACGGTATTTCCATCTCAATCGCAAACTGCCTGACACTCTTATGCTGTTTTAAGATTTCTGCCTTCAAGATTTCTGCCTTTGTCATAATAGACCTCCTTAATCCTGTACTTTTTCTTTATGAGAAAGGTCTTCTCCTCTCCGCTTGGAGACAGTATACCATATTTGCGCCAAAAAAGGAACCACCAACCATTATTATTGAACGGAATATCGTCATGTTTATCAGCTTTGCCCCTTCTTTTTTGTACTTTTTGTACAAAAAGCCCAATAAATCTACCCTATTCTCCCGCAAAACCGTATTGTCGCCGCGGGTAGAAGGTGATAAAATAAACTTAGCTTGAATAAATTACAAAAGAGGTGTTACTATGTTACCCGTTTCTGTGTGCATGATTGCCAAAAACGAAGATAATCACATTGAAGAATGTCTGAAAAGACTTCGCCCCTGCCGTTTTGAAATCATCGTGGTAGATACCGGCTCCGTAGACCGAACCGTGGAGATTGCCCATAAATACGCGGATAAAATCTTTCATTTCGCATGGTGCGAGGATTTCAGCAGCGCAAGAAATTTTTCCATTCAGCAGGCGGCAAATGACTGGGTGCTGATTATCGACTGCGACGAATATCTGGAAAATGTTAATCTCGCGCAATTGGAAGAATCTCTTGCCGGACGACGTGAAGCCGTGGGTATGATTACCCGAAACAACCCCTACACCGTGCAGGGTTCCCGCTCTATTATGTCAGAGCGCATCGGCCGCCTCTTCAACAAGAACTACTGCCATTACGAGGGCAGCATTCATGAGCAGGTACGCACCATGCAGGGCAAGGAACCCGATACGTTTCCCATTCCCCTCACCTTTTATCACGAGGGCTATGTGAGTGAATCCGACAAACGGATGCGGGCTACCAGAAATCTGGAAATGCTGCTGCACGATCTGACGCTGAAAGGTCCCAGCCCCTATATTTATTTCCAGCTGGGCCAAAACTACATATCTTTGAACGACATGGAAAAAGCCGCCCACTATTACAAGCTCGGGCTTGACCTGAATGCGGATCCCAATTCCGATTTTGTGCAGAGTATGGCAGAAACCTACGGTTACTGCCTGATGGATCTGGCCAAATACGACGCGGCCATGTCCCTGCGGGAAAAGTACGATCTGTTCTCCCACCGGGCGGATTTTGTATACCTGATGGGTATGCTTTATCTGAAGAAGGGCGAGCCCGCCAAGGCTATCGAAGAATTTAAAAAGGCTACCACGCTCGCGGCCTACTCCCGAAAGGGTGTCAACAGCTACCGTGCAAATTTTCATATCGCTGATATTTATGAGACCATGGGCGATCTGGAGCAGGCGCGTACTTATTACAAAAAATGCGGCGACTATGAACCGGCACAGAGAAGACTGCGTGAGCTTGCCAGCGCAGAGTCCGCCTCGTAATTTCTTTTTATTGATACTAACCGCCATGATTCCGCTTCGCGGAATCTCAAATCAATGCGGCGTACTGAAGCCTGTCGCTGCCGGACAGTATTTTCTGCCTAAAAGGAGAAGCTTTGATTCCCATATCCGTATGCATCATTGCTAAAAACGAAGAAAAACATATCGAAGAATGCCTGAGACGTCTGTCGCCCTACGGTTTCGAGATCGTGCTGACAGACACAGGCTCCACAGACAAGACCCTGGCGATAGCCGAAGCATACACCGATCGGATTTACCACTTTGACTGGTGTAACGATTTCAGCGCCGCCAGGAATTTCTGTATACAAAAAGCCTCCCATGACCGGATACTTTCCCTCGATTGTGACGAATATATTGAAAATCTGGACATACCGTCGCTTGAGCGCTGCATGGAGCAGTACCCGGATCGCACCGGACGTATTCTCATCCGCAGCCGTTTTCTGCGCGGCGGCAGGGCTGCCTATGAGCAGACCCGGGTAAGCCGTCTGGCTGACCGCAGGTACTTTCACTTTACCGGGTCTGTACATGAACAGTTGGAACGCCGCGACGGCAGCACGAAAGCCGTTTATGACGCTCCTGTCACAATCCTTCATGTGGGCTATGACGAGACCGAGGCGGATATGCGGGAAAAATCCCGCCGAAACATCGTTCTGCTGGAAGCACAGCTTGAAAAGGAAGGCCCCGATCCCTATCTCTATTTTCAGCTCGGGCAGAGCTACCGCAGGCTGGGGGACGCGGAGAAAGCCTTGCAGAGCTTTGACGCGGGACTCTCCATGGAGGTGGATCCCGGCCTTGACTATGTAAAAACCATGGTGGAATCTTACGGCTACACGCTTCTGGACTTAAAACACACCCAAGAGGCGCTGGGACTTGCCGAACTTTATGACGTGTTTGCGAAAAGGGCGGATTTCGTCTTTTTAATGGGGCTTGTCTATATGAACAACGGGCTCTTTGATGCCGCTATTGCGGAGTTTCAAAAGGCTTCTACTATGGAAGACTTTTCCGTGGACGGAGTAAACAGCTATATGGCATATTACAATATCGGCGTGATCTACGAATGCACCGGGCATATCGAAGAGGCGCGGGAATATTACAAAAAATGCGGGGGCTATGCCCCCGCGGAAGAGCGGTTGAAGGTTCTCTGACTCTGCTTATGCGCGCAACTTCCAGATATCCCTGTTGTACTCCTCGATGGTTCTGTCGGAGGAGAAGAAGCCTGCCTTGGCAATGTTCACAAGCATCATCTTTCTCCACTTCTTCTGATCCTCGTAATCCGCCATCATCTGATCCTTGGTTTTGATATAATCCTCCAGATCCAGAAGGGTCATAAACCAGTCTTTGTTTAACAGTTCCTTGTAGAGTCTCTCCAGATTCTCCTTATGTCCCACCTTCAGCGCTTCCTTGCTGACGATGAAATCTACCGCCTCCTTGATCACAGGGGACTTCTTGTAGTAATCCTTGGACACATAGTCCGCCTTCTCGTAGTGCTCGATCACCGCCTCGGACTTCTCACCAAAGATATAGATATTGTCATCGCCAACCAGCTCGTGGATCTCCACATTTGCGCCGTCGGAAGTGCCCAGTGTCACCGCGCCGTTTAACATGAACTTCATATTGCCCGTGCCGGAAGCCTCCTTGGATGCCAGTGAAATCTGCTCGGAAATGTCGCAGGCCGGAATCATCTTCTCGGCGTAAGCCACATTGTAATTTTCCACCATAAGCACCGTCATATAAGGATTGACATCGGGGTCTTTATTCACAATCTCCTGCAGCACCAGAAGCAGGTGGATGATGTCCTGTGCGATCACATAAGCCGGCGCCGCCTTGGCTCCGAAGATAAAGGTCATGGGCCTTGCAGGCTTCTTGCCGGCCTTGATCTCCAGATATTTATGAATGATGTAAAGAGCGTTCATCTGCTGTCTCTTGTACTCGTGCAGACGCTTACTCTGAATATCAAAGATGGAATCCGGATTCAGCGTTACGCCTTCCACTTTCTGCACATAAGCCGCCAGATCCTTCTTGCGGTTCATTTTAATCTCGGCAATGCGGTTCAGCACCGCCTCATCATCCGCAAACTCCAAAAGCTTCTCCAGATTAGCCGCATCCTTCTTGTAGCCGTCCCCGATGGTGTCGGAAAGGAAGCCCGCCAGCTCATGGTTGCAGGACAAAAGCCACCTTCTGAATGTGATGCCGTTCGTCTTATTGTTGAACTTCTCGGGATAAATCTTGTAGAACGCGTTTAACTCCGTGTTCTTTAAGATCTCCGTATGGATCGCCGCCACACCGTTCACCGAGAAGCCATAGTGGATGTCGATATGCGCCATATGCACCCTGTCATCCTCGTCGATGATCTGCACCTTGGGATCTTTATACTTCGCCGCCACGCGCTTATCCAGCTCCTTGATGATCGGCACAAGCTGAGGCACTACCTTCTCCAGATATTCCAGCGGCCATTTCTCAAGCGCCTCCGCCAAAATTGTGTGGTTCGTGTAAGCGCAGGTTTTTCTCACAACCTCAATCGCCTCGTCCATTGTGAACGCCTTCTCATCCACCAGAATGCGGATCAGCTCCGGAATTACCATGGTCGGATGGGTGTCGTTGATCTGGATTACCGCATGATCGTACATGGTTCTCAGATCGTACTGTTTCTCCTTCATCTCCTTCAAAATCAACTGCGCCGCATTGCTCACCATAAAGTACTGCTGATAGATGCGCAGAAGATTTCCCGCCTCGTCGGAGTCGTCGGGATAGAGGAAAAGCGTCAGATTCTTCTCGATATCTTCCTTGTCAAAGTCTATTCCCTTCTTTACCAGACTCTCATCGATTGTCTCAATATCAAAGAGCCGCAGCTTATTCACGCCGTTGTCGTAACCTATGACATCAATGTCATAAAGTCGGGAAGTCACCTTCTTCTCACCGAACGCCACTTCAAACGTCGTGTCGGTCTTTGTCAGCCATGACTGCTCCTCGATCCAGTCGTTCTTCTCAGCCGTCTGCAGTTTATCCTTAAACTCCTGCTTGAACAGCCCGAAATGATAATTCAATCCGATACCCTCTCCGGGAAGCCCGAGGGATGCGATGGAATCAAGAAAGCACGCAGCCAGACGTCCGAGACCGCCGTTTCCGAGAGAAGGCTCCGGCTCCACTTCCTCTATCGCGGAAAGCTGTTTGCCGTTCTTCTCGAGAATCTTCTCCAGATTGTCGTAAATCCCCAGATTGATCAGGTTGTTGGACAGAAGCTTACCGATCAGGAACTCCGCCGAGATGTAGTAAATCTTCTTCTCGCCCTCGATCCGTTCCGACGCTTCCATCAACTTCTTGGAAAGCTGCAGAATGCTGTAATACAACTCCTCGTTGCTGCAGGCGGCAATGGATTTGCCGTATCCGCTCTGTGTCTGGCTCTCCAGCTCCTGCTCCAGATTCATTACCAGTACGTCTCTTTTCAGGTTACTTGCCTGTGCCATGTGTTGAAACCTCCCTTTCCCTTTTCTTCGTGTTTGCTTTTTATTCTATGTTAATTATATTACCCGGTTCTCTATTTTCATAAACCTGCGGTTTTGCACTCTTCATCCGATTCCGGCAAATGTCCGCCCTCTATATCCCGCCGGCGTTTTTCTCCTGCGCCGCCATCAGAATATCCTCATATTTCATCCGCACCAGCTCGTAATCCAACACAATCTGCCTTCCCTCTCCGCCGTCCAAAAGGCGTTTTAACTCTCCTACCGCCTCAGAGGCAACCCGCTCGAAGTTCTGTTTGACCGTGTTCATCTGCTTACCCGCATATCCCATCAGCGTGATGCCGTCAAAACCGCACACCGGACGGAAAATATCCATATCCATCAGCGCCCGCATCGCGCCGATCGCCATCAGATCCGAAGCGCACACCACAATATCCTTTTTCTTCGCATACCGCAGCGTCAGATTTCTGGCCTGCAGCTCCGAAAATTCACCGTTCCTGACAAGCAGCGGTATCTTCTCTTCCTCCGCCAGCCGCTGTATGCCTTTCAAACGCTCTGCGGTAACATACCCGTTCTTTTTGCCCGCCAGATAGAGAATGCTCTTCCCCTTATTTTCCTTAAGCGTCTTCTTCGCCACATCGTACTGCGCCGCCGCCTGATCGATCCAGACCGCAGACGAGGAGGTGTTCACAAAGGGCGCGTCCACCGTCACAATCTTGAAAAGCTGCGCGCCGATCAATTTTTTAAGCACCTTGTCATCCTTCGACATGCCGAAAATGATAAGCCCCGTAATGCTCTGGGAGCGCAGATAGCGCACCACCTCGTCCAGATTTTTATTTTTCAGCATGGAGTCAAAAATCGTGATCACATCCAGGTTCAGCTCCACCGCCCGCCTTATGGTGCCGGCCATATACTGCATATTGATCTCGTCCACCGCCTGCGACACATTGCCAAGATTCAAGAGCAGGGCAACCCTGCCGGACTGCTTGGAGGAAAGCGCCGCCGCCACGGAATTCGGCACAAAATTTAATTCCTCCACCGCCTGATTTACTTTTTTCTTTGTCTCCTCGCTCACATTCGGGTAGTCGTTCAGCACCTTGGAAACGGTGGAAATCGCCACACCCGCATGTTTTGCGACATCTTTGATTGATACCATGATTTTTCGCGCCTCTCGGAAATCGTTTTCCAAAACCATCATATAATAAAAGAGCGATTTTGTAAACCACTCTTTTCAAATTTTTTCCACTCCTATTCATTTCTTATATATCTCGCGTTTCTTGCTGCCCCTATCCGTTTGATCCTGCCCTCTCTGACCATCGCCCCAAGTACCGCTTCCACGGTTGTAGGACTAACGTCCGGATGAATGCCGCAGATTTCCGCTTTGGAAAGCGGTGTAAGACTTCCAAGCACAGTAGCTTCCACTCTTGCCTTCTTCGTCACTTTTTTCCCATGCAGAAGCGCAAACCTTTTATCAAGCTCCTTGTAACACATGTACAGCATGGAAAGAAAATTTCGGACAAACGGAAAATAATCATTCCCGTTCATATCCCACTGCGCGGAGGACTGTTTCAACGCGTCATAATAATATGCCTTATAATTGTTAATCTGTTCTTCAAAAGAAATGTACTTTCCTGCGTCAAACCCGTTCTTATATAGAAGCAGCAATGACAAAAGACGGGACATTCTTCCATTCCCATCCCGAAACGGGTGAATACATAGAAAATCCAATATGACACAGGGAATCAGCAAAAGCTGATTTAAATTCGCGTTATCTCTTGCATCCATGTACGCAAACTCAAGCTGCTCCATTGCCGCCGCAGTTTCGTTCGCAGGCGTAGGTCGGAAACGGACTCTTCTCTTTCCATCCGCCCCTACTTCCAGTATGACATTATCGTCTGTCTTGTATTGCCCTCCATATTCAGCTCCCGCCACAGACAACAACATACGATGCAAGTCTAAAATATCCCGTTGCCTGAAATCAAGATGTTCATATCCTGTGTGAACAGCATTCAACGCATCCCTGTATCCCGCAATTTCCGCTTCATTATGATTTAAAGGCGCGCTGCTGTGATTCACAATCTCCGCAATACGTTCATCGCTCGTCACAATTCCTTCGATTGCATTGGAGCTTTTGACGGATTGTACCTTCGCAACAGCTTCCAGCTCCGTAAACACTGCCGCATACTCTTCTTTCCGCACGCCTGCCGCTGTCCGAAGGGCATAGATATCTCCTGTAAGGTTGATCAGGTTGGCCGGAAGCATGCCGTTCTCCAAAAAGGAATAATCAAAGTTTCTCATATAGTCCCTCCATATCTGCATATAATTATATCATTTTATGTGCAGATAGTCGAGAATATATGCAGTAAATCCTTAAATGCCGCACTTTCTTTTTACATATAGAAACAGCCCGACTCTCCAAAGAAAGCCGAGCTGTTTTACTATAACTGCTTCTGTTACAAACAATGAACCTCTGCGGCCGAAATACCCTGTTAGCCGAGCAGGGACAACGCCAGCTGATTGCTCTGGTTTGCCTGGGACAGCATGGATGTGCCGGCCTGCTGTAAGATGTTGTTGTTGGAATACTGCACCATCTCCGTCGCAATATCCGTATCGCGGATTGCCGCCTCTGCGGAAGACGTGTTCTCCACGATATTGTCCAGATTGTTGATCGTGTGCTCCAGTCTGTTCTGTACTGCACCGAGCTCAGAACGCTGTGCGGATACCACCTTGATCGCCTGTTTCGCGAACTTATTCAGGCTGCCGAAATCCGCATGTTCGGGAATGCCCTTGCTCAGATCTTCCTTTTTGAATGTCTTATAAAACTTATCCGTAACGGTCGTCTCCATGGAAGTCCCGCCAAATCTCTTTGTAATCTCCTCGTTGATTCCATGGATACTCATATCGGCAATCGTCACGTTGATGTGCTGCCCAGCCTCAGCGCCTACCTGCAGACCGACCTTCTTAAATCCTTTGCCATCCAGCAGACTCATCTCATTGAAAGTCGTTGTGCTCTGCACGCGGTCAATCTCGCTCATCAACTGGTTAATCTCCATCGCGATGTATGCGCGGTCCGTGCTGGTCTGTGTACCGTTCTCACCCTTCACAGCCAGCTCGTTCATTCTCTGGAGCATATCGTGCACTTCGTTCAGCGCACCTTCTGCGGTCTGTACTGCACTGATGCCATCCTGCGCATTTGCGGAAGCCTGCGTAAGACCTCTCACCTGTCTGCGCATCTTCTCGGAGATAGCAAGCCCTGCAGCATCGTCCGCCGCACGGTTGATCTTGTAACCGGAAGACAGCTTCTCTGTGGACTTCGCCTGAGAAGAGGTGGTGAGACCTAACATTCTGTTAGAGTTTAATGCTGTAATGTTGTGTTTTACGATCATGGTTGTTTCCTCCTTGATTTGCCAGCCATAAATCCGTTTACGGCTGTTGGTTGGTTGATTGGTTTCTATGAATAATCCCGAAGCCCCTAGGTTAGCCCCGGGTTATTACCGCTATTCTTTCGCCGTCTTTTTCGCCGCATCGTTCATCACGATTTTTTTCTTCCGATATTTCTCCGGCAGGTCGGCCACCGCATAATAGTGCGGCAGATTCGCCTTTTCCTCCGGATCGGTGACATTGTTTTCAATGACCTTGCTCCGCACCACATTCATCTCTTTTGGAGCGTCAATCATGATTCTTAAGTGGTTTTTGCTGCCTCCTAAAAATACAATCTTTACATCCTCACCGATCATCAGATAATCTTCCGCTCCCACTGTCAGTCTTAACATCTTAAAACCTCCCTGCTTTCTTTAAACTGTGGCTGTTAAAGCCGCCTCCCTGCCATGCAACACTTGTACATAAAGTGTTGCATTCGCACCTGTTTTTCACAAAAATGCACAGCAGCAACAAATCATTGTAAAATGATATTGCACAACAACAAAAAGGAGGAAACTGACATGAGTACAACCGCTCCCATTAAGGATGAAGCGCAGCTTAAGAAATTTAAGGAATATTATCTGGTGGAAAAACCTATTTACAGAAACTATGCCCTGATCATTCTGGGCTTGAACACCGCGTTCCGCATTGGCGATCTGCTGCTTTTACAGTGGAAGGATGTGTTTTATGAGGAGAAATGCGGCTGTCGGGATCATATCTGCATCACCGAGCACAAAACAGGGAAAGTAAGAAGCGTCGCCGTCAATGACAGCGTGCGAAAAACATTGGAGGTTTTATGGGAAAATCAAGAAAAGAACCGCAGGCAGGGGCGGACGTGTCCCTATCTTTTCCCGAGCGGCGGGAAACGTCTGACGCCCCTGTCCCGCTCCCAGGCATTCCGCATCGTTAAGGAGGCTGCTCTGTATGTCGGACTGGACGAGCACATAAGCTGCCATTCGCTCAGGAAAACCTTCGGTTATCACGCATGGAAAAGGGGCGTACAACCCGCCCTGCTCATGGAGCTGTACAATCACTCCTCCTACCGCATTACCAGACAGTATCTCGGTATCGAGCAGGAGGATAAGGATCAGGTGTATTTGGATGTGCAGTTATAAGAAATTAAATTTTTTTAATTTGGCTATAAAGTATTCCGTCACGCCACCGATATATAAAGTGTAGGAGCAAGATACAACATTTTATGTACAAGTGTTGCATCATGTTTCTTTTTTTATACATAAGCAGACAAAAAAGGAACCGAAACTGCAGCATATACGCCACAGTTCCGATTCCTTCTATTATTCTTCCTGTTCCGCTTTTATTTTCTCACCAGATGTCTCGGCAGTCCGTTCACAAAGAGCGGCTGCAGCTCGCCCATGATCAGAGGTCTTGCGTACTTCTCATATTCTTCTGTCAGACCCTTGCCGTCCGCGGTAATCCACTCGTCAGGCACATTTCTCTCCACATTTGCAATCGCGTGGATATCGTAAGCGCTGGTGCCGCACTGATACGGATCTTCGCCGTTTCTGTCCAGCGTGATCATCATGCCGGTCTTGCCCTCTTCCGCCGCCATCACAGCGTCGTGGCCAACCTGGAACGCCTCATTGATATCCGTGAGGGAAGCCAGATGGGTCGCTGCTCTCTGTAAGGTAGAGAACTCGATCGCACGGGTCTTAAGACCTGTCTCCGCAGCAATCCTGTCAGCCAGCATAACCGCCGTACCAGACATCTGCTTATGGCCGAACGCGTCCACGGCAACCTCTCTGCCGATCTCGCACACATATCTGCCGTCCGCAACCTTAACGCCCTCGGAAACCGCAATCACTACGGAAGACTTTCTTGCCGCCAGATCCTTCACATCCGCAACGAACTTGTCGATATCAAATACCTTCTCAGGCAGGTAAATCGCATCGCAGCCTTCACAGTCATCGCCCTTTGCAAGCGCCGCCGCCGCCGTGAGCCATCCCGCATTACGTCCCATAATCTCCACAATGCATACCGTGGGCTTCTTCGCGCCGAAGGATGCGTTGTCGCGGATAATCTCTTTCAGAGAAGCCGCAATATACTTCGCCGCAGAGCCGTAGCCCGGGCAGTGATCCGTCACAGGCAGATCGTTGTCAATGGTCTTGGGAACGCCCATAAATCTCTGGGATTTCCCGTGAGCCGCCGCATAGTCGGACAGCATTTTAACCGTATCCATGGAGTCGTTGCCACCGGCATAGAACAGGCACTCGATATCGTGCTTCTCCATGATCTCAAACACTTTCTCATAAACATCTTCATGTCCCTCGATCTGAGGCATTTTGAAACGGCAGGAGCCTAAAAATGCGGAGGGAGTTCTCTTTAAAAGTTCGATCCCCGTCTCATCATCCAGATACTCGCCGAGATCAATCATTCTGTCTTCCAAAAATCCCTCAATACCGTGAACCATACCATAGATTTTCTTCACGCCCAGCTTCTTGGCCGCAGCGTACACACCCGCTACGGAAGAGTTGATAACGGCTGTAGGGCCGCCGGACTGACCAACAACAATGTTTCCTTTCATGTCTGCTCTCCTTTATTAATAAAAATTATTTTTTATTTACGCTTCATAGTATACCAAAAATTTCCGCTTAAAACAAGTACAAGCTCGGAAAGGCGGATAGCGGAATACAATAGCAGATCGCCCAGGACTTTGCACTTGCTGCTAAGTCCTCATTGTATTTGCGCCGCAAACGTGGTAAACTTTAATGTATGTTGCATTCAAAAACAAATTTGATTCGCAGATTGCGGGAAAGGCATGGATACCCATATTATGAAGAATTATATTCTGAGCTGCTGTTCAACAGCGGATCTTCCGGCGGAGCATTTCTCGAAGCGCGGCATTTTCTACGCCTGCTTCCACTATGAGCTGGATGGCCGGGAGTATTCGGATGATCTGGGCAAGAGCATGTCCTTTGAGCATTTTTATCAGGCCATGACGGACGGCGCGGACACGAAAACCTCGCAGATCAATGTCGCCGAATTTACGGAATACTTTGAACCGTTTTTGCGGGCCGGCAAGGACATCCTGCATCTGTGCCTGTCCTCCGGCATCTCCGGTGTAATCAACTCCGCCATGGGCGCAAAGGAAATCCTTGCCGAGAAATACCCTGAGCAGACAATCTATATCGTGGACTCTCTGGCAGCGTCCTCGGGCTTCGGCCTTTTGATGGATAAGCTGGCCGACCTGCGCGACGAGGGCATGTCAGCCGCGGAGCTTTATCAGTGGACGCTGGACAACCGCCTGCGCCTGAATCACTGGTTCTTCTCCACGGATCTTACCTTCTATATTAAAGGGGGCCGTATCTCAAAGACTTCCGGTATGATCGGAAATATGCTGAATATCTGCCCCCTCTTAAACGTGGATCATCTGGGAAGACTGATTCCCCGCTATAAAATCCGCACCAAGAGAAAAGTCATGTACGCGATCGTAGATAAGATGGAGGAATGCATCGAGGAGGGAACCGCCTACAGCGGAAAATGCTATATCTCCCAGTCCGCCTGCTATGCGGATGCCCGATTTGTGGCGGATCTGATCGAGGAGCGTTTCCCGAATCTGGACGGCAAAGTGGTGATCAACAGCATCGGCACCACCATCGGCGCCCACACCGGCCCCGGCACGGTTGCGGTGTTCTTTTGGGGAAAAGAACGGGTTGATTAGAAGTACTTCTCACTTTGTTATTTGTCGCAATAATACGCAAAATATCTCTCCCGCACCGCCTGG
This sequence comes from uncultured Lachnospiraceae bacterium, assembly GCA_910584725.1. GTDB lineage: Bacteria > Bacillota > Clostridia > Lachnospirales > Lachnospiraceae > UBA3282. The sequence goes on along the minus strand of CAJUBE010000032.1, from coordinate 24,535 downwards.
CAGGCGTTTCTCGGCGGATAAATCTTTTTCCCGGTATCCATGCAGATTTCCTGCTTGCCGACGCACTCGATATGATCCATATTCACAAGATAGGCGACACCCACCCGCAAAAACTCGGTGTAAGGCTCCAACAGCTCCACGAGCCTGGCCATCGTGAGGCGCAGCATACACTGGCTGCCGTCCGACAGATGCAGATATTGAAATTTTCCCTGCGCCTCGAAATATATAATGTCGTCCACTGCCACACGCTGCACAGCCCCGTCAATCTGCAGGAGGACAAACCGCTTCCGCTCCTCCTGTATCTCCATCATAAGCTTGTCCAAAACCGCAAACAATTTTTCTTCCGACAGCGGTTTCACCAGATACTGGGCCGCCTCCACTTCAAACGCGTCGAGCGCGTGCTCCTTTGATGTCGTCAGAAACACGATCCGACAGCGGTTTCCCATGCGCCGCAGTTCCCTTGCCGCCTCAATCCCCAATATGTCAGGCATGTAAATGTCCATCAGTACCAAATCAGGAAGGTACGCTTCGTCGCCAATCCGTGTCAACAGCGCATCGGCGTTTTCAAAGCATTCCACCTGCAGGTCAGCCTCCGGATGGCCTTCCCTGTATTCCGCGAGCATTTTCTCCGTTTTATGCAGTTGTTCCGTCTCATCGTCACAGAGCGCAATCAGATACATAGCTTCCCTCCCAATCTTTCAAACTGCATTTATCATACTACGTTTCATCATGCCGCGCGCCCCTTCTGGTACGGATTGTACTTTTTGCGGTATAGTTTGTCTATTAAGTTTACATAACTTTTCTATTCGACGGCTATGCCGTTCAGCGCATCAGATACATAAAGTATCCCCCGTAGCCAAGCAGCATAAGCAGTCCGCCCACACGGCCCAGCCGTTTATTCTTAAATACGCAGATCCACAAAAGCACAGCTGCCGCAATACACACGATACCGTCTGTCAGAAATTCCGGCGCATAAGCTACCGGCGTAATCAGCGCCGAAGTGCCTACCACAAAGAGGATATTGAAAATATTGCTTCCCACGATATTGCCCACCGCAATATCCGCCTTGCCTTTGATGGCCGCCGTCACGCTTGTCACAAGCTCCGGCAAAGATGTGCCGAATGCCACGATCGTCAGGCCGATCAGCCGTTCGCTCATACCGAAAATCATCGCCAGCTCCGTAGCCGCATCCACCGCCACATCAGAACCGAGCACAATCATGGCCCCGCCCAGAACGATCAGGGCGAGCATCTTCCAGACAGGCATGGGCTTTTCTTCCGGCATTTCTTCCGGCAGACCGCCGCCCTTCTTCGCAATAACAAGCAGATATCCAAGATAGCATAGCATCAGCGCCCAGAGAATCAAGCCGTCGGACAAATGCAGCAGATTGTCTCCCGCAGCGCCCATAGCGACAAGGATGGCCGACACCACGATCACAAAAGGAATCTCGTACCGCACCGTCGATTTCTGTACCGCTATGGGAGTAATGAGAGCGGTAAGCCCCAAAATCAGCAGGATATTCATAATGTTGCTTCCCACAATATTGCCGATGGTGATCTCCGCGCTCCCCTTCAAAGCCGCCGACACGCTGACCGCTGCCTCCGGCAGAGACGTTCCCATCGCCACGATGGTGAGGCCGATCACGAGCTGCGGAATTCCGAATTTCTCCGCCAGCCGGCTCGCGCCCTCCACAAACCAATCCGCACCTTTTACCAGAAGAACAAAACCTAACGCCAGCAGCCCAATTTGAATTACAACATCCACGAATCTCTCCTCCTTCTCGTAAGCCCTACTCAATCGAGTAGGGAGACTTTTCTCACTACTCACTGCTCTGTCCGCATGCTGCCTTTGCAGCAAACTTCCCTGTGCGGACATGCGCATTAAAGAAAACGAGACCTTCCACATTTTTAGAATGCTAAAAGTCTCGTTCTTTCTCTCATTTCATTAATATCCAATATGAAATAGAAAGCGTGTAAACATGACACATGTGTCAGGGTATGTTGCTTACACAGGATAACTACTCCCTCTTAACTTGTGAGATAATGTAACATAAAGTATGCCCGCTTGTCAAGGTTTTCATGCGCTCTCTGAATCTTCGGAACTTCACTGAATCTTTGCCAGCGACTCCGCCGACAGAATCTTTCTGATATTAATCAAAAACAACACGCTGGCCGTGGTCGCGGAAATAATGTCGGAAACCGGCTCCGCATAGTAAACGCCCATCACGCCGAAAAAATGCGGCAGAATAATCGCCAGCGGAATCAGCAGAATAATTTTTCGCAGCACGGCGATAAAAAGCGACACCTTCGCCTGCCCGAGCGCCAGAAAAGTGGGCTGGATCCCATTCTGCAGTCCAAACACGAGCATTCCCGCCATAAAGATCGGCATCACCTTTCCGACCAGCTCCACGAGGGCCGTCTCGTTTGTGAAAAAGCCTGCGTAAAATTCCGGGAACAACATAGTCGTCGCCGTGGACACAAGCATAAACCCGAAACACAGGCCGATCATCCAGCGGTAAAGCTGTTTTACCCGCTCAAAATTTCCCGCGCCGTAATTGTAGCTGACGATCGGCGTCATGCCCTGCGTAAAGCCGGCGATGGGAGCGGCGAAAAGCTGCATCACGCTCTGCATGATGGTGAGCGCGCCTACGTGCAAATCCCCGCCGTATGCCTGCAGTCCGTGATTTAACACAATACTGATAAAGCTCTCCGTGGCCCGCATGATAAAGGGCGATATCCCGAGAGAGAAAATGCTGACCAGAATCCCACGCTCCAGCCGAAGAAACTTCCGTCTTATTTTTAAGGTGGATTTATTACTCAGTAAAAAACCTGTGACCCACGCCGCGCTGAGCGCCTGGGAAATGACCGTCGCCACCGCTGCGCCCTTTACTCCCATGCCGAGGCCAAAGATAAAGATGGGATCAAGGATGATATTGGCCACCGCGCCGATCAGCACCGACAACATCGCCACGCCCGGTCTGCTCTGGCAGATAATAAAAGCATTTAATCCAAGCGCCAGCTCCACAAACAGCGTACCCACCAGATAGATCGTCAGATAGTCCACCGCGTAATCTATGGTGGCGTCGCTGGCGCCAAACTGATAGAGCAGGGGTCGCTGAAACGCATAGAAAACAGCCATCAGCGCAACCGTGCAGATCACAAGGAAGCTCACGCTGTTGCCAAGAATTTTTTCCGCGTGATCCCTGTCCTGCTTCCCCAGCCAGATGGCCGCAAGGGGCGCGGCCCCGCTGTTGACAAATCCGGAAAAAGCGGAGATAAAAACCGTGATGCAAAAGGTGACGCCCACCCCCGTCAGGGCGTTGGCTCCCACCCCTTCCATATGCCCGATGTAGATTCTGTCAATAATGCTGTATAAAATATTGATGATCTGCGCGAGGATAGACGGCAGCGTCATGCTTGCCATCAATTTTCCGATGGACTCCGTCGCCATACGCTCCTCGCGGGTCATAGTCTTAGCCGTGCTCATACGAACCATTCCTTTTTCTGCAAAATTGGGGACTATTTGTAATCTTACTCGTATAAGCACAAAAAAGCAACCATATTTCCATTTCGCCGCCAATATATGCCATAAAATGTGCTATAATCAAATTGAGTAAGGAAGAGCTCTCTTTCCCTACTCGCTACGCGACCCCCATGCTGTGAAACAGCAAACTTCCATATGCGGGCCTGCTCATAAAAAGGCAGTAAAAGGAAGCCGCTTATCACAATCCATACTTACTGATCGGAGAAACCCATGAAGCACATAAGAAAAATGATCTCTGCGCTGATCCTGTTCGCGGAAATGAGCGCGCTCTATATCCTGATCCCCCGTATCACCGACAGCGGCCTGCGGAACGCCTTTTTTACACCGGTTCGGGCGGCGGCAGTCCTTCCCGCGTGCTTCATCGGCTTTTTCCTTTTTGTCTTTATCAATATATTCCCCCGGTTCACCTTTCGCCGGACTTCCGGCAGGCGAAACCAAATTTTGGAGGACGGCGCGGCGCTGCTGCAGCTCTTCCTCTCCACGGTCATTGTCGAGTCCCTTTTTGTCATCCTGTATACGCTTTTCCTGCGGCCGGACGGCGCCGGGCCCGGCTATGTCGCCGGCTGTCTGGTGAGCCTGCTTTTTCTCGTTTTGATGGAGTCCATCCTTTTCTGGAACGGCATCATCCGCGTGTATACGACTTCCGTGCAGCTTGGCATCAAATGGCGTGTCATCGGCATTGTCTGCGGATGGATTCCATTCGTCCATATCTGGGCGCTGTGCCGTATTATTGCCATCACCTCGCGGGAAGCAGCGTTTGAAGAGGAAAAGTTTCTGCTCGACCAGATTCGCGCCGAAAGCCGCCTCTGTGAGACAAAATATCCGCTTCTTCTCGTGCACGGCGTATTTTTCCGTGATTTCCGTTTCTTTAATTACTGGGGCAGGATTCCCCACGCCCTGAAACAGAACGGCGCAAGTGTCTACTACGGCAGCCAGCAGTCCGCCGCCTCCGTGGCAGACTGCGGTCAGGAGCTTGCGGAACGCATCCGCGCCATCGTGCAGGAAACCGGTTGTGAAAAGGTAAATATCATCGCCCATTCCAAGGGCGGCCTTGACAGCCGTCATGCCATAAGCGCCTGCGGCGCCGCGCCATACGTTGCTTCCCTTACCACCATAAACACACCCCACAGGGGCTGTATTTTTGCCGACTATCTTCTGGATAAAATACCTGTGAAAATCCAGAAAAGCGTGGCCCGCAAGTACAATGCCGCCCTGAAGAAATTCGGCGACAGCGATCCCGACTTTCTTGCCGCCGTGCGTGATCTCACGGCCTCCGCCTGCGATCGCAGAAACAGCGCGCTGCCCAATCGCCCCGAAGTTTTCTATCAGAGCGTAGGCAGTCAGATGAACTGCGCTTCCAGCGGCAGATTCCCCTTAAATATGGCATACCCGCTTGTCAGACACTTTGACGGTGCCAACGACGGCCTTGTGTCCCTGGAAAGCGCCTGCTGGGGTGACAATTTTACCCGGCTTGCCACATCCGAGGGACGGGGTATCTCTCACGGCGATATGATTGACTTAAATCGGGAGAATATTCCCGGTTTTGACGTGCGCGAATTTTATGTAAACCTGGTGTCAAGTTTAAAAAACAGGGGGTTTTGATATATGGTTATTATCGAAAACGGTCAAATAATTTCGATATATAGCCGCATATTTTAGGTATTTTTCACAATTTTGAGTTATTTTTTGCATAATCAAAAAATTTAAAAAGGCCAAAAAAAGAAGCGCACCTCTCATGCGCTTCCTTCTTTCCCCATGCGGATAACAGGACATTGCTCCGGTTCAAGTCCTGTTTTCACACATTCTTAAAATTTACTGCGGATAACAGGACTTGAACCTGATTTTAAAACAGATTGAAAATGGCGTATTTACCGAAAGCCGCATAAACACTGGCATTACAGCTACATCTTGATAGACTGGAATATTAAAAAATGCCCCGAAATATATTGTTTTATATGGCTATGCAACATGAAATGCAACACGAATTGGACGGCATTCTGTAACTCAAGTATGCGCTATTATGTTGTCCCGAGCAAAAACGGATTATTACCCGTTGACATCTGGCGCACCTCTCCATTCCTAATCACCAGATCTGTGAGTTCTCTTCCATCTGCAACCAGCTTGACAATCAATGTCTGCGGATTGCCATTACCCAGATTACCTGTTATTCCAAGTTCCGACAGCACGCCCAAAACCGCCTCTCTGTTCGCCTGTCTAATCATATCCAGCGGCGCTTCCACGTTTGTCCCGTGCTTCTGGTCACCTACAAGAGCAAGGAATTCCCTGTTTGCCGGAAGGACAGCGCCTGTAGCCAGCTTTGGTATCTCAATGTTTGACAGCTTCGCAATGGCAGGATGTACATAGGGAGCGGACAGGGAACGCATGGAGTAGGAGCGGGAAGAATAGTTTTGCCCGTAGTCTCCACTACCGCCACCACTACAGAATCCACTTACCTTTTCCTTAACGCTTCTGAATTTGTCAATAATCCAACTAACCTTATCTTCAATCCATGAGGTAATGCTTCCCCACATGTTCTTAAGACCGTTAAGCAGCCCTTCGATGATATACTCGCCCATACCCTCCATGACCTTAGATGGGCTGTGAATACCAAAAGCATTTTTAAATCCGTTGATAAAAGGCTCAAAAATATGTTCTTTTACCCATGAACCTATGCTTTTCAGGGAATCAAGAATACCATTCAGCATCCCTTCGACGATATACCCGCCAATCTCCGCCATAACAGTAGAGGGAGAATGAATGCCGAACAACTCCTTTATCTTTCCGATTAGGCGGCTAAACAGATTTTCCGAACCCGCCTCCACATCCGCCTCTTCCATTCCCTTCATTAATCCATCCGATATACTTTTCCCCGTCTCATTAAGAGACTCGCTCGTGTTGTCAGATATTGCACCGATGTTTTCCAGCTTTTCACCAAATACAACCATCGGCGTTTCGCTCTCCATGACACGTTCAAGAAATCCACGGGCTTCTTCCGTCATATTGGCAAGATCATCCGGGAGAGGTTCGACACCGTTTGCGATCATGCCAAACCCTTCCGCGATATCCTGTAAAGTCTCCGGGGAGGCATCCTCAAAACCGAGGTTATCGGCAATTTCACGGAGAAGAGGGTTTACGTCAAGCATGTGCTGCCTCAACATCTCCATATCTTCATCCGTAAGGCTGAAACGGTTTTGCAGCTCTTCCATGTGCTCGTCGGTAAGGATAGCGCCGTTTTGAATATCTTCCATAGCCTTTTCAAGAGCAACACCGGTGCCTACGCAATTATCCGCCGCGAAACCGTACCCCTCTATCCCGTTCTTAAGCGTGTCAACCCCATCTTTTGCCAGTCTCGCCGCTCCGTCAAGCCCCTCATATCTTTCTTCCAGTCTTCTCCCTTGGTCTGTACTCTTACCAAAAGAGGCAAATAATTCCTCAAGATGTCCCGTAAGAAGTTTGTATGAACCGACGACAGCGGCAGCAGCGGCAAGCCCTGTCAAAGCCGTCGATAGGCCTCCTATGGAAGCGGCCACGGTATCCATATTTGCAGCTGTTTTGGCAGCGCTCCCGCCAACCCCGAAGATAGCCAGAAACGATTTAATGGTCCCGAAAATGCCGGTGATCCCTTTGATTGCGCTATACCCCAATAATGCCAGTTTCAGGGCAATCAGTGATTTTGCTATCATCTCCAACGCATCCGCCACATCCTCCGGCGTAACCGAGTCCATCCAGTTTTCCACCGTTACCAGAAAATCCTTGAACTCCTGGCTGTTTAAGAAATTAGCCAGTGCATCAGAAACACGCTCAATGAAAATGATCAGCCCCTCACCCACGGTTTCCGCAAATGGTTCCAGATGATCCCAGAACTCCGCCAGATTTTTGCGCAGGCTCTCCCAATCCACTTTCTCATTAAACTTTGTCAGTACATCAAGAAGCTGCGGCAGTCCTTTTTCTATCGTCCACGTTCCAAGCGGCAAAAGAACTTTTGTATAAAAGTCATACAGAATACCGCTCAGTGTGTCAGCCACAGGAATCAGTGATTTTGTATACTTTTCAAAAGATTCCAGTAACGGGGCAAAATCCAGTTCATCCACCCACTCTACAGTTTTATCCGATGCCTTTTTTATGTTTTCAACGATTTTCCCCGTAATATCCCGGATATTCTCCAGAATCTTTTTACCACGGTCGTTCTCGTTCCACGCATCACGGAAGTTATGGGCGAGGTTTTCCGCAGTACGCCCGACGTTGGAAAGAATGCCGAGTATGTTCTGCAGAATCTTTATCGTTTTTTCCTGATTCCACACGTCAAGAAAATCCCTGCCTATATCCTTCACAGTCTTCCAGACTTCATCCAGCGCCCGCTTCCAAGAGTCCATAACGGACTTTCCTTCACGGTCCCATGCCTCCTTAAGCGGCCGGAACAGCCTTTGTAAAACGCTTTTGACCTTCTCCGCCATTTTCGCTATCTTCTTTGACAGCGCAGAGTCATCCAGATCGGGCGTTATCTTCACATCCATGTTGATATCGCCCAGCTTACCGAAGTCTATGTCTTCAAGTCCCGAAAGTAAATCCTTATCCTTGCCCGTACTGTACTTATTGATCTCATCCAAAGGAGAAAGATACCCCTCAAGCGATTTTTCCGCATCCTTTGCCGCATCCGACACATTTTCAAGGGAACCCGCGATATCCTCAGAAGTATCGACATATCCTGCGCCGGAGCTTCCGGCGGAAGTTTTTCCGAAAAACGATTCCGTGAAAGACTTAAAGGCGTTTGCAACTGCTCTCAGTTTCTCCAACAGAGTGTTTAGCATCTTCAAGAGCGGATTCAGTACATTGATAAGCCCCTGCCCGATTGTTGCCTTAAGGCTCTCTAACTGTAATTTCAAAATCCTTGTCTGGTTTGCCCAACTATCCTGCGTGCGCACAAAATCCCCAGATGCACCAGACAGCTTTTCCAGAACAAACTGATACCGAAGCGCAACCTTCTGCTGTTCGGTCATTTTACTTACGCTTTTCCCGATTCCTTTCGCCATGGCATAGGAGTTTAGGGCATTTTCCGTCATTACTACACCGAGGTCTTTTAGCGTCTCCGTCTCGCCGGTAAACACGGATTTCAGCTTCGTGTACGCCTCGTCCTGCGAAATGTTATAAAAGGACGCTACATCGCCCGCTAACTGCGTAAGGGTAGTTGACATACCAAAGGCGGCATCCTCGGCAAAACCGAAGGATTTTGACATAGCCCCGAACGTGCCGACGTATCTTTTTGCCATAGTCTCAGAAAGTCCAGCTGATTTATCTGCGGCCTTTGCAAACTCGTTAACTTTATCTGACATGGTTGTGAAAGTCACGTCCACAACGTTCTGCACTTCTTCCAGATCGGAGCCTAGATCCGTCATGGATGTGGCGAATCCGGCAATCTTCCGCACAGCAAAAGCGGACGCAATCGTTGCGCCCAGCTTTTTGAAAGAGCCGGACAATCCATCCACACTGCCCCTTACGCTTGAAACCTCCTTGCGCATACCGGAGCCCATCTGTTTTATTTTGCCACCGATATCCGTGATTCCTCTGTCTAAGGCAGACATACCGTTATGTATGGAGTCTTTAAACTTCCCGAGATCACCCTTTACCGAGGTAAGCCCACGCTGCAATCCCTTTGTGTCAACCCGTGTATCAATCCTGATACTTCCGTCGTACTGCGCCATAAAAAAGACACCTCCACATAAGCAGAGATGCCTTTGCAAGTCTGCCCGTAACTTTTTCAGGTTAGCGACTGATACCTGTTATCAGCCGGTAATATCTATTTCTTTGCCGAAGGTTTCTTATGATCCTGCGGCATGTACTTATCCATGCGCGCCTTGCTTGCCAGTTTTTCCAGCTTGACCTTGTGGTCGGACAGCCGCTCAATGACAGGGATAAGGGAGTCCCAGAAGTCCATAAAGCACTCCGCATCCGGGCAAAAGTCAGGAATCGCCTCATAAACATCTCCGAAATACTTTCTTGTCGTTCCTTCCCCGAAAACACCGTCCATAATCTCCGCCGCTTTCTCAGAGAACTCTCGCCGCTCCGCAATCTTTTCCTTTGCGGTCTTTTCCTCGGCCTCTCTTTTCTCCATAACATCAGCCAGCGCCTCCAGTTCTTCGCCGGCAGCTTCAAACCGCTCGATGATGGAGATATCATTGCCGGAGACAGTGATCTTCTCGCCGTTACAGAACTCCACATCCATCAGCCAGACGTGGTTCTCTGCTTTCATGGTTTCTCTGTTGGTTCCCCCGATTTTCATTTCTTCTCTTACTTCTTCCATCACTTACATCCTTTCTTTTTCCTGTCGCTTGCCGCCATAACAATTGCCGCACCCACAAGCGATACACACTCAACTACTACCGTCACGATCACGCGCACCAGAATGCCGGAATTGTAATTGTCATACTCTCGTCCCCTATCTTATATACTGAGTCATGGACTTAACGGCTTTCTTGTCCCGTTCATCAATCTTCCGTCCAAACAGCTTCTCCAGTACAGGAACCATCTGCTCAAAAAAATCAATAAAGTATTCAGTTCCCGGCATGAAATCAGGGATTTTCTCGTAGTGTTCGCGAAAATATTTCTTAAGTGTTCCCTGTCCAAAAACGAGGTCAATCTTTTCAGCCGATTCCCCGCAGAATCTCACATTTGCCCTGATCTTTTCTACCGTTTTGTTCTCATGCCCGGGTATAACACGAACCTTTTCTATCTCACGGTATCTTCTGGGAAGTTCTTTCGCCGCGCTTACAATCTGCCTGTATGTTTCCACAAACCTGTCAAAGAGCCCCGTGTCCGCTGTTGATATCTCGATATAATCGCCCATATTGTTTAATTCGATTTTGTACAGTCCCGACTTACTTTCTTTACTCATTTACCCAATTCCCCTTTAATCTTCGTTTCTTCACCCCTCAATGCACAGTCCAGATAATGAAAGAACAGCCGCTTTGCCCCATAGAAATCTGTCCTTCCCAGCGGGCACCTGCCAAGCCGGTCATGGTACTCCAAGCGATCATAGGAAAGATTTTTCTTTACTGACAAGAGAATATGCTCCGCCGCCTTTTCATCCGCCATATGGGCAGCTTGACGCGCCAGAGTCTCATACTTCCCCGATCTGACAATCTCCATCAGCTCGTCTACTCTTTCCTGTGTGATACCGTAATCCTTCCAAGATGCGCGGATATTACCAGCCTTTCCCGCCTTGCGCTCCCAATACTGCGCCTGATATTCCTTTACTTTGTCCGGATTCTTCTTCCTCCACATTCTCTGTTGGAAATTGATCTTCTCCCGGTTACGAATCCGATATTGTCTTTTGTAATTCCGCCTGACCTCCTGTGCCCGTGCTGACATCCCATCCATCCTCATCCCTCCAATCCCTTTATTTCTTTCCTATCTCCATTATCCGATATTTAAGAAAAAACGTTGTACCATTTTTACGGGATATTTTAACAAGGATGATCTGCTATGCAATATAAAAACAGTGCAGTTACCATTTCTGATTTCTGCACTGTTCCCCGATGCTCTATTCTGCCGCCAGAGTCTGCGGCGTTTCCGGCCGCACAAAGAACTCACCCATGGCGCCGATCTGTTGGTCGCTGAGTCTCTGGAAATGGGACTCCGGCTTTGACCAAATATCCGCCGTCACCTCATTTTCACTGACTGCCTTTTCCACCATATCCGCGATTACCTTAAAAGCCTCCCTCTCGTCCGCCCCCGCTTTTCTCGCAAGGCTTCCGTATACTCTGGCATTTCGATTCTCAATTTCCATCTTCTCACAGTGATCCGATATCAGCCGGAGCATTGTCGGATTGCTCCTGTTCTGCTCTACCAAACCATTAATCTCTTGTTCCGTCAGCTTAATACCGGAATTTAACAGGCGAACCGCCGCCTCATCCAGCCGGTTCCCGTTGGCTACGTAGAAATCCGTCACATGTTTCTCATATTCTGCCTGTACCGCCTCAACTTCCTCCCGTGTCCGTCTCTGAAGTTCACTGATGCTTCTTTTGTACTCCTCCTGTGCATCCAGATAACATACTTTCTCCCGTGCCAGAAAATGTTCATCATTCTTGAACTCCCGCTGGTTTTCCTCCCAGCGCTTCTGTGCCATATCCATCTTCTCCTTGAGCGCTCTCCGCTCCGGCGCAGCCTTGGCGTGGATCTCCTGCAAATCCCTTAAATATCCGTCGAATGTGTCATGTTTCATAGCCGTTTGCTCCTCCTTTTCTTCCCTGCTGTCTTCTGCTGCATAATATTCTTTAATTTCGTTTCTGATCTGTTCGGCAATCCTTTTCGCGTCCTCTACATATTCTGGACAGAGAACTTTGCGTCCTTCTGCTGTCGAATAGAACTCCACAAGATCAAGAGTGAGTTCTCCTCCGGGCGGATACTTTCTGCGCAAACCTGTCTCATCATCCAAGTTGTATTTATCATACAAATCTTCATCCACTACCATGCCGCACACAAGTTTATTCATCGTTATCCTATCCTTTCTGTTAATCCTCTATCACAATCTTTTCCGGCTTCACATAGTAACTCCGAAGCTCCACTTGAAACAGCGGCTCTCCCCTGTCCTCGTGGTATTTTCTGAAATTCTTATTGACCTCCGCAAAGGTATAATAAGCATCAACCAGCCGTTCCCACTGCGTCTTGTCCATCTTTTTCAGACAGTGAGGGCATCTTGGCGGCTTATCGTCGTAATTCATATTGCGGTTGTATAACTCAAATTCTCCTTTACAGTGAAAGCAATGCACTTTCAAATAATCCATAAAATATATATTTCTCCTTCCTGTTATGCTGACGTTTCCCATGAATTCATAATTCTGCTTAACGCATATCTGAGAGCGTCAATACAATGATTGTTCTTATCCGGGTAACCGGATAACAAATTTCCGTCTTTATCCCGATCGTACTCATATTCGATAATTTCCTTGTATGCGCAGGGTGTCCTTGCCGGGTCAATAACAATCGTCCGGCGCTGTAGCCACTTCATACCATATTCAACGCTGCCCGGCCGCTTATTAACAGCTTGCGCCCACACATCCCTAAACCGCAGATCAAATATCGACTTAGGCTCTGCGGAGTCACACATGATAAAATAATCATCATAATGCCGCCGTTTAATCTCCTTTGCCAGATCCTCGTTGCTGATTTTCCGCCCCACATATTCATCCAACAGATACACCTTTTCATGGTTCGGCCTGTAAGAACATCGGATAAATGCCATCGGGTCCGGCATCCATCCAAAATCAATCCCTTGATAAATGCGGTCAAACTGCCGCATTTCCTCATCCGTGATCGTGCGGATCTCCAGAAACTCAAAGACCTGTCCGCCCGTGCCTACCGGTTCTCCCAAGTATTCATGCTGGTATGCCCGCTCATTGACTTCTTTTAGATGTTCCGCATCCTCAAGAAATTGCTGCCCAAGCCATTCCGGCGGCGCATCCAGATAACTGCTTTTGTGCCGCAGGGCATTGGTCCTTGGCTCGTTGATATACTGATTTGCCCAGTTACTGACGCTGATCGGCGGATTAAAGCTCTTAAACACAACGAACTTCTCACCGCCGCGGAGAACGGACTGCTGCACCGTTCGGATTTCCTCGATCCCGGCAAACTCGTCCAGCTCCTCAAACCAGAGGTACTTGAAATATCCGCGGCTGGCTTTCAGGGATTTTGTCTTTTTCGCCTTATCCAGCCCTCGAAAGATGATTTTCTGCCCGGTAGGCCGATAAATGCACTGCATAGGGTTTACCCCTGCCTCCCACAAATGGGAAACGCCAAGTGTCTCAATCGCCCAGAGTATCTGACCATAGACTGTTTCTCGCAGCGTAACCGCATATTTGCGGAATATGACCGCATTGGCCTGTTCGTCCTTCATCATCCCCAGAACGATCTCTAGCGATATGAACGAAGATTTTAAGCCCCCTCTGCCGCCGTAAAGGTCGTAATATGTATGCCCGCCCTTCACGATATCCCTGTGGACTGGATAAAAAGCAGGAACTATCAATTTTCCAAAGTCAATCACTGTCTCCGATGCTGTCAATGATCTTCACTGCCTCCGTCACGTCTATCTCCTGTTCCCGCTTATCTCTCCATTGTCCCGGCTTTCGGTTCTTAAGCCAGAAGATTTGTGCTGTGGTATCTGGCGGATAGTACCGCTCCACCTCCGTCACCACCGGCTCAGACACTTCCCTGACCCGCTTGCCGTTCTCATACTCAACGGTCTTACGGGTACCGACCGCCTGCTCTGTCTCACGGAATCCGAGGGCTTTCTTTCTCAGGGCGTTCTCCACTTCGATATCCGCAACTTCTTTCCCGGTTTTTAAGGCCTGAAAAATCGGAACGCTTTTCTTTTTCCAGTTGTAAAGGCATCTGACAGTGATCCCCACATTTCCGGCGATCTGTTCGTCTGTCAAGCCATCCCGCGCCCATGCCTCCAGAAGCAGGAGTTTGTCTGCCTCCTCCCATTCTGCGATCGTACTCTTTGCCATCTGCAACACCCCGCAAGTCCTTTTCTTCCTTTCATACCATTATCCCCCATTCCGGCGTACCCGTTGTACCAATTTTAAGCAACAAAACAGCCGTTTAGGAAACGGACGGCATTTACCGCCGCCCGCCCCGTCGCTTCTATTTCTTTTTTCTGGAATAGATCACTGCTGCCGCGATCAGCGCCACCATCCCCAGCACGACCGCCGCAAGAACACCGTCAATAAAGCCGTGTATGTACATCTTTAGTCACCTCCCTCATATACGGCAGAGATCAGACTCTCCGCCGGAATTTTCAGCACATTGCAGTAAACCCGAAGTTCCCTGAGCGTGATCTTTTCCGGGTTCCGGACATGGCTGAAATAGGTAGACCTCTCAATCCCTGCTTTCTTTGCGAGAATATCTATACCTACACCCTCCTCAATCCGGCTTGCCCTGATCTTTCTGGTAAAGCTCTCGTTTTTATCCGTCCACTTTCCCAACATCACCTTTGCCATCTTCTACGCCTCCTATCTTCCCGCGGTTCCCATGAAATAAATGATCATGTATAGCGCCGCAAAGCCCATCACCATAGCAAGTGTCCCGACCGCATAGTTAAGCAGCGTAACAACCCTGGCATCACTCATGGGCTGTCTCTCAATCCGGGCTGCCCTACAGAATTTGTCCTTATCCTTCTCCGATCTCTCAACCGATTGAATAACCTCTTTGAATCCTCTTTCGTCCTTCATGCTTAGTCCTCCTTTGTCATTTCGACAGAAAATTTATATATCTGCTCCAAAATCCACACGTCATCTACCTGTGATAAAATCTTGAAAATCTTTTTCAGGTATTCTCTTTTCATGCCGCGTCCTCACTTTCTCTTACATACTCACGAAGCGAAACATAAATCCGGCGAAGGAACTTCTCATTGTCAATTTTATTCAAAAGATCAATAATCAGTTCTTTATAAGTCATACCTCGCCGCCTTTCTCTTTGGATAGTTCCAAAAGCGTCTTTGCCATTGTGTAAACCTTTTTAAGCATTTCCTCATCAAGCTGTTGCATTATATCTATGGTTCTTTCGATATACATCTCTTTCATTCTGCGCCCTCCTTGTAAATATAAAGATATTCTGCTAAATTGTATAAGCGACGAATTGAATTTTCAGATAGTTTATCTAACAATTTTATTAAAAAATCCTTATGTTTCATTATGTTGCACCGCCTTTCTGTGATCTGGATTTCAAAAAGCATCTCCTAACAAATCCATAAATCATCTTAATTATTTTCTGCTCAAATTCGCTTTCCGTTCCAATGCCGTCTATAAGCTCCTTTGCCCCTGATTTCAGCCGCTCCGCATATTCTTTTCCCTGATTTTCATTCATTCCACTATCTCCGCCTTTCCTTCGTTTGTCATATGAAACGCGCTAAGATAAATCTGCCAGAGAATCCAGATGTCGCTTGTCTCGGACAGAATATCATTTATTAATTTGATGTATTCCTCACGGTCAACCTCATAATATTTTCTCATGCCGCACCACCTTTCTTCTCAATGTGAAGTTTTAACAGTGTCCTTATCTGATTAAGGAATCTTTCATCATCAATCTCGTTTACCGCCTCAATTATTTTCAGTTTATAATCATCAATACTCATACCACTGCGCCTCCTTCCTTCTTCATCTCTGCCACCGCTGCCCGGTAGCCCTTGGCGTACCCATAGTCAAAAAGTGTACAAAGCGTCCTAAATGGATCCACTGCCATAGCCTTTTTACACGCATCCAACTCATTTGTATACAACTGATCTTCCTCTTTTACCTTGGTTGTCTTGAGAAAATCCTCGACATACCGTCTTATCTTGTCCATAAATCTCCTTTCTTTGACAGAGAGTCGCAGAAATGTTATACTTCCTGTATACCCTCACTTTGCTGGGTTGATGGGTTACCTGCCCCTATCAGAGTGGCTGCTCTGGTAAGGGCTTTTATTTTTCGCCTAAAATGTCTTTCAAAAATTCTGCCTGTCTTGCATCTGACTGTTTGTCCCGTATCGACTCTTCTGGCATTCGCAACACTATGGAGGCTTTACGGATTCGGCTTACCATCCGACTGTTCACCCTTAACTCCCATGGCGGCATATTGGAGCTGAACATCGTGACTTTCCCTTGGTTCAACCGCCCATTGATAAGCCGGAACATTTCTGATTCCTGCCAGTCTCCTTTCTTCTCAGCGCCCAGATCGTCGAGTACTAACAGCCTGCAGTCGCGGTATACCTGGCTCCTATCATGCTCGCCACGCTCCCGCTTAAAACTGTCTCCAATCGCCGCAATGTAGTCACTCGCAGTCACAAAACGCATCTGCAGGTCGTACTTGATCATCACAGACCTCGCAAGGCAGCAAAGCAGGAAAGTTTTTCCGCTGCCGGGTTTTTCGCTCCAAAGATAAAGGCCCACTTTTTTTGCCTCCCATCTTGTTTCAAAGTTTTCAAGAAAATCCCTCGCGATCTTCTCCATATTTCCCGTATCGGTGGAATATGTCTTGAAACCAAACCGATCCAAATCAGCTTCACAATATTCCAGCGGCACTCCCGTTTCATCCTCGGCTCGGAACTTAGACCGACACTTTTCGCATACCTCAGCGAACGGATGGGCTAACCCATAATCTGGAATCACCCCGACATCGTATAGGCCCCACATTGTTCCGCCACATATAGGGCATGCCTCAGAGCGAGAAGGAGCGATTATCTTCTTTTTTTGCATAAACTTCACTTTTTCCCTCCTTCCGTCCTTTGCTTCCACCGCTGTCTTGCGTCCGTGCCAGCCAGTTATTGACAAAGCGCTCGATTCCGCGCCGGGTCTTTCTCTTGGTCGGATTGCTGTCCAGCCACGCGATCATACGCCGAAGCTCCTGCTCAATATCAACTGCCGGATATGTTTCCCGCCAGAGAGTGATCTTGTCCTGCGGCACATCATAAAAAGATTTGTCATTCAACGGAAGCAATATGCCGCTTGGGTTCGGAGCGGAGTTTTCCGACTCCGGGCATATATTATTATCTTTTATTACTTTATTTCCTTTATTACTTATATCTATTAGTGTCGTTAGACTGTCGTTGTAATGTCGCTTCTTTGTCTCCTGCGTGTCGCTATGCATGTCGAATGACTGATACAAAGCATAATTTTTGATAGTAAACACGCTAAATTTGTTTGTAGTTTTGACTGTCACTTCGCCTGTCGTTTTTAAGTGCGAAATTGCGGTTCTTATTTCACGTTTTGTCAATCTTGTTTCTTCCGACAGCTTGTCGAGTGACGATACAAAAGAACCACGCGGCACCGTTGTGCCCCTAAAATGGCCCTCCTTCCAATTCGCGATTAAGAGCATGTGGATAAAAAGCCGACAAGTATTGATATCTCCGTACCACTCCCACTCAATAATCTTTCGATGCAGAAGGATCTGGCCCGTCGTATTCATTGATTATGTTTCACCTCCTGCCTCCTTTTGAACGAAATAAAATGTAAAATTGTACATTGTTAATCCTAAAATTAAACTTGGTACAACTTTTTGGTTACTTCATGCTATGATCTCCTTACAGGCTTTGCAGAGCCAAGTTTAACAGAAAGGAGCGCATACCATGACTGAGATTGCTGAAAAAGCACTAAAGCGTCTTTATGATGAATATGTACGCACAGGAGTTAATGATTGGCAAGCCATTGATACTCCTGTTGGAAAACAGCTTGCAGCCATAGGTCTTGTCAAGGAAAATGTATTAGGCGAGTTCAAATTGACAGACCAAGGAATTGCACATGCAGTTTCCTAATCAGTTGCGGCATCTGAATTTTTCGGGTGCCGCTTTTCAAGCCTTGCAGCATACTTATCAAGTGAAAAAATATTCTTCATATTCACCCTTCTCAATACCTAATAGTTCCGACCATTTCTCAATATCAGATTGCGAAAATTCCGTCTTACAGGTCAATTTCTTCGACATTGAGTTTTTGGATATACCGAGCTTCTTGGCAAAACTCGCCTGCGTTCCGTAGCGCTCGGTTATTCTACCCTTAAGCTTGCTGTATGAATACACCACTTTCTCACCCCTTCCTACTCTGAGAGAATCTCTTAATCTTCAATGATTTCTGTTACATCTACGCCGAGAGCCTTCGCTACTCTTCCAATAGTTCCCGGTCTTACATTACGACCAGAAATCACATTATTAAGCGTCGGTCTCGGCATCTCAGACGATTTTTGCAAGTCTTCTGTGTTCATACATGCCATAGCCATTGCAAGTTCCAGCTTTTTTCTATTTGCCCTCAAGTTCTCACCCCCTTCATAAAGAGATAATTGACAGATGCAATTCCATATGTTAAGATGTATTTGCATCTATAATACCTCAATGAAATTCAGCTGTCAATAAAAAGATGCAAATACATCTATTTTTTTTTAACTTCGTATGGTATAATCCATAATGAGGTGATAGCATGTCTATTGGGGAGCAAATTAAGAAATTAAGAAAACAACAGCACATGACACAAAAGCAACTTGCCAAAGAATCTGGGATTGCAGAAATTACAATCCGACAATATGAAGCTGGAAAATACAATCCCAAATTAGAAGCATTAAAAAAATTAGCAGTTGCTCTTAACTGTGATGTCTCAGATATAGATAACAGCATTTACGTTATTTCTACGGAGTATAAACTCACGCCAGAAAGACTAGAGCGCTTCAAAAAGGACGCAGAAGCAGAAAAATTGATTGACAAAAAAGCTTCTGGCGAAAACATCACAGCAGATGACCAGAAAAAAATTTCTGATTATACTAAACGAATGTTAAACACTCTAAATGGGACAGAAAATTTGGAGTATGACAACTCTCAATCTTATGCCAGTTCCGAAGAGGAGCTAGACAAGTTTCAAGATGCCAAACAAATAGAACTTGAAAAGAAAAGAGCAAAACCTTTCAAACTTTACGAAACAGAAGATGACGGACCTCCAAAACCATTTACACGCCCATTGCAGTCATCATATGATAAGCCAAACGAAGATTACCAAGACAACTCACTAAAATTACACACAAATACTCGTGGTATAGATTGGGAACAGCTTGACGACTTTCGCTTTGATGAACTTATGCTAAAATTAGATCGCGGGGAAGAGTTGACTCCGGCAGAAATCAACTTTAAATCTGCATATCTGGAAAGATGCCTAAAAAAAGTAGGTTACATTTTTGCAAAATTCTACTCTATGCTAAATGCAGAAGGTCAGAAAAAAGCAGATGAGCAGATAGACCGGGCTATCGAACAAGTAGAGTTATTAACCAAAATACCCGAATATCAAAAGAAACTAGCCACCCCGCCCCAAGAATAACCGCCGGCACAAGATTAAATTTCTAGACAACACTCAAAGGAGCCAATCACTATGGACGAGAAAGAATTTGAGGAGCAATTACAAGCCCTCTCTGAAAGAGTATTATCTAAAGCACTCTCTCCCGAAGAAGAAGCTAACTACACAGAATCCCTCTTTGAATCCATTCGTCATGTTAATGAATATGGTGAGGAATTTTGGTATGCGAGAGAACTGCAAATTGTTTTAGAATATAAAGAATGGAGAAACTTCTTAAAGGTTATTGAAAAAGCAAAAGCTGCCTGTAGTGGCAGTGAAAATGAAGTTTCAGACCATTTTGTTGATGTCAACAAAATGGTGAACATAGGTTCTGGTGCGGAGCGTGAATTAGAAGATATGGAATTATCTCGTTATGCGTGCTATTTGATTGTACAAAATGGTGATTCCCGCAAAAAAGTTATTGCTCTTGGTCAATCATATTTTGCAGTCAAAACCAGACAGCAGGAATTAATAGAAAACTTTGAGAACCTTGATGAAGATAAAAAGCGCTTAGCAATCCGTCAAGAAATGATCGAACATAATAAAATGTTGGTTGCTGCTGCTAAAGATGCCGGTGTTGAAACTTCTAAAGACTATGCTATTTTTCAAAATTATGGATATAAAGGATTGTATGGTGGATTAGGTGCTAAAGAAATTCATGCAAGAAAAGGACTAAAGAAAAATCAAAAAATCTTAGATCATATGGGTTATGAGGAATTAGCTGCCAATCTCTTCCGGGCAACTCAGGCGGAAGCTAAATTACGTCGCGAGAATATTCAAGGAAAAGCCAATGCCAATCAGGCACACTATGATGTAGGAAAAGAAGTTCGCAATACAATCGAAAGACTTGGCGGTACTATGCCAGAAGATTTACCAACACCTGAAAAAAGTATACAACAGCTTGAACAAGCGCAACGAAAAGGATTAGAATAAAATCTCCTGCCTATAATGAAAGCCAATTATAATTAAAATATTGATTTCACCACACGCTAATGGTATTGTAAAGGCACAAAGACATATAGTAATGCAAATGGGTGTGTAAGCCTGTATCAGCGTGTATATCTTTAAACATAAGTTGCCTGTGTGGTAACCACTGATATAGCAACACCCATTTTTCATTATTTCATGCCAGAATTTAAGTTACCAAATGAGTAAGCTATATTGAATGAAATCTGAGGACGGAACAGGCGGCCGTCACGCCCTACGGGTCTTAAAAGAGATGTGGGATTGCCACCCCACCTATTTCATTCATCTTTATTGGCAGGTAACTTCGGTTATCTGCCTTTCTCATTTTTATACAAAGTCATCCATATATCATGAAAGTACATACATTAATCACAAAGGTCGGAAAGGCCCCCGACACACTCGTAAGAGTACCTGAGATGATGGATACGCCGCCCATCTTGTGATTTTGATTGTGTAAAGTAAAACCGCCCCTGCGCCAGCAGGAACGGCTTTAGATATATACCCACGTGAATACACCAGTTCTCATAATTTCTAAGGAGAAAAGGGAAAGAGCAAGACTATTAAGCCTTGCTCTTGTGTACCGATTGAAATTGATACTGCACAGGTAGCCATCCCGCGCTATTTCCCATACCCTCCTATGTAGGGATTGACACGAATATCTTGAAATCTTGTGCTGAAATTATTATATAACAGATTTTTTATTCTGTCAAACAAGCTGAATAAGCCTGTTACACCACAACATACATCGGTTTAGTAAGATTTTTGCTGAAACAGATGGCTGGTCTGCCTGCCGTCAACTCACAGGCCCATACAGCTAAATACTACTTATCTTTCCTGCTTTTGTACACGTTAAGTATAAAATTAAGGACAGATACAGCACAATTAATTACTTTACAAACGATTTCAAGACCCATGCTATGTCCCATCTACCGATGCATCAGCGGTATATAAAAGTATACCATATACAAAATATTTTACAATAGTAGGAGGACAACACTATGGCTACAGCAAAGAAACTCCCATCCGGCTCATGGCGCTGCCAGGTCTACGATTACACGGACGAAAATGGAAAACGCCACTATAAGTCCTTTACCTCCACCGATCAGAGCACAAAAGGAAAGCGTGAGGCTGAAAGAATGGCTGCAGACTATGCTGCCGAAAAAGAATTACGGTCGCACTGTACTCTCACCTTTGGGGAGGCTTTTGACAACTATGTAAAAGACCGGGCGTCTGTCCTTGCTGTGTCCACGATAAGGGAATACAAACGGACAAAGCGTGCCGATCTGTCTGAATTTGATAAAATGAAGATTGAGAACATCACCCCGGAGCTTATTCAGGAATTTATAAACAGAAAAGCACGGGAGAAATCCCCGAAGACAGTGAAGAATATACATGGTATAATATCCGCCGTTCTAAAGGTCTATCGTCCGGAAATGGCGCTTAACACTGCCTTACCACAGAAAGTCCCGCCAAAGCTATACATACCCACAGACGAGGACGTGAAAACGCTTCTC
This sequence comes from uncultured Lachnospiraceae bacterium, assembly GCA_910584725.1. Taxonomy (GTDB): domain Bacteria; phylum Bacillota; class Clostridia; order Lachnospirales; family Lachnospiraceae; genus UBA3282. Next base: position 2,677 of record CAJUBE010000032.1, on the reverse strand, counting down.
AACCATATAGACGACGAAGATATGATGATCGCTGTCCTGCTTGCGGCTTTCGGCCCCTTACGCCGGTCGGAGATCTGCGGGCTGGAAGATACGGACTTCAATGGGAACATTGCTCATATCCAAAGGGCTGTTGTCCTTGATGAAAATAAACAATGGGTAGATAAAACAACGAAATCCGTTGCCGGGAACCGTTATGTCCCCTTCCCTGACTTCGTTATGGACCGAATCAGGGACAGAAAAGGGCGCATTGTACACTTGAAACCTAACCAGATTTCAGACCGCTTTATCGACCTCGTGGCGCGTTCAGGACTGCCTCGTTTCCGTTTCCATGACTTGCGCCATTACTGCGCATCCATCCAGCACGCTCTCGGCGTGCCGGATGCCTATATCATGCAGCGCGGCGGATGGGGGTCCGATGCCGTTCTAAAGCAAGTATACCGGCACACCCTGTCCGACCAATCGGAAACTCTTAACCATGTTATCAACGACCATTTTTCTAATCTATGCAACACGAAATATCACACAAAATAAAAGAAGTGCCCTGTTTAAAGCACTTCTCCTATGCGGATAACAGGACTTGAACCTGCACGGTCTCCCACTGGAACCTAAATCCAGCGCGTCTGCCAATTCCGCCATATCCGCCTGTCAGATCACGGCCCGGTTTATGACAATCATGTCATTTCCGTTCACCTGCCCATGTATCATATCATTTTCCCTGCACTCTGTCAACGACTCCGTCATCATCCGGCAGAACTGGCAGAACTGTTACGAAGCCGCATCTGCCCCGGGACGTTCTTTCGTCTCCTCCCCAATATGACGAATCACCCTGCTGTTAACCCGAATCAGAAAAATCACCGTCATTGCCAGCGACATCACCTCCGCAATCGGAAAAGCCCACCACACATACGTCACTTCACCAGACAGGGCGAGCAGATAAGCCGCAGGCAGAAGCACCACAAGCTGTCTGGCAATGGAAACAAGCATACTGTAAACCGCATTGCCAAGCGCCTGAAATGCCGTACCACAGACAATGCCGAATGCCGCAGGCAAAAAGCTGATACAGATGATGCGAAGCGCAGGCACGCCAATCCGCAGCATTTCATCCGAAGCCTCAAAAAATCCCAGCAGAACCGCCGGTATGGTCTGAAAAATCACCACGCCTATCACCATGATACACACCGCATACAAAATGGCGCACTTCATTGCCTGAATAAAGCGGTCTCTCCTGCCCGCGCCGTAATTGTACGCCAGAATCGGTACCAATCCATTGTTCAGTCCGAACACCGGCATAAAGATAAAGCTCTGCAGCTTAAAATACACGCCAAATACCGCCGTCGCCGTAGGGGTAAAGGAAATCAGTATCAGATTCATGCCGTAGGTCATCACAGAGCCAATCGCCTGCATTATCATGGAAGGCACGCCGATCTTGTAGATCATCCCCACAATCTCCTGCTCCAGTCTGAAACCTTTAAACCGGATATGAATATCCTCATTTTTCTTAAAATTAATTACAAGCGCAATCGTGCCCGCAATGGTCTGCCCCGTCACCGTAGCCACCGCCGCGCCCGCAACGCCCATCTTCGGCACGCCAAACAGACCAAAGATAAAGATCGGGTCAAGTATGATATTGATAATCGCGCCCGTTCCCTGCGTAATCATAATATAGAAGGTTCTACCCGTAGACTGTAAAAGTCTCTCAAACACAAACTGCGCAAAAAGACCGAAAGAGCAGCTGCAAGCAATGCTCAAATACTGCACGCCAAACTCTACAATCTGCACATCGTCCGTCTGACTTAAATAGAAAGCTCGGGTTGCAAACAGTCCTACCAGCAGGAAAAGGACATAACTGACCGCCATCAGCACAATACCGGTGACCGCCGTGTGATCCGCACGCTCCTGCTCCTTCTCACCCAGCGCCTTGGAGAGCACCGCATTGATACCGACACAGGTGCCGCCCGCCACAGCAATCATCAGTGTCTGAATCGGGAATGCAAGTGACACGGCTGTCAGTGCGTTCTCATTGATGCGGGAAACAAAGATAGAATCCACCACATTGTAGAGCGCCTGCACGAGCATGGATATCATCATCGGCAGAGACATGGTGATCAACAGTCTATTTACAGGCATAGTACCCATCTTATTTTCTCTCGTCCGTTCCATTCCGTCCTCCTTATCCTTTTTACTTTAGTTGTTTCAGCGAATAAAAAAACATTTGAAGTGCAGAAAAACCACTGCAATCAAATGTTCCGGCTAAATAAAGCCATTAAAATTTTAAAAAGAAGATTCCTTTAGTGAACCACGGGGGATATCAAACCGGGGTTCGAATCCCCATTTACGCTGAGGATTCCTTTAGTGAACCACGGGGGATTCGAACCCCCGACAACCTGATTAAAAGTCAGGTGCTCTACCGACTGAGCTAGTGGTCCATAACTGGGCTAGCTGGATTTGAACCAGCGAATGCAGGAGTCAAAGTCCTGTGCCTTACCCCTTGGCGATAGCCCATTATTGGTAAACCAGGCAGTGCTCCGCACGCTCATGTTAAAGGTGGATAGAGGGACTCGAACCCTCGGCCTCCAGAGCCACAATCTGGCGCGCTAGCCAACTGCGCCATACCCACCATACAACGTGCTCGAAGGGATTCGAACCCCCGACCCACGGCTTAGAAGGCCGTTGCTCT
>CAJUBE010000031.1 GCA_910584725.1 uncultured Lachnospiraceae bacterium | reverse complement strand
TCTTTCCTCCACATGGTCAAGCCTCTCTTCCACTCGGTCGAGTCTTTCCTCCACATGGTCAAGCCTTTCCTCCACCCGGTCAAGACGGACTTCTATCCGGTCAAGACGCTCGTCCATCCGGTCGAGACGATTCTCAATTGGCTTAAGGCTCGCCGCCAATTTCGTGTCCATCATCTCTGACATTGCCAGCAGTAATTCTTCGTTTGTCATGCTCATGCCTTGCTCCTTTCTTTATGGCGACTGCATAACATTCTCTCTTTTATCAGTATAGCATGGGCATATGCCGCTTTGCAACAAACGTTTTAACGTATATGACAGGAAACGGCCGCCCCCTTCCGGATGCGGCCATTTCCAACACAACATTACATATGGCGAATGTTCTCACGTCAGGCGATATTAGCCGAGTAAGGACAGTGCCAGCTGATTGCTCTGGTTTGCCTGAGACAGCATGGACGTACCAGCCTGCTGTAAGATATTGTTGTTGGAGTACTGAACCATCTCCGTAGCAATATCCGTATCGCGGATCGCAGCCTCTGCGGACTGGGTGTTCTCTACGATGTTGTCCAGGTTGCTGATGGTGTGCTCCAGTCTGTTCTGGATCGCACCGAGATCGGATCTCTGCTGAGATACTAAGGAGATCGCGCCCTTAATGAATGCATTCAGGGAGTTGAAATCCTGAGCCGTAGCAACAGTCTTGTCGGAGCCTGTACCGCCTGCCTGCAGCTTCATGAAGCTTGTTACAAGGTTCAAGGCAATCGCACTGGTCATAGGTCTCTTGTTGTACTTGCCGTCAGCGCCTACAGTAGAGAAGGTGGTCGTACCCTTGGTATCAGCCTTACCAATCATGACTTTCTGTGTCGTACTACCAATCGTCTCAGCCTTAAATGTAGTAGATACATATTTAACATCCGTATTCTTGGAAAGGTTGTTATAGGTAACCTTGGTGTACAGCTTGGTGTCAATGTTACGAGCCAGACCGTTCATGCTCATGTTGTTGATGCTGATATCGATGTGCTGACCAGCCTCTGCGCCAACCTGAAGGCCCTTCATGAAGGAACCGTCTAACAGGTTCATCTCGTTGAAGGTGGTTGTGCTCTGTACACGGTCAACTTCGCTCATCAGCTGTCTGATCTCAGCCTGGATGGAAGCACGATCGGTTGTGGTCAGGGTTCCGTTCTCACCCTTAACAGCCAGCTCGTTCATTCTCTGGAGCATATCCTCCACTTCGTTGAGTGCGCCCTCAGCGGTCTGTACGACGCTGATACCGTCCTGCGCGTTAGCGGAAGCCTGTGTCAGACCTCTCACCTGTCTGCGCATCTTCTCGGAAATGGACAGCCCTGCCGCGTCATCCGCCGCACGGTTGATCTTGTAACCGGAAGACAGCTTCTCTGTGGACTTCGCCTGAGAAGAAGTGGTGAGACCTAACATTCTGTTAGAGTTCATTGCCGTGATATTGTGTTTAACGATCATAGTGTTACCTCCTTGTGGTTGCCGACGGCAAATCCTTTTACCGCCGTTTGTTCATTGATAGTTGCCATACATCCCTCAAGAATCCAGCCGCTTCGCGTCTGCCGCACTGCGCGCTCAAAGATTCTTTCGTTATCATGTCAGGTGAAATCAAATGACTGCCTCGCAGCCGCTTGATTTCCTGCTGACATGATATATAATAAACCCAAAGCCCCTAGGTTAGCCCCGAGTTATTACCGTTTATCTTGACGCGGTTTTCGCCCCGTCGTTTACGACGATTTTCTTTTTGCGGTACTTCTCCTCCAGCTCCGGCGCCGCATGGTAATGTGCGATCTTCTCATGATCCGCCGCCGTCTTCGCATGGTTTTCCAGCGCACGGCTCCTCGCCACATTGATTTCCTTCGGCACATCCAGCATCACCTTTGTGTGATTTCTGCTGCCTCCCAGAAAAACAATCCTGATATCGTCGCCGATCTGGATGTATTCCTCCGTATTTACCGTCATTCTAAGCATTTCAGACCTCCCTGCCTTCTCCTCTTGCGAGGGCGCCGCCTTGCATTTTCTTATGCAACTTTTTGTAATAAAATGTTGCATGTAGGAACACTCCGCTAAACTAATCATCAAATACCAGACAAAAGGAGGAGATTTTATGAGTGAGACATATCCGATCAAAGACAGAGAGGCTTTGCATTCTTTCCGGGATTACTACAAGGACACACAGCCGAATCCGCGCAACTATTCGCTGATCGTCACAGGGCTGAACACGGCGTTCCGCGTCGGTGATTTATTAAAACTGCGCTGGAAGGACGTCTGCGGCGCGGACGGTAAGCTACGGCAGCATATCTGTGTTGAAGAACAAAAGACAGGAAAAAAGCGCGTGGTTCCCATCAACGAGGTTCTGCGGCAGACATTGGATGCCTACAAAAGTTCCTGTCCGGAAACTGCTCCGCAGGACTTTCTCTTTCCCAGCACACGCTGTAAGTCCCGTCCGCTCTCCCGCTCTCAGGCATACCGCATTGTCCGGAGAGCCGCGGAAGGCTGCGGCCTGTCCGAGCATGTAGGCTGCCATTCCCTGCGAAAAACCTTCGGCTATTATGCATGGAAGCAGGGGACGCCCCCTGCCATGCTGATGGATCTGTACAATCACTCTTCCTATCAGATCACCAAACGATACCTCGGCATCGGACAAGATGAACGGGATCAGGTCTATCTACAGATTAATTTATAATTTTTTTAAATTGGGGGTTAAGTATTCTGATTGTTTTCCGATATATATTTTGAGTAAAGAAAGATACAACATTTTATTACAAAATGTTGTATCTTTCTTTTTTACAGGTACACGACAGCGGAACACATGCCTTCCCTTCTATTATTACATAACATGAAAAATCCTAAACAAGCTCACGTAATATATGCACATAAGCAGACTCGAAATGCTTATGTGCGCAAAAAGACCGGGTACATAAGCACCCGGCCTTCTTCATCCTATTCTTTTTATGTGACTTATACCAGCTCCAGAACCACTTCCATCGCCGCGTCGCCCTTACGGGGTCCAATCTTGATAATTCTGGTATAACCGCCCTTGCGATTCGCATACTTGGGAGCATACTCATCAAAAAGCTTATCCGCAAGATTGATTTCCTTTGTATTCTTCTTGCGGCCTGCAGGTGTATTCGGCACCTCCTTGACAGGATAAAGCACCTTCATGATCTGCCTTCTCGCATGAAGTCTGGAAGGCAGATCCTTCTTGATCTCCTTCTCCACCTCGTCATATACCGTAACAGTCATGCCGTTCTCGATCCGGAGAATCTTGCCATCCTTGTCGCGGTGTGTCTCGGAGAGCACAGCCTTCGTGTTCTTGTCCACGATCTGTTTTACTCTCTTTCCGTCCTTATCCTTGCGCGCCACTTTCGCGGTCACTTTAACGGTCTCAAAATTGTCCTTCTCCTTGACAGCAAGCGTAATCAAAGGCTCTACGAGCTTACGCACTTCCTTCGCTCTCGCTTCTGTGGTCACGATCTTTCCATTATATAAAAGAGCGGTAACCTGATTTCTGAGTAATGCTTTTCTCTGGTCAGATGTTCTGCCGAGTTTTCTGTATTTTGCCATGATCGGCTCCTTTCCGAGTGCTCTTCGGTCTTACCTCTATATTACGCCTCATCGCTGGGATTCAGCTGTAATCCTAATTCTTTTAATTTTGCAAGAACTTCCTCCAAGGATTTACGACCCAGATTTCTGACCTTCATCATATCCTCGGACGTTTTATTTGTCAGTTCTTCCACTGTGTTGATGCCTGCCCTCTTTAAGCAGTTGTAGGAACGAACCGAAAGCTCCAGCTCGTCGATGCTCATTTCAAGCACCTTCTCCTTCTCATCATCCTCTTTCTCCACCATGACCTCTGCAGTCTTAGCATTCTCAGACAGATCAATGAAAAGGCTCAAATGCTCGCTGAGTACCTTTGCGGCCAGACTGACAGCCTCATCAGGCACAAGCGTACCGTTCGTGTACACATCCAGCGTCAGCTTATCATAGTCCGTAATCTGCCCCACACGGGTATTCTCCACGGTGACATTGACTCTTTCCACAGGTGTGTAGATGGAATCAATAGCGATCACGCCAATCGGCAAATCTTCCGTTTTATTCTTATCCGCCCCCACATAGCCACGGCCTCTTGTGATGGTCAACTCCATGTACAGTTTTGTATCCTTACCACTCAGAGTAGCGATCACCAGATCGGGATTTAAGATCTCAATATCCTGATCTACCTGAATATCGGAAGCCCGCACGATGCCCTCGCCCTCGTACTCAATGTAAGCGGTTTTCACTTCGTTCGCATCGCTGTTATTCTTAATCGCAAGGCTCTTAACGTTCATGATGATCTCTGTCACGTCTTCCTTTACGCCCGGAATCGAGCTGAACTCATGGAGAACACCCTCGATCTTAACCTGGCTTACCGCCACACCGGGCAGGGAGGACAACATAATCCTTCTAAGTGAATTGCCGAGGGTAATGCCGTAACCTCTCTCTAAAGGTTCCACTACGAATCTGCCGTATTTTTTATCTTCGGAGATCTCTACTACTTCTATATTCGGTCTCTCAAACTCAAACACCCAAGCACCCTCCTTCTGAGAATACATACATTAAAGCATCACCGAGAATTATGAAATAATTCCCATTTACAGAGAATGTCTGTTAAGACATTCTCTCGCATATGCGCCGAGAATTATGCAATAATTCTCGCAAGTGAAACATAGAAATTCTTTCGCGGCGTAATTTGCCGCGTTAGAATTTCTTTTCACTTTGTTATTTGGAGTACAACTCGACGATAAGCATTTCGTTTACCGGCACGTCAATCATCTCTCTGGTGGGAAGATATTTCACGGTTGCCTTCATTGCCTCCTGATCCACCTCAAGCCACTCGGGAACAAGTCTGCCGCCGGTTACCTCAAGAATATCCTTATATCTCTGCAGAGATCTTGCCTTCTCTCTCACCTCGATCACGTCGCCCGCCTTAACGAGATAGGAAGGGATCTGCACAGGCTTGCCGTTTACAAGAAAATGCTTGTGGCCTACTACCTGTCTCGCCTCTCTCCTTGTTCTCGCAAAGCCCATTCTGAACACAACGCTGTCCAGTCTGCTCTCAAGCATAACCAGCAGGTTTTCACCTGTCTGGCCTTTCATTCTGTCGGCCTTCTCATAATAATTTCTGAAAGGCTTCTCCAGCACGCCGTAGATAAATTTTGCTTTCTGCTTCTCGCGCAGCTGAAGGCCATACTCACTGATCTTCTTACCCGCTCTTGCGGATGTTCTGTTAGATTTCTTGTCATATCCTAAAAAGGTAGGATCAAGATCAAGAGATCTGCATCTCTTTAATATCGGAACTCTGTTTACTGCCATGATTCTGGCTCCTTTCTGTTTTTGTTTACAATGCCGCCCGCTTAGGCGGCACCTTCATCCAAACTATTTTCCATATATACGGAGAATCGCCTGCGATTCTCCCGATCAAAACATAGAAAATCTTCGCGAAACGGCCTCTGCCGTGAGCGACTAGATTTTCTTTTTGATCTGCTAGACTCTACGTCTCTTAGGCGGACGGCATCCATTGTGGGGTACGGGTGTCACGTCGCGGATGCTGGTCACTTCCAGACCGCATGCCTGCAGCGCGCGGATCGCAGCCTCACGTCCCGAACCGGGACCCTTCACCATTACGTCCACAGTCTTTAAGCCGTGGATCAGAGCAGCCTTTGTCGCTGTCTCGGCGGCCATCTGTGCCGCATAGGGAGTAGATTTCCTTGAACCTCTAAAACCAAGACCGCCGGCACTCGCCCAGCTTAACGCATTACCCTCGTTGTCTGTCAGCGTAACGATGGTGTTGTTAAAGGAAGACTGGATATGTGCCTGTCCATGTTCAACGTTTTTCTTGACACGCTTTTTTGTCACTTTTTTGGTAACTTTCTTTGCCATAATAAACTAACCTACTTTCTCAGACTATTTAATCTTGTTCCTATGTTGTTACTTCTTCTTGTTTGCAACAGTTCTCTTAGGACCTTTTCTTGTCCTGGCATTGGTCTTTGTCTTCTGACCACGAACCGGAAGACCCTTCCTGTGACGGATTCCTCTGTAGCAGCCGATTTCCTGAAGTCTCTTGATGTTGAGAGCAACCTCTCTTCTCAAGTCACCTTCCACCATGTAATCCTTTTCGATTACCTCTGCCAGTTTTTTCACCTCATCATCGGTCAATTCTCTGACACGGGTATCAGGATTTACGTTTGCCGCCTCCAGAATCTTGTTTGCGCTGGATCTGCCGATCCCGTAGATATAGGTTAAGCCGATCTCTACACGCTTTTCTCTCGGTAAGTCAACACCTGCAATACGAGCCATTTACATTTCCTCCATTTCCTTTGCATTTTCATGCGCTTCGCGTGCATCCGGCACGCGTGACACTAATTGATTGAGGCAAAATACTTTGCCCAACCGGATCAGATATCCGATCTTTCCAAACATATAAGTTGGTATCAAAAAGTGGGCTCTCTATCTATTAACCCTGTACCTGCTTATGTTTCGGATTTTCACAAATAACTCTGATCTTTCCTTTTCTCTTGATGATCTTGCACTTTTCGCAAATCGGTTTTACTGATGATCTAACCTTCATCTCAAACCCTCCTTTCAAAAAAGACCGTTTTACATTATAACACCAAATCCTGCCGGTAGCAAGACTTTTTGCTATTTTTTTCTATCAACTTCATGCCGAGGCTGCGAAGCAGTCCTCGCAATCGAGCTTGCTCGATTTGTCACTTATCTCTCCAGATGATTCTACCTTTTGATAAATCATAGGGCGAAAGCTCCAGCGTTACCTTGTCGCCGGGCAGGATGCGGATGAAGTTCTGGCGCAGCTTGCCGCTGATATGCGCCAACACCACATGCCCGTTTTCCAGTTCCACCTGAAACATGGTATTGGGTAACTTCTCAATTACAGTTCCTTCAATCTCAATTACATCAGCCTTAGACATTTCTTTCCTCTCTTTCTTTCAGATACTCTTTTATTACTCTCTTTATCTCCAAATCATCGAAACCATTGTCCGGTTCCGGCATTCTTTTCTTTTTAATAAGCTGTACATGCTTCCTATTTTTCCGCTTCGGGCGTTCCACGGTTCTGATTTTGCCGTCAGCTACATATATATATTCGCCTTCCTCCCGAATGATGACATACACGGAGTCCTTATCATGCCCTGCCTTCGATGTGGCGAGCATTCCCACGATGCTTTCTTCCATACTCAAATCCATCTCTACTTATATTTATAATGTTAATATCTCCGGCTCCCCGTCCGTAATCAGCACCGTGTTCTCATAGTGCGCGGAGAGCGAATGATCCGCCGACACCACCGTCCACTCATCATCCAGCCAGTCTACCTCTCCCGTGCCGATATTGATCATCGGCTCAATTGCAAGAGTCATCCCTGCTTTTAGTCGTATCCCCCTTCTTCTCTGGGGAAAGTTCGGTATATTCGGCGGTTCATGGAGTTTCGTACCGATACCGTGCCCCACCAGATCGTGCACAATTCCGTAACCGTGGGGTATCACATAGTCTGCAATGGCGTTGGAGATATCGTGCAGATGCTTTCCGGCGCGAGCCATCCTGATTCCCTGGAAAAAGCTCTCCCTCGTCACCTCGATCAGCTTTTCCGCCTCCGAACCAATCTCTCCTACCCCGTAAGTTCTGGCCGCATCCGAATGATACCCCTGCCAGATCAATCCTGTGTCAAGACTGACGATATCACCTTCCCTCAAAATCCGATCCGGCCGAGGAATACCGTGCACGACCTCCTCATTGACGGAGACGCACACACTCGCCGGATAGCCCTGATAGTGTAAAAAGTTCGGCGTACAGCCATATCCCCGGATCAGCTCCTCGCAGATCGTGTCGATCTCCTTCGTGGAGACACCGGGGCGTATCGTCTTTGCCAGCTTCTCATGTACCCGGGCGAGCAGCCTGCCCGCCTCGCGCATCTTTTCGATTTCTCCTGCCGATTTGATCGTGACCGCCATAATCCTGCCTCTATTTTAATATCTCTGTAATTGCCTTGAACACATCCTGCATATCCTGTGTGCCGTCCACGCTCCGCAGCACACCCTTTGCCGAATAAAACTCGAGCAGCGGCGCCGTCTGTTCCTGATACACTCGCAGGCGGTTCTTTACCGTCTCCGGCTTATCGTCGTCGCGCAGCACAAGCTCCTGCCCGCACGCGTCGCAGATTCCCTCCTTCTTCGGGGGAACATGCTCGATATGGTAGGTCGCGCCGCAGGATGTACACGCGCGCCTGCCTCCCATTCTGCGGATGATATTTTCGTCCGGCACTTCCACGTCAATCGCGTAATCTATCTTGTCACCCAGCTTATTCAGCGCGTCCTCCAACACCTCCGCCTGAGGAATGGTTCTCGGAAAGCCGTCCAGCACGTAGCCGTTTTTGCAGTCATCCTGCGCCACTCTGTCAAGGAGAATGCGCACCGTCAATTCATCCGGCACCAGCAGTCCCTGATCCATGTACTGCTTCGCCTCCGCTCCAAGCTCCGTCCCGTTCTTAATGTTCATGCGAAACATATCACCCGTGGAAACATGCGGGATTTTGTAGGTTTCAGCAATCATTTTCGCCTGTGTTCCTTTTCCGGCGCCGGGTGCGCCCAGCATTATAATCTTCATCTCTTATCTCCCCATAGCATATGACATAGACGCAAGGTTAGGGACGTGCCGATAAACCGCCGTCCCTACCTGTCTTGTCTTCCCATTAGTCGTTTAAAAAGCCTTTATAATTGCGAACAAGCATCTGCGACTCAATCTGCTTAACCGTCTCCAGCACCACGCTGACAATGATGATCAGGCTGGTTCCGCCGAAGGATACCTGTGCGCCGAACACACCGTTAAAGAAGTACGGCACCACACATACGATGGTAAGGCCGATCGCTCCGATAAACACAATATAATTCAGAAGCTTTGCCAGATAGTCGCTGGTCGGTTTACCGGGTCTGATACCCGGAATAAATCCGCCCTGTCTCTTCATGTTATCCGCAATCTCCATCGGGTTAAAGGTGATGGATGTATAGAAGTAGGCGAAAAATATCACCAGTAAAATATACACCACCAGACCGATTGAATAAACCAAATGTTCCGGATTGCACCAGTAATTGGAATTCAGCCCTCTGAGAATTTCTCCCCAGACGCCGGTCCCATTCACATTAAACAGGGAACAGATCACCACCGGCAGCTGCATCAGGGACGATGCGAAGATGACGGGAATCACGCCCGAAGTATTGACCTTCAGCGGAATATTCGTCGTCTGTCCGCCCACCATCTTTCTGCCCTGTACCTTCTTCGCATACTGTACCGGAATTTTGCGCACACCGTCATTTAAGATGATAACGAGCACTACCATCAGTACGATGATTGCAATAATAATGATCGCTGCCACCACGCCCTTGGCGATGGACCTGCCGATCACGAACTGCTCAAAGAGCTGTGTGATATCCTGCGGCATACGGGAGAGAATATTGATTGTCAGCACGATGGAAATACCGTTGCCGACACCGTTCTCCGTAATCCGCTCACCAATCCACATCAGAAACGCGCTACCCGCCGTAAGCGCCGCTATTACCGTAATGACGTTCATCACATTGTAGGTCTCGAGCAGTCCCTGCCGTCCGAAACCGATCGCCATAACGCCGGACTCAATCAGCGCAAGCGCAACTGTCACATATCTCGTGATGGATGCGATCTTCTTCCGTCCGTCCGCGCCGTCTCTCTGCATCTCCTCCAGCTTCGGAATCGCTATCGTCATAAGCTGCATAATAATGGACGACGTAATGTACGGCGTAATGTTGAGCGCCAAAACGGACATATTCAGAAAAGATCCACCCGTAAAAGCATCAAAGAAATTAAATGCGTCGCCGGTCTGGCTTTCGAACCATCTTGCAAAATAAGTTCTGTCCACGCCCGGCACGGGAAGCTGTGATCCGAGACGGATCACAACCAACATGAGAAATGTAAAGAAAATTTTATTTCTGATCTCTTTGATCTTAAATGCATTTTTTAGGGTTGTAAACATTAGATCACCTCTGCTGTTCCACCAAGTGCCTCGATTTTCTCCTTCGCGGATGCACTGAAGGCATTTACCTTCACGTCGAGCTTCTTAGTAAGTTCTCCGTTACCAAGGATCTTCACACCGTCACGGGGATTCTTTATGATTCCTCTCTCGATCAATGCGTCCACATCAACCGTTGCGCCGTTATCGAACACCTCGAGAACGCTCAGGTTGATAGCAACGATCTCTTTGGTATTTCTGTTGGTAAAGCCTCTCTTGGGGAGACGTCTGTACAAAGGCATCTGACCGCCCTCAAAGCCGACTCTGGTCGCGCCGGAACGAGCCTTCTGACCCTTGTGGCCCTTGCCGGCCGTCTTGCCGTTTCCGGAACCGTGTCCACGGCCCCTTCTAAAGTTATCGCTGTGCACAGAGCCCTTCGCAGGTCTTAAATTCGATAATTCCATCTATCACACCTCCTTTATGCCTCTTCCACTTTCACCATATGTCTTACTCTCTGAATCTGACCTCTGGTCGATGCGTTATCAGGCAGCTCCACTGTCTGATGAAGCTTCCGCAGACCCATAGCCGCCACCGTAGCGCGGGCCTTGGGCACCTGGCCGATCGTAGATCTGACAAGAGTGATCTTTAATTTTTTATCTGCCATTTTCATACCTCCTGCTCTTAGTAAAGCTTAGAATCTGTACAGAGAATGCCTTCTTTCTGGCATTCTCTCATGCGAGACATAGATGTTCTTTGCGATGCAGCCCCTGCTACGAGCATTAGAACATCTTCTCTCGTACGAAACTTAGATATTCTTTGCAAAGTAGCCCTTGCTGCGAGCATTAGAATATCTTTTCGTACTGGTTATGCGCGGATCTCTTCTACAGATTTACCGCGGTTTTTAGCCACTTCCTCAGGAGTCTTTAACTGGCTTAAGCCCATAATTGTAGCTAACACTACGTTCTGCTTGTTGTTGGACCCCAGGGACTTTGTACGGATATTCTTGATGCCTGCAAGCTCGCACACTACACGCGCAGGGCCTCCGGCGATGATACCGGTACCTTCCGGAGCCCGTTTCAGTAAAACGGATGCAGAACCGAATTTTCCGACAAAATCATGTGTGATACTGTTTTTCTCATCCAATGCAACGCAAACCAAATTCTTGATCGCATCTTCCTTGCCTTTGCGGATCGCTTCAGGGATTTCAGTCGCTTTACCCAAGCCCGCGCCAACATGGCCGTTACCGTCGCCGACTACCACAAGCGCTGTGAAACGCATGTTACGACCACCCTTGACAACCTTGGTTACACGCTTGATTGTCACAACTTTCTCAGTGAGTTCTAACTGACTTACGTCAATGATTGTACGTCTCATGTGATCTTCTTTCTCCCTTCCTAGAATTCCAGGCCAGCTTCTCTGGCCGCGTCCGCTAATGCTGCAATCTTACCCTGGTATATGAAACCGCCTCTGTCAAAAACAACGGTCTTGATGCCTTTCTCAATTGCTCTCTTAGCGATCACTGTTCCTACATATGCTGCCGCTTCAACGTCATTGGTCTTCTTAAGCTCGCCTCCCACGCTCTTCTCGAGAGTAGATGCGGAGACTAAGGTATTTCCCACCGTATCGTCAATAATTTGAGCATACATATGATTATTGCTTCTGAACACAGCCAGACGCGGTCTCTCAGCGGTGCCGCTGAAACGGTTACGCATTCTGTTATGTTTCTTTACGCGAACTTTTTGTCTCGATTCTTTCTTAACCATTTCCACACTCTCCTTATCTGTTATTTCTTACCGGTCTTACCAACTTTACGTCTGATTGTCTCATCAGCATACTTGATGCCCTTGCCCTTATAAGGCTCAGGACGTCTCTTGTCTCTGATTTCAGCCGCAAACTGACCTACTTTTTCTTTATCGATGCCCTTGACGATGATCAGATTCTGTCCATCCACAACTGTCTCGATGCCCTCAGGGTCTGTCATCTCTACCGGGTGGGAGTATCCTAAGTTGAGTGTCAGCTTCTTGCCGGATTTAGCGGCCCTGTAACCAACGCCGTTTACCTCCAGCTTCTTCTCAAAGCCTTCCGTCACACCGACCACCATATTGTGAATCAGTGTTCTTGTCAAACCGTGGAAGGATTTCATCTTCTTCAAATCGTTAGGTCTTGAAACCAGAACCTGATCACCTTCCACCTTAATTTCCATCTCTACGGGAAGCATTCTCTCAAGCGTTCCCTTGGGACCTTTTACAGTCACTTTATTATTTTCTGCAACCTCCACAGTCACACCTGCGGGGATCGCGATTGGCATTCTTCCTATACGTGACATGCCCGTACCTCCTGTTTTATTTGTTATATCAATGATTTACAACAGTCTCAAAAATCCATCTGCTTCGCAGATTCGCCGCCCTGCGGCTTCTGATTTTCTCGTTGTCGGCCACATAAAACCAAATACTCGCTTCACTTGTGCTTGGTTTTATCGCTCCCTACCATACAAAGGCGAGTACCTCGCCGCCTACCTGAAGCTCTCTTGCTTTCTTATCGGTCACAACACCTTGGTTTGTGGAGATGATCGCCACACCCAAGCCGCCGAGTACTCTGGGGAGTTCCTCCTTGCCCGCATACACACGAAGACCGGGCTTGGAAATTCTTTTGATTCCGGAAATGATCTTGTCG
The DNA here is from genome assembly GCA_910584725.1 of uncultured Lachnospiraceae bacterium. Lineage (GTDB taxonomy): Bacteria > Bacillota > Clostridia > Lachnospirales > Lachnospiraceae > UBA3282. Next base: position 41,727 of record CAJUBE010000031.1, on the reverse strand, counting down.
TTCTTGTCCTCGCCATACTTTAAGGTGATATGGATGGTCTTGAAACTGCCGTTCTCGATCACATCAAATTTTCTGATATACCCTTCCTCTAAGAGAATCTGCGCGATAGCCAGCTTCATCTTGGATGAGGGCACATCTACTGTATCATGCTTTGCAGTGTTTGCGTTACGGATTCTTGTAAGCATATCTGCAATCGGATCGCTCATTGTCATGATTTTTCCTCCTATATATTTATACTTGACATTTCTTAATCGGCGTTCTCTGCTGACCTGGAAATTCTATTCGCAAGCCAAACTTAGCATTTCTTAGGCGGCGTCTTTTGCCGACTTAGAAATCCTTTTGGTCTACAGAGGCTGCTTGCAGCCTCGCAAGCCAAACTTAGATTTTCTTGGGCGGCGTCCTTCAGACGCCTTAGAAAATCTTTTGGCTTTGGTTACCAGCTGGCTTTCTTAACGCCGGGAATCTGTCCCTTATATGCTAACTCACGGAAACAGATTCTGCAGATTCCGTATTTTCTCAAATAAGCATGTGGACGACCACAAATTTTGCAGCGGTTGTACGCTCTCACGGAGAATTTCGGTTTGCGCTGCTGTTTGATCTTCATTGCTGTCTTAGCCATGAATTTACCTCCTTCTATTTGGCGAATGGCATATTAAACAATCTCAACAACTCTCGGGCTTCTTCATCCGTCTTGGCTGTGGTGACAATGATAACATCCATACCTCTCACCTTGTCAACCTTATCGTACTCGATCTCAGGGAAGATAATCTGCTCCTTGATACCAAGCGCGTAGTTGCCTCTGCCATCGAAGGAATTAGCGCTCACGCCTCTGAAGTCACGCACGCGGGGAAGCGCCAGATTTACAAGTCTGTCTAAAAATTCGTACATCTTGTCGCCGCGAAGCGTCGTCTTACAGCCAATCGACTGTCCCTCTCTGATCTTGAAGTTTGCAATAGAGTGCTTTGCCTTTGTGATAACGGCCTTCTGACCGGTGATGGTCTCCATATCACTCACAGCCGACTCCAGCACCTTCGCGTTCTCCTTCGCTTCACCGACGCCCATGTTAATCACGATCTTGTCAAGCTTCGGAACTTCCATGACATTTTTATATCCAAACTTTTTGATCATAGCATCTACGATCTCGTTTTTATACATATCTTTAAGTCTGCTACTCACGCTTATGGATCTCCTTTCCAAAAAATATTTTCTCTATCTTTATATCAGGACTGCGCATTTACAATGCGTTCAGTCAATGATGTCGCCCGTGGACTTGGCGAAACGTACTTTCTTGCCCTTCTCGATCTTAAAACCGATTCTGGTCGCTTTGCCCTTGTGTACATACATCACGTTGGAAGCATCGATGGGAGCTTCCTTCTGAACGATACCGCCGTTCTGGTTTGCTACAGAAGGCTTCTCATGCTTGGTAATCTTGTTGATGCCTTCCACGAGAACCCTGCCGTTCTTCTTGTCTACGGAAATGACTTTGCCTTCCTTGTCTTTATCCTTGCCGGCGATCACCTTAACGGTATCACCTTTCTTAATCTTAGCCATTGACATACCGGCACCTCCTATAATACTTCCGGAGCCAGTGAAACAATTTTCATAAACTGTTTATCACGCAGCTCTCTTGCTACTGGTCCAAAAATACGGGTTCCTCTGGGAGTCTTATCATCTTTGATGATAACAGCAGCATTTTCGTCAAATCTGATGTAAGATCCATCCTTACGTCTTGCGCCCTTCACGGTACGCACAACGACAGCCTTCACGACATCGCCTTTTTTTACAACGCCGCCTGGTGTTGCATCTTTGACCGTAGCGACAATCGTATCACCTATACGCGCATATCTTCTTGTAGATCCGCCCATAACTCTGATGCACAGGAGTTCTTTCGCACCGGTGTTATCAGCAACCTTCAATCTGCTTTCCTGTTGAATCATGCTAACTTTCTCCTTCTTTTATTTTTACCTTAACAAGCTACAACGAGTTTGCGAAGCAAATCTCGCAGACGAAACATAGATTTTCTTAGTCAGCATATTTTGCTGACTTAGAAATTCTTTTCGTCTTGTTATTTAACTTTTTCAACGATCTCTACAAGTCTCCATCTCTTATCCTTGGACAGAGGTCTGGTCTCCATTACCTTAACGGTATCGCCGATGCTGCACTCATTGTTCTCGTCGTGCGCCTTTAACTTGTAGGTCTTCTTCACGATCTTCTTGTAAAGCGGGTGCTTTACGTGATCTTCTATCGCTACCACGATGGTCTTATCCATCTTATTGCTTGTAACCTTGCCGGTACGAGTTTTTCTCAGATTTCTTTCCACGATTGACATCTCCTTCCGCGTTCTAATTTGCCGCCTTAGCCTTCTGCGTGATCACCGTCTGGATTCTGGCGATATTCCTTCTCACTTCTTTGATCCGCGCCGTATTGTCCAACTGGTTCGTTGCGTTCTGGAATCTCAAGTTGAAAAGTTCTTTCTTGGCATCTACAAGCTCCTGTGCTAATTCAGCATCTGATTTGTTATTTAAATCTTCCACATATTTATTAGTTTTCATTCGCTACACCGCCTTCCAAGTCTGCTTTAGAAACGATTTTACACTTGCAGGGAAGTTTATGGGTCGCCAGACGCAGCGCTTCCTTTGCCACATCCTCACTCACTCCGGCGATCTCGAACATCACACGGCCGGGCTTAACCACAGCTACCCAGTATTCCAAAGTTCCCTTACCGGAACCCATACGCGTCTCTGCAGGCTTCGCAGTAACGGGCTTATCCGGGAAAATCTTGATCCACACCTTACCGCCACGCTTGATGTATCTTGTCATAGCGATACGGGCTGCCTCTATCTGATTGGACTTGATCCAACAGGGCTCCAGAGCCACGATACCGTACTCACCGTAGGTAATCGTGTTGCCGCGGGTCGCTTTACCCGCCATGGAACCACGGAACTGTTTACGACGTTTTACTCTTTTTGGCATTAACATTATTTATCGCTCCCTTCCTTGTCAGATTTAGTCGGAAGTACCTCGCCTTTGTAAATCCATACTTTTACGCCGAGCTTACCGTAAGTGGTATCTGCCTCGGCAAAACCATAATCAATATCTGCTCTCAAAGTCTGCAGCGGAATGGTACCCTCACTGTAGAACTCACTGCGGGCAATGTCTGCGCCGCCAAGACGTCCGGAAACGGCTGCCTTGATACCTTCCGCGCCCGCCTTCATGGTACGACCCATGCAGGACTTCATCGCGCGTCTGAAAGATACACGGTTCTCAAGCTGCTGTGCGATGTTCTCCGCAACAAGCTGTGCATCCTTGTCAGGTCTCTTGATCTCCTTGATGTCCACAAGAACCTTCTTGCCGGTCATCTTGGAAAGCTCCTTCTTGGTCACCTCGATCTCTGCGCCGCCCTTGCCGATTACAACGCCGGGCTTTGCCGTGTAGATGATAACCTTTACTCTGTCGGAAGCTCTCTCGATCTCAATCTTAGAGATGCCTGCACTGTATAATTTCTTCTTCAAATACTCTCTGATATTGTAATCTTCTACTAAAAAGTCAGCAAACTCTCCGTCAGCATACCACTTGGAATCCCAATCCTTGATGATACCGACTCTCAATCCGTGCGGATTAACTTTCTGTCCCATGTTGTTCTCCTTCCTAATCTGATCCTATCTTGCATCGAGAACGATCGTGATGTGACTCATTCTCTTCTCAATCCTGTAAGCCCTGCCCTGTGCTCTGGGCTGAATCCGCTTCATGGTAGGCCCTTTGTTCGCGTAGCACTCAGCAATATAAAGGTTTTCCGGATTCGGGTACTTCGTGGGATCCTGACTGTATTTATACTCGGCGTTTGCGATTGCCGACTCCAGCAGCTTCTTGATGATGCTGGACGCATATCTGGGATTGTATGCAAGAATTCCGAGTGCTGTCTCGACATCCTTCCCCCTGATCGCATCTAACACGAAACAAGCTTTCTGTACAGACACACGAGCGTAAGACAGCTTCGCTGAAGGTCTGACATCCTTGTTCGCGTTTCTCTCTCTCTTTATCTGGGATCTATGTCCTTTAGCCATAGATTGAAGCCTCCTTTCAAATTAGCGAACTTTGGACTTTCTCTCGTCCTTATCATGTCCTCTATAAGTTCTGGTCGCCACGAACTCGCCGAGCTTGTGTCCAACCATATCCTCTGTAACATATACCGGTACGTGCTTTCTTCCGTCATGCACCGCGAAGGTGTGTCCCACGAAGGAAGGGAAAATCGTAGACCGGCGGGACCAGGTCTTGATAACCTGCTTCTGTCCCGACGCATTCATAGCATCTACTTTTTTCAGTAAGCTCGCATCCGCAAACGGTCCTTTTTTCAATGATCTTGCCATGATCTATCCTCCTGAATTATTTTTTTATCAGCACCGCGGAAGAATTGCTCCTGCAATTCTTCCAACCAAGGCTGTAGAATTTCTTAGGCGGCGTTCTTAAGACGCCTTAGAAATTCCCCTTGTGGACAAAGCTTTCGTTGTTCTTAGGCGGTGTCCTTTGCCGCCTTAGAATAACTCTTTGTCCGGTTATTTGATGGCTCTGCCGTCTCTTCTTCTCACAATCAGCTTATTGGAAGCCTTCTTTTTCTTACGGGTCTTCAGACCGAGCGCCGGCTTACCCCAAGGTGTACACGGACCCGGGCGTCCAATCGGAGCGCGGCCCTCACCGCCGCCGTGCGGGTGATCGTTCGGGTTCATAACAGAACCGCGGACTGTCGGGCGGATACCCATATGACGCTTACGTCCGGCCTTACCGATCTTAATCAGGTTGTGGTCGGTGTTCCCCACCGTGCCGATGGATGCTCTGCATACCAGCGGGACCATTCTCATTTCTCCGGAGGGGAGTCTTAAGGTCGCATACTTGCCTTCCTTAGCCATCAGCTGTGCGCTGTTGCCTGCGGAACGAACCATCTGGCCGCCCTTGCCGGGATATAACTCAATGTTGTGTACCAGTGTACCTACCGGAATCTCAGACAGCGGCAGGCAGTTGCCCACTCTGATTTCAGCCTCGGGGCCGTTCATCACCTTCATGCCGTCCTTCAATCCCTCCGGTGCAAGGATGTATGCCTTCTCACCGTCCTCATAGCAGATCAGCGCGATGTTGGCCGTTCTGTTGGGATCGTACTCAATGCCGATCACCTTTGCGCTGATGCCATCCTTATTTCTCTTAAAATCAATGTTTCTGTATAATCTTCTGCTTCCGCCGCCGTGGTGTCTGACAGTGATCTTACCCTGATTGTTGCGGCCCGCGTTCTTCCTCAGGGAAGTGCACAGTGCCTTCTCAGGAGTCCTCTTCGTGATCTCACTGAAATCAGAGCCGGTCATGTTACGTCTCGACGGTGTATACGGTTTATATGTCTTGATTGCCATGATCTCTTATCTCCTTTTCTTAATACTTCTATATCTTTCATATACCGCGGAGAACCGCTTGCGGTTCTCTGAGCCGAAACTATAGAATTTCTTGGGCGGCGTCTTATGACGCCCTAGAAATTCTTTTCGCAGACAAAGCCGTAGTTTTTCTTAAGCGGCGTTTCTCAGACGCTTTAGAAATAACTCTTTGTCTTGTTATAGGCCTGCAAAGATCTCGATATCCTTGCTGTCCTCAGTAAGCTGAACGATCGCTTTCTTGGTTTTCGCGGTCTTTCCGTAAACCATGCCGCGTCTCTTGGTCTTGCCCACCTGATTCATGGTGTTGACCTTTGCCACCTTTGCGCCTTCGAACATCTTCTCCACAGCCTCTTTGATCTGTGTCTTGTTTGCTTCCGGATGAACTAAGAAGGTGTACTTCTTCTCGCCCATGCCTGCCATACTCTTCTCGGTAATCACAGGTTTGAGGATCACATCATAATACTGAATCGCTGCCATTATGCAAACACCTCCTCGATCTTAGCTACGGCATCCTTGGTAAGCACCAGAGTGTCGCCCTTGAGGATGTCATATACATTGATATTCTCAGCTACCGCCGTGTTGATTGTAGGAAGATTTCTTGCGGAGAGGATCACGTTCTCATCCTGTCCGCCGATCACTACCATCGCTTTGCTAACGTTTAAGTTATCCATAACTTTCTTGAACTCTTTTGTCTTGATCGCGTCGAGCTTTAACTCATCAAGCACGATCAGCTTGTTGTCCTGCACTCTGCTTGTCAGAACCGACTTGAGCGCCGCCCTCTTCTCCTTCTTGTTTAACTTGAAGGAATAATCTCTGGGCGTGGGAGCAAACACAACGCCGCCGCCTTTCCACTGGGGCGCCCTGGTCGAGCCCTGTCTCGCGTGACCTGTGCCCTTCTGTCTCCAAGGCTTTCTGCCGCCGCCGGAAACCTCCGAACGGGTTTTGGCTTTCTGTGTGCCCTGACGCTTATTGGCAAGATTCTGAACGACTGCCATGTGTACCAGATGTTCATTGATCTCGACGCCAAACACCGCATCATTTAAGTCCATCTTGCCGACTTCTTTTCCTTCCATATTATAAACAGATACGTTTGCCATCTGAATGGTCCTCCTTTCATCTGTGGCTTAGCCACTATTTCGCCTCAACCTTAGTTGTCTCTTTGATAGTTACTAAGGCTTTTCTGGGGCCGGGCACCGCGCCCTTTACCAAAATGAGGTTCTTGTCCGCGTCCACTCTCACTACCGTGAGGTTCTGTACCGTAACCTTAACGCAGCCCATGTGTCCCGGCATCCCCTTGCCCTTAAACACCTTACTGGGTGAGGAGCAGGCGCCGTTAGAACCCTGATGGCGATGGAATTTAGAACCGTGTGTCATAGGTCCTCTGTGCTGACCGTGTCTCTTGATCGCGCCCTGGAATCCCTTACCTTTGGAAATCGCCGTCGCATCCACTCTGTCGCCAGCCTCAAAGATATCCGCCTTGATCTCGCTGCCGAGCGTGTACTCGTCCGCGTTCTCAAGCTTAAATTCTCTGATAAATCTCTTGCAGGAAACGCCCGCCTTATCGAAGTGCCCTTTCTGCGCCTTGTTTACGCCGTGGCGATGAATCACTTCCTTGTTACCGCCCTTGTCCTTATTGACGATCTTTTCCTTCTTGTCCACAAAGCCTACCTGCACCGCACTGTAACCGTCGTTTTCCACGGTCTTGATCTGCGTCACCGCGCAGGGGCCTGCCTGAAGTACGGTAACCGGCGTCAGCGTGCCGTCTTCGTTGAAGATCTGAGTCATTCCGACTTTTGTTGCCAAAATCGCTTTTTTCATTTTCCTTTTACCTCCTGTTGTTCTACAGCGGACCCACATAATTGCAAATCATCTTTGTCAGCGGGAAGAACCGCTTGCGGTTCTTCAGACGCTAATTTCGCAGAAATTTGCGTCGGGTCATCCTAGTAGGGGTCTTACTTGTTCTTCATCTTGATGTCGATATACACACCCGCAGGCATCTCCAGTCTCTGGAGCGCATCCACCGTCTTGGGGGTGGGGGTGATGATATCAATGAGCCTCTTGTGGGTTCTCTGCTCAAACTGTTCTCTGGAATCCTTGTACTTATGAACCGCACGCAGGATGGTGATGACTTCCTTTTTCGTAGGAAGGGGCACGGGGCCGCTCACCTGAGATCCGTTTTTCTTAACAGTTTCGATGATTTTCTTCGCCGATGCATCAACCAACTGATGGTCATAGGCTTTTAGGGTGATTCTCATTACTTGACTTGCCATAAAAAAAGTCGCCTCCTTTTCGCACTTTTAAAGCTTAAGTACGACAAGCGGTGACTGTACACTCTCCCGTGTGTGTCCTAAATATTTTCATACCGAACTACTACACGTCGTTTCCGGCTAACCGGACATTCTGTCTGTACAGTGACTTGTCGTCAGTTTCCTAACTTGACATTCGCTCCACGGAAAACCTGCCACGTGGGCAGCAACCTCACGCTTCATAGCTATCATGTCACAGCACTGACTAGTATATAGGATGTTTTCGGGAAATGCAAGAAAAAAGTAGGAATCGAGATTGTTTTTTTTTATGTACAATGCGAAATCAATGGGTGGTGGAGCAGATTTTGCAAGATATACCTTTCGCCCTGCGCAAACGTGCAGGCATATCTTGCAAAATCTGCTCTGACATTATATCATGTTAGCATAAAATATCACAAGGAGAAAAAACAATCATGTGGATTGCGGATCAATGGAAAGACTATGAAGTGATAGACTGTTCAAAGGGTGAAAAGCTGGAACGCTGGGGAAAATATATCCTCGTGCGCCCTGACCCGCAGGTGATCTGGGATACGCCGAAGACGGAGACGGGCTGGAAAAAGAAGAACGGGCATTACCACCGCAGCGCCAAGGGCGGCGGGGAGTGGGAGTTTTTTGATCTGCCGCAGGAATGGAGCATCCGCTACCGCGAACTGACCTTCCGCCTGAAGCCGTTCAGCTTCAAACATACGGGACTTTTCCCCGAACAGGCGGTTAACTGGGATTGGTTTTCTTCTATAATAAAGAAGGCAAAAGCGCAGGAGCCTGGCCGACCGCTCAAAGTACTGAACCTTTTCGCCTACACCGGCGGCGCCACTCTGGCCGCCGCGGCAGCCGGCGCGGCCGTCACTCATGTGGACGCCTCCAAGGGTATGGTCACCTGGGCGAAAGAAAACGCCGCCGCTTCGGGACTTTCCGATGCGCCCATCCGCTGGCTGGTGGACGACTGTGTGAAGTTCGTGGAACGGGAAATCCGCCGTGGGAGTACCTACGACGGCATCATCATGGATCCGCCCTCCTACGGGCGCGGCCCTAAAGGCGAAATCTGGAAGATTGAGGACAACGTGTTTCCCCTGATCGGACTGGCCGCAAAGCTGTTGTCTGAGGATGCCCTGTTTTTCCTCGTCAACTCCTACACTACCGGCCTGCAGCCCGCGGTACTCACCTACATGATGCACACCGCCCTCGTTCCGCGATTCGGCGGCCGGGTGGAATCCTCGGAGATCGGCCTGCCCGTCTCGGCAAACGGTCTCGTGCTTCCCTGCGGCGCTTCTGGCAGGTGGTTTACATAAATTATTTTTCGTACCCCGGGACAGAATATCTCTCCCGGGATTTTTTATGCGCAGGCCCGCATATGGAAGTTTGCTGTTTCACAGCATGCGGGCCGCGCGACGAGTAGGGGAAGATAGCTCTTCCCTACTCGATTGTCGCCTCTCTTTTTAAATTACATAACTTCCGTCACTCGTGCGATTCCATACAGGATTAACAGGTGTACCGGATAAAACACATAATAGAAAGGTTTTGGAAACTGCCGGCCTTTTTCCCCGTTATGCAAAAGGATCAACACAAAGGCCAACAGGCCGTACATCTCCCGCAAGGAAAAACGGAACAGATAATCCGCCGAATAGACCCCCGCATAACGGATCAGGTTGGCTCCCCATGTACCAAGCTGCATAATCAGCCCCGCCGCCATAAATCGGACGCCCCCGTCCTTTTCCCTCGTCCGATACATGGAAAAAATCAGGAGAATCCCCATAAACCGATAATCCGTAGCACAAAAGAACGCGGCCATACAGCCCGTCGCCAATACTGCGGCCTGCCCCGCCCTCGCCAAAACATTCCCATAATAGGAGAGATAATCCCACAGTGTCAACACCAGTATGCCCAGAAACAGCGTCCAATATACATTCTGCCCACTCCAGTCAAACGTCTCACCCGAAAAGGCCAGATCAAAAGGTATTTCCGAAAGCAGTGCAAACAAAAAGAGCCGCATCAGAAACCACACCCTGCTCCTCGTATAAAAAAAGCCCTCCACAATCAAAAAGGTAAACAGTACGAAGGAAATCCGTCCCACAGCCCTACCCGCACGGTAAATCCGTTCGAGCTGCGGATCCCATCTGCCATCCACAGGATGCAGCCTCATATAATTGAGAAAGAGAACGGCAAAAAAGTGATCAATCAACATAGTGATATAGGCCGTGTTTTTCAGCGCCGCACTTGTGAGTCCATATTTTCTTCCGCTTTTCTGCGAAGCCGTCATTTCTTTCACCCTTACCAACATCTGTCCATAAGTAAAGAGCCTCCACTATTTCCTGTAGCAAAGACTCTTCCTGCCTCAATCTTTCTTTACGCCGTTGCGTCCACATTAGCGCCTTCCACCAGCTCGGCCCCCGACTGTCCTGCATCCGGGGACACCGGAATATCCACGCCCTGAAGCTGCAACGATACCGCCGGGTTCGTTTCCTGCTGAAACACCTGCTGGCCCACCGCCTGCTTCTCCCGTGCCAGCTTGTTGAACATCGCCTTCAGATATTTCATATCCGCCTCCACGATATCCTTCATCTCATCGGCGCGGTGCTTCTTCCGCAGCTTCTCGACATCCTCGGGCGACATCTCCTGTTCCGAAGCGCCCATGTATTCTTTCATGACATCATTGACACCGCAAGTCTCTTCCAGCTCCTGCATGAGCTGCTCGTACTCCTCCATAAGCTCCTGCATCCGCTCCAGCTCGTCATCTTTCAGATTCTCCATGGACTCTTCGAGCTTCTTCATCTGCTCGTCTTCGTCCGAGGCCGCCCCCTGCTCTACAAGGCCCTTACCCGTAGCTTTCGCCTTCTCCTCTTCCTCCAGATGCTTTTTCTTCCTGCGGGCGATGCGCTCCATCTTTCTGGCATGAATGATCGCATGACGCAGATCCGTCTCGTCATACTTTCCGCTCATCTGCTTTCTGAGAAGGGAAACCACCTCTTCGCGGGCCTTCGTGATTACCCTTCGCGCGCCCGTTGAGGTATTGTTCATGGTAATCTGTCTCGATATTTTTTTATAATTATAATTGAGCTTTTTCTTCTTTTGACTCGCTTTCTGTTTTTGAATCCTGATCGCATTCGCCGTCCGCTTTGCCGCAATACCGGCACACTCGTTTTTGATATCCTGCGCTGTCCGCTGCTTATACGGATCAGCCGCCGCGGATCCGGACGCGCTCGGATTCGTCCCTATTTTTATGCCCATATCCCTATCCTCCATGATGCTGCCTGTACGGCAAATCCTTTTGCCGCAATTCACTACAGCCCCGCCTGTCTTATCCGGCCGGTATGCTGTTATCATATATATCGGACAGATGGGCCTAAATGTTTAGAAACTACAGCCGGCGCATCCAGCTCTTTTTCCGAAAAACAGCCAGGGAAATTAAAAATCTGACGACCTCCTCCAGCGAGAGGACAAAATACACCTGATGAATCGGCAGCTTCCACACAAAAGCCGCCAAAAAGCCAAGCGGTACGCCGAACACCCATGTGCCGATCATATCAATCCACATCACATAGCGCGTCATACCGCCGCTTCGAATTATGCCGCCGCCAAGGATCATATTCTGTACCTTTATGGGAGAGATTACAGCAAAAGCCACTAAAATTGAGTAAGTCATTTTTTGCACCTGCGGCTCCACATTGTACACCGATACATAGGCACCGCCCAGACAGACAAGCAGGAAAGACAATAGCACAGAACCCACAAGCCCGCATCCCATCAATTTCCCGGAATCTCTGTAGGCAGTCTCGTACTCTTCTTTTCCCAGATGCCTGCCAATCATAATGCCCGCCGCCTGTGCAATGCCGCTCAAAAGCCCGATCATCACCCCCTGTACCGGTCCCGTCATGGTCATCGCCGCGCAGGGCGCAGTTCCCATTCGCCCATAAATCACCGCGTACATATTCTCACCCAGACTCCACATGAACTCACAGACCAGAATGGGCGCCAGAATCCCCAGATACTGTATCCGCGTTTCCCTCGTCAGCCGAAGTAATGCGCCCACCCTTCCTCTTTCAAAATAGGAGCGGAAGACCGCATCCCTGCAAAAATAGACCGCCGTCACGCCAAATGCCGCTGCCTGCGCAATCACGCTTGCCACAGCCGCTCCCCGCACGCCCATTGCCTGGAAGCCGCCTCTGCCGAAAATCAGCACATAATTCAGCCCGGTATTCAAAAGCACGGAAAGAAAGCTCGCCACAAGAGGAAATGCCGCTTTCCCGACACATCGCAAAAACACTGTCATAATGGTAGATATTGCCATGACAGGAAACAAAAATGCATAGATTCGCAGATATGCGGCTGCCTGCACCCTTACCGTCTCATCCTGGGTGTACAAGGACATGACTCCCTTCGGAAAGAGCGCGCAAACCGCCAGAAAGCCGCACGCAAGCAAAAGAGCCACCAGCAGGTTCAGATAAAAGCTTCTCCCCACACCCTTCTCATCCTTCGCTCCCACATACTGCGCCGCCATAATGCCTGCCGCCGCCGCTACGGCTCCCAGCACCACCGTATAGATGGAGGCAAATTTGCCGCCAAGCCCGATTCCTGCAATACTCTCACTTCCGAGCTGCCCGATCATGATCTGATCCACCATGCTGAAGGAAGACTGCAGCAGGGACTGCAGGGTAACCGGCAGCGCAATACTGATTAAATCGGCACGGAACTCATCTTTTCTCTTTATCTTCTCCATCGTTATCTCCTCATCTCTGCCTTTATGGCATAGTTTTTCATCTAGTTCACCACAATTTCGTTTTATGAAAATGCTGTATCGGAAATTTTTTGAACGCTGTCCCGGACGATCAGCTTCACCGGAAGCACTTCCTCCACCTGCTCTCCGTCTCCGTCCCACAATCTCTTTAACGCGCGCACCGCCATACGGGCACGCTCCCCCGCATCTTGCCCTACCGTAGTGAGCCGTGGAAAACAGCTTTTGCACAGAGCGTTATCGTCAAATCCCACCACCGACATTTCTCCCGGTACAGAAATCCCCCTCTCCAATAGAAAATGCATAAATTCCGCCGCATATACATCTGAAACGACAAATGCCGCCGTGCACGTCCTTATTTCCTCAAAATGCGCCCGGTAAAAATCAGCGCGTCCCTCCCTGTTCATAGGCATTTCCAGAAATATCGTCTCCCCTCCTGAAAAACCTGCACGAAAGCCTGCCATCCGCTCCGCGTCCACACATATATCGTTATCCGAGAGAAGAAGCGCCCGTCTGTGCCCCATCTCTTTCAGGTACGTTCCCACCTGATGGCCGCCGTCAAAATTGTCGATTGTCAAATTACAGATGCCCTTGTTGCTCTCAAAATAGCCGTCATAGACCACAAAAGGAATACGCATCTTTGCACGAAGTTTTTCATAATCGCTGTCGCAAAATCCCATCAGCACCATTCCGTCCATATTCCACATGGAGGCAAACCGCTCCACCTCACTCCAATCCTGCGTGGCCTTAATCATCATAAAGTACCCCGCCCTCTCCAACTCAAACAGCAAAGCATTCATGGAAGCGGACACAAAACCATCCTCCAGCACCTTCCCCTCATACTTCTCATGGTTGTTCACTACCACGCCGATGATGCGGGAATCGTTTCTCGCAAGCAGGATCCCCGCCATACTCGGAATATACTGTCTCTCCTCCAGGAGCGCCTGCACCCGTTTTACCGTCTCATCCGATATCTTTTTCGTTTTTCCGTGAATCACATTGGACACTGTAGCCGTGCTGAGCCCCAGCTCCTCCGCAATATCCGCAATTCTTACCCGCTCCGCCATATTTTCTCCACTAGCCTTCCTTCCCCTTTTCTCTGGAATCAGTGTAATCCCGCAATGCGATAAACACAATAGGTTAATCGCGTAACCCCAAACAAAAAAAAGAGTGCATTTTTAGCACTATTGCCTCAAATGCACTCCTGTCTCCCGCCGATTCTATTTTTCTGCCGGCTTCTCCTTTCTCATTTTCTCTACACTCTGCTCCCAAGTGTCCGGCTCTCTTCTCCTCTGCTCCGGAATCCACTTTTTGAGCGCCTCGTTGAGCGCCTTTTTGTCTAACGGCTTGGTGATAAAATCCTGAAAACCGTTAGATAAAAACATATCTCTGACGCCCTCCATGGCATTTGCCGTCAGCGCGATAATAACCGGCTGTGTCCCATTCTCCCCGCATTCACTGCGGATGATCTGTACCGCCTCTATACCGTCCATCTCCGGCATCATATGATCCATGAAAATAATATCATATTTTGTCTGTCTGACACATTCAATGGATTTCGGGCCGCTGTCCGCCTCATCAATCATAAATCCATAAGGGCGCAGGAACCCTCTCGCCACTTTCCGATTGACGAGATTGTCATCCACCACCAGCACTCGACAATCCTCCGCCGAAAAAGGCTGAATTTCATCCTCTTTTCGCACGCTCTCCCTCGGCACTTCCGTCAGACTTCTCCGATCCACGATCCTTTGCGGAATATCCAGAATGAAGACCGTGCCATCCCCGTATACGCTCTCTACCCTGATTGTTCCCCTCATCAGTTCCACCAGATGCCTTGTAATGGAAAGTCCGAGTCCCGTCCCCTCCACGCTTCTGTTGCGCTTTGCATCCACCTGACTGAAATTCTCAAAAATTTTCCCGAGGTCTTCCTCCTTAATGCCGCAGCCTGTATCCCGCACCTCTATATGCAGAAGCTCCGTGTCAGCGTCCTCTCCCGGCCTGCCGCCGACGGACAGTTTCACATACCCTTCCTTGGTAAATTTCAGACCATTGTTGAGAAGATTAATCAAAATCTGCCTGATCCTGCCCTCGTCACCGTAATACTTGCAGGGTATAGACATATCGTACTCGCATTTCAGCAAAATCCCCCGCTTCGACGCCGCGCCGTCCATCATATTAATGACCTCGTCCGCCACATTTTTAATATGATAGTCCGCATTCACCAGCTCCATCTTCCCTGCCTCTACTTTAGACAAGTCCAAAATATCATTGATCAGCGCCAGCAGATTTCTGGACGCCGACTTGATATCGCAGGCGTAGCTGTACACTTTGCGCCCCTTACTCTCCTCCATAATAATATCGCTCAAACCCACAATCGCATTCATGGGCGTGCGGATCTCGTGAGACATATTGGCCAGAAACTCGCTTTTCGCCTCGTTTGCCTGCTCCGCCTGTATTCTGATGCGCTTGATTTCTTCCATGTTATTTCGTATTTCCGTCATGTCCAGAACCAGCACTACATGTCCCTTAATCGCGCCAAAACGGTCGGGCACCGGTTCCACATGGCTCTGATAATAGCGGTCCCCTATAAAAATATCATGCTTTATTTCTTCGCCCGGCTCCGGTTCCGGAAACTCCAATATATCCGCAATGTTTCTGCCGATAGCCCGGCTGTTCAGCCCGGGAAATATCTCTGCCGCCGCCGGATTATAATTGACAATACGCCTCTTTTCATCCAGCGCAATCACGCCATCGCTCATACTGTTCAAAAGCGCGCCCGATGCCAGACTGCCGAAATCATAAACCCGCCTGCTCCATATCAGAATCACCACGCCAGAAAGCACCATTCCCAGAACCATCGGCGTAAAATCATACGCCCGCGTCAGTTTCATCACATAAGCATAAAGTGCAATAACAGGCAGAATCGAGAGAAACAGAATCAAGCTGTACTTGCGATCCACCGCATCCTCGCCCCTTCTGATGCAGGCGCGAAATAGCACATACAGAGATAGCAGATAGGGAATACATATGGCAAAAAGCATAAACACCACATACCCTGCCCCGTACTCTAAAAACAGATAGGAATGACCTTTTGCCGTCGTCTGCCACTCCACATTGGTGTAAAAAATATGATGATGGTCAAAAGTCATAATTAGCGCAAAAAGCCCTGCGTCAACAACCGCCAAAAACTTCAGCATCCCAATGGGAGCCTCTTCGAAACAATAGATATAGGCAAAATAGCAATAGCAAAGCGGAATCACCAGCGATCCCAGATACTGCATCTTCACCGCCACCAGCGCCGCTTCCATCGTGGGAGCTGTCACTTCCAGTAAATATCCGATATTCTGTATAAGCGCGCCCACCAAAAAATACTCCATCAGCTTCTGCTCTCTGGAACCGTCCCCTTTCAGCAGCAGCACCAGCGCAAAGAAAATGGTGCATATCCCTAAAATCTGCAGCCCGATAAAAGCAAAATTCATCTTTCCCTTACCTCTCCTTTATTCTGCCTGCGCCTTCAGGAAGTTAATAAACTCCGGTTTCGGAAGTGGCTTGGAGAAAAAGTAACCCTGAATAAAGTCGCACTGCAGCTCCGTAAAGAAATCCAACATCTCCTGTGACTCGATTCCCTCCACCACAATCTCCATATCCATATCCTTGAGCATCGCCACCGTATTTTTGAGCACGACCCGCATTTTGGGATTATCCTGCTCGTCCACAAAGGTCTTGTCCAGCTTGATGATTTTCAGCGGAAGCTGGATCACGCGCTTAATGTTTGAATAGCCTGTACCATAATCATCCAGTGAAAAGGAAACACCCGCCCGCGTCAGCTTGTTCAGATTTTCCGCCATCACTTCCTGTGTGTGGCTGGCCGCCGTCTCCGTGATCTCCAGATTGATTAACTCAGAAGAAACACGGTATTTCCCCATGATAGACATCACTTTCTCCGCAAGATTGACCCGCATGCACTGTGTCACCGACAAATTGACTTCTATGTACTCCAATCCCAGCTTTCTGAATTCCTCGCTGGCAATAAACTTACAGACCTCCTCCAGCACATAGTCTCCGATCCTGTGAATCGCGCCGCTCCTCTCCGCCGCCGTGACAAGAATCTCCGGCGAAATAAAACCGTAAGTCGGGTCAAACAGCCGAAGCAGCGCCTCCGCCGAAATAAATTTCCCTTTTTCAATCGAATAGATCGGCTGGTAATATACCTGAAATCTGTGAAAATCCAGCGCTTCCTCTATAATCTCGTCGATATTTTTTTGTATCTCAAACAGCCCCTTGTGGTATACCTCGTCCACATGCATGACCCGCCCCTCGTATTTGAGCTTCTCATGGAAATCTGTGCCAAAGGTCATAAGCGTCTTAAAGTCCGGAATGTCCTCGGGACAGCGCGCCAGTATAACAAAGGGATTCAGACTCACATCCAGATTGTTGAAATCCGACTTCTCCTTCAAGCTCTCCACCAGCATTTCCGCCGCCCTGACCGCCTTTTCCCGGTGCTTCTCCTCAAACACCATGCGGAATCGTCCCCGATCCAAGTAGTACAGCTCCCCCTTGTTATCCAGAAGCCTATTTACCTTGCGGATCCTCTCTACCACATCATTCAGCACAAGCATGGAAAAATCATAGCCCATCATAGCGTTGATGGAAGAAAAGCTGCCAAGGTTAAGCATGACCACATCTATATGCTTTTCATTTCTGAAATTTCTCTTCATATCCGAAGCGTAGGCACCATATTTCATGAACTGCGTGTCCGAGTCCACGATCTCCTCCGGTCTCTGTACGCCGACGCTCATAAGAAGCAGGCTGACCGACGCGCTGAACATCTCCACCAGTGTCGCGGGCGACACCATCTGGATCAGCATGGCGACGATGCCAATGGGAATATAGGACATGACCGCAATAATTTTGGAACTCTCCACCAGTCTCCGGTAATAGAACATATAACCAATGACAAAAACTGCATAGACCGCCACTGCCAAGTAAATCAAAATGAACCATGGCCCTCGCTGATAACCGCTGTCCACCATAAACATCTTTTTCGTAAACGGATTGGCAAGCAATGCCAAAAAGACCGTCGAAAACGGCACCCACAGCACAAACTGAATCCAAAAACTCTTCCTGATCTTATGCCAGGTATCCGTGAGGCTGATGACAAACAACAGATACACCGGCACCGTAAAATTATGTAAGATCAAATATCCCGAATGCGCCGCATAGAGCGCCAGCAGACTCGTGCTGCCCGCATTGTCGAGCGCCACCGCCCAGATATCAAAAATTGTCGCCAGCAGATTAAAGGAAATAAACGCCAGAAACAATCGATTCGGCGTGCCGCTGGTCATTTTTCTCGCTATACACGATATCAGCAGCAGCGTCAGAATTATGAGCGCCGCTATATCAAAACTCAGACTTTTTCCCATACTTTCCCCTTCAACGCCACATTGTCCTGTCTCGCAGCTATTATAGTTTGATTATAGCAAATTCGGCAAAAAGTGGAAAGTCTTTCTTTTTCGCTTTTCACAGTTCATTACACGCTTTCATCCTATTATAAATCGCTAATCCGCTATCCTTTCCAAAAGAACGCAGACAGTTCAGATATATGATCTTAGGCGGCTTCTTCTTTCCCTCCATCAGCTTTTGAATTTCTTCTGTCATCCCCTCATACTCCGTCCCGTCAAACAGGCTTCTTATCACTTCTTTTCTACGCATATCCTCTGTATAGTCAGCAAAAAATCCCCCGATGGTCAGATTTTCACGAAGCTGCCCCAATTCTCTTGTCCGCTCACTGTTTTCATTGCCGCTCACAATGCCGTCCTCCACACAGTTTGACAGCAGAACCCGCCGCCTGCGCGTTGCCCTTTTATCCCAGTAATCGCGCACGGCCTGAAATCCATTGTCGTGGCTGACGATCACAGCCGTACCCTCATAATCTCCGCCAAACAATTCACCGAGTCTGGAGGCAATATAAAAATCCAGTGCATTTTTCCCACGTTTATATAGTTTACATACCTCGAAAACGCAGCCCGATTTTGTAATATCATCTAAAAATCGGCGCTCCATATGCATTTTGGCATCACTGTAAAAAACAATCACATAATCGGATTCGTTTAAATAATGACAGCCCTTCATTCCCATGTTTCCAACATTCTCGTAGTCAATTAAAAACAGCATATGGAAGCTCCCTTTCCCTAAAATTTTATGGAATCTGCCTCCATTATGCACCTTTTCATGTCCCAAAAAGCGGACTTCCTGCAAAGAAATCAGTAGAAAACATCCCTGATTTTCCTCATTTCCCTCCACACATTATCTCCATAATTGCTCACCAAAACGGAAATCATTCCATTATTCGGATTATATTCAGATATGAAACTTACCCCCAGATCGCAGCCTTGAAAATACGCAAAATCTTCGCCAGCAGGATTATCTATGATCCACACCCCATAGCCATAATACCCTTCCTCCGCGTCGATTCCGTCGCCGCTCTGCTTACTGAGCATATCCGAAACAAATGCCTTTGAGATAAGTTTCCCTTCCGAAAGTCCCGTCCAAAAGCGAACAATATCTCTGACCGTGATAAACGCCCCGCCTGCCCCGGTTCCTTTTGCATCAACAGAAAAAATATTTGTGCGGTAATCCTTTGTATCATCACAATAAATATAGCTATTGGCACACTTTGCCGGCAGCCTGTCCAACTCATAATAACCCGTCGATTTCATACCGCATCTGTCAAAAACATGTTCTTTCAGATATCGGTCAAAATCCATCCCCGCCACTTTTTCTATAATCATGGCAAGCAGCACATATCCCGAATTATTATACTGAAATTTTTCTCCTTTCGTATACATCATCGGCTTATTGATAAAAAGCGGGAGCAAATCGCTGTTGTGCCTGATTTTATAATTCGGATAATCCACCCACAATTCCTCATATTCCTCCATTACACTTTCATCAAAGTAATCCGGGACACCCGACGTATGGTTTAAAAGCTGCCGGACTGTAACATCCTCATCAATGGCATTTAGCGGCATGTCAAGCAGCATACCCAGCGTATCATCCATCTTTATTTTTCCTGCTTCAATCAACTGCAATATCCCTACCGCAACAAATACTTTTCCCGCTGACGCACTTGCAAACTTTGTCTCTATCGTGTTGGGAATTCCGTTTGCCAGATCCGCAAAGCCGGTTTCTCTTTCATATAGCACTTTTCCGTTCTGCACAACGTATCTGTTTCCTCGAAAATCTGCATCCATCATTTCATTGATGTCCCTTTCAATCTCTCCGGTTTTTCAATTCTTTTTAATGACACTTACTGTTTCTTCCAATAGATCCATTTCACTGTCGGTTTATAACCAATCGCTTTATAGAAATCATGAAATCCTCCCGTCATATGCGTTGCTCCCAGAGGCTTCATCTTTCGATACAATTCAGACAGCGCCGCCGATGCAAGCCCCCTGCGGCGGTATTCCGGAATCGTGCAAAGCGGTTCCATATAAGCCAGTTTATTTTCGGGAGTCCACCACATTCCCGCATAACACGCGTACTCTCCTTTTTCATCGGCGATGATAACTGCCAGCTTCGGTGTTGCGTGCGGCGCCACTTCTAACAAATAACCGCTCTGCTCGTATTGGTGATCCCACGGTCCCTCATTTTGTTCATGGTCAAATCCCTTCCAGCAGCACTTGCTTCCCTTGTCCATGTCGTATTCGTCCGGGTTCACAAAATGAAATCCTTTAGGCAAAGGATAATCCAAAACCTCATTAAAATCAAACTGCATATCCCAATTCTCTTCTTTTTGATGATATCCCGCCTGTTCTGCCGCGCTTATCAAGGCATCCTGTCCTCCCAAAAGAATGAGTTGTATTTCTCCGCCTTTGATCGGCATATGAGCATCCGCGTATGCGATCATTTCCGGCGCCAATTCCTCATATCCGGGTCTCAGACTAAAATAAATATCCGTCACGGGCGATTCGTTAAAGCAGAATGCGACAATCTCCCCGTTATCCTCCCAGATGCGGTTTTTGTAAGAATACGTGATATCCATCCAATAGGCAAAAGAAGAAAAAGCATATTCAAAAAACGGAGCAGCCACACCGTTTCTCCAGTCTCGCTCATAAATCTCCAGCATAAACTGATAGATCCTTCCGCAGTCCGCCAGTACACTAAATTGTCTTGTTGTGATATGTTTCATTTCCGGTCTCCTTTCGCATACCCTTCCTATTTAAGATTATTGTAAAAAGGGCAGTATTGCCATGCAAGTAGCAAGAACAGTTATAATTAATATAGACTCAAAAAGGCGCCTGCCGTCTATGCAAGCGCCTTAACCTAAGATTATCCATACACTATTTTTTTGATTGTACTATATGCCAGCCCGTATCGTTCAGCCAATGCATCTATGGAACAACCTTCCTGAAACAGTTTTTGTATTTCTCTGTTTCGCTCCTGATAAAATGTGCGGGCGCCGTTCGCCGCTCCCCACGCTTTCTTAGTCGAAGCCTTCGGAACGTAGAGCACACCCTCGTCAATATACCCCTGAAGCTCTTTTAATAATTGTTCCGGCAATATTTCCGCTGCGTTTCTATATTTCATATCTGCCACTCCTTATTTATCTATTTCATAAATAAAGTGCAGAAACAGCAGAACATATAGCGTTATTTGCCCATACAGAATTCTATATGCCCGCTATTCCGCATGGGCAGAAGGGCCCTGGACCCCATTTTTATATAGGGCACGTTTTTTTCGTCTCATCGTTTTCCTCCTTTCGGCATTTTGGCTATTTCCCATTTTCCAATATGCTCAAATATAATCCCAAATGCATGGCGGCATGTTTCCCTGCATATTGAGCTGCCGCTGAAATATCATTTAGCAAACTGACAGCCTCCAAACGTAGCAGTAACACAGCTTTTGCATCTCATAATTGTTACAATTTTTTTCAACTGCATCCACTTTAAGTTTTAGGTATATTCCCCAATATCCTTTTTTAGTTTTGTGAACACAAAATTGTAAGGACAAAATTCACTTGATGAAAAATTATTTTTGAGTTCTTTTTCAGCACTCGTATTGATCTTCACGAGTTCATCAATAGCCAATGAATCAGTAAACTGTACCTGTTTTTCCACAATATCCTTATTACAGTTCAAAAGCATATCAAAACGGCTATCATACGTCTTCATTCCACAAACAATTTGAATATTTTCAATCCCGGTTTTGTTTATGAAATAAGCACTATAAGTATTTAATGTTACACAATCGTCGAGAAGGTTTTCTGTATCTTCCTTTGTCGGGACAATACCGGTTATCACAGTAAACACATAGCTTTGCATAGGCTGTAGACTATACATTCTGTCATTATAACGACTTGCAGCTTCTACAAAAATGCTTTCCGTGCCAAACAGCTCAAATAAAAATTTCCCGTATCTATCAAGCAGTTGATGTGAGATATTTGAGATTCCAACTTTAATTTTTACATATCCAACAAAAATCTGCCCGCTATAAGGCTTACAATGTTTCCAACATCTAAGCCCCTGCGCCGCATCTAAAAAATTTATGATTTCATCCTCGTTCCCATCTTCATCAAAAGTCATCTTTTCAACAATTTCATAGTGATTCTGTCGCCTTCGAATCTCAAATTCTTTTTCATTAGCTTTAAAACAAGGAAATTTGTCCGCCTTCTCATCGTTGCTTAAAATATGACAGCAAATCAAGTTATAATCTGCCGTTTTCCCACCTCTTAATAATGGGAAAATATGGTCAACATTCCAACCATAATTGCTATTCCTGTCATTATAAGCTGCTTTTGCAATCTCACGTCCTGCAAAGTCATGCGCTTTTTGCCTTTTACCAAACTGTTGTGTCCACAGCCGGAGGGCAATTTCTTTGTTTACGTTCATATATTTTTCACACATCATACTATACTTCTTTCTCCAATGAAATAAGCTCTAAAAAATCTATTCCACTCCCAACGCCTTAAATACAGCATCCTCTGCACTCTGGTAAAATATCAAGTTAAAACTGCTCATCAAATCCGGCGGCACAGTTCCCAGATCCACCGCCGATGTCTGTGGCAGCAATACTTTTTTTGCGCCACTGTCAAGACATACCTGTAATGTATCCGCAAGGTTTTCCACCTTTATCATTGTGCCGCTGATACTGATTTCTCCAAGCACGGCAAGAGAACTCTGCACTGGCTTTCTCAAAGCAATTGAGCAAATAGCAATTAAGGTAGGAAGCGCAAGAGTGCTTGTCATGCCAAGTCCCTGTAAATCCTGATAATTGATTACATAATCCTTGGTACTTACGCTAATAGCTCCACTGATTCGTCCGCCATTTGCTTTCAGATAGCTATATGCCGTATTGGTTGCCTCTTTACAATCCCTATCTGAGCCAAGCCCTGTACGGTCAAATTTCCCATTGCCGGGAAGCATCTGAGACTCTAACCGAAACACACCTATCATTCCCGACTTGCCATGTGATACTGTATAAACCTGTCCCGGATTCGTTATTCCTTCCGGTATCAGCTTACCTCCGCCCTGCTCTGGCACTGATACATAATGCTCCTCAAAGGTATCATTGTCAATGTAAGAAAAATTCACATCATAAAATTCCATACCGCCAAGTTTTTTGAGCTGCTCTTTTACCCTTCGCCGCATTTCAAGTGAAATTTGCAATATTTCTTCCAATTCTTCCTTTGTGTAATCTCCACTCGGATAAATCAGTTTTACCAAGCCTCCGACCAACTTACGTACCGCAATCGTATCTCGCTGATTCAGATTCTTTCCCAAATGAAAATACTTGTCAATAGCATCGCCATGTTGTTCCTTGCGGAGTTCTCGGATAAACTCTGCAAGATAATCAGTAATGAAGCCGTACTCGTTTGTAAAATGCTCTGGTCTGAATTTTGGAATTTCCCATCCCGGCAGATAACAATGCATACGATCCAAAAAAGCGGTATCCGTTCCCATTTCAGGCGGAAACGGGTCAAATAAACTACTTGTTTTCAGCAGCACATCCACGCTCTGATTAATATTTCCAACAAATACCATAGAAGCAGATGCAGCCTTTTCCTCTTTTCCCCGGGCAAAAGAACCAGATGCCATATAATCTTTCATAATCTGAATGCCATCTTTGTCCTTGAAATGAATGCCAGCCGCCTCATCAAATGCTACACAGTCCCACAAACCAACAAGTCCCATTGCATGCCTGCCAACATTGTAGAAAAGATTCGCCACCGTGGTCTGTCCTCCGGACACAAGAATACTATTCGGTGATACTTCCTTATAGATGTGTGATTTTCCTGTACTCCTCGGTCCAAGTTCACACAAATTAAAGTTATTTTCTACAAGCGGAACCAAACGAATTAGTAACAACCATTTTTCCCTTTCAGTCAGTCTATCTGGTTCCATACCGATAGAGCGAAGCATTACATTGATCCATTCCTCTTTGCTAAACGCTTTCCGTCCTTCTTTCAGTTCATTAATATCAACAGACGGCATTTGAATAGGTTTCAAGTTTTTTATAACAATCAGCGGAACATCCTTTCTCTTCTTGGACTTAATCTCTGTGCTAAATCCGATTGAATTTCCCACATCATCCTGATTGTATTCAAGCTGAATAATACACCAAATCCCACCGCATAAAAGCCGGTCAAACTTCTCCGGATACCCCTCTGAAATAGGTACACCGCCCAATCCAAGGTTAGAAAACTGCGCCTCATATTCGTCATAGCGAAGATTAAGACTTACCGTCACACGGTCAATAATACTCATAGCACCTCTCTGCCGGAGTCTGGAAAGCACCTTTTCCGACTCATCCGGACGCACAAAGTTATCCGCAAGGATACGCTTCACACTCTCTACACCAGATGCAATTATTTCCTCATCCTCCGAGTTACAATACTGCCCCAGAAGGTACTCCAACACATATACAGGCACATTTGCCCCTTCCTTTATATGCTTTGTCAAATCCTTCCGCACAATCTTTCCGTCAAATCCAAGTCTGAGTTTACGGTTGATAACTGCATTTGATTCTTCTATATCCCTCTCATCAACCTTGCTTTCTAAAGACCCTTTCTTCAGCTCTGCGTCCATAACCTCTCCTTAAAATCCAAAATCATCCGCAAATGTGATATCTACTATCACAGGATGTCTGAACTGCTCTATCCCTGTTTTATCATCCGTTACCACCAAATAGTATTGCTTATTTTTATCATATCTCTGATTCTTAAAATGAAAGCGCATGCGAAACATTCTCTTAACAGAATCCAGTTCACGGCTATCTGCCACATAAATATTCTCGTTTGAAATATGTTCCTCTTTCTCAGACATAAATACCATTCGATAGGTTGTCGCCTTTGCTGTTTCACTCACCGGCTGAACCTGAATAAAATCCATACTTGTAATCAGGTTTGTAATTTTCTGCACGATGCTCACAAGATTTATTTGCACAGGCATTGTTTCCATATGACCACGTTCCATCTTTACATCCAACACCGGCACAATCATTTCCTGTGGAGAAGAACCGCCATGCACAAAATTTTGCCCACCTCCCGCAACCTTGAATACATTGCTGCTGATTGGAAAAGTCACTTTTTTTTCTTCTTCATACCCAAGAATATATCCAAGGTCAATGGTCTGCACACCGTCCTCCATAATTGCTTCTTTAGAAACAATGAAACGACGATTCAGCCATGCATCCTTCTTGCTTATGCCGCTTATCTTGTCACTCTCTGCAAGTTTATCCCGCTTATAGATAAACCCATGATCCGCTGTCACAATAAAACGATAGGTATTTACACTTGTAGAAATCCTATGTATCACTTCCATCACTTCGCAAATTGCATCTTCACAAGCACCAAACACTTCATCTTCTGTATTCAGCTTATCACCTCTGGCATCAATCTGATTATGATAGATATATACCACTTGTCTGCCCGTAAATATCTCTCTGAGCGCTGCAATCTTTAACTTCCTGATATCATCAAACTGTACACACACCGAATCCTTACAATGATTTTGCAGTACGGTCTGCCTTCCAGCCAAATCATTACAAAGAATATCGTCCGCATAAATCTCGTAATCATCTTTCATTACCAAAGATTTATGTGGCAGCAACGCCGCCATTCCAAGCCTTGTATAAGACGGCAGTGTCCCCATCATTGCTGATAGCTTTGCTGTACATCTTGGATTATCTTTCAGCCTTAAAAACAATTCCTGTCCAACTTCATACCGCATGGCATCTGAAATGATAACAACGATTCTCTCCTTTGCCTGATTCACAAAACTGTTGTAAAAATTTCTCTGAAGCGGCAAGACTGAAAGAACTTCCTCTCCCATAAATGCCCGATTCCATCTGGGAAGAAGGTTATTCAAATATTCGTTTGTATAAATATTTTCGATTAAAGTCTGTAACTGCTCATAGCCCTCGGCGTCCTCCATTTTGTCATAATAATAATAAAATTTCCGATACCCATAATCTATTTTACAATCACTATCCAAATATTGTTGTACAATATCTTTTAGCTGCTCTCCGCCGATATCATTTGCAGCACAGATAACAGAAAACGCGTCTTGAATCATATAATATTCATTTTGATACCTTTCACCAAAATGCATCTTTAAACGCATATCGCAGATTTGCAAAATTGTCATTTCATCCAGTTTTGCGCCAACATCTTCCGATAAAAGTCTTTCAACCATCCATTTCAGAATGATTTCATCAAAATATGTAAAAGTATTACAATGTACAAGGTCTTCCGACGCATATTTCGTAAGATGATTCTCCAACTTTAGCCCACAAGCCACATGCCCGGACAGTCGATCATAATCTGCCCTATATATAACATTGTTCATCAAATTATCAAGGAACGCAACGATATTTCCCTGCTTCACGGAAACAAAGCTTCTCCATTCTTTGGGAACTCCTCCCTGTATATAGCGGTCTGTATATGTCACAAATAAAGTTACTACCAGTTTTTCTAATGATGGTTCTGCATCTACATATCCAAACTGCTGCTCGCAAAGTTTCCAGAACGCTTCAAGAAGCTCATACTTCTCCATTTCTTCAAGATATTTATTTTCTTCAATCGTATTCTCTGAAATAACAATCCTTAAAACCTCTTCAAATGAACAGGTTCTTGTTCTACAGATCGCACTCAGCAGACCAACCAAAATGTTTTCTTCATTGAAATTCTCAATTTCAAGGTCATAAAAACGCTGTGTTCTTTCTTTATGGGCAAAAAACTTAATATGCTTTTCTATAATCGGTTTGTATCTTTCCTCAATGCCCAAATCAACAGACAACAAGGATGCCCTGTCTGCAAAAAATCTCTTGGAATACAGCATTGTATCTTCTAAATGGTTATCTTTTACATCCGGTTTGGGAAACGGGGCATAAATCAAATAGTTAGTCTCCGTATCAACCCGCTCTAAAAAATACTTGGTGTAGAACTGGTTATCTGGTTCCAAATGATAAACTTTCGCATTTTGAAGCTCCACAGATTCCATATCTTCGGCAAACTCCGCTTTATCGTCATACCAGAAAATCAGTTTGCGCATCTCACATGTAAACTCGGCATTCAGCCTGTCTATAATCTGCTTTAGATTTAGTTCCGCCATGTTACCGCTCCGTCCCTTCCTCTATCTGTTCAAAAAGGCGAAACACTGTTTCGCCCTTTTGGACTATTACTTACTTTTATTAAAATACTCCCCAAATCCTTCATAAAAGAAATTACATTCATTTCCAGAGAACAAATCTTTATAACGTTTCTCTGGTAGCAAATCTTTAACACTATATCCTTCTGAAATTTCTGCCGGATTATCATTATGATATAACACTACATCTATCTTTACATTTCGCTTTATATTTTGTTTCAACAAATATCTAAATTCAAAATCTGCTATTGGAAGAGAGTATCCACAGAAAATTATTTTATCTGCGTTTTGTAATTGATAAGCAGCATTCTGCCACAAGTTATTGTATAATTGACTGTTTATGGATTTGAACATAGTTGGCGTTATAATTTCCGGTTTCAACTGCACTTGATCTCCATACGCGATTTGTCCGCATTTATAACATTTTTCTTCCTTTGAATCATCAAAAAGATATTGCCCGCATTCATCCACACCGCATACTTGCAAAGTACCACAACGTAAACATCTAAACCAATTTATTGAACCATGAATCTTAAGGAGTTTAATGCTATCTTCCGATTTTCCTTTCAAAGTTTTGCTTTTAACACTTTCGTCTATAACATATTCACTATTGAAATTATAATCAAACTCTATCCCATTTCTATACATATATTGTTCTAATAGAACATCCCAATTTGTAGTGATGATAGAAACACAACTCTTTTCTCGTTCTAAAAAGTTCATAACCTTTTCATAGTCTTTGCATGTATAAGTATGTTTATTTATCTTGTTTGCAAAATAATATACAAATAATCTCAACAACGAATGTTGCAAAATGTCCATCTGTATATAGGAATAATCTTTGGTATTCTCCCTCGTAGAAATGCTTTTATCAAATGCTGTAAAAACATCCTCTAAACTTATTCCAATTTTACATTTCTGTAATAGTGTTCGTAATTCTTCTTTTATTCCCAGCAAATTATAACTATATTGATCCGTGTCAATAATATATTTTTGTGCCGCATCATCTAAAGATTTATCCAAACTAAAATTCTTTATATTAGCTTCCTTACTATACTCCTTACGAATATACTGTAACACAGAATTTACTCTCTCACCTGCCCAATAATTATGACGCAAGCCATCATATTTTGCTTGTAATTTTTTAGTATCAACATTCCCATATACCTTTAGTAAATAAATCGCAATGTTTATGTAAGCCGTCAAAAATTTTCTACTTTCACAAATAGGATCAGCACTCATAAAATCGCTTATTGATGATGTAATCATTTCATCAAGTATCTTATCCTGTATAGGTAATTTTGCGGGAGCTGAAAACCCAGCTCCTGTTATCAAAACAAGTTTATTTCCCAAATATATCACACCATTCTTCTATTTGTTTTTGCGTTTCCTTAGAGCCATACCTTTGATAGTCACTTAACAACTGCTGTATCAATTCCCGCCGCTCCATTTTTTTTACCTGCTCCCACTCATTATTCTTACAGAATAAGAAATGAAATGCTGCCACTAAAGCGGCCTCTGTCGTAGGTCGATTACGCTTAATCTCTCCATATCTAGCATTCACAGTGTATGGAACTGATTCATTATAAACTTTAAAATTGTTAATATCTTTTTTGATAATTTTTTTACATTGTTCGCAATTACAAATCTCAGCATAGTAATCATCTGCATGTTCTGCATTAGTTTTTTCTGGACTAAAGTAGCCATTTTCCATCAAAATCCCTAACGCTTCATCAAATCTCATTCTTCTATGTAAAGGATAAAAATAATACTTATTTACTGGAAGTCCCCCGCCCACAGGCGTTATTGATCTTGCCTCTCCATATCCTACAGATTGTGCAACACCATACAACCGCACTGGCATTTGAGCCTGTGTAAGCAAAATCGAATCGTATCCGCCGTATGTCATAAGTGTTTTTTTCCCCATCTGGTTCAATGTCTCTAATAAATCATAATATTTCTTCTTTTCTTCCAGTGAACATTCAAAACTGGAAAAATCACTTATCCAAAGAAATATATACTCATAGCCATCATAATCATAATGCTCTTTTAACATTCCACACAACTTTTCGTTTTTTAGTATCTCCCTATCAATTACTAATTGTGCGGCAACCGGATAACAAAGCGCCTGCTTTTCCTGATATAAAGAAAACTTTTCCAAACACTTCCTATTTAATTCAAAATATTCTTGTA
The DNA here is from genome assembly GCA_910584725.1 of uncultured Lachnospiraceae bacterium. Lineage (GTDB taxonomy): Bacteria > Bacillota > Clostridia > Lachnospirales > Lachnospiraceae > UBA3282. The sequence continues at coordinate 12,437 of CAJUBE010000031.1, read as the reverse complement.
TTTGATTTTCTGACATATCTTTTTTTAGCATAAAATATGGAGCAATAACTACCTTGGGTTCTGGTCCCACATTAACATATCGCAAATACTTATCATATTCTTTCTGCTTTATAAATGAATTAACATACTGTGTTTCAAATTCAAACACACTTTCAACAAGCTCATCAATAATACTATTAATCTCCGCCGTAAATAATGGTCTATTTTCCTTTTCTATTATATCCATAACAGAACCCGGCAACTGTTCTAAATATTTCCTTACCGACTTCTTTATATGATATAATCCAGTCTTTTTATCTTTTGACATAATTGCCATAATATCATGCTGCATTATGTGTGTTTGCGGATCTATAATATATTGATTTTTATGCACCGAAACTAAATCTGCAATCGCAGAGCCACTATACGCCACTATTGTCGCATTAAAAATGACCGCATCAAATGCTTCCTTAAATGCTACAAATGCTTTCTTGTCTGTTCCTGTATTATATCGCAACATTCTAATAACATCACTTTGCATAAGCATCCCCCTTCAATATGAAGTCAATCACTTGAGCTTTTTGAACACTCCATATCTTTTCAACCTTTTCCGGCTCCAAGACATGTTCAAAATTTAGTGCATAAGTATCAAAAAAATATACCCCGACACCTATCGTCTGACAGTACTCTTTTATTGTTTCCTGTGCTTTTACTGTTTTCGGTTTTCGTACACATATTTCAACATAATCAAATGAGATGGCTATACTCATGACTTGTTCTACAGCACGCTTCCAATTCGTAGTCTTAAATTCAACTGCACTGACTGTGTTTTTTTTCTTATTATATTTCACTAAATCAATCGACCTGCAAAAAACTGGAACTTCACATATAAACTGCGTATCTTTTTCTTTCCATTGACCCAAGAAATACTTTCTTTGCTCTTCTTCGGATATATTAATTTCCATTATCTAATACCTCATCTTTTATCAAAGATTTTTCAGTATAATTCGGATATTTTGTATAAACATAATACAGAAGCTGCCTAATGGGCATTTCTGTAATCTTACGCTTGAATGTCTCTAAAATCTCCTTGTGTTCGTCTGTTAAATCTGTCAACAACTCTTTTTCTACGAATCCTTTCCCTACATCAGTAATCCTGTATTCCCAGAAGTTATTTTCCGTTTTCAATTCACTATCTCCCTGATAGCATTCATCAATAAATTCCGTTTCCACTACATCATCAATTCCAAACATATCCTCTTTCGTATTTATATCCGTTACTGATACAAATCCTATGCCTGCAAATAATTCTATCTGCTCATATACATCCTTTGAAAACGGTCCATAATTATACGCAATAAAGTCTGGGAGTTGTTCACTTTCCAACCCCTTTTTTTTCAGCATCTTTGAAATCTGTTCGTTAAACAAAAACATCATTTTAGTAAGCCTTACTGCACCCTTTATTGGTTCTTGATTGTTCAAATATAATAATAATAATAAGTAATCTGCCCCAAGCATTTTTTTAGCCATTATTTTTCTCCATACTTCTATTGATATTGTTCCTATTATACAACATACTTATCATTTTTTCACTATATATCATTATTTCGTTTTCAATCTCTGTTTCTCATTATCTCACCTCCCCTACCAGATTACTTGCTTTATCCAGTATAGAAAACACCTTTTTCACAGCCTCATTAACATCATCTGCCAAAACAAGACCAATCCCATCAAACATAATTGATAACTGGGGATTTTTATCTTTTGTTACTTCTGCCGCAATGTCTATTGCTTTCTTAAAAATTTCTTTTATGTATTTTTCGTATGTATTAGCATCTGATATATATACGACTTGTCCATAATTCACTTCCATATATATCGCCATACGCCATGGATAGTTTTTTCTACAGTATTCTACTAAATCATTTTGTAGCCATTCATACTTTGTATGACATAAACCATTATAGTCCCGCCAAAAAGTTTTTTCTGGCATCTGTCTCCAGAAATTATCCACATGCCAATTATAACCTGAAACTCCCACAGGATTTGGCAACTGAAAATTTGTTCTTGAAGAAAACGGACAGTTTTCGCAATTTCTCATACATCCATATATGCTATACTGATTTTGTATAAAATTATTATTCACAACCCACTAGCCTTTCTGTTTTGATTTATTTAATGCTTATATCTTTGCCAACACTTGATATTTCTTCCCATCTTTCGCAGTTTGCACTTTTTCATAATTCATCTTAGCGCCATATCCAAATCAAGTTCTATCCTCGATAGTGCCAAATGTTCAATCTTTTCATCGTAATCACGGCACTCCTTTAGCTGTTTCTGCAATTTTTCTCTTGTTTTATAAAAACCAAATATTCCTCCAACAAATCTCTTGTCTGCGAAAACAAATCTGCATATTAGGCTTTTCCATCGCCAGTCTGCCGATTGCCTCTGTGCGGCTGATCAAATTTTCAAAATATAATTCCATCGTATCAAATACACGGTCATTCGCCACACCGCCCATTACAATATCGTATATCAGACAAATCCTTGTTTCCCCTTCCTGATAAACTTCCTGCACCAGTTCTTTGCCTGTTCTTCAATCAGCGTCGTATAGAAACCAACTCCGAAATCAACTTCTCTCCTTGAATGCAAAATATCCGGTCTCACTATTTCTCTGTCGGATCCGTGAAATATAATCATAATGCAACTCCTTTTTCCTGCATCAAATCAATCAGATCATTCACAATATATTCTTTCCCCTGCGTATGAAGCACATCATAACAAGGAATGATATAGCTGTCTAAAATATCACTTTTTTTAGCAAATATATGGTAGACAACGGAAGCGTCCACTTTCAAGTGTAACGCCACGTTTTCAATACAGAATATTGCAAATTCTGTTTCTTCTTTTGTGTAATCTTTTGGCAAAGCATTTTCCATTACATTCCTCCCATTTTATTTTTCTTTCGCCACAATGCTTTTGGAATCCGCAAGCACCTCATAAAATCTGCCATCTCTCGCCGTCTGTACTTTCCTATAATTTACCTTAACGCCATCATCCAAATCAAGTTCTATCCGTGACAATGCCAAGTGCCCAACCTTTTCATCATAATCACGGCACTCCTTTAACTGCTTCTGCAATTTTTCTCTTCGCTTTGTTGCCGCCCCTACCTCCCGGCTATTCATGCTGTGGTCAATCATATCCTGCATACGTTCTATTTCTGATTCATAAACTCTTTGCATCCGATGCAGATAATCGACACGCAGATTTCCTATGGTATCCGCATTATATCGATGTAGATAAATAAGCGCTTTAAACCCGTTCTGTTTACCACTGTCAAAGAGCCAATAAATCGGGCGTTTTTGATAAACCTTACAATGATCCTTAAAAAAGTCATTTAGGAAATAATTGCGGATAATCTCACGAGAAGTATTTCCCTTATTTCCAAGTGCTTTGGCAATAAAGTCAAGATTTTCTTCTAATGTTTCTTCTCCGTACACAATTTCTACAAACTGCGCAAATCGTGTAATTATATCATTCTCAAAATATTCTTCATCAGATATTGGAATAATGTTATCACCACTTACTCCCCAAAAATCGGGCGCATCATCTATTTCTGGCATGTCCCTTAAATACACTTCTGAATAAGGGCGAATCGGGTAACCATAAGTATAAAAAAACGTACCATGTTGATATTTTTCAGGCTCCAATTTTACTGATTGAATTGGGAAATCGCCATACGTTCGTTCCCAGTCCCCGCCTGCATAAATCAATCCCGGTTTATACGGAGAATATCGTCCAAACATACACCCTACAATATAGGAAATTAAGCTCTTGATATCTCTCTGTAAATCTGCCTTACGGACTGTTACATCTTTATCCTCGACTTCTGGCGTTAATTCATCTTGCAGACCATATATTTCAATAAAAATACGGTTCAGTTCTTCCTCATTTGCTTTTAAACTTGAGAAACGATTCTCACATTCATTATTCCACCAGAAGAATGCATCTTCTATACGATATTGCCATTCACCCTTGTTAGTTCTTTCTTTTGATTTCTTCCCTAACTCTACCAAGGGATGTTGTATAAAATCCCATGAAGTTTCAAAAGAATCATAATCATTTTTTGATAATTCTATACAGACTTTAACTAATTTACGAACATTATCCGCATCTCTTTCTTTAACGATAAAGGGTATTTTATCTATATCGCCTGCTTGAAAATTCATAGTTGGACTTAATGCCATGACATATGCATTAACAATCTTAGTATTAAGTAGACCTAATGCATACATCAATGTATCTTCCTCCGCAAACGCAGTAGGACACGCGGAATTAAAAACCATACCACTTGGTGTGTATCTCACTGCAAAATTATTAGTACTAATTCGCGACCAGGTTATACCTGGCAAAAAATAAAATTGACGGGACGGCAAGTGATTTCCCGTACTTAATAACTCATTATAGCTAGTCTCATCAAATGCCAATACATAATCAAAATTTCCATACCATTTTCTATAAGCCCCTCCTTTTGTATGCGGAACCCACTTATATGGTATCTTCACATCTCCCACAACTTTTGCGCTAAATAGAATATTATTAAATACCACCTCTTGCCAAACACGAATATACTTTTCATTGTTGCCTGTATCCAAGCCAACTCTTGTATCTATTTTATCTCCAACAAGATGTTCTTCGAAATTTTTTATAAAATTATCAGTCTGCCAATATATATACATCCGTCCTGGTACATAATCAAATATTTCTTTTGACTGTATGTATCTATCACTAGCAGTTAAAAATGCTTTCCTTTTATCCTCTTGTCTTAAGTAATCGACCAAACGATCAAATTTAGATAAATAGCCTTTGGTATTGCACCTTCTGAGCACAAAAGCAACTGTTTGCACAATTTCCCCGCCAATTTCATCAAATGCTCTTGTTCCCAGATGCACCATATTAATAATATCTGATTGTAGCATTTTTTCTCTTAATTCAACAGATCTTGACAAAAACATCCATGTGTGCTGAGTTATCATTGCCTGTAAGCCAATATATTTAGTCAGCCTACTGCCTCTTTCAATAAATACCATATATAAATCATTTCGACTAATCGGAAAATCTTTCTTCATTTTCGTATACAAATTGGCTGAAGCAGAGCTTAATGCCATATACGGCGGATTCGTCACAACCACATCATACTTTCTCGCCATCACCTCACCAATATCAATCAACGTCCGCAGTTTTTCCCTAGTCTGCTCCAATCCCACCGTATCAAACGTCATCTGTCCATCCACATCAACATTTTCTACGAATCGTCTCAACAACTCCCAATCATAATCCTCGACATGCAAAATAGAGCCATACTCTTTCGCATCCTTAAAGGTATCGAGCAAGCCTCCCATCTGATTCAACGCATCATTTTTCTCCACATCACTGAAACCCACACCAAAATATGTGAGCTGATTTCTATTAATATGATTACTCTCCTGTATAGAATACACATGACAAGCCGTTTCTGCGGACAGAATCCGGCGATTATACTGTCTCGCCTTCATCATCACCGCAAAATACGCCATCTGATACGCCCTATCATCAATGTCCAGACCATTGAGATTGTTCTCTAAGATGCTCTGCGCCGCGTCCCTCTGGGAATATCCGGCAGATTCATATATCTGCATCAGCACATCAAAGGCATAGACAAGGATATGTCCGCTTCCCATACACGGGTCAATAAAACGAATCTCCTCCGGAGTCAGTTTCGCGTACTCTTTATGTATCTCATCAAGCTTCTCCTGTACCTCCGGCTCCTGCTCCGCCTCGTCCAGATAGTATTTCCATTTGGATTTCAACAAATCATTGGGATGCCCTTCTACCCACAGTCGCCCAAGGCTATTCTCCACCATATAGCGCACGATCCAGTCCGGCGTAAAGAGCTGCGTTACCGCGGGAATCTCTTCCTTTGTAATCTTCCCGTTCTTTGCAAAGGCTTCATTTTTCGGCTCTGTATTGTAATACTGATACAGCCAGCCGATAATTTCAACCTGTCCCCCTTTTTCAATGTTAAAATCATCCTCTGATATATCATTTACCAGATGATAAACAACACCTTCCTTATCAATCGCAGAAATATTCAGCAGAAGCTCCGTGTAATCCGCTGTCTTTTCAAAAAGTGCCGGAAGTATTTCATTGAGTGCATTACATTGCTTAATGAATAACAGCCGAAAACACTCGTCCAGATGATTCTCATTTTTTAACCGCACAATCTCCTGCTTCTCTTTCTCCGTAAATGTCAAATCCGCATCAAAGGGAGTCGTCACAAGATCCGGCTCCATCTTGCCGCTGTCAGAGGACAGTACCCGAATATGAGACGGCAGATAGTCGTTAATCTCCATAAAGCGAATCGCAATCAGACGGTTAAACCAAGTATATGCCACACTTTCCATAATGTATTTATAGGCAGTCTGATAGCTTGTCTCACTTGCTTTCTGGTTGATAGCATCTACAAGACTCCTGCGCTGTTTAACAGCCTCCCCCGTGATGGCATACGGTTTTGCTGTTCCAATATCATAAAACTCCGTCTCTTTCGTAGACTGTGGCAATGCAGAATGCATCCCATCGGCTGTAATACCCATAAGTCCCGCTTTGTACTGTATATCTGCAATCAACTTATTTCTCGCCCAGATTGCGAAGTTTTTAATCACATTCTTATTCATCCCTGCTCCTCTTACTTTAGTAAATAAACGGCTTTCCTCTAAGCCGTCTCTATCCGCTTCGTCAAACTTTTCACAAAGAATTGATAGCTTGGCGATGCATTCTCCGTAAGACTCATTTGTGCACCAATCAAACTTGCCCATTCACATTTTGCAATTCCAATTTGTGTATAAGCACCCGCCGCTTTCCTTTTCAATGCAGCCAGTCCGCCCGGATATACCGCATTAGCAAGAACCTCCCACGTGTCACATATCCCATCCTGTTCATACTCTTTCCACGCCGATTTTCTGACATTTGGATATGCCGTCTCAATCGCCTTCACATCGCCCAACAGCCATGCTTCCATTTCTTTTACAGCAATACAAAATTCATGGTCTATAAGTACCATATTGCTGGAAGCCATCTGAATCAACTCATTCCGAAAAGTCGTCTTATCATTTTTATCATTATCCAAAATCACGATAATTGCCGCATGGTCAACTTGCAAAAGTGCTTTACCCATACCTCGCATAATCGGAAACAAATCATTTAACAGTTTCCCCGTTTTTTGCTGCTGGACACTTCCCTGCCTTTTTAAATGTCCGATTCCATGAAAACTTTTGATATTATAGAACAGTTCCCGTTTCGGATAGGCTTCTTTAAGTTTCTTCATAATCTGTTCCACAAGCGCTTCTGCCGATTTGTCCTCTGTCAGAAATTGAAAATACATAAGTCTGCTCCTTATCCAAAATATTTGCTATACCACATGTCCCCCAACTCCACGCCTTCTTCTGACAGTTCCTTAACAAACGGATACTCAGAAGCCCGCGTGGCAGTCGAATACCCATCTTCACCTTTTTTCAAAACCCAGACGTCCTGCGGGTTCAACGCATTTACAAAAAAGGGGCTATGTGTTGTAACAAATAGTTGCTTTTTATTGCTGTCCCCGACATTTTCCGCCATCTCTCCCGCCAGATCAGCTAAATAATGGTGATAAAGGCCATTCTCCGGTTCCTCAATAAATACCAGTTGTCTTGGATTTTTCTCATGCAACAATAAATAATATGCAAAAAGTTTTAACGTACCATCTGACATTTTCGGAGAATAGAATGCATTTTCAAATCCATTTTCCCAAAACTTTAACATCATTTGACCATTATCAAATTTCTGCGGCTCAATCTTATAAATTCCGGGAAGCTTGTCCTGTATATGCTCCAACACCTTCATAAAATCATTCTTATTTTCACGGTACATATATTGCGCCACATTATTGATATTGCTTCCATGACGGTCCAGATAGGGATGCGGTGCCGCAGTCTGAATCTTTCTCGCTACATCTGGCAAAAAATAGCACAAATACCAGCTTCTCAGAAATCCAAGAAATTTTTCGATTCTCTCGTACTGCTTCATCGCTCCGAGTGTGACAATTCCCAATCGTCTTTTATCGCTCAAATTCACATTCACTTTTTTCCCGTCTATCTCATTTCCCTGCTCGTCCTGTCCTCCCTTTTTCCCTTCAAATGCATATCCCACTCCATTCTGCAGATATAAAAAGGACAGCGGTCTGCCTATCTTCTGATTACGGTATCTAAGTCTCTCCATTTTAACATAGGGGCGTTCATATTTATCTTTGTCAATCTCCAACTCATACGTGATAGGCGTCGTACTTTTATTCTCTCTATAATATATTTCAAAAGAAATCGGCTCTTTTACCCCCTGTGAGATTAATTGGTCATACCCGCCGCGATTATTCGCATCACATGCTGCTTCAAGTCCCAATTCGAGACAATCTGCAATAAACCCAAACGCATCCGCCAGTGTACTCTTCCCATTTCCACTGGGACCTATAATCGTAATCATATTTCCTAACGGTTCCGGCTTCTGGTGAGAAAGAGTTCTCCCCAAAACGACCTCTCTTAGCGGACCATAATTTTTTATTTTTATTCCCTCAATCTTCCCCATACGCTCTCCCCTCCATCCTCAATCAACATTTCTAAAACTCAACATTTATAATGTCGCTTACATCCAATTCCGCCAACAGCGATTTTTTTAATTGATTTACATATTTCTCAACATCCTCCGCACTCTCTATACGCCATGACGAAGTATGGGTAACATTCTTAATCGTAACATTCTTGGTTTTCTTAATCGGCACTTTTATATAAATATCCGCAGTTCCGCCATCTGAATTCTGCTTACTCTCTTCCTCCTCCGCTCGTTTCCTCGCAAGAGCCGCGTCTAATACATCCATTTCATTCAACAGACGGATTTTCATCGCTTCCGCTTTATCCGCATAGCTTCTGAGAACAGAAACATTATTACACCTTTCTGCGCCCTCTCTGATTTCCATAAAAAGTTCCATATATTTCGGTTTCTTCTCTGAAGCATACGCTTTCGTATCAGCAATCTCCACTACCCTGTCTTTTGCCTCCTCAATTGACTGCATGACCGGAGCCGATGCCGCTTCCAGAACCTTGGAATAGGCATCCATAAATTTTCCCCGAAGTTCAGGGAGCTGTGGAATCTCTCTATACGGTTTATTCATCTTCACGATCGCTCTCATTCGGGCGACAATGCTTTCAAGTTCTTCATCCACAATGTAAGTCTTACTATCATCATAGATTTCAAGCATATCCAAAGCTCTCATAAAAATCTGCTGCTGCTCTCCGCCGAAGAACGTTTTCACAGGTTCATAATCTTCTGCGTAGTCCATAAAATCATCCTGATGCTTTGAAACATACTCATAAAATTCCTTTGATTCAGAAAGCTGTACCGCAGAACGCAGTAATTTTTTCCCTTCCTCTATCACTTCCTTCCCCGGATACGCGTAATGCTGATAATTAATCCGCATATTTTCCATTTCATCAATGCGTTTTTGTGAATAGTTCTGGAAATTTTGCATACCGGTGTCTTCATCTTCCGATACCAGAGAAGTGCCAAACAATTCTTTCATAACCTTCTGTACTGCCTTTTTATCCTTCTCGTTTACTCGGGTTCTCACTTCCATCAAAAGCTTATCTGCATATTGCTTCTTAGTGATATAATCAACAAGCTCATCTCCTGATTTATTCATCAATGTCACAATTGTTCCATTGACAGTAAAAGTCAGGTCACCACGCCGGAATAATCTCGCTATCAGCCAATAAATATCATCTTCCACAAAGCCATATGGCGCGCTCATAAAACGGTCTTTTATGGTTTTCATGGAAGTCTTGATATGAATATCTGTATTGCCCTTGATATAATGCAGCACATCATCCAATGCATGGATATTAGGCTCTGTCCCGTCAGCAAGATTTAAGCTGATTTGATTACTCGTCCTAAATATCTTACGCACCGCCATTTCATCCATCGCCACTTCAATATACGACAACTTATGATAAACTGTCTGCACAAGCCGCCCAATCGCTTCATTGATACGTCCGCTCACTTCCTTGGCTGACAAATGAGCCACATCACCATTTACATAAACAGTTGCTTCCTTCAATCCTTCCGTCAGATATAACTTGGCATTCGCGTTGCGTTCCCGCATTTCCCTGAGCTTTGCTTCTTTAATCGTCTCGTACTTTGCCAATTGTGATGAGGTATTCAGCCGCAAAAACTTTTCGATTTTCAAACACGTCATCAACTCATCAAGAAATGCGGAATCATTTGGCAAGAGCACAAGTACCTCTCTTCCCGTTCCTGACATCATACGAAGCGTTGCATCATCATTACCGCCCTCGTACCACGGTGTCAATATGTGCAGTCCCACATCATAATTCTGATTTGATTTATAGGGTCTGTCATCTACAATCTGATTGTATGAAAACATATATCGCCCATTAAACGCCGCATTACCCGCAGGCGCAGGATATCGATATCTCTTATCAGCAACGATATTCTCAAATATCTCTTCTGACACTTTATTAATAACCTCTGCCATCTCTACATTCTGGCTGTCAATCTCACGATTGATTTCCTGCTCTTCGTCTGTCAGAAACACATAGATACTGCCATTCTTTTGTACAAGCATCTGTTGCTGAAGCGTTTTTAGCGCTGTCTCAACCTCATCCTTCAAAGCAATGCGGTCATCATCAATACCACTAATCATAAGACTTGTAATATTGTCCACATTCGCCTCAATCTCCAGTATGTATTTCACCATAAAAAGCGTTTTCAATACATTAATCGCAAATACATCCGAAGTTTTTTTCTCTGGATTAATCCTGCTATTATCATAAGCTCGAATGATAACACCCCTGTGACTATGGTCAAGGAAATTCTCCAAAGCATCATAAAACCGATGAAACGGTACAATCGCTCCCTCCGATTCCTTCATTATTTTTACCGCCGACTCCTTAAACAGCGCAAGCATAGAGCGTTCTCCCTCGGATAAATGCTTGCCGGAAGCTCCATGCGTGCGAATAGAAGTCAGGACACTCGCAAGAAGATTAAACTGATACGGTACAAATGGATAACATAGCGAAAAATCATTCTCATCTGCATAGAGTTTCTTCTCTACGCCATCATTAAATACAATAAGGTTCTTGATCACCGTCGCCTTTTGCTCATAAAGAAGCCTGAGCGTCTGTGCGCCGATATCATTCTTCTCTAATATCCTCTTTTTAATAACCTCATCCACATTTGCGGAAGAAAGCGCAAGTCTCGTTGCAAATCGCCCCTGAATCTTAGAAAAATCATTCCCCTTTACCTTCATGATAGAATCAACATCCTGCTGGCTTGTAACGATAACCCATGCTTTCCCTTTGCACTCCTTGGAAAGCTCCTCCCTTACAGTCTGCAGATTTAGCATCAGGTTAGAATCATCGCCAATATACTGACCCACCTCATCCACCATGAATACAACATGATGATTATTGCCCTTTTTATTTATATACGCTTTCACGCGTTTTGCAAAATCTTCAATACTGATACGGTAGTTTTCCGTTGCCTTTTCACACCAATTTCTTGCAGCCGCTTCACTCATAAACCCAATCTTTACAAGCGCTTCAACCACATCATCCTGAATAAAATCAAACTTATGACGTGATTCCTCCCACTCAGAGCCATATTCATCTACAAATGCTTCTTTAAATGCCATGTACTGATTCACATCTATAAGCTGGCTTTCCAAATCCGCAAGATGAGGTAAACTTCCACACAATCCCCGCATCTCGTTAAATACCTTTAAGAAAACATTGACAATCGCATCCTTATTCTGCTTACTGTTGCTATCGCTTTTAGAATCAATGTTAAAAAGCACTACATCCGTTGGCGTTTCCGCCGCCAGTTTCATATCTGCCAAAACCATCGCATCAGATATTTTGTGATCCTTTTCAAAATAATCAATTGCCTTTTTCCCGTCAATTTCTTTATTTTGAAGAATATAGGACAAAATCTTTAAAAAATGAGATTTACCACTGCCAAAAAAGCCTGATATCCATACGCCAATTTCATTTGTATTGCCTATAATCCCTTTCTTATATGCTTCAAAGAAATCCGCAAAATGCTTTTGCAGTTCTCTGGTAACCACATACTCTTCAAGTTCCTGTGAAACATTCGTCTCTTCACCCTGACCAACAATAATAACTCCTTGAATCTCCCGGTCTATCGGTTTCGCAAACATTTCCTTTATCTGCATTATAATCCTCCTATGTAACCAACTTAAACGCTCTGTAATAATTATCGTCTTTTATCTCGCCAAACAGAATCAATTCCTGCTCATTATAGATTCCCGGAAAAAACATCACCACCGGAACCCTCGCAAATGCCTGATGCAAATTATT
>CAJUBE010000030.1 GCA_910584725.1 uncultured Lachnospiraceae bacterium | reverse complement strand
TGCTATCTGATTGTGAAGAAAAACTGAATATCAAGACAAGGGTAGAACTATCCTGTAATCCGCTGATTGCGTCCCCTATGCTGATAGGTTTTTTCCGACCAAGAATCATTTTGCCTGTTGGTGAATTGGAAGAGAAAGAGTTGTCTTATATTTTTGTGCATGAGCTGGTTCACTACAAGCAGGGGGATATGTTTTATAAGTGGCTGATCCAGATTGTTGTGTGCGCCCATTGGTTTAATCCTTTTGTATATTTGCTGGAAAAGGAAGTAAATAAATCCTGTGAATTGTCATGCGATGAAAAAGTCATATCTGCACTTGATGACGATGAAAGGCGGGAGTACGGGGATACACTGATTTCCTTTTTAAAGGCGGACAATACTTACAAAAGTTCTTTGGCTTCCGTTACTTTGACAGAGGGAGTGGAACAGATAAAGGAAAGGTTAGGTGCGATTATGAAATTTAGAAAGCATTCAAAAAAGAATATTGCCATTACAACAGTGTTCACTGTTGCAGTCTGCTTCTGTTTTTTGACGATTGGGGCGTATGCGGCACCTGTTATGGATAGCGAACCCTTGCGTATACGGGAAAACCAGACGGCAGCGCTGAACCCGGATTTGACAATTCGTATTGATAATGCGCCCGTACTAATAGAGAATAAAAATACGGATCTCATATCCGCATCATACAATTCCAGATATTATAACGTTTCGATCGATCAGCCCTCAGAGGGGGAATGGCGTGTCGATATATCAGCGGTTCATTCAAATACGAATAAATCGGTGATCCTCTATATTCCCGATGCAGAATATAATTCTGTAAAAATTGAGATAGATAACGGAATGTATTCCGGTGGAATTTTTCATGCAAAGAATATAACTGCTAATGTTGATAATGGCGGGCTGGATTTTTCGTTAAGTAAAAATTTTTACGGTTCGGTAAAAGTGGATGCCTATAATTCCATATTCCATTTAGTGTCGCTTGATAATTATGAGAACTTTGATATAGAAATAATGAGTGATAGCGAGTCATTATGCGATATGCCAAGTTATTTTGATTATATAAATGAAAAATATACGTATGTAAATGGCACAGGAACAAATTTGATGAATATTTCTTTACAAGGTGGAAGCGTGGGAAGTCTTGAATAGGGCTGTTCCAGTTCCGTTTTGATGAACAGAAAGTATAAGAAACCGCTTTCACTTATTGAAAAACGGATATATAATAAAACAACGACGAATCGGGATTTGGAAGATAAACTTATAGGAAAAAAGGATTCGTCTATAAAGAGAAGATAACAAATTTAAAAGATACGGAGGATGAACCGTCAATGAGCAATATCGTTATTTTGGTTGGAAGTATGAGAAAAGGGGGAAACACAGACCTGCTTGCACAGGCATTTGCAGAGGGAGCCCGGGAAAATAATTCTGTGGAGATCGTATCTGTTGCCGATTACAAGGTGAATCCCTGCGTTGGCTGTAATTCATGTTTTACGAGGGAAGGAAATAAGTGTTTTCAAAAGGATGACATGGATGGGATCTATGAAAAGCTGAAGGTGGCTGATGTTCTGGTGGCGGCATCCCCGGTATATTTTTATGGCATTAGTGCAGAACTAAAAGCGGTAATTGACAGACTGCATACGCCTATGAGAAATGAGTTTCCCATCAAAAAACTTGCGTTACTGCTGGTTGGGGCAGCGGAGCTGCCGGAATTGTTTGACGCAATAAAATTGCAGTATCAGCTGGTACTCAATTTTTTCCATCTGGAAGATGCGGGCATGGTCCTCGTAAGGGGAGTTAAGGATAAAGGGGATATTAGAGGAAATGCCGCGTTGAAGGAAGCCTATGACTTAGGGCTGTCCATTAAGTGATGAAGATGGGGCGATAATTTTAATGTGATAGCGGTATGGACAGTAAGGGATTCCTGATTGTAATACATCTGCATATTGCCGTGAATATTCTAATTGCTGTCTCAAAAATGTTTGGGGATATGTAGGTTATTGAAATTTTGTTGAAGTAAATTTTAGGATCTTGTAGGATTCGTTCTTACGAGATTCTTTTTTGATGCGCAGGCCCGCATATGGTAGTTTGCTGTTTCACAGCATGCGGGCCGCGCGGCGAGTAGGGAAAGATAGCTCTTCCCTATTTGATTGCCATTTGTAGAGGATAGATCGTTGCTTTTTAGACCCATGCCATGTACATGCCGCATGGTGTCGGGATGGACCGATACGACCGGGCACAAGGACTGACACAAAAAAAAGAAAAAGATGTTAAAATGATGTAAAAATGATGCAAGAATGATGCAAGGGGCATGTAAAATAGCAGTATAAAATGGGTTTATGGGAAATGGGAAAAAGGGAAGTTTAGAAGGAGGACGCAAGTCAAAACGCTTGCAATGACAAGACATGATGAGTTTACAAAAGATGAAAAGAAAGAAGATACGGCTGGCTGTTTTTTTGTCTCTTTCGTGTTTCTATATGGAGATGGTTTTCAAGCTGTCAGTCGAAACATTACACACCGGAAGTTCCTTTGTATTTCTGACTTTGTTTTCCCTCTGCGCGGGGCTGGCCGTTTCGGGCATTGTTTGGCTGCTGCCGAAAAGAGCGGTGCAGATTCTGATACCTTGCTGTCTGGGGCTTTTATCCCTCATTTTCATTGTGGAATTTCTGGTGTACAGACAGTTTAAGGTGGCATATGACGTAAATACCATATTGAATGCCGCGACTGACGCATTGGGCGGATTTGGTGCGGACATCAGGCGGCTGATCTTTTGCTTTGACGGAATCAGTCATATGATACTTTTTTTACTGCCGCTCGTCTTGTGGTTTGCACTGAGAGGAAGGATAATAGAACAGCTGCCCGCAAAGGGCATTTGGCAGGAACGTACAGGGCGGTTTGTTTTGCTGGCGCATTTGGCTGGAGGAGCTGCCTGCTATGGATCGGCTTTGTTCCTTATCTTTTGTTGTGGTCTGCATAAGGATATTTATACAAATCAATATAGTTTTGAGGCGGCAGTCATGCAGTTTGGGCTGGGTGAGGGGCTTTGTTTAGATATCCGGAATCTTGCTTCATCCAAAACGGCCGATCATGTCTTTGAAAGCACGGAGAGGGAACTCGTGCAGGGTACAGCGGCCACATCTCCGGAAGACACCCGTGTAAGCGCCAGGAAGGAAATCGTATCCGGCGGTAAGATCGTTGTACAGGCAAAGGAGGCAGTCGGCACGCAGGAGGTCATCGCACTGAAAGAGGAGACTTCTGCCCAAAGCGCGAAAACAGTGCGGGAGGGTGCGGAGGTAATACCGGCTGCATACGGTCAAAATGCAGCTTCTGTCGATTTTGCTGCGCTTGCCGCTGCAGGTGGGAAATGTGCCGATATTGACGCTTATGTTTCTACGCTCACGCCGTCAAGCCAAAATGCCTATACGGGAGCTTTTGCGGGAAAAAATCTGATTTTGATCTGTGCGGAAGCATTTTCGGGTTTTCTCATCGACCCGGAGCTCACACCGACACTTTACAGGCTTTCCACAAAGGGAATTAATTTCAATGATTATTACCAGCAGTCCATTGCCGGAACAACGGGAGGCGAATATCAGCTTTTATTTGGTTTGATTCCGACTTCCGGCGGAAGCTCTATTAAGGAGATTACGCAGAATGGAACGCATACGAATATAGGTGCGCTTTTAAATGAGAAGGGATATTTCGGTATGGCTTTCCACAACAGCACTTACACTTACTACGACCGGCATGAGACGCATACAAAGCTGGGCTACAGCGGGGGATATATGGGCGTGGGAAACGGTCTTGAGGCGCTGATCAGCCCGAAATGGCCTGCAAGCGATTTGGAACTGATGCAGGAGACTCTGCCAATGTACATTGACAGGCAGCCTTTTAATGTCTATTACATGACGGTAAGCGGCCACAGTGTATACGATTTTGGCAACAACGCCATGTCCAGGGAAAATAAAGATGCCGTAGACGCGTGGTGTGAGGAGAAAAATCTTTCCTACACGGAGCCTGTGCGCGCTTATATCGCGGCGAACCTTGAGCTTGAAAAAGCAATGGCTTATCTGGTAAAAACCCTGGAAGAAAAGGGGATCGCAGATGACACGGTCATCTGTATTGCACCGGATCATTTTCCCTACGGGCTGGATTCGGATGCCTCTCTGGGAAATATGCCATATTTATCTGAATTATATGGTTATCCGGTGGACACCTATGAGGAGCGGGACAGAAGCCGCGCGATGATCTGGTGTGGTACGCTTGAAGACAGTGAGCCGATTATTGTTGATACGCCCGCCTCTTCCGTAGACATACTTCCGACATTGTGCAATCTCTTTGGCGTGGAATGGGATTCCCGACTTTATGTGGGAAGGGATGTGCTTTCAGATGCGCTTCCGCTTGTGTTCTTTGGAAATTATGACTGGAAGACTGACTTGGGGCATTATAGTGCAACTAAGAATACTTTTACGCCGACAGATGAAAACGCTGTCATTCCGGAAGATTATGTAAACCAGATATCCAGTATAGTGAGAAACAGAATGACATTTTCCAAGTCCGTGCTCAGCCATGATTATTATACGCATGTTTATGATGCGGCATCGGTGTCGGAATGTTTCGCAAGGGAATGACGAATGAAGGCGGCATAATATATGTTTGGCGGTGGCGGCGGGTGTTGCGCTGCGCACTAAAATATAATAAATACATATTTGAGTAAAATGTGCTATGATAATAACAGAAAATTGTGAAGTAAGGAACTGGAAAGGAACAATCATGGCAAAGATAGCAGTCTATTTTCCGGGTATAGGATACCATTGCGACAAACCTCTGTTATATTACGGCAGGAAGATCGCCTGCGAACAGGGATATCAAGAGTATAGAAATATCAGTTACACCTATCAAGCCGGAAATATCCGCGGCGACGAAGAGAAAATGAATGAGGCGTATGAAGCGCTGTTTGCGCAGGCAGAAGCGGAACTGGCGGATCTGGTCTGGTCTGATTACGACGACGTGCTTTTTGTCTCCAAAAGTATCGGCACCATCATTGCGGCATCTTACGCAGAAAAGTATGAATTAAGCGGGGCAAGGCACATTCTGTATACGCCTCTGGCGCAGACTTTTCTGTTTGCGCCGGATCACGCGATTGCTTTTATCGGAACGGCTGATCCGTGGAGTGACACAGAGGAAATTGTCCGTCTCTCGGAGAAAAATCATATTCCTATAGCCGTATATGAGGGGTGTAATCACTCCCTCGAATGCGCCGATACTTTGAAAAATATTGAGAATTTAAAGGATGTTATGCAAAGGACAGCGGGTTTTTGCAGGGAATCCAGTGTGCGGTAGGAGTTAAAACGGATTTCCTTGATAGATTAAGCAAAAGGATAATTGTTAACCGTTCAGAAACAGGAGGATCATCATGGGAATTTCAGCAGGCTTCATGGTGCCGCACCCGCCGCTCATCATACCCGACGTGGGCAAAGGGGAGGAAAAGAAAATTCAGAGGACGATTGATGCGTACCAAAAAGTAGCGGAGGCGGTCGGTCGTCTGCAGCCGGAGACCATCGTGCTCCTTTCCCCGCACCAGATCATGTATGCGGATTATTTCCACATCTCGCCCGGGCAGGGTGCAAGGGGTGACTTCGGGCAGTTTCGCGCCGCGCGGACTTCCATGGAAGTCGCTTATGACACGGAATTTGTCCGTGTGCTGCGCGAGACTGCGGAGGCGTCCGGCTTGCCGGCGGGAACGTTGGGGGAGCGGGAGAAGAAGCTGGATCACGGCACGATGGTGCCGCTGTATTTTGTGAACCAGTTCTGGACAGAATACCGTCTGGTGAGAATCGGTTTGTCGGGGTTGCCCTTGGCGGCGCATTACCGGCTGGGACAGTGCATCCGGGAGGCGGCGCAGACGCTTGGACGGAATACGGTGGTGATTGCCAGCGGCGACTTGTCACACAAGCTGAAGGAGGACGGACCTTACGGCTATCAGGAGGAGGGATCTGCCTACGACGCGCGGATCATGGATGTGATGGGCAGGGGTGATTTTGGGGAGTTGCTGGAGTTTTCGGAGGATTTCTGCGAGAAGGCGGCTGAGTGCGGGCACCGTTCCTTTACCATCATGGCGGGTGCGTTTGACCGAACGGGCGTGGAGGCAGAGCGGCTTTCCTATGAGGGTCCTTTTGGGGTGGGATATGGCGTTTGCGCCTATCGTCCCTGCGGCGATGACGGTACACGCAATTTCTTGGAACAGTATGAGGAGAAGGAACGGAAGGAGAGTCTTGCAAGGCGGGAACGGGAAGACCCTTATGTCAGGCTGGCGAGGTACACCATCGAGGCGTTTGTAAAGACGGGGACGCTTCCCAAGATGCCGCAGGGAATGCCGGAGGAACTGTACAAAAACAGGGCGGGCGCATTTGTATCTTTGAAGGAGGACGGAAGACTGAGGGGCTGTATCGGGACTATCCGGGCGGTCAGAGAATCTCTTGCGGAAGAGATCATGCACAATGCGGTCAGCGCCTGCTCGGAGGATACCAGATTTTCTCCTGTGGAAGACTGGGAGGTGGATCGTCTGACGATCAGCGTTGACGTGCTGGGCGAGACGGAGAAGATTTCCTCGCCGGAGGAACTGGATGTGACCCGGTACGGCGTCATTGTGACAAAAGGCGCAAGACGCGGGCTGCTCTTGCCGAATCTGGATGGCGTGGACACGGTGGAGGAGCAGATTGCCATAGCGAAGCAGAAGGCGGGAATCAGAGACTATGAGAGCGTGGAGCTGGAACGTTTTGAAGTGATACGGCATTACTAAAAATATTTTGAGACTGACAGATTATCGTCCGTGCCGTCAAGACAAAAAAAGTGTGAACATGAAATTTAATAATTTCCGCTCTGAATATCCCTTACAATTATGCGCTTTAGCTTATCCTGCAAGACATGAACAGCGGGCATACAGAGTAATCTCCATATGCCCGCTGTTGATAGTGGCTGTCGTTCCCTTATCCGCATGAAATTGACATTGCGGTTTCCGGCATATATACTTGTGGCTTACTGTCAAAAATGGCAGAAAAAATGTTTATCAACGGAAATGTGATATAAAATTTGCGGAAAAAGATTGAGCCGGACAGTAAAAACCCGACTTATCTCAAAACTGTGTTAGGTATTGCCTACAAGTTCAGTGCTGACAGTAATGCAAATTAGTAGCTATGGTTTCATTTTTCAATGGTTAATTAGAAGCATATAATGGATTGGCTTTTCGTGTATCTTCGCCGTATACTTTTTTCAGTTCTTCAAATGCTTTTATCACTTCTTTGGGAATATCCACATGAGCTATAAAGTTCTTTCCATTCGGACCGTATCCGTCCGAATTATCAGTAAGCCTTGGAATTTCGCCCATGAGCAGATTAACATACCTGTCTATATCCCATATACCATGTATATCCTCGGAATAGTCCAACTGACCGTTATGAATGGTAATTTCGGCTTTATATGCAGCAAAATTGATAATTACAACATCATCAGAAATATACTTGCGAAGTCCAGCTTCCATTCTGTGCTGCATAGTTGCGTCTTGGCACAAAATAATACTTCTAAACTTAATTCCCTGCCGTTCCAGTAAATCAAGCAGATAAGTGATATTGTTCCCGCAATTTGTTGACTTGGTTTCCAAATAATCCGCTTTCAATCCATAAACAACAGTTAAATACCGGTTAAATATCTCCGCTTCCGGCAATCCCTCCGTAATAATCTGTGGGTAATCTTCATGCAGTCTTTGACGAAGTGTTTCCGTCGTATGTCCTGCACCGCCGACAATGACATATTTCCCTGCAACTCCGTTTTTCATGGCATTTGCAAGAACGTCCCCGCCACTCAAAACGCTGCCTCCGAACAATACCATGACATCAGCCTGTTTCAATCCATATTTATCCTGTAAATTGTAAGCGGTAAGCGCTTCAATATCCCTCTTTCCGCAAAAACGTCCTAATATGTTTATATTTTTTGCTGTCTGTTCATACATACATATACCTCTCAAATTTGTTTTAATTCTCTTTTTCTCCAACATATAAACCCATACATATCATTAAAAAAGAAACTTGCAAAACAAAGCAGCCATTCTTTTATTGATAAATTCTTTATAGGATTATTCATTGTTATCTCCTTAAATCTCCGTTTATTTGTTAGATTTAAGGAACAGACAAGGGTCTAATATTGGTATAACCCGATTGTGTAAAATCAGTTTTACCTCTTTCAAAAAAATTTGTTAAATAACGCTCAAATTATACCACACCCTCAAACGGATCACAATGATATATCTTGTGTTTTTGACTTCTCCTTTCCCTGTTCTGTCGGCGGTATCGCTCCCCAAATGCTCTTTCAGATACCGTTCCGCTCGGTCATACAGTGCAAGTTCGGTGCGGTAGCGTTCCGCATATTTCTCCTGCTTTTTCGGCTTGGTTTCTTTGTATGCTTTGTGGTAATCTCGGGATTGCAGATACTTTTCCGCTTGGTCTATAAGTTCTTTCCGCTCATGGAGTAGCTTTTCCGTCTGCTTTATCTCGCTGTTGGTATTTCGTAGAGGGCGGTAATCTTTGCGCTGTTTGCCATTGTAAATACCTCCGTTTCTCGCTATAATTAAGCTGTATTCAGCTTGGGGAAAAGGTGGTCTTTTCAAAAACTCACACATTTTCCGTCCTCTTCAAATATACCCCTTTACTTGTGTGATTGTTTATTTACAGCACCAGAAAATGAAGGAATGGGAGTTAATTTGCATGAAAACAATTTGTCAAGTATGTATGCATCACTGTGCGCTGGAGCCCGGACAGACGGGGGTGTGCAGGGCGAGAAAAAACGAGGGCGGGGAGATCGTCTGCGAAAATTACGGCTGGATCACATCTCTTGCGCTTGATCCCATTGAAAAAAAGCCGCTGTATGATTTTCATCCGGGAAGTATGGTTTTGTCCGTGGGAAGTTACGGGTGCAACCTTCGCTGCCCTTTCTGCCAGAATCACGAGATTTCCATGACGGATGGAAGGAGCCTTGACGCAGAGCATGTCTCTCCCGGACAGCTTGCGGATCTGGCGCTTATGTGGAAGGAGAGGAAAGAGGCGGGGAACATCGGCGTGGCATATACTTACAACGAACCGCTTGTGGGCTGGGAGTTTGTCCGGGACACGGCGCGGCTGGTGAGAGAGTATGGGATGCTTAATGTGCTCGTGACGAACGGTACGGCTTCGCTTGAGGTACTTGAGGAATTGCTGCCGTGGATAGACGCCATGAACATTGACTTGAAGGGATTTAGCGAAGATTATTACCGTAAGCTTGGCGGGGATCTGGAGACGGTCAAGGCATTTATCGCGAGGGCGCAGGAGAGCTGCCATGTGGAACTGACCACGCTGATTGTGCCGGGGGAAAACGATTCTTCTGAGGATATGGAGGCGCAGGCGAAGTGGATTGCGGATTTACGCCCGTCAATCCCACTTCACATCACCCGTTTCTTTCCGCGGTACCGCATGATGGACAGGGAAGCTACGGACGTGGAGCAGTTGTACCGCCTTGCCGTGACGGCTGGGAAGTATCTGGAAAAGGTGTATGTGGGGAATGTGTGAGGAATCATTTGCGGAATAAAGCAGGGTAAAGGAGGAACAGGTATGCCACAGGCAATCGCAGAAACCGTTTTTGATGTACTGTATCTTGGATTTGCAATCACAGCAGGTCTTACAATGTTCATAAAAGGAAAGGACCCTCTGGTAAAGAAAGCCGGATTGATGGCGGCGCTGCTCGGGGCGGGGGACTCTTTTCACCTCATCCCGCGCTCTTACGCGCTCTGGACAACAGGGCTTGAGGCAAATGCGGCGGCGCTCGGAATCGGGAAACTCATTACATCCATCACCATGACGATCTTTTATCTGATTTTATATTACGTCTGGCGCGACCGCTACCAGATCAAGGGGCGAAAAAGCCTTACGGTGGCAATGTGGACGTTATCAGCCTTGCGCATTGCGCTCTGTATGCTGCCGCAGAACCAGTGGCTTACCTATCGCCAGCCGTTGTTTTTCGGGGTGCTTCGCAATATTCCCTTCGCAATTATGGGGGTTATCATTATCGTGATTTTCGCGCAGGAAGCAAAGAAGGCGGATGATGCGGTGTTTCGGTTTATGCCCTTGGCGGTGGGACTGTCCTTTGGCTTTTATTTGCCGGTGGTCCTGTTTAGTGGGATTTTACCGATTATCGGGATGCTGATGATTCCGAAGACGATGGCGTATGTCTGGATTGTGCTGATGGGGTGGAAACTTTATAGGCAGGCGTAAGGAGAGTTGGTTGAAACAGTCAAAATCTGATTGCGAGGCGGCGGGGAAATTCCCCGCTGTTTTTTATGGGCAAAGATAAAAAGGATGGAGGATATGACGGGCTTTATGGCATCGTGGTCTTTAGGTGAATGGAAACTGCAAATCGGCATATGCTATTCAAAATCAACCATCAACAGGGAGGCAAAAAATGGAATCTGTCTGGATGAGCGGAAGTGAGATCAGAAAAAGGGATCCCCTTCCGGGGGACATGGAGGCGCCGGTTGCTGTCATCGGGGCGGGACTTGCGGGAATTTTGACGGCATATTACTTAAAGAAAGTGGGCATCCGTTCCGTGGTGCTGGAGGCGGACAGGATTGGCAGCGGACAGACAAAGAATACCACGGCGAAAATCACGTCCCAGCACAACTTCATTTACAGCCGGCTGATCCGAACATTTGGCAGCAGGATGGCGGCGCACTATGCCGGGGCAAACGAGGCGGCTGTCGGGGAATATGAAAGGCTGGTCCGGGAAAAAGGGATCGACTGCGGCTTCGTCAGATGCCCGGCATACCTTTATTCCCGGACAGGGGCAGAGCTTCTGAAACGGGAGGCTGAGGCGGCAGAGTCGCTCGGCATCAAGGCATCTTTTGAGACAGACTGTGAACTGCCTTTTTCGGTGGCGGGCGTGACCATGTTTGCGCGGCAGGCGAGATTCCACCCTCTGAAATTTCTGGCAAAAATGGCGGAGGAAGTGGAAGTGTACGAGCAGTCCAAGGCGCTGAAAGTGGATGACAGGAAGGTGGAGACAGACAGAGGGACAGTGACGGCAGAGCATGTGGTGTTTGCAGCCCACTATCCTTTTATCAATGTGCCGGGATATTATTTTGCCAGAATGTATCAGGAGCGGAGCTATGTGTTAGCGCTGGAAGGGGCGGGGAGTCTTGAGGGCATGTACTTGGGGACAGATCCCGGCGGGCTTTCCTTTAGAAGCTGCGGCGATTTACTGCTTCTTGGGGGCGGAAGCCATCGGACAGGTGTGCAACCGACGGACAGGACGGGTGCGGGATGCAGATACGGGATGCTGCAAAACAGGGCGCAGGAAATGTATCCCGGATGCCGCGAAGCGTACCGATGGTCGGCACAGGACTGTATGACTTTGGACGGGGTGCCCTATATCGGCAGGTTTTCCAGACGCAGACCGTACTGGTATGTTGCCACGGGCTTTGGGAAGTGGGGCATGACTTCCGCCATGGTGAGCGCGCGTATCCTGACAGCATTGATCACAGGGCGGGATTGCCCGGAGGCGGATATTTTTTCACCCAGCCGGCATTTTACGGCGCAGGCGGCGAAAGGGCTGGCTGTGCATGGTGCCTATACGGTGAAAGGGTTGGCAAAACATCTTTTGCCGTCGGGAAAGGGGCGGATCGTTCCCAACTGTCCCCATATGGGCTGCCGTCTGGAGTGGAACCCGGCGGAGGAGAGCTATGACTGCCCGTGCCACGGCTCCCGGTTTGACAAAGAAGGGCATCTGATTGACGGTCCGGCACAGACGGACTGCAAAAGAAGGGAAGGTTAGCGTGCAGAGGAGTGATGGGATGATTACAGGAAAAGGTGGATATTTTTACGGATGGTATTTCAAATGTCAATCCGATACGCAGACGCTTGCGGTGATACCGGCGGTTCATCGGACAGGGCGGAAACGGACATGCTCTTTGCAGATTATCACGGAAGAGCAGTCGTGGACGGTTTCTTTCCCCGGAAAAGCATTCCGAAAAAAGGGCAGAACCATTGCGATCGGAAAGAACAGGTTCGGGAAGAGGGGGATGCGTCTGTCGGTATGCGCGCCGGGACTGAAAGTGGAGGGAAAGCTTGCGTTCGGCGATCTGTTTCCGCTGAGATACGATATCATGGGACCGTTTTCCCTTGTCCCGTTTCTGGAATGTCGCCACAGTATATGGAGCATGAAACATAAGGTGTGGGGAAACGTGTCTGTCAATGGGAAGACTTTTTCTTTTGACGGTGCGCAGGGCTACTGGGAAGGAGACAGGGGTCGGTCGTTCCCAAGGGAATATATTTGGACACAGTGCAGTTTCCCGGAGGGCGCGCTCATGCTGTCTGTGGCGGACATTCCCATGGGCGGTTTCTGCTTCCGGGGACTGATCGGCGTGGTGCTCCTGGATGGCAGGGAGTACCGGTTTGCCACTTATTTGGGGGCGAAGATAGGCGAAATCGGGAACGGAAGAGTGAAGGTCATGCAGGGGCGCATGGAACTGGAGGCGGAACTTCTGGAGAGAAACGGTAAACCTTTAAAGGCGCCGGCGCTGGGGGACATGGCGAGGACAATCCATGAAAGCGCAGCCTGCAAGGCTCGGTATCGTTTTCGGAAAGATAACCGCACGCTTTTTGATTTTGAGACGGACAGGGCGTCTTTTGAGTATGAAATGAATGTGGAGGGACTTTAATCAGTCTGACTTGCCAGATACTTCTGTGGACAGCGGGGAAGGTCTCCGCTGTTTTTCTTTTAGGAAAAGATAATCTATTTATTAAGAAAGAAACAAGAAACAATTTCCGTAAAAAAAATACGGATATACTTGATAAAAATTGCGGATAATCATATAATAATAAAAAGAAAAAGGATGTGATTATCATGTTAAAGAGATTTCGTGTAGAAAACTTCAAAGGATTTAAGGACAAACTTACGTTTGATATAGGGTCGCCGAGCAACTACAGCTTTCATTCTGAAATAATTGAGAATGGCTGTGTTACAAAAGGTATTGTATATGGAATCAACAGTTGTGGAAAGTCCAATCTCGGATTGGCGATTTTTGACATAATTATTCACTTGACAGAAAAACAGAAACTTGTTCAGGGGTATGATTTTTATCTGAATATGAGTGGGAGAAAATCTTTTGCCGAATTTGAGTATGTTTTCAATTTTGATAATCACGAGGTGATTTATAAGTACAAGAAGACAGATGTAAATACACTTCTGGAGGAAAGCCTTTCAATTGATGGAAAAGAAGTGATATACTATGACTCTGCGAAGAGGGAAGGATTCACGCTTTTGGAAGGCTCCGATACGTTAAATGCTTCCATTAAGGGTGAAAGCCCGATATCGAGAGTAAAATATGTAAACAGTAACTCGATATTGGCTGACAATACAGAAAATCAAGTGTTTAAAAAATTTATTGATTTCGTGGACCGTATGCTTCTTTTTTATTCTCTGGACAGCAGAGGATATGAGGGTTTTATGAGCGGAAGCGAAGGAATAGCTGAAGGAATTGTAAATAGCGGGAAAGTTAAGGATTTTCAGGAATTTCTGAAAGAGAACGATATCGTTTATGACCTATATGCCTGTGAAGTGGATGGAAAAAAAGCAATCTACTGCCATTTTGATAATCAGGATGCAAACTTTTTTACGATAGCATCTACAGGGACAAGGTCTCTGGCACTTTTTTATTACTGGTATATCAAAATGGAAAAAGCGTCATTTGTATTTATAGATGAGTTTGATGCATTCTATCATTTTGAATTGTCAGAAGGCATTGAAAAGCGGTTAAGAGAGATAGCGGGAGTACAGATTTTTACTACCACGCACAATACAGACCTTATGAGTAATGATTTACTGCGTCCGGACTGTTATTTCATTTTAAAAGATAACAACATCAAAGCAATTCCGGAACTGACAGAAAAAGAACTTCGTCAGGCTCACAATCTTCAGAAAATGTATAAGGCAGGTGCGTTTAATGGCGGCTGAAGATTACAAGGCATTCATAGTCGAAGGAGAAGCAAGAGAACCGCTTGTCATTGATGTTATTTCTAAGGTGTTTTTTGCACATGGCAAATTCAAAATCATTACGCTTCCGGCAGGGCAAAATCTCTATATGCTCTGGAAGAAATTAAAAGAGGATGATTTTGATACGGATATCATTGAAGTGTTGAGGGAGGATCATAAAGAGATTAAAGCGCAGTTGACTGGAATTAGCAGAGACGATTTTTCGGAGGTTTACCTCTTTTTTGATTATGACGGGCATCAAAATAATCTTGATACAAAACGTTATCGGCATCACGTGCGGTTTATCCGCAATTTAAGAAATATGACTTTAAAATATGGGAAGAAGCGATAGACGTATTTGCAATGAGGTTATCATGTCTGATGAAACGGGCAGATACAGTTACTTATGACCAATACATAAAAACAATAGGTCCGCATGAGATATTTAAACTGGAAAAGCGGGAAGTTCAGAAAAACAGAGTGTTTATTTTAAGCGCCTTTCCAGAATTTTTAGTGGATTATTTTGGAGAAAAACTTTGGAGGAGGTGTGTAAAACATACAATGAACCAACTTGAGAAGCAGAAATGTAATGCTAACTATTTAGAAATGAAATAAACTGTGATACGTTTAAGTCATAACCGGCAGGAATCAATCCTGCGATAACAGGAATACTAATGGTATCGACTCAAGGAAAAGGACGGGAGAATACGGATGAAGAGCAGGCTGTATTATGTACTGTATTTTTTATATGTGATTGTGGTGGCTTTTGTATTGTATCTGAACGGCGTGTTTACGGGGGAAGAGATTTCGGTTGTAAACCTTTCGATCAACGTCGGCTTTCTGATTGTGATCGGGATTGTATTTATCATATCTTCCGTCAGCTTCGGGCGGCTGAACAGGATCATTTATGATCTGGAAGACGCCGCGATCCGGCTGCAGAAGGAATATAAGGAGTCCGGCGGAAAAAATCTCTGGGGCAGTTACAAGGATAACGACAAGGTTTTTGAGGAAAAAGTCTTGCAGGAAGCGTTTGACAAGTACCGTCTGCGGGTGAGAGGCGCAAAGACCAGAAGGAGCGCCGCGTCTTCCTGTGATCTGGGGGAATACATCAACGAGGATCTGCTTGACAGGGCAGGCATGAACTTTTTCAATTCCGGGGTTTCCGGGATGCTCACGGGTCTGGGCATTCTGGGGACGTTTCTGGGACTCTCCATGGGTCTGGGCGCCTTCAGCGGCGACGACATTTTCGCCATCTCCGACAATGTGGGTTCCCTGCTTTCGGGTATGAAGGTGGCGTTTCACACTTCGGTGTACGGTATCTTTTTTTCACTGGTGTTCAATGTGGTATATCGGAGCATTATGTCGGATGCCTATGAGACGCTTGGCGAATTTCTGGACGTGTTTCGCCAGACGGCGCAGCCGATTGCCTTGAAAGAGGATGAGAACGCGGCGACCATGCTGGTGTATCAGGCGGGGATGGCAAATTCCTTGAAACAGATGCTCGAACTGCTGAAAGGGAACGCGATGGAACAGACGGCGGGCGTGGAGCGCATCGTGGACAAGTTTACGGTGCAGATGCAGAAGGCATTGGATACGGACTTTCAGAAACTGGGGAATGTCTTAAAGAGCGCGGGAGAGTCACAGGCGGCAAGCGCGGCAGGCGCAGCGGAGATGGTGGAGGCGGTCACCGCGCTGGTGGAGGTAAACCGAAACGTGCAGGAGGCGCTGGCGAACGTCATGGAAAGGCAGGAAGCATTTGCGGGGGAGCTTAAGGAGCAGAAGAAAATGCTGGCGGATGCGTGCAGCGACATGAGCGATGAAATCAGCAGCCAGATATATACATTTGAACAGATGAGGAATTTATATGAGAAATAGAAGCAGGAACAGGGAAGCTTTTGCGGCGCACAGCTACTGGCAGTCCTACTCGGATATGATGGCGGCGCTTCTGCTGATTTTTATCTTGATGATAGCGATCACCCTTGCCGTTTACAGACAGAAGACGGATGATCTGGACCAGACAAGGCTGGAACTGAACGCGGCGCAGAGCGAGCTGGATGCGACGATCGCGGACTTAGAGCTGTCCAAGGCGGAACTGGAGAAGTCAAACGAGGAGCTTGCCTCCTCTCTGGCACAGTTACAGCAGGCATACGATCAGGCGGCATTGACGCAGGAAGAACTGGACAACGCCTATCTGGAAATCGAGGACGCCAGACAGGAGCTGACAACGACCAAACAGGAGCTGCAGGATATTGTCGGCATCCGCACGGATATCATCGGGGCGCTGCAGTCGGCGTTCAGCAATTCCACCATGAAGGTGGACGCCCAGACAGGCTCCATCACGTTCTCTTCCGATGTGCTGTTCCGCTACAACAGCGCTTCCCTCACCGCGGACAGCAGGGAGACGCTAAAAAATATTATTCCGATGTATCTGGATGTGCTGCTCCAGGACCAGTTTCGCGAGTATATCGCGGAGATTATCATCGAGGGGCACACGGACACGGACGGCGGTTACCAGAGCAATATGGAGCTGTCCTATGAACGCGCCAAAGCCGTGGCGGACTTCTGTCTGAACAAAAGAAACGGGCTCAGCGAGACGGAAATTGAGCAGCTGCAGAAAATTCTTACCGTCAACGGGAAATCGTGGAGCACCCCGGTTTACAAGAAGGACGCTTTCGGCAGCCCGACGGAGGAGGTGGATATGCCGGCATCCAGAAGGGTGGAGATCAAGTTCCGGCTGAAGGAAGACGAGATGATAGAGAAGATGGCGGGGATTTTAGAGTAGGAATGGAGCTGCCGGGGGCGCCCTGAATCGGGCGCGCCGGCAGTTCGGTTTTTATTGTCTCCGTCTGTCAATATACTCCGTCAGCAGTTTCACGGAACCGTCGATGCCCAGCTTGCTGCTGTTTAAGGAAACGTCGTAATTTCGGCAGTCGCCCCATTTCCCGACGCAGAAACTGTTATGGTACCGTCGGCGGCTCGTGTCTTTCTCGCGGATCTTTTTGGCGGCATCACTCTCTGACAGGTGATACAGCCGCATGATCCGCTCGATTCTCTTTTCGCGGTCGGCAAGAATAAATATGGATACCATGCTGTCGTACTGTTTCAGAATCGTCTCGCTGCACCGCCCTACGATCACGAAGGAGTCCCCCGCATCCGCCTTGTCCCGCAGATAGTCAAACTGGAGATACAGCAGATTTTCCTCGGGCGAACTGCTGTAACCTCTCACGGTCCTGGAAGACAGCGGATTTTTATGTTTCTCATCCAATTCTCTCAAATGATCCATCTTCACGTTCTTTTTCGCGGCAATCTCGTCGAGAAGATTGTGGTCGAGCAGCTGGATGCCATAGTGGTTCGCCAGTTTCTCCGCGATCTCGTGCCCGCCGCTGCCGTACTCCCTTCCAACGGAAATAATCAATTGCTTTTCCATTCGTTCCACCTCCCCTTATAAATATCGGAAATAAATCAAAAGCATGGATAGCAGGACAACAAGTATCGTTGCCGGCATCATTTTTTTACAGTAAAGCCCCCATTTGATCACATAACCTTCCCGCGACGCCGTCGCAACGCCGACCACATTTGCCGATGCGCCTATGGGTGTGGCGCTTCCGCCGATATCCGTCCCCATTGCCAGCGTCCATGAAAGCATGGACAGATCGACGCCGTATGCAGCGGACAGGCTTTTGATGATCGGTATCATCGTGGTGGCAAACGGGATATTATCCACAAAGGCGCTGACAACCGCGGACAGCCATAGGATGATCGCAACCATGACCACGACGTTTCCGCCGCTGATCCTGCCGATAAACCCTGCCATGATTTCGAGGATTCCCGTCTGTTCCAGTCCGCCGATCACGACGAACAGTCCGATAAAAAACAGCAGCGTTTTATAGTCCACTTTTTTTAATAACTGTGCGGCATATTTCCACGAGGTGATCAGGGTGGCAGCCGCCACAAGACAGCCGATTGTGGAAACGGTAAGCCCCGTCTGCGCGTGGGTGATCAGAAGCACAACCGCGGCGGCAAAGATCACACAGCTCACCGCAAATCCCTTTTTGTCGGTAATGGTGGACTCCGGGCTTGGCAGACTGCTGTAATCCACGGTCTCTGCCGCGTTTCCTTTCAGTTCCCTGTGAAAGATCAGATAAAAATACAGCAGTACCGCAATCAGACAGACGCCTGCGATCACGCCCGTGTTTGTCACAAAGTCCGTAAAAGAATACCCAAGCGAAGTGCCGATGATAATATTGGGCGGATCACCGCACATGGTAGCCGAACCGCCCAGATTCGCGCAGAAAATCTCGGACAGGATCATGGGGACCGGATTGAATTTCAAAAGCTGTGAGAGTTCAATCGTCACGGCGGCTAAGAACAGAATGACGGTGATGCTGTCGATAAACATTGCCAGTATGGTCGATAAGATCATAAAAGTGATAAACAGCGGTATGACTTGATAATTCACGAGTCTGGCGATGCGCATACAGAGCCATCTGAAAAAACCGACGCGCGCCATGCCCTCCACCATAACCATCATGCCAAAGATAAACAGGATCGTCTCCCAGTTGATGCCGGTGCTGCTTCCTGCCGTCTCGCCCGACAGATACCAGAACTCCGGCGTGAAAATGCTCTTGATGTTCAGCGTCTCGATCACCGCCGTCATGCTGTGCATTCCCAGACCAAAAACAAAAAGGACCGTCAACAGTGCGCAGACAAGCGAAACTACATGTCTTTCCACAATTTCGGTCACAATAAAAAGAAACATTGCAATAAAAATGATTACTGCAACAACCTGTGCCAACATATATTTCCCTTCTTTCTAAAACTGTTATTAAGTTATACCTTTCCCGTTTGTACAGATACAGTTTTAGATTCGCTTTTTGCCGTCAGACTGATAGACGGATTCCGTAATCCGCTCATTTTGCGTCTGGCAGAATAAATATGTTGCCGTATGGTTTCTATGAAATTTTCCCTTTAATACGGAATCAATGCCGAGGCAGGGCAGAGAAAGGGACTCATGGACTTCCCGGTACTGCTGCTGATACCCTGTCCGCGCCTGCAGTTCCATACTGTGTATGGCGGGCAGCTCTGTCGTGCCGATCGCGTCGTTGTAGGTATCGGAGTGGACAGGAGCGAGGCTTTCGGATATATTTCCCGTCAAGCCGGACGCAAAGAAATCTTCTGCCGGGTCTGCAATCACATACATGCCCGCGAAGAACAGCGATAAGATTATAAATATGCTGATTAACCTGCGTTTTCCCTTGTCTGTCATCTTACGTCTCTTGCTTTTGTCCTGTTTATGTCCCTGCAATGATTCCTAAAGCCGACGGTATTATATCACACTTTTAAATTGAGGGGAAGATTTATTTTGTGATGGGGCGGTTTCTGTTTCTTTTGAGGGGTAATTGATGTAGAATGGAGCATAAGGAAGAAAACAATCGTCGGAGGAATCGCCATGAACCATAACGAAAAAGCCATCAGCTTGCTTGCGCCGCCCGGCTCTGCGCCGGACTATAAAGTCTTATCGGAGGCGGCTGTCCACGATCTGGGATTGGACTATCTGTGCGAGCAGGTCACGGAGAAGAAGCAGGAGCGCACGCTGTTTCTCTCGATTCTTTCCAAAATGACGGACAGCCCGGAAGTGACGAAATATCGGAGCGATGTTTTCGAGGACATTTATCGGAATGAGGCGATGCGGGATGAGATGCTGCGCATTCTGGATCAGATCAATTTTCTGCGCGATTACGGGAGCATCGGCAAGACCTTTGAGGAGGCGGCGAACGTGTGGGACCTCATGCACCGTCTGGACGAAATGAAGGACTATATCCAGTGTGTGGAAGCTATTTTCAAAAGTCTCTCGGATGCGCAGGTGCACTCGGAGGGTCTGCTTCGGTTAAAGGAATATGTTGACGGGCTGTACCATGACAACGGGTTTTCGGAATTGAAGAAGGATATTGCCGCCCTGCGGGCAACGACGGAGGAGCTTAAGAGCGTTACGGTGGGCATCAACTTAAACGACCGTTTTGAGGCGGACGGGATCGGACTGATTTCCATCAACAGCAGGTATTTTACCAAATCAAATCTCCTCGATCATTTCTGTGAAAAAATCTCCATGAGGGAAGTCGTAAAGCCGGATACGGAGTGGAAGGAGGAGTATAAGTTCCATCCCTTTGCCGCCGAGACGACCAAAATGCCGGATATCATTCCTCTCCGGGGTATCGCGCTGATTCCCGAGGGCGATATGATGGAGGACGTGCCGCGGTATATGAACCGTGTCACCAACCAGATGCTCTCGGCGGTGGTAAAAAAGCTGAAAAGCGTGCTGGACAGATATGTGTCCGTGACCATCACGGAAATTACGGACTTGATCCCGGAATTTATTTACTATGTCCGCTTTGCCCAGTACATAGAAAAGTTAAGCGGTCGGGGACTGCATTTTGGCAAGGGGACTTTGGCGGCGGAAGAAGCGGGAGAGCGCGTGATGCGCGCGCGAGGCTTTTACAATATGAAGCTTGCGGCGGCGGTCTCGGAAAGACAGGAGACCATCGTTACAAATGACTTGGACTTTGACAAAGCGCATCTGGTCTATGTGCTGACAGGCGCGAACCGGGGCGGGAAGACGACGGTCACACAGGCGGTAGGACTTCTGTTTGCGCTTGCGCAGGGCGGTATTTTCGTGCCGGCAGACTCCTTCGTGTTTCAGCCGGTTGATTGCATTTATACGCATTTTCCGGCGGACGAGGACAAAACCATGGATCTGGGACGGCTGGGCGAAGAGTGCAGGCGGTTCCGGCAGATTTATTCGGACAGCACGAAGAACAGTCTGCTGCTGCTCAACGAGACATTCTCCACGACTTCTTTTGAGGAGGGGTATTTCATAGCGAAGGATGCGGTCAGGGCGATTCTTGCCAAGGGAGTGCGGACCATCTACAACACCCACATGCACAAGCTGGCATTTGAGCTGGAAGAATTGAATCGCCCATACGATGCTGTGAAGGCGGTTTCGCTGATTGTAAAGGCGGACGGGGGCAACCGTTCGTTTAAGATTGAGGCGGCGCCGCCGGAGGGCATGTCCTATGCGGGAGATATCGCGAAGAAGTACGGGGTGACGTATGAGATGCTGGTAGAACATGCTTAAGACATAATGGTGGATAATACGACACCGCAGGAGATCAGGGATTATTTTTGCTGCTTTACGGTAATAACAGTATGGAAAGTTTGAGATTCCTGATTATAGTACATTTGTATATTCCCTTGATATTTAGATACTATTTTGCGAATACTCTTTATTCCCAACCCGTGTTTGCATTTATTGACTTTTGTAGTGTTCAGTATACCGCTTTGCTCATCAAAAGGATTTTTCCTACTGGAATTAACAACAGTTATCACAACAAATGGCGTTTTTTCACGCCTGTAAGCACTAACCTCTATAAAAGAATCAGAAATATGTTCGGCGGCTTCTATGGCATTGTCCAACAGGTTACAAAAAAGGGAAGTAATATCTGCATCAGCAATAAAATCAATAATTCCACTTCGGATATCTGCATGGAAAGAGATATGCTTATCAAGGCAGTTTCGCCCGTATCTTGTAAGGATTGCATTTAGTGTTTCATGGTTGCATAGTTGTGAAACTTCTTTCAAATCGGAAGACCGCATTAACTCATGAATATACAGATTGATTTTATCGTGTTCCCTTTTATCATTCAACGTATTTATAGATTGTAGATGTTTCTTTATATCATGTATTAAAATGCTCTGATTTTCATGTTGTGAAAGCAACATCTCATAATATTGTGCGGAATCCGACTCTTTTTGAAGTAACAGTTGCATATCCATAAATTCTAGACTTTTTTTCCTGTTATACTGCTCTATTCCGAATATGAGCAGGTTAATTGTAAGCAGAAAGACAGCACTCAATGTAAGCATCCAGTTTAAGACGGGAGAAAGGTCACAGGAATCGCTTATTTTTGTAAAGGTTACCATAACGAAAACAGAAGTTATGGGAATCAATGCTAATAAAAAGGCTGATTTGTCTGGTCGTTCATCATGGTTTTGCCGTCCTTTCAGAAAATGAAGTAGGATAAAAATAACTGTAAAAAACATCAACTTTGAAAATATGGCAAATAAGGCAAGAAAATGAAAATTTTCCCCTCTCTCAAAAAAGTGTGGTGAAAAGAAACGAACAATATAATATACCATTACTTCGCAGAGTATCATAACTGATGTCAATATGGAAGAATGAAAAAAAGCAGAATAGGCGTTCATGTAGTACCCTGTGATAAGAAAAATAAAGTTAAATACAAAGTATAAAGCCACATTCAACAATTTTGAATGAAAAAGGGAGGCAAAAAACAAAATAAAATACAGTCCACATAGGATTGTAAGCTCCTTTTTAGCAGTACGTTTGGCGGCAAAAAGGGTAGATGTGTATTGCCAAAGTATAATAGCTTCTGTAAGAAAACTAAAAAAACACCAAATATTTTTCCCCATTGTATTTCTCCTTGCTTTTTTATGGTTATCCTAAAAATTTTATCTTGTGCTTTCGAGATAAAGAAGATAAGCATCTTTAAAGGCACTGTATTTTCGTTTCGTCAGATATGCCCGAAACTGATTATCAGCCAAATGCACAAGGGAATGGTCAAAATCTGATATATGTTCAAAATTAACAATAAAGCTGCGATGTGTCTGAAAAAAACAATTTTGGGGAAGATGATTCAGCCAGTATTGCATATTGTGAATAGATTCAAAATCTTGCATAGTAGTATGCACGGTTACTTTTCTTCCCTGTGCTTCAATCATTATGATTGATGAAGCAAGGAGTGTGTGAATACCCTGCTTCGTTTCAATAGGCACTTTGACAGTTATGGTGTTGTACAGGTCAACTGCATCTTTCATATTGCGGAAAAAACGTTGCTTCTCCAAAGGTTTTGAAAGATAACGGAATACATGAAAGCGCATTGCTTCGTCTAAATATTCAGAATACGAGGTGACAATAAAGATAATAATTCGGTCATTTGCTTTTTTTAATTCATTTCCTACATAAATGCCATTGATACCGGGCATTTCTATGTCAAGGAAAAGTATGTCTTTGTCACCTTTGTCCGCAAGGAGGGATTCCCCGTCAGAAAAGCAGACTATTTCGGGGCATTTTACAGATATTTTTTCAAAAAATGTCTTTATATATCCTTCAAGCTGTTCAATTACCAAAATATCATCATCACAGATTAGTATTCGCATTGTATTCACCTCACCATATTTCTTTCAGTATACATCAAAAAGTTGGGAAAACGCAAAAGAACTGCATGAAAAAACATTTTTTTGCTTATTTTGGGAGAAACACGCCCAAAAAAGAATAAAAAATGTCGTTTCATACCAAAACCATTGCAATTATGGCAGATAAAAGGATAATAAGAACTGGCTTTGTGCCGTAGAAAAATGAAAAGCGAGGAGAGAAAAATGTTAAAGAAAGTAATTGGTGCAAAAGGAATTTTTTTATTAGCAGGAGTGATAATGATGGTATCATTATCAGGCTGTGGAAATGACCAAACGGAACAGGATAGTGCTGATACTATTATTTATGAAGAAGAAGGGTCCGAAAGTCAAGAAACAGAACATTCAGAACAGACAGGAACGGAGGATAAATCGGACAGTACGGAAGCGAAAGCTATGACCAAAGAGGAAACTCCGGGTACTGCCCAATCAGAAACGAAAGAAACCACAACGCAAAGTGAAGCAGCGTCACAGTCACAGACAAAAAATACATCTGTTACACTCACTGACAAAGAAAAAACGTTTTTGGCGCAGATATGCAATGAGCTTAATGATTTCAATTCCGGGACAACAATGGACGAAAAATTTTGGCGTGATTTTCTGTTTAACTCTTATACCGGCGCATCATCAGAAAATGCGGCAACAGAGCAGGTATACCGGGAGGACTTGGGATTTGAGGAAACAGTTGTAAAAGTCAGTTTGCAGGAAGCGCAGGAACGTGTAAAACTGGTTTTTGGTGTTGATCTGCCGGATTTAACTCCCTCTTTTGAGGACATGGAAAAAGGTCAGACGGCTTTTTACTATAAAGACGGCTATTACTATATTGGCGTTTCTGGTCTGCCGGATTATCAATATACATTTTCAGAATGTACTGCGGACAAGGAAAATAATACAAATACCATTGTAAAGTATACCATTGATTTTATGGGCGAGAGTAATGTGGGTACAGTAACCCTTAGCATTTCACCCGAAAATAATGCAAATGGTTTTGTCATTTGTTCAAAGAAAACAGAATTTGTAAAATAATTCTTTTTCAAAAATATCAGAGGGAGGGCATTAAATGAATGACAAAGAATTAGTAATTCAATTTTTTATGGAGGGCTACCAAAATAAAAATTATGGTTTTGTTTTGCAATGCTTATCCGAAAATTATATCGACCATAGTCCTGCCGGGGCAAGAAGCAACCAAGAAGCGGTGAATATTCTGATTGCTGTTTCAAAAATGTTTAGTGATATGCAGATTACCATTGCAGATATTTTTTCTGAAAATGGAATGGTTGCTACAAGAGTACGATATAAAGCCATTCATACAGGAGAATGTATGGGAATTGCAGCAACTGGCAGGAGTATTTCTTTTGAAGCACTTGAGAATTTTAAAGTCGTAAACGGAAAGATTGTTGAATCATGGGGATATTGGCCGGATAAGGAAATAGAAGCATTGTTATAGTAAACGGAGAAACGCCGGACCATTTGCACCGCCCAACCATAAAAGAGGGACGGTACACAACACGAAAGCGGAAGAGTAATATAAATTTACATTTTGACAGATACGAAACAATCGGCCCTGCTGGATGTACTCCGGCAGGGCCATGGACTGCTATCGAAATATTCAGTCAGGCAATGGAGACTTGGAAGCCCTGCTGTGCTGCCTGCTCTTCCTGCGCTGCACTCAGGCCGCTGACATAAAAGGTCCTTTCCGCAGCTTTTCCGCTTTCCTTTGCGGATGCATCCGTTTCAGCCGCTGCCTGCAACGCGCTGTTTGCATCGTTTAAGAAGGAGAACTGGAGCGCCTGTGCCCGCTGGTTCTGCTTCTGCATTTCCTTGAGCTCCTCCTGCTTTCTCCCCGTATCTGTGCCGCGGTATTCGTCCTGTCTGATTTCGCCTTTTAAGATGGCAATGCCGTCGTCCGTCTCGGCCACGAGCGCACCCTGACGGTCCGCAATCTGCATGGAGGAATCCGCAGATACCATTGCATGCATTTCTTTTTCGGTCGGCCTGAACCCTTCCGCCGGCTCCGTCTCTTCTTCCTCGGGCTCCGTCTCCTTTGCGGCAGCGGTTGTTTTCCCGGATTCCTCAGTCGGTTCGGTTTCTCTGGCTGACGCACTGTTCTCTGCCGGATTCATAACTTCCTTCAAAATAACGGTGCCGTCGCTGCTCTGGCTGATCACGGTTCCCGGCTGTAAAGGCTGCGCCTGTTGCCCGTCAGCGGCTGGATTTTCTTTTTCCGCATTATTTGCGGAGGTCTCTGCCGCCGCCATCCCGTCTTCATCATCTTCCTCTTTGACAGGATTCTGCGCTTCGCGCAGTTCGGCAAGCATGGCTTCTCTTTTCTGTGAGCGTAGAAGTTCTTCCTGATGCTGTTTCAGCTCATTGTCGAGACTGGATTTCTCCTTCTGCAGTTTCTTCCGCTCGTTTTCCTTTTCATTGACGGAAAGCTCTTCATCGGAAGAAATTTTCTGCATCTGTTGTTGTACGTCAGTGATTTCGGTTTGAATACTTTTACTTTTCTGATCCTTTAAATCAGCCGAGGTGAACTGCATGGCCGACATACTGTTTGCTGATGTGATACCGTTAATTCCCATAGAATCATCTCCTCCCCCACTAAGGATGATGCATTTCCCTTTTGTAGCTATATTTACTTATATTTTACTATTTTCAGTGGGTAAGTTGCAAGCGTTTTTTGTAAGATATTTGCCTAAGATATTATACTTCTTGCAATTTATGAAACAAGTATGTAACCTTTAACCTGCTTTGTGCGTGTTATAGGCAAAGGAGGTGAAACGCATGGACAGCGGGAAGGACATAAGGGAAGCGGTCATAAAGTACAGCGATACACTCTATAAAGTCTGCATTGTCATACTCTGCAACGAGCACGATGCGCAGGACGCCATTCAGGATACCTTTTGCCGGTATTTGGAGAAGAGACCGGAATTTCAGGACGAGGAGCACGAAAAGGCATGGCTGATCCGGGTGGCTACGAACATCTGCCGCGATATGATACGTTTCCGCATCCGGCACCCGAAGGTTTCCATCGATGAAGTAGAAAACACACTCGCGGCGCCGGAGCAAAAAGAAATACTGAGGGAACTTCTCGAACTGCCAGCCAGGCAGAAGACGGTCATTTATCTGCATTATGTAGAGGGATATCGGGTAAAGGAAATCGCGGATATCCTCGGGATTAAGGAAAGCGCAGTCAAGGTGCGGCTCTTCCGGGGAAGGAAACGGATGCGGGATATGGTCAGCATGGAAGGAGGCATATAATGGACGGATATGAGGTAAAGAAGGTCATGGATCAGGTGCACATTTCTTCGGAAATGCAGGAGGAGGTCATTATGAATATTCGGAAACGGATGGCAAAGGGAAGCAGAAAT
This sequence comes from uncultured Lachnospiraceae bacterium, assembly GCA_910584725.1. Lineage (GTDB taxonomy): Bacteria > Bacillota > Clostridia > Lachnospirales > Lachnospiraceae > UBA3282. The sequence continues at coordinate 30,127 of CAJUBE010000030.1, read as the reverse complement.
ACAGGTACAAGGAGCTTTCGAAAGATGGTGACGGCAGCGGCAGCGCTCGCGGTGGCGGCGGGGGTTATCAGTTTCCCTGTGCGGGCGGTGGTGTCAAGCGTGGTACAGGAGAGGCTGGAGAGTGTCCCCAAAGAGGAAATGACGGAGTTAAACGATATGGTGCAGTCGCAGCATGAGGTGCTGGCGGACGGTTTCTCAAGGGAGTATTTTGCCAGTGAAAAGGAGCGCAGCCAGGCACTCTGGCAGGCATATAAAAATGGCACATTCCCGGAAAATGTCATTGTGCAGGCGGACAGCGCGGCGGATGCGCCGGAGGGAACGCTCTGCTATATCAGGACTACGGGCGTTTTCCAGCTCCCCGCGCAGGAGATGACGGACGAGGAGATGCTGGAGATTATTGATTTCCAACATAAGATGAGCTACGCCGTTGCGCACGGTCCGCAGGCGCAGGCAGCGGCGGCGGAGTCGCGGGAAAAGGATGCGCGGCTTGAAAAGATGCTGGAGGATGCGGGCGGCGGCATCAGTGTCAATGAAGCGGTAGAGATTGCGAGAAAGCAGCTGCAGGCCGATTTTGGCGGCGAGGCGGATGAAATGGAATTATTGACATACCGCGACGGCACCCCCGGCGTGTGTCTGCTGGATGCATCAGAGTATGAAGAAGTAACGTTTGCGGAGGAGAGCAAGGCGGGCGTGGTGTATGATGTGGGGTTTGGAAACCCGGATACGCATGTGATCTATGGTTATGTTATGGATGCGGTGGATGGGAGTATTTTGTACAGCTATAAATAATTGCTTCGGGGGACATCCGTGTCCCCCTCAGAAAATTGTGAGGAAAGGGCAAAGAGATGAGACAGAGAAAAAAGTTTTTAGCGGCAGAGGCGGTTTTATTGATGGTTAGTATTCTGGTGTTGACGGGGTGTGGGAAAGCGGGGGAGGACATTCCTTATACGGAGACAGCGGAAGCAGGGTATGGTATTCCGGAGGTGCAGGCTGTGGCGGATGACGGCGGAGGGCAGGACGAGGCGCGGGAAGGGGACGCAGGGGAAGAGCAGGGTGCGGAAATAAATGTGATTGAGATCAGACAATATTCTGACGACGAAAAAGAGCGGATGGACGAGCTGCAGGCGTCTTATCAGAATGAGACCGAAAAGCCGGAGCAAGAGATTTTGGAGGTGGACAGCGCGGATGATGTGACGGAAGGGACGCTCTGTTATATCGTATCCACCGGGCAGTTTTATCTGCCGGACAGGGAGCTGACTGACGAGGAACTATTGGAGATCATCGACTGCAATTTCAGGATAGCCCTAAATACGAATCATAAGACACAGGAGGAGTGGGATGCGGAGGACCGTGCCGAGAGGGCGGAGCTTGAGGCGAAGGTGAAGGCAGCAGGCGGCATCAGCGAGGAGGAAGCAATCGAGATTGCAAGAAAGGCGATGGAGGAGGATATCGGCGAAAAGGCAAAGGGGATGCAGCTGCGCCCGTGGCAGGAACGTCTGGGCTGGAAGACAGATTTGTGCATAGCGGACTGGAGTGAAATCAAGGAAGAGGACAGGGGTGCACTTGGGTATTATATGCAATTCGATGACTATGATGATAATGATCATGCGGAAGACGGCGCGGACTATCACTGTACGGTCAATGCCGTGGATGGCAGTATTTTGGAGGCTTATCAGATAGAAGTGTCGCCGGATGGGGATGGCGGGTATTCCTTTGATTCGATTTATTATGAGCATTAGCATATACATAAAATAGGATTTGTGGTAATATAACTTGCATAATTTGGCGGAATGAATCTGCGGAGGAAAGGACCATGGAATACATAAAAGCGACGGAAAGCGATGCGGAAGAAATCTTTAGGATTGTGCAGGATACCATAAAAACTATTTACCCCCGGTATTACCCGCAGGAGGTGGCAGATTTTTTTTGTGAGCTTCATTGCAGAGTAAACATATCCAAGGATATCGCAGCCGGTTTTGTCGGCGTGCTGCGGGATGATAATGGAATTGTCGGGACGGGATGTTATAAAGACGACCATATTACAAGGGTGTATGTAAAACCGGAATATCAGGGGAACGGATATGGAAGTTATATCATGCAGTGCCTGGAAAACGAAATCAGCGTGAAATACGACACGGCATATTTAGACGCTTCCCTGCCGGCAAGCCATTTATATGAAAAAAGAGGTTATCAGACGATACGGCATGAGAAGTGGAATGTGGAAAATGAAAGAGTGCTTGTGTATGAAATCATGGCGAAACCGCTGGCGAATGCCGCGACTGCTATTTGTTATGACGGCAGAATTTTTGTCCCGAGGGAAAATACCGAAAACGGCGAAGTGGACGGAAATACCGTATTTGCATACCACCAAAGGGATAATATGGTATGGGCTGAGTATTCAGGCGGAGAAATTGTAAGGGGTCATTTAGCAGGAACGGCAGCCGAGAATGGGGAACTGGATTTTTATTACCAGCACGTCAATGAACAAAAGCAGGTGCGGGTCGGTGTCTGTCATAGTGTGCCGCGGGTTTTAGATAACGGTAAAATCGAACTGACGGAAAAATGGCAGTGGTTAAATGGGGACAAGTCGGAAGGGGCATCTGTTATTGTGGAGAGGTGATATGTTTATGGAAATATTTGAGTGGCTGTTCGTCCGGATTGCGCCGTTTGTCTTGACTACAGCGTTCATCGGGGCTTGTTTAACGAGGAAATGGTCATGATGTGGGAAATAGGAAAACGGAACAGAAAAGGTCTTGTATTCGCGGCAGTATGTATGATGATATTGCTGCTGGCGGGCTGTGGCGAGAGGGTGCCGGAAAAGACGGAAGGCGGGAGCGCGCAGGCGGATGACAAAACCGTTATTTTTGATGAAAAAGAATCTGTTGATGCGCAAACTATAGCGGAGATTTTAAGTGATATTTATGCTGAGGCGGCAAACGAAAATACATGGGGAAGCCTTGATACAAAGCGGTGTATGATTGCAAGGCTTGGCGAGCAAGGCCTATGTGCTGTGGACATGGAAAATCAGGTTGATATGACGAATCCGGAGCAGGCGCTGGCGTTTTGCAGAGCGGTTGAGCAAAAAGAAGGTGCGCAAATGACGGTATTCGTGTTTGACGGGATGGGTTTTCACAAGTATGACTTGCAGACGGGGGACGGACATGTAGATGTAAACAGAGAATATAATCAATATGACGAAAATGGAAAACTGCGGAAGAAAAATGAGGGAAGCTATCCGGCTGATTTTTGGCAGTACACAGAGGAGGGGTACTTATTTTTCGGAGGCAGTTATTTTTCGGACGAAAACTATGTCCTCACATTAAGCGACGTCTCGGAATATACCGCGCTGCGGGTTCTGCCACTTTCCGAAACTTGCAGGGAACTGAATCGACCTGTAACAGAGTAACGCATATCTAAAATGTTCCAATTCTGCAAAATCATTTCCAATTCTGCCGTCATGCTTGCAACGTGTCAGGAACCAGTTACAATGGTGCAGTGCAGAAATATTTTTCTTCCGAAGTTCGGTTCTTTTGGGTATCATATATTTGATTTGGGAGCGGAGAAAACAGAACGGAGGAGGGAAAACGGGATGTTCCGTATTGCGGTATGCGACGACGAAGCATATTTCAGAAATCGGGAAAAGGGGCTGATTGAACAATATATGGGGAAGCGGGGATACGACTGTCAAATTACGCTGTATGCGTCGGGAAAAGAGCTGTTAGAGCGGACGGACAGCGGTTTTCCGTATGACATCATATTCCTTGATATCAGCATGGAGGAGATGGACGGGCTGCAGACGGCAGAGAGAATCCGCAGGCTGTCGGAGACTGTCTGCATTGTCTTTGTGACGGCGTATATCACCTTTGCGCTGGAAGGCTATAAGGTGGGCGCGGTGCGATATCTTCTGAAGGAGGAGGGCAGTCTTGAAAAGGCTTTGAAGGAATGTCTTGACACGATTACGGAGCGTCTGAACAAAGAGGAAGCGGTATGTGAATTTGCGTTTCAGAGTGGGAAAAAGAAGCTGTCGGCGGATGCGATCCTTTATGTGGAGAGCAGACTGCACAGGGTCATCTTTTTTGTAATGGAGGACGGGGTGCAGGAGTATTCCCGCTATGACAGACTGGACGCGGTGGAGGAAAAGCTGCGGCAGTACGGCTTTTGCCGTGTCCACCAGAGCTTTCTGGTCAATATGAAACATGTGATAGGTGTGGAACGGTACAAGGTGACGCTGGAAGACGGAACGGAGGTCGGCATATCGAAGAAGTATTATAAGGACGTGGAAAAAGAGTACATCAGGAGGCAGGGGGAGATATGATGGAAGCGTATGCCTATCTTATGTTTGTATTCATCGCTTTGGAAATATGCTGCTGTATCTGGCTGTTTCGATCTTTTGCCGAAAAACGAAAACGGAAGAATAAATGGACTGCCGCTGCCTATATGATTGCAATGCTCGCGGCGGAGTGGGTAGTTTGTGATATGTTGTTTTATGATAAGCTGGTCTTAAAGGCGATTGCTGTTATGGGCTTGCTATCGCTATTCATGTATCGGTGGTTTCAAATCCGCTATGCAAAGACGGTGGTGCTGTCTATGTTATTTTACAGCTTGATGCTGGTTGCGGATTATATGTCGCTTGTGATCGTGGGAACCGTTTATCCGGGGAAAATGTGGGATCTATCCAATTTTTTTATTATTTATGGACTGCGTACCGCCAGCGAGATTTTGGTGTTTGGCATGGTCTTTGCCGTGAAAAAGATGCTTGGAAGTAAAACGACGGATGTTTTTTCGGTCAGAGAATGGTGTGCCTTGGCAGCGATTTCTTTGATTACTATATTTTCGGTGATCTCGATCACGGTGGAGACAGACTGGACGAAGTATATAAGTCAGCCGATTGCTGTGGATTATTTTCATATTCATATTATAGGCGGAATCTTGTGTATCAATTTTATCGGGTATTACCTGATTCACAGCATTACGGAGAGGGAACTGAAATTAAGGGAATATGCGGTTTTCCGAGAAAAAGTCAAAAATGAGACGGCAATGTACTATTCCATCTCCGAAAATCTGGAGAAACAGAGGAAGAGGACACACGAGTATAAAAACCAGCTTGCGGCAATCAGTGCGCTTGCGACGCAGGGAGCCTATCAGGAGCTGCGGGCCTATATAGAGAAAATCGAAACAGCGCTGCAGCACAAGATGGACGCGGTGGATGCCAACCATGTGATCGTCAATGCCATTTTGAATACAAAATACCGGGAAGCGATAAACAAAGGCTTTGTGTTTGTGCTGAAGGTAAATGACCTGTCAGGGTTAAAGCTGGCGGAGGAGGATATTGTCATTATCCTTTCCAATCTGCTGAACAATGCGCTGGAAGCGTGTGAGCATTGTTTGGAAAGACGGATTAAGTTTAAATTTATGCTGGAAAACGGACAGGCTGTCATTTCCATAAAAAACAGTATGGCGGTGGAGCCTGTGGTGGTGAATGGAAAAGTGCTGACGTCGAAGACGAAGGATGTACAGGAGCACGGCATGGGGATTCAGAACGTGGTGGAAACCGTGGAAAAGTACGGCGGCAGATATATGGTCGATTATGGGGAAGGCGAGTTTCAGTTTTCGATACTGATACCGAACAAGTAAGCCGGTAGATTTCTGATAGCAGATGGAATGGCATAAGAGAATGCCTGAAATACGGCATTCTCCGCATTGATTTGAGTCACAGCAGAGCTGTGACATGGCGGTTAACATGAAAATATATGGGGAAAATAGGGAAGATGAGGGAGGAATAGAAATGGCAATGATTGTTTTGCTGGTTTTGATTTTGCTTTGTATTTGCTACGGCATTGCCACAGGCAACCGTTTTAAGCAGCTTCATATCAAGATACAGGAGGCGCAGGCGGACATTGAGGTGGCGCTCATCAAGCGCTATGATGTGTTGATGCAGTCCCTTGACGCCATAAAGGGATATACGGAGCATGAAGAAAAACTGATGCTGAATCTGATCAAGGCAAGAAATGGCATGACGGCGGCGCAGACGCAGGCGGTGCTCGACAATCAGGAGCAGGTGCTTCGGAATGTGAGGATTGTAGGGGAGGCGTATCCGCAGCTTTATTCCAGTGAACTCTATAATAATTTGCAGATGCAGATTACGGAGACAAATGAGCACCTCGCCGCGTCTAAAAGGCTGTATCATGCCAATGTGTCTTTATATAATCAGGCGATCGCGGTTTTTCCGGCAAGCGTTATTGCGGGTATGACGGGGAACCGTCCCGCGGCGTTCTTGCGGGATGAAAATGTGGAGGCAAAACGGGAGATACGGCTGCGGTAGAAACGAAATGGCAGTGGAAAGCGTTTGCAGCAGGAGTACAGGCTGTGGACGGACATGCGCCAATGGCAGACAGCGTTTACATAGAAAAACGAGGGCTGATATGATTGAGTTGTGGAATAAGGATGCAGAAGACAGCCTGCGGAAGCTGGAAAACACGTTTCTGACAGGGGATGGGAACACGGATTTTTCTTTTTCGTCTGCGCAGGACGACCCCAATGCGGAAGTCAAGAATGAGTTAAAAAAGGGGAGGCTGTATCTGCTTGCATTTGCCTTTTTCCCGGCGCTTAGCGGGATAATCGGCGTTTTGGAGACGGGGATTCTGCATTTGTTTCGTATTCCGGTCTATGGAAAAGGTTTTATGTGGTTCAGATACATAACGGCGTTTTTGGGTACAGTCGTGATGATTCGTTTTATGAAGAAATGGCGCGGGCAGAGCAGGAATGCGAAGGCGGTCTATGACGAAAAAATCATGGCAAAGGCGGTGCAGGAAATTCTGCCCGGGGCTATTCTGGAACCGAACGGCAGCATTGACAGCATGGATTTTTATATGCACGGCGTGGTGCCGGATTTTGACGATTCGCAGGGCAGTTATCTGATTCGCTACGAGAAGAACGGAAAGTCATGTACGTTTTCCAATCTGACGCTGACAAGGAGGGAGAAGGACCACAACGACAGCTACTACAATAAAGCGGTGTTTGTGGGGCAGGCGTATGAAATGCGCTATAAGTCGCAGATGTCAGGTCATGTGCGCATTATGACGACGTCTCAGTGGATGGGCAGGGAGGTTCTCGGCGGCTATCGGAAACAGGACAGAGAGCAGGAAGAGAAGATAGAGACGGAGAACGCGTTTTTTAACGGGGAGTTTGACGTGTACGCCACGGATGCGCATTCGGCGTTTTATGTGGTGACGCCGGTCGTCATGGAGCGGCTGCTTTCCATGAAGGCGAAATACGGCAGCTTTGGTCTGGCGGTGAGCGGGGACAAGATTATGATCGCGCTTGGCAGCGGCTGTTATCTGTTTGAACCGCCGAGGAGCTATCAGGAAATTGAGAATATTTCCGTGGAAAATTCCAAGGAGGAAATCCGGCAGATGCTGTTGTTTGCGCATCTGCTGGAGGATACGATCAATGGGAAGGGGTATGGTGTTTTTAGCGAAACAGATTGACAGCCCCGCCCCAGCGTGTTAAAATTAAACCGACAGTCAGTCGGTAATGCGCAGCAGAGGAGTTTGGGCGAATGCGGGTCGTAAAGGAAGCGGAAGAGCGGAAAAATGAGATACTGGACGTGGCGGAGCGTCTGTTTGGAATAAAGGGCTTCGACCACACGAGCACCGGCGACATTCTGGCGGAAGTGGGGATTGCGAGAGGGACGCTCTATTACCATTTTCAGTCCAAGGAGGAGATTCTGGACGCCGTGATTGATCGGATGATCGGACGGATGCTTGCAAAGGCAAAGAGTCTGGTGCGGCAAAAGGAGATTCCTGTTTTGCAGCGGCTGACGCTGGCGGTTGGCGCTGTGCAGGTAAACGACAGCCGGGGCGATGCGCTGATGGAGCAGATTCACAGGCCGCAGAATGCCCTGATGCACCAGAAGATGCAGGAACGTCTGCTTGCAGGGATGAATCCTCTGCTCACGGAGCTGCTTGAGGAGGGCGTGGCGGAGGGAATCTGTCATACCGATTATCCGGCGGAGGTGGCGGAGATGACGTTTCTGTATGCGGCGATAGCTTTTGACGACCATGCGGCGCTCAGCGGGGAAGAGCGGCAGAGGAAGATGGAAGCGTTTATCTACAATCTGGAACGGCTTTTGCGGATGGAGCAGGGGAGTATGACAGAGGCGGTACTGCCGCTGTTTTCGAACGGCGCGCCGTAAGGATTTGCGATTTCATGCGCGAAGCGGGAATGGCGAGGCACGCGGCAGGTAGGGAAAAATCTTCCCTGCTTAACATTTACCCCAATACCGACTGACTGACGGTCTACAAGAGCTGTTTATTCCAGCGGGAAACGAGATAAGCGATTGTCTGCGGAGAGGTTTTTGACTTTTATGAGGGAGGAAAAACAAACAATGAAACCAAATTATTTAAAGAGGTACATTATCAGTTCTTACATTCTGGTGTGGTCTCTCATTATTTTCGTGGCAGGTCCGGCGAGCCTGATTTTCCATGCGCCGCCCGTCGTCATGTGGCTTGTGCGTAATCTCATTTCGTGGTCACCCACGTACCTGCTGCTGCTCGGCTGGAAGCGGTTCCGGCCGGAGGAGACGAGAACGGCTTTTGTAAAGCGGTGCTTTGCGGGAAGGCTGCGACCGTTTATGCTTTTGGGTGCGTTTGGCCTGGTGTTTGGAATCAGTATCCTGTCGCTGTTTATTTATTCCGCGGTTGAGGGACAGCCGGTTATGTCTTATATAGATTGGGGCACGGTATCGCTGCCGCTCAGTGTCTTTCTGGCATTTACCTCGGGACCGACGGGCGAAGAGCTGGGATGGCGGGGCTATATGAAGGAGGAGTTCGACGCCAGATACGGTTTTTTAAAGTCCTCGATCTGTCAGGGGCTTGTGTGGTGTTTCTGGCATACGCTGCTCTGGGCGGTGGACTCGGACTTCACTGACTGGCGGGCGGTTCCCTATATTATTTCCAATATTGTGGTGATTACCTGCCTTACCGTTCTGATGAATATTTTTCTGGAGCGGGAGCGAAATCTGCTCTATTCGGTGCTGCTGCATTTTGGGTTTAATATCGTCTATGTTTTTCTGGACGCAGGTATTGTATTTTTCGTGATTCTGACGGTGCTTTATCCGATTATTACGGCGATTGCCGTGCTGATGAGGAATAAGAAGAGAAAATCAGGGCGTAACTGAAAGATGATATACGATTTACAAGACACTTCTTATTATGATATTATCAATAGCAGCTTTTCTTATTTTTGAAGGCGCAGAAGAGTATGGAAACACGGAAAGAAAAGATAGAAAAAGCGATGAAGGGACGCTTTGGAAAAGACAGTTTCATTTGCAGAGAACACGGAGGAACATAAGCATGGTTTTCATGATTGACACAACAGAAAAAAAGATAGGAGAAGTAATCGCGGAGGAATTGCTTCGAAATGGCAAAAATGCAGCGGAGTTTGAGTTGATTGATACTGCCGGGATGCACATTTCGCACTGTATCGGATGCAATTACTGCTGGCTGAAAACGCCGGGAGTATGTGCCATTCACGACGATTATGAGCCGATTTTGCGAAAAATGAGCGGAGCCGACCAGGTCTGGCTGGTTTCGGACACGCATTTTGGATTTGTTTCCTGGCGGACCAAAAATATTGTAGATCGGGTTATGCCGCTTGCCACCATGTATCTGAAAATCAAGGACGGGCAGATGCGTCATGTGATGCGTTATGATCACCAGCCGGATTTTGGAATTATCTATACCGGGGACGGCGATCAGGCTTACCTCGAACGGTGGTGTCAGCGCACCGCGTTAAATTTTGGGAGCCGTTCGCTGGGCGTCTTTTCTGAAAGCGAAGGAAAGGAGGCGGTTTTATGCATGTTGTAATAATCAATGGGAGTCCGCGGGTACAGAAATACAGCAACACGGAGAAAATCATATCTGCCTTTACAAAAGGGCTGTCGGAAAAAGGAGTCACCTTTGAAACCTATGCCATTTCCGAGCGAAAAACGTGGGATGACATTCGTGACGCCTATATCAAAAATGAGGAAATCCTCATTGCGCTGCCGTTATATGTGGAATGCGTGCCGGGACTTCTACTGGAATTTTTGGAAACGCTTCCTAGGAAGGATGCGCATACAAGGCTTTCCTTTCTCCTGCAGAGCGGTTTTTCGGAGGGGTGTCAGCTTCGCTGCGGCGAGGCGTTTCTGGAAAAACTGCCGGAATATCTGGATGTCCGTTACGGCGGCTGTCTAGTGAAGGGAGATAATTTCGGAATCCGGGTTTTGGATGAGGAGAAGCAGGCCCAGGCCACAAAACCGTATCAGGCGATGGGCGAACTGTTCGCGGAGGGAGACGGTTTTTTGCGCGAGGAGGCGAAGAAATTTACCGGTCCGGAGTATCTGTCGCTTCCTATGCGCCTGATGATGGGGCTGGTATTCAAGACGCTTGCGAAAAAGATGTTTCAGAAAGTGGCGGCATCGTGGGGGTGCAGCGTGCCGCTCGATGAAAAGGTCTGGGAAACATCAAGAAAGGGACTGTGAAGATATGGGAACAGTGCTATTGGAAATTCTGGAGACGATTGCAATCGCCGCCAGCGGTTTCCTGATTAAAAAATATGTATTTTTGGAGCCGGATATGGAGCCGGAAAAACAGCGTATCTTTTATTTTTTCAGCTTTTTTGTGATCGGCGTCGTGTTTTTGCTGCTGGGAAAAGACGCGGCGTCTCTGATGGCGCTGATTATGATCGGGTTAAATATCTGCCTTGGCAGAAAGGAGCACAGGTTGCGGGGACTGTTTCAGATGATACCGTTTCCGGGCATTATCAACGGACTGTTTGTTCCGGTTCTGCTCGTGCCGCCATACCTGTTCGCGATGCCGGTGCGGGAAACGGTAGTTTATCAGTTTATGGTGTACGGGGCAATGGCGGCGGCGCTTGTCCTGTTCTATGTGAAAGGGAAAAGCTGGCGCGGCTGGTTCGAGGAGAATATGCGGCGCAGGAGCCTGCGCAAATCAGAGAGATATCTGCTCTGGGTAATCGGGATTCTGATGCTGCTCTTTTCTAACCATACGGCAATGCAGATTACGGTGGACGGCGGAAACGTGCGGGCGGCGGATCACCTGTACGGGCGGGGCCTTGCGCCTTTTATCGGCATCACAAGCGTCTCCGCCTTTGTCATGACAATTACGATTATTGTGCTGATTGTGCAGGGAAATAAGCGCTCTTTTTACCATGAGCAGGTTGCGGGTATGCAGTCCGGCATGATTACATTTATGGCGGAGATTGTGGAGAACAGGGACGACAACACGGGCGGTCATATCAGGCGCACGGCTGCCTATGTGGAAGAGATTGCAAAAGAGCTAAAACGGCGGGGCGATTATATTGAAATTATATCTGATCGCTACATGCGGGATATGATTGTGGCCGCGCCGCTTCACGACATCGGGAAAATACATATTCCGGATGCCGTTTTAAATAAGCCGGGGCGGCTTACGGATGAAGAGTTTGTGATTATGAAAACGCACACTACGGCGGGGGAGGAGCTGCTGAAACACGCGAAGGAGGAGCTTGGAGAGTCCGGATATCTGAACATGGCGGTGGATATGGCGGCTTATCATCATGAGTGGTGGAACGGCAGGGGGTATCCCTATGGCATCAGCGGGGAGGAGATACCGCTCTGTGCCAGAATCATGGCGGTGGCGGATGTGTTTGACGCGCTGACGTCAAAACGATGCTATAAGGACGCCATGCCTGTGGAAAAGGCGTATGCGATTATACGGGAAGAGAGCGGTACCCATTTTGATCCGGTGGTTGCGGCGGCTTTTTTGAGGCGGCAGGGGGAAGAAGCAGGCGGGGGAAAGGCCGCAATGCACAGACAGGGGCAATAGCACAGAATTGCAGAGGAGACAGGGCATATACAATAAAATGTGATTGCTTTATACTATATTAAGCTGTACAATAAATACAAATACATATATGAGCGGTTTTGTGCCACCCGTACCTTTGCTGCATTGCGTGGAACTTGATCCGTGTCCGTCAAACTTATTTTTTGGGGGGGGGGTATTTGACACATGCGTCACAATACAATCCGTTTTTTGGCTGTAAGCTTTGTCATTGTCATCGTGTTATGCAGTGGCGCCTTCTTTTTTCAGGTGAAGGACATGAACGAAAAGAGCGCCGATATCATGAACGAAATCGGGGCGATCTATATGGGCGGCATGAGTGAACAGACAACCCGTCATTTTGGGACGGTCATGGAGCTGCGGCTGTCACAGGTCAAGGCGCTTGTCCATGATATCGTGCCCAATCAGGAAAACGGATATGAGGAAGTGCGCAGGCTTTTATCCAACAATGCGGCGGCCAGAGGGTTTGACCGGCTGGCTTTCTATATGGAGGATGATACCTTTGACCTTCTGTATGGGGAGACGATTTCTGCGGTGGATTCCACCACGTTCATGAATGCGATCCAGAGCGGCGAAGAGCGTATGATGATGGGGACAAATGAGGCGGGCGACAATGTGATCCTGCTGAGTATTCCCATGTCCTATGAACTGCCGGACGGCAGGAAAAGCAGCTCTCTCGTGGCGGGATTTCCGGTTTCGTATATAGAGGAAACGCTCGCTGCGGAATTGTCCGATTCTATGTTCTACTTTGTCATCCGTCCGGACGGTCTGATTGTCATACAGAGCGACGGGGAAGATGACGTCAATTATTTCAGCAAAGTCGAAAGACACTTTAACAGCGTGAAGACCAATGCCGAGAACCAGCAGGAACTGTCAGATTACATAGAGGGGCTGAAAGCGGCTATGGCAAAGGACGAGGACTTCTCCAAGGAGCTGCATGTAAAGGGCGGCAGACGGCAGGTGTACTGCAGGAGTCTTCCCCATTCGGAGTGGTATCTGATTTTATCCATGCCATACAACGATCTGGATAAAACCATTGACAGCTTCGGGAACGAGTGGGCTGCAACCGCGCTGAAAAACGGCATTTTTATTCTTTCCCTGTTTGCCGTCATATTTGTATGCTATATTCAGATGACCAGACGGCAGGTCAGGGAAATAGAAGAGGTGAGGGATACCGCCGAGCGCGCGAACCGGGCGAAGAGCGAGTTCCTCTCCAACATGAGCCACGACATCCGCACGCCCATGAACGGGATTATCGGCATGACGGAGATTGCCATCGCGCACATAGACAATCCCACAAAAGTGCGCTCCTGTCTGCAGAAGATTTCCGCTTCCGGAAAGCATCTGCTGGGGCTCATCAACAACGTGCTGGATATGGCGAAAATGGAGAGCGGCAAACTGCTTCTGAACGCGGAGCAGATTTTGCTGCCGGAGCTGATACACGGCGTGGTCAATATCATACAGCCGGGTATGCAGGACAAGAATCAGCGTTTTGACCTTCATGTGCACGATATCATCGCGGAAAATGTGTGGGGCGACAGCGTGCGGCTGAATCAGGTGTTACATAATCTTTTGGAAAATGCGGTCAGGTTTACGCCGGAGGGCGGGAATATCCAGTTGGATGTGTACCAGACGCCGTCGGATCAGGGTGATGCCTGGGTCAAGGTGCATTTGATTGTCAGTGATAACGGCATCGGTATGAGCAGGGAGTTCCAGAAGAAGCTCTTTGAAGCTTTTGCACGCGAGGATAACGACCGCGTACAGCAGGTTCATGGCGCGGGGCTGGGCTTAAGCATTACCAGGCATATCATTGACGCGATGGAGGGCTCCATCTTGGTGGAGAGCGAGCAGGGAAAGGGCAGCAGCTTCCATGTGTCACTGGATATGGAGACGGCGCTTCTGCCCGAGGCGGCGATGGACATTCCGTCCTGGAGAACGCTGGTGATCGATGACGATGAGATATTCTGCGACTGTACGCTGGCCACGCTGGAATCCATCGGCATCCATGCGCAATGCGCCCTGAACGGGCAGGAAGCCCTGGAGATGCTGGAGGAGGCGCATCAGAAGGGCAATGACTATGAGGTCATTCTCACGGACTGGAGGATCCCCGGGATGGACGGCGTTGAGGTGGCCCGCGAAATACGGAGCAGATACGGTGCGGCGCCTCATGTGCTGATGATTTCCGCCGCCGACAACAGCGATTTGGAAGAGCGGGCCAGACAGGCAGGTGTGGACGCCTTTATTGTCAAACCGCTGTTTAAGTCCACCCTGTACTATAATCTGAATAAACTGAAAGAGGAGGCGGAATCGGTTGAGGACGGACCGGTTTCCTTTGACGGCGAACGCATTCTGGTGGCCGAGGACAATGAACTGAACTGGGAAATTGCAAGCGCGCTGCTTTCCGGCATCGGTCTGGTACCGGAACATGCGGAAAACGGCAGGGAATGCGTGGATATGCTGACACGGTCGTCGGAAGGTTTTTATAAGGCGATCCTGATGGATATTCGTATGCCGGTGATGAACGGTTTGGAGGCCGCAGCGGCAATACGGGAGCTGGCGCGCGATGACGCAAAGGTGATTCCGATTATTGCCGTGAGTGCGGACGCTTTTTCAGATGACATACAAAGATGTATTGACTGCGGGATGGACGACCATACTTCGAAGCCGATCGATGTGAATAAGGTGGCGGAACTACTGCGGAAATACATGAGATAAACGGTAGACTGCTGCGTGGAATTTCACCGATTTTTGCGCCCTTTTTTCAAGGGGGAGGGTAACTTATTTACATTAAATAAAACAAGAAAATGCTGATTAGCGATTTTTACACATATGAGTAGTTTTTGTATAGATTTTTTTGTGAAAAGTGCTATAATTGAAAAGGTAAAAAGTAACTCAGACAAAAGCACGGGGAATTGTCGGTTTTCTAGCATTAGAAATACAGCGTTTCATTGTTCTCGACTGCACAGCCGTAGGATGAGCGATGTAATGACAGTTTTGTTTCATGTCTGATCATTTGCTGCAAGTCTGATCAAAGTCTCGGAGGACAGCGAAGTTTCTGGCAGACGGGGAGGATTTTGAACGGTTCTATGGCAGTGTGCAGGAGGGAGTAGTAATGAGTGAAAAATTGAATAAGTATCGGATCAAGGAACGCCTGGTGCGCGGCTTTGTGATTGCGTCAGGGATTCCGGCGGTGGTAGCGGTGGTAGCGCTCGTTGTCATGATTATTGTGGCGATGAGATACTCGAATGCGCTGAAGGTTTACGGGTTTGCGCAGGGTGACGTGGGTAAGGCGATGACCTATTTCGGTGAGACGAGATCCACGCTGCGGGGCGTTATCGGCTATGATGACGAGGCTGTGATAGAGAGCCTGAAAGCTTCACACACGGCGAGCATAGAAAACTTCACTTCCAGCTTTGAGGCGCTGGAAAAAGCTATGGTGTCCGAGGAGAATAAGAAAGTGTACGCGGATATCAGTTCCAAGCTGTCCACTTACTGGGCGCTTGATAATGAGATTATCGTGCAGGGCGGCGTTACCGACAGAGAACAGTGTGCCATTGCGCAGGAGCGGGCGATCAATGAGCTGGCGCCGCTCTACGAGGATATTAACGATGACCTGATTGAGATTATGAATATCAAGGTGGATCGCGGAAACAGCACATCCACGATACTGACGGTTGTCTGTATCGTACTTGGGATCGCGATTGCGGTGATTATCATTATAGCGATTTTCACATCCATCAAGCTTGGCAGAAATATAGCGGAAAATATTTCCGCACCGTTAACTCAGTTGAGCGACAGACTGGAGCTGTTCGCCGAGGGCGATCTGTCTACGCCTTTCCCGGAGACGCAGTCGGATGACGAAGTGGCCGATATCATTGGCTCGGCGAAAGATATGTCGGAGACGCTTATCTTTGTCATCTATGATCTGGAATATATTTTGGGTGAGATGTCCAATTCCAATTTTGTCATCCGCTCAAAAGACAGCGAGCGGTACAAAGGTGAGTTCCGTCAGATATTCGATTCCCTGAAGCAGTTGAGGGACAATATGGTCGATACGCTTCGCTATATCGGGATGTCCTCGGAGCAGGTTTCCGCAGGTTCTTCCAACTTGGCCGATACCTCCCAGAGCTTGGCTGAGGGCGCGACGGAGCAGGCGGGCGCGGTACAGGAGCTCCACGCGACGATCACGACGATTTCAGAGGCGGCAAGGACGGCGGCGGCTTCTGCTGAGGACGCTTACAGGCAGTCTCAGGAATATGCGAATGTGGCGGAACGCAGCAGCGGCGACATGAATGAAATGGTGGAGGCTATGAGCCGCATCAGCGAGGCTTCCCACAAGATCGGGAATATTATTTCCGAAATTGAAAACATTGCGTCAGAGACAAATATGCTTTCCCTGAATGCGTCTATCGAGGCGGCGAGAGCGGGAGAAGCAGGTCGTGGTTTCTCCGTTGTGGCTGACCAGATCAGGCAGCTTGCGGAGCAGAGCAGCAAGTCCGCTGTGGATACCAGAGCGCTGATTGAAGGCACCATGAGAGAGGTCGAGAACGGCAATAAGGTGGCGGCGCGTGCGGTTGAGTCACTGGCGATCGTAGTGGAAGGCATCAGGAAGGTGGCGGATTCTTCCAAGGAACTGAGCACGATTTCTTCGAATCAGATGGCTACCATGAAGGAAGCGGAGCTGGGCGTGGATCAGATTTCGGACGTTATCCAGACCAACGCGGCGGTGGCGGAAGAGTCGTCGGCTACCAGTCAGGAGTTGTCTGCGCAGGCGGTTTCCTTAGATGAATTGATTGCGAAGTTTGAACTGCCGGAGAAGTAAGGCTTTCAAAGAGAGAGAAGGTTATATACATACAAAAGAGGAGGATGGATTACAGGGTGTGTCCTGTTTCCATCCTCCTTTCCATGCATAAGCAGACTCGAAATGCTTCGCATTTCTCGTTCGCGTTGCTCGTCAGAAATCGGCAGAGACAGTCTCGCGTGCAAGCACGCATCCTGTCTCTACCGCTTTTTGACTCTGCTTATGCGCGCGAATATAGCAGATCAGGCCATGCGCTCAAACACCGGCATATAATCGATGGGTGCGTCCACGCTGACGGTGCGTCCGCCCTCGAATATCTCGTCGGTGGAGGTCAGCTTCCACTTTCCGGCAGGGAGATAGACCTCGCGTTTCCACTCGTTCAGATGAAGGATCGGCGCCACGAGGAAACGATCGCCAAACATATACTGGTCCTCTGTCTCCCAGCATTTTTCGTCCGCCGGAAACTCGTAGAACATGGTGCGCAGAAGCGGGGAACCGTTCGTGTGTGCCTCCTCGTACAGCTTTTTGATATAGTCGTGCAGCAAGATACGCACGTCGTAATACTTTTTCATAATGGCGTAATTGTCTTCGCCGTAGCTCCACAGCTCGTTGGGTTGGCCGGTATGGAGATAGCCGCCGCCCCAGTCGCGATCGTCAAGCGGCGGGATATTGTAGGGGCCTCTGTCGCCGTGCATACGCAGCACGGGAGAGTATACGGCAAACTGATACCAGCGGATCAGGAGCTGACGGAAGTCCGGGTCGTCCACGTCGTCGGTCATAAAGCCGCCGATATCCGTCGTCCACCAGGGGATGCCCGCCAGTCCCATGTTCAGGCCGCACTGGATCTGGTCAGCGAACGCCTCGAAGGTGCTGGGCACATCGCCCGACCACACCACATTGCCGTACTTCTGAGAGCCGGCCCACGCACAGCGCAGCAGATTCACGACGGGCTCCTTCTGCAGTTTGGTCATTTCGTCGTAGAACACACGGCTGTAAAGCTGGGGATAAAGGTTGCTCACCGCCAGCGCGGGACCGTCAAAGTAGCGGTAATTGTCAAAGTCGTAAACGCCGTAATCGGGCTCGGAGTTATCCAGCCAGAAGGCGTCTATGCCGTAGTCGTAATAATTCTTTTTGCATACGTCCCACACATATTTGCGGGTTTCGGGATTGAAGGGGTCGATCTCCACACAGTCGCCCTGAAAGTCGTAGGTCTGTGCCGCGCCGCGCTCTGTCCGAATGAGCAGACCGCGCTCCATCATAGGACCGAAGTTTTCGCTCTTGCGGTCCACGGAGGGCCACACGGACACAATGACCTTGATGCCCATACTATGCAGTTCGTCCACCATAGCCTTCGGGTCGGGCCAGTATTTTTTGTCAAACTTCCAGTCGCCCTGCACCGTCCAGTGGAAGAAGTCGATGACGATCTGGTCGATTTTGATGCCCTCTTTCCGATACTGGCGTGCGACCTCCAGCACTTCCTCCTGCGTGCGGTAGCGCAGCTTACACTGCCACAGTCCCATCAGGTCTTCGGGGAACATTTCCGCTCGTCCCGTGACGGCGGTGTAGTTCTCGACAATCTGCTTCGGTGTGTCCGCCACGGTGATCCAGTAATCCATCTCTTTCGTCGCGCGGGCAATCCATTCCGTGTAATTCTTGCCGAAGCTCACGCGGCCCACGGCGGGGTTGTTCCAGAGGAAACCGTAGCCGAGGGAGGAGACGGCGAAGGGCACGGAAATCTGGGAGTTGCGCTGTGCAAGCTCTAAGACGCAGCCCTTCAAATCCAGACAGTCCTGCTGATACTGTCCCATACCGAAGATTTTTTCCTTCTTGTCACTCTCGAATTTCACGTTCAGGGAGTACTCGCTGCCGCCGATCACGCCCTTCCATTCCCGGTTTACCAGCTTTAAGCAGCGGCTTTCTCTGGAGAGCGTGCCGTCGTAATATCTGAAATATTCCCGCAGGATCAGTTTGTGGTCGCGGTAGAAGGAGATGATGCCCGCGAAGTTTACAACAGCCTTGAGATGCCCGTTTACAATGGTGGCGATCGGACGCTTGTCGATGGTTCCGTCGCCTACCCAGTGGTCCTCCTCCTCGATGGTAATCTGCGTGTCACATTTTTCGACTGTTTCAGTCAACGCCCAGTCGTTTTCGGTAAATTCTGGTAACATGGCGGCGCGTACCCGGAAGGAGTCCTTTCCCCAGGGCTCAATCCGCAGGGTTTCGCCTGCACGGCGGCATATGAGTGCGCCGTTTTCCTTTTCAAATGTCATAATCTGCCTCCTTTTCTTTTCCTTATTCTGTGTCGTATTACTGTAAAAACTACATTACAATTCACACTGAATTAACGCAAATTGATGCAAAATCTGGCGTGGGTGTGAATGGTATCAAAACTACATTTCCGTTTCCGCAAGTCTTATCCAGAAGATTGAGAAATCCGGGCTATAATAGTATAATATTATTATTGAGATGAAAAATTCTATTAAAATACTGCTCTGTAATGATACTATCCTATCATACAGAAAAAATAGAAAAATACCGGGAGTTGAGGGTGAGAGCGGGGAACGTTTGGGATAGCAGACAGAGAGAACAAAGGAGAACGACTATGATGCCGGACAGAGAGACGCTGGAAAAGAGACAGCACAGCACCACGTGGATGCCATACAGTTATTATGAGTGCAGGCTGCCGGAATGGTTTATAAACGTGCCCATGCACTGGCACGGTGAATTTGAGTTGATTCATGTTCTTCAGGGCAGGGGGGAATTTATCTGCGGCAGTCAGAAACTGAAGGCGGGAGAGGGGGAGTTTTTGCTGATACCGCCGAATATGCTGCATGCCGCCTACCTGTGTGGGGAGCAGGAGACGGACAGCGGTCATAAAGACGACAGTGAGGGTGGCGAAGACTGTAGATGCCCAGGAGGCGGCAGTGTGGAGGGCGCTTGTGTAGATGGCGGTTTTACGGGCGCTGTCGGGACACTGCGGTATGGCGCTCTTGTATTCAGCCCCGCCATGCTTGGTATGGGCAGCGGCGACCGCTGTACCAACGAGTGTATCCGCCCGATTGTAAAGGGAACTATCCGCACGAATGTCTGTATCCGTAAGGATGGAGCTGTCTATGAACAGGCGGGAGTGGTGGCGGAACGGATTTTTTCCTGCGTGCACGAAAATTCTGCCCGTGCGGATTTACTCTTAAAGAGCGAACTCCTGCGCCTGATTTGGATTCTGGAGGAGAGCGGGGAGATTGTTTTTGAACAGGACAGTATGGAGGGGGAGACGGAGAGTATCCGGCCCGCGCTGGAATATATGGCGCGGAATTTTCGGGAAGATATTACGGTGGAGCAGCTGGCGGAACAGGTGCATCTGAGCAAAAGCCATTTTATGAGATGTTTTCGAAAGGCGGTGGGGATCGGGGCCATAGAGCATCTGACCCAGCTTCGGATTCAAGCGGCCTGCGAGGCGCTCGGTGACGGCGGGGGGCAGATCGCGGATATCGCCTTTGCCTGCGGCTACAGCAATCTCTCCAATTTTAACAGGCAGTTTTTAAAAAGAGTGGGCTGCTCCCCGAAGGAATATCGCAGGCGCAATCAGTCGGCCGGTCCGTAACAGTTCAGCCTTGCACTATTCCGCGAGTAAAATCGCTTTGTATGCGATTTTGCGAGTTGTGCAAGCGCCAAAATGCGCCTTTGGAGCATTTTGTGTGCATCAGGCGTGACAGTGAAGCCTAAGGCTGAACTGTTACGCCGGTTCAAAGCATCTGGATGATTGAATAGACTTTGCATCTGAGATATGATACACTCAAATTGTAACGGCGAAAGCCATAGCCTCAATATAGAAAGCAGGTGAAATTTGCAAGTGGCAGGTGTCAATCTTACAGATATTGATAAAATCAAAGAGTGATTGGAGATTCATAAAAGAACACTGGAAAAAACAAATCACCTGTGATAGAATAAACACGTTGGGACAAAGAGGTCTGAGAGGATTTCTTTGTCCCTTTTTATGCGCAGAGGCGGCGCATGGGGCGTGCGGCGAGTAGGGAAAGATAGCTCTTCCATACTCGATTACGTATAAGCAGAGTTAGAAAACGGAGGAGATATCATTGGCTGAGATAAAAGAAGCCTGCGGTGTGGTGGGCATGTACGGGCCGGAGGGGGAGAATGTGGCGCCCTCCCTCTACTACGGGCTGACAGCCCTGCAGCACAGGGGGCAGGAGGCTTGCGGGATGGCAGTCTCAAGGACCGATAAGGAGCGGGGGAATGTTTCTTTTCACAAGGATCTGGGGCTGGTGAGCGAGGTGCTCACAAAAGAAGTTTTGGAGAAGATGGACGGCAATATCGGTCTGGGACATGTGCGGTATTCCACCACGGGGGCGTCTGTGGCGGAGAATGCCCAGCCGCTTGTGCTCTCCTACATCAAGGGGACGCTGGCTCTCGCCCACAACGGCAATCTGATCAACACGCCGGAGTTAAAGTGGGAGCTGATCCAGAACGGGGCGATTTTTCACACGACTACGGACTCGGAGGTGATCGCCTTCCACATCGCGAGGGAGCGGGTTCATTCCGCCACGGTGGAGGAGGCGGTTTATAAGACGGCTCTGAAAATAAAGGGCGGCTATGCGCTGGTCATAATGAGTCCGAGGAAGCTGATCGGCGTGCGGGATCCTTACGGCTTAAAGCCCCTGTGCCTCGGCAAGCGGGGAGAGACTTATGTGCTGGCCTCGGAGTCCTGCGCGCTGGACGCTGTGGGAGCAGAATTTGTGCGGGACATCCTGCCGGGTGAGGTGGTGACGGTTTCCGGCGGGGAGGTCAGATCGCAGATGCTGCCGAAGGAAGAAAAGTGTGCCCACTGTATTTTCGAGTACATTTATTTTGCCAGACTGGACAGCACGATGGACGGGGTGCGGGTGTACGACGCCAGAATTCGGGCCGGGAGGATGCTTGCAAAATCTTATCCCGTGGAGGCGGATCTGGTGACCGGGGTGCCGGAGTCGGGGCTTCCGGCAGCGCAGGGATACGCGCAGGAGAGCGGCATCCCATTCGGGCTGGCGTTTTATAAGAACAGCTACATAGGGAGAACTTTCATCAAGCCGACCCAGACGGAGCGGGAGTCCGCCGTCCGCATGAAGCTTAGTGTGCTGGAATCGGCGGTAAAGGATAAGCGGATCGTGCTGGTGGATGATTCCATCGTGAGGGGAACCACCATAGCCAACCTGATCCGCATGTTGAAGGAGGCGGGAGCCAAAGAAGTGCATGTGAGAATCAGCTCGCCGCCCTTCCTCTATCCGTGCTATTTCGGCACCGACGTGCCCTCCAACTCCCAGCTCATTGCGGCGAATCACAGCGAGGAGGCGATCCGTGAAATGATTGGGGCGGATTCCCTCGGCTATATGCGCCGGGAGGATCTTTCTGAGATGGCGGAGGGTCTGCCGCTGTGCAGGGCGTGTTTTGACGGTGTGTATCCGATGGAGTGCGGGAAGGTACAGGCGGAGAAATAACCGTCAGGCGGATCCGGCGCATATCCTCGAAACAGCTTCTAAGAAGATTCCATAAATGAAAACTGCCGGACTGTTTTAGGCGATCCGGCAGCAGAACGTGATGCATATTTTTCAATGATTGCTTAATCGAGAAGTGATATCTGTCATTTCTTTCCATTTTTTCTCCATATCCGCCACCAGCTTAAACTGCGTTCTGGCGCGGTCAAGGTTATGGTTTTCGCGGTGAATCTTGAAGTAGACGTCGCCTTCCAGATAATCCGCGAGAAAACGGATGCCGCACTCGTAGGTCATAAGTTTTGCGCCCATGGGCAGCATTTTGATTTCCAGAGGAGTGAGGCTGCCGGCACAGCCTTTCAGGAACCCTTCTGTGAACGTCTCAAACAGGGAAAGATCCAGCTCTATTTTGGAAAGGTCTGTCTCGTCCTCCGCGCCCGTGCTTGCGCCGGTGCGGATGGAGTCTCCGAAGTCGTAGAGGGAAAGACCGGGCATTACCGTGTCAAGGTCGATGACGCACAGCGCCTTTCTCGTGTCGTTGTCGAAGAGAATGTTGTTTAACTTCGTGTCGTTGTGGGTTACCCGCAGGGGAAGTTCTCCTTTTTCCAGAAGATCCGTGAGCACATGGGTGTCCGCCTCCCTCGTCAGGGCGAAGTCGATTTCAGGCCGTACTGAAGCGGCGCGCCCCAGCAGGTCGTCAGCTACCGCCTTTTTGAAGTCCTGAAAGCGGGAGGGCGTGTAGTGGAAGCGGGGGATCGTCTCGTGCAGTGTACCGGCGGGATAGTCGGCAAGCTGTCTTTGAAAATCACCGAAGGCAACTGCGCAGTCATAGAAATCCCGCGAATTTTCTACCTTTTCCAGACAGAAAGTATTGTCAATAAAAGGAAAGACACGCCAGAAGTTATGTAAACTATCTTCAAAATAGTTTTCGCCGTCTTTCGTCTTTATGACGCTTAAGGTCTCGCGGGCAGGATCGCCGCCCCGCTCCAAAATCCTTTTTTGCAGAAAGGCCGTAACATTCGCCACATTTTCCATAAGCGCACGGGGTTCTTTAAAAATAGAATGGTTCATCCGCTGCAATATATATTTTTGTTTTGTTCCGGCATCGTCGCAGGTCACCAGGAAGGTGTCGTTGATATGACCGTTTCCGTAGGGGCGCGTATCAAGCGGGCTGCCCTTCAGACAGAAAGCGGCGATGGTGTTATCTATGGCTTCGGGGGTAAGGGGCTGTGACATGTGGGTTCCTCCTTTTTACAACTGTGTAAATGTTCTGTGACATCGTTCTTTTCACACTGGCGCCATGTACTTGCCGCATGATGCCGGCGCCCAAATGCCTGCTTTTGCGGCAGAGTTTGACTTACCGGCTGCCTCACAGGTCTTCTTTATAGTCAATCCACTTGAGCTCCATAGGTGCGAGAGACAGGCGCGCTTTCAGCGCTCCTTCTATATAAAGGTCAGTCTCCTTGTTCTCCCGGGTGTTGTTAATCACGGCAATCATGCCGGTCTTTTCAAAGACAGCGATCTCGGTCTCCACGTCGGTGACGTAGTATTTTTTCATTTCCTCCTCCCGATGCGCCGCATAGTAAATCGCGCGCAGCAGAATGCGGCAGTTCTGCGGGGAGTAGGGCAGTCCCGTGAAGTAGACACTGCGTCCCTTGCCGTACTCGTTGACCACGAGGCGGCTGTATCTGCCGTCCATGTCGAGGATCTGGTAGTGCTCGCCCTGCGCGTAGATGCGGCTCTTGCCCTCACCGAAGTCAATGTCGCCCGCCACGTCTTCCAGAATGAAATGGTCTCTGTTCAGCTCGTTGTACTTGTCGGTGCTCATGGAGAAGCCGAGCTCCCTGTCAACGCCGAGCACGTCGCTCAGCTGAAAGAAGCGTCCCTGGTACTGGCAGGCGGTGGGTTCGCCTACACCGATGAAGCCGCCGCCCTCATCCACAAAACGGCGCAGGGCGCAGACAAGATCGGGGTCTTTCCAGTTGTCGCCGCCGCTGAAAGCGGTGTAGGCGTCCCCGGCGTTGATGATGACCCGGATCGCCGGGTCGATGCCCTGTTTCATCTCCTCAAAGGTAATAAATTCCACGTCGATGGGCATACCGCTGAGCGCTTCGATCACGCCCACATAGGAATAGATTTCCCTGTACCAGAGAGCGTGGTGTACCTGATTTGCCATCCAGCGGCGCAGATTTCCCCAGCTATTGAGGACAGCCACCTTAAAGGGCGCGGTGTAGGCTTTGGATCCCTGCATGTTGGCGTGGATTTCACGGAACTCCGTCACGACTTGACTTATGCGGTCAATAAAGCCCGGCCACTCGCTGGCCAGTTTCAGGTAGCCGCCGTAGCCGATCCGGTCCACGGGGGAGCGCAGGATGGCACGGCGTGCCTTGAG
Organism: uncultured Lachnospiraceae bacterium; assembly: GCA_910584725.1. Classification (GTDB taxonomy): domain Bacteria; phylum Bacillota; class Clostridia; order Lachnospirales; family Lachnospiraceae; genus UBA3282. The sequence continues at coordinate 5,569 of CAJUBE010000030.1, read as the reverse complement.
CCAATTGTCCTTCGATTCCCCGATGGGATCGCCGCCCTCGGTGAACACGTCCGGGAAGAAGTAGGGCAGAAGCCGCCCTTCCGTATATTTCACGCCCTGTATGTCGGAGATCATGCGCAGGGTGACACCGTCGCCCACGGAACCTACCACCGCGTCCAGCCCGATGTTTTTAAAATATTTGCCGAAGGGCTCGGTGCCGATCCAGTGGTCGCCCAAAAACATCATGGCCTCTTTGCCGTAGCTGTGGACGATATCTACCAGTTCCTTGGCGAGTTTGCTCACCTCAATCTGCTGGAACTCCACAAAGTCCAGAAACTGCTTTGACGGCTTTCGGAAGATGGAATTGTGATAACCTTCGTCCACGATGTATTCCGGGCGGAAGGGGTAACCCGCCCACTTTTCAAACTGTTCCAGAATGTAGGGACTGACGCTGGCACTGTAGCCGAACCACTCCACGAATTTTTCCCGCTTCTGGTCGTCGAAGGTCAGGGTAAACTGGTGGAAAAAGGTGGTAAAGCGAACCACGTCCACACTGGGATTTTCCTCGCACCAGTGTTTTAATTTTTCTTTCACGTAGGCCTGCGTCTTTGGCTGGCGCACGTCGTAGGTGAGCTGGTGGGGTGCGTCCTTCCAGTCGTTTGTGATGAAGTTGTACATGTGCACGGGATCCCAGATCAGGAAGGCCAGAAAACTTACCGTGTACTGATGGTAGGGGACTGTGTCGATCACCACCTCGCCCGTACCCTCGTCATACTGCCAATGGTCTGTGGGAACAATCTCCCCGGTGGTTCTGTCGATGACTTCCCACCAGCGCTTCGGGTCGTCGATGGTGTTGACCTTGAGCTGCTGCGTGTGGAAGCCTTTCATCAGGCGTATGCGCAGGGTTTTGTCCCTGGCGGTCACCCGGTCGCTGATCAGGTATTCCTGTTGGATTTCCTCGGGATGTGCTTCCGCCCAGGCGTTATCCTTTCTGGTGGTGTAGTAGGTGGCGTAGATTTTCGCGTCCTGGGACAGCAGGGCTTCGGGCATATTCGTGCCGTCGCAGTCCCGAAGGGCATCCGCGCCCAGGAGATTTTTCAGCCGTATGGTCTCCTCCACCATATCCACATCTGTGGGCAGTGTCAGCCGCCCGGTGAGGTTGTCTTTCAGCATGTTCGATACTCCTCCTTTTTCATGGTATTTAGGAAATTTTCCGCTGATGCAAAGTCGGGAAGCGGATCTCGCAATCGGGTGGTGTCTGTAATCGAGCCGTGCCTGATTTGGTTACTCTGTCAAATTCAGGTAACTTAACGTTCCTTCGGGCAGGCCCGTGCCCTGCTCCAGCAGAGAAATCAGTCCCCGTATGGTGTACTCGCAGTCTTCCGGCGTGGTGGAGAGGAACGTGTTGTTCAGCTTTACCCCAAGGACGATCAGCACAATTTCGGCCAAAGCCTCCGGGTAGTCAAAATGGATTTCCCCTGCGGTAATGCCCTGTCTGATAATCTTAGCCAGGTTGGGCTTTAATTCCGAGATCAGATAGTTTAAGTATTTCTGGTGCAGATAGGCGGATTCCTGCATCGTGATGGCTCTTGTTTTTTCACTGCCCTGTTTTAAAAAGGCAGCCGCGGAACTGCGGCAGGCCTGGAACAGCATGGCCATCCGCGTGAATGGCGGGATATCCGTCTGGTCGGCCAGATTTTTGGCGGTCTGTAAAGGCGCCTCGTAATTTCTTCTGATCAGCGCGTCTAAAATTGCTTCTTTTGACGGAAAATAGTAATAAATGCTTCCTTTGCCAATGCCTGCTTTGGCGGCGATATCACTGACGGAGATATTCTGTATGCTCTCATCAATCATAAGTTGTTGGAGCGCGTCTAAAATTCGGTCATATTTCTGTCTGTCTGCCATGGTGAGTGCCTTTCTGATGAAGGTATATTTATTCGCAGTGCACGCTGCTCATTGCCTTCGCGAAAATTTTACCACAATTTATCGGCGGGGACAATCGTCAAGGGGAGATTGTGAAATATTATTCTAAATACCGTCATTATAGTGTCAGTCAGGCAGCGTGTAAAAAAGTATTAAAATAAATACATTTCATAAACGGGTTGACCGCGGGTCGAAAGATGTGGTATTGTTAGGGAAGTGAAATCGACCACGGGTCGAAAAAAGTAGAAATGAGGGAGAAGGGAGCGGGCGTTCCAGCAAGGAGGAAAGAGTAAAATGACATACGCAGATTTTTTCTATGACATTAAGGGAAGATTCATGGGCGCGGATGTGAGCGACATTCATGAGCATCTGGCTTTTGAATTTAATATTGAGGACGAGGAGGCGGGCGGCGCTTTCTACGTGGAGGTGAAGGACGGAGAACTTTACGTGGAGCCCTATGAGTATTATGACAGGGACGCCAAGTTTATCTGTGCGCCGGATGTGCTTTTAAAGATTGCGGAAGGGGAAATGGATCCGGTGTGGGCTTTTACCACTCAGAAACTTAGGGTGGAAGGCAATATTGACAAGGCGCTTCGCTTAAAGGAGATCATCGAGGCGAAGCAGCGGGAGATGAAAAAAGCGGCGAAGAAGGAAGAGAAGAAGGCGAGTAAATAATGAGTAAAAAGATGGGAATTCTGAAAAAGACAGTGCTGGGAGCGGGGCTCCTGGCGGCAGCCTGCGGCGGCGAGATCGCTTATTTTTACGGGCGCACCATGAAGCGAGGCAGGGCAAAGACCGAGCGCACCATGAAGATGTCGGGCACGGACTGGAGCCGGTATATGCCGCTGATGGAAGAACGCAAGGCGGCTATGCTTGCAAGGCCGCATGAAGACGTGTGGCAGACGAGTTTTGACGATCTGAAACTGCACGCCACCTATTTTCCGGCGCAGGCGCAGCAGGGAAAACAGAGGATTGTGATTTGTTTTCACGGTTACACGAGTCAGGGGATGTCTGACTATATCGGTCTGTCAGATTATTATCAGAAGAGAGGGTTTGCCATGCTTCTGCCGGATGCGAGGGCGCACGGAGAGAGCGAGGGTGAATATATCGGCTTCGGATGTCTGGACAGGCAGGACGCGCTTGGCTGGGTCAGATGGGCGGTCGGGAAACTTGGCGAGGACACGGAGATTCTTCTGCACGGCACGTCCATGGGGGCGGCCACTCTTCTGATGCTGAGCGGATTAAAGCTGCCGGAACAGGTGAAGGGCATCGTCTCCGACTGCGGCTTTACTTCCCCGAAGGAAGTGTTTACCCATGTGCTGCATACCATGTATCATCTGCCTGCCTTTCCGATTATACCGGGAGCGGATATAGTGAATAGGAAACTTGCGGGCTACGGTATGGACGAGTGTAATTCGAAACGGGAAGTGGAGAAAGCGGAGGTGCCGATTCTGTTTATTCACGGGGGAAATGACACCTTTGTGCCGTGCAGCATGTGTGACGAGATTTATGAGCACTGCGCGTCGCCAAAGAGAAAACTGATTGTGGAGGGGGCGGCCCACGCGGAGAGCTACTATAAGGATATGGAGAGTTATGAGAAGGCGCTGACGGAGTTTATTGATGAAGTGATGTGAGGGGAGAAAGATTGAGAAATCACGCTGATGCGCTGATTGTCTCAACTTCCGAACAAGTTCGGGCGTGAGTTTGTGTCGGAGCCGCAAACTCGAAATCGCAGAGCTAAATTTGAGATTTGGCTCGCGTTCCTCAGCATTGAATGCTTCGGAATGGAGGTAGAGATGAAGACAAGAAACGGACACAAGGCATATCCCCTTACGGTGGCACAGAAGTTCCATATTTACTATATGGATTTCTGTCCAAAGAAAGAGGTTGTAAATATCGGCACAAGTCTGACGATCGAGTATGAGCTGGATATCGAAGAGTTAAAGAGGGCGATCTATAAGGCTTATGAGCGCTGTGAATCCATGCGGGTGCGCTTTGCTTACGATAAGAAGGAAGAACAGTGGTATCAGTATGTGGCGGAAAAGGAAGAACGGGATATCGAGTATGTGGACTTCACGGGTAAAACCATGGAGGAGGCGGCTGAGATTATGACAGGCTGGACGCGGGTGCCTTTCCAGAGAGAGGACAGCCCCATGAACCGGGTGGTGATGATCAAGACGCCGGACGGCTGTCAGGGGCTTTATGTGCTGGGAGACCACATGCTGATGGACGCACAGTCCCTGATTTGTTTCCTGAGGGATGTGATCGAGCTTTACTGCAACGCCAAATTTGAGTACCCTTATCCGCTCGATATGCGTTCCTTTACGGAGCAGTTGGAGAAGGATCTGGCTTACGAGGCAGGGAGCAAGGCGCAGGCGAGGGACAGAGAGTATTTTCAGAATCTGATCGGGCAGTCGGAGCCTATTTTCAATGGTCTTCTGGGACCGGGGCAGCTGGAGGAGGCGCGGAAGAAATTTCCCGGGACAAGGGCGGCTTTTTCCGCTACCGCACAAGTGGATTCGGCGCTGGATATCTTTCATCTGGAGGAGGAGCCAACCCAGAGACTCATGCGTTTTTGTGAGGAGCAGCACATCTCTCTGCAGTGTCTGCTGATTATGGGAATCCGCACATACCTGCAGAAAATGAACGACAACGACGACGTGTCCATCAACGTGGCTTACGCCAGAAGAGCAACCCTCATGGAAAAGAAATCGGGCGGTACGCGAATCCATTCTTTCCCGTTCAGGACAATTCTCTCCAAGGAACAGACTTTTATGGACGGTATTCTTGCGATTCGAAACGGCCAGAACGAGGTATTCCGCCATACCAATTACAATCCGGTGGAGTATTTCGCTTACAGAAGCAAGCTCTACAATACGCCGCAGGGCGCAACCTATGAGCCGCTGGCCCTGACCTACCAGCCCATGACTTTAAAGGAAAAAGGTTTAGATCAGCTCGGGGATATCCGATATAAGACGAAATGGTATCCCAACGGAGCGACCGTACAGGCCATGTATCTGACGGTGATGCACCGTCCCGATGACAATGGGCTGGACTTTAACTTTGAGCATCAGGTGGCGGCGGTGAGCCGCGAGACGCTGGAGCATTTTTACTATTATATGTGCAAGATCATGTTCAAGGGCACGGAAAACCCGAATTTGAAGATTGGAGATATCATAAAGCTGATTTAACAGTTCAGCCAGACCGAATCTGTAAGGCAAATCGTACTTGTACGAATTTGACGTACAGATGAAGGGCTGAGGGAACGCCGGCTTTAATGAGCCGATTGAGCTTTGCTCAATCTGAGATTGCGGAGCATCGAAAAGCGCAGTATGCGTGATTTTGCGAATGGCGTGAGCTGAACGAAAAATGTAAAATAAAAGGAGGTTGACATAACATGTTTGATCAGTTGGCGGAAATCATTACGAACTATGTGGAAGTAAAGAAGGAGGATATCAAGCCGGAATCCCGCTTTATGGAAGATCTGGGCTTCTCGTCCTTTGACTTTATGAGTATGCTCGGCGAGGTGGAGGACACTTTCGACGTGGAGATCGAGGAGGAGAAGGCGGCGGGTATCCGCACGGTGCAGGAGGCCGTGGATTATCTCGAAAGCTTAGAGTGAAAAGAACTTCTAAAACTCAGCAGCAGAGGCTGCTTCGTTAAGAAG
>CAJUBE010000029.1 GCA_910584725.1 uncultured Lachnospiraceae bacterium | reverse complement strand
GGAAGCGCAGCAATGTGTGGAGCTGACATGTACTAATCGGTCGACGGCTTAACCAAAGCAAAGAGAAGTTCTAAGGTCCTAAAGAACAGGACCTAAGAACAACTACAGCTTTGCTTAAGAGAATGCTGACGCATTCTCCGCAGGCAGAGACAAAGCATATGGATAGAAAGAAACGGAGATTCAGTATTTGGTTTTGAGGGTATGTTGCCTTCAAAAGTTCCGCAAAGTCAATGCGGAGAATTACGGAGTAATTCTCTGACGATTAATCTGCGGAGCAGATTTATCGTTTTCCTCGATAGCTCAATGGTAGAGCACGCGGCTGTTAACCGCGGGGTTGTAGGTTCGAGCCCTACTCGGGGAGTAAAGGAAAGCCTGTAAACGTCTGTGTTTACAGGTCTTTTTTTGCTTTAGATGAGAATAAATATACAGCACCTCGCGCTACGGCAAATAGAGGCTGTTCCGCCACCTGCTGCTATTTTAGTCTTCCACAGCATAAGGCAGCCATACCCGCTCACGCTCCGGGCTGGATCCAAATAAAATATCATAGTCCACCACCATGAAATGCCGTACCGCTTCACTTTGACTGTTATTATATGCATGGAGTACGCTGCCTTGATTATCTGCCACCAGGATACGTGTATTTGTTTTTAGAACCTCACGCTGACGTTTCAGAATAAGAGACATATCCGAATCCGGGAGCCCTGCGTATGCAAGCAGCATCTGCGGCAAATAATTGATGTTTTCGCCGTCCAACGCCATCTGGTCCGCTTTGAAATTGCTCCATATCAGCACGGGCACGGAATAGTGTCGTCTCTGTGTTTCGGAATCGCTACCGCCCAATCCCATTAACTCTAATGCCTCTTTGGAAAACCCGGGCATATGATCCCCATACATGGCAAGCACGACAGGTTCGTCTGTCTGCGCAAAATAATCCGTCAGCTCTTCAAAGGCTTGATTAGCGAGATAAATCCCGTTGATATAACTTACCAAATCCATATAAGCTTCTTCGTCCAGCGTGCCTTTCAGATTCACGGAAATCGGATAGGGATAAGGCTTTAGGGAGTCATGCTTACGGTCCAGACCCTGTATATGATTTCCTATGGAAACGGCATATATAAATTTCCGCTTGGCAGGACTCTCCTCGTATTCCTTAATAATCTGTCGGGCAAGGCTTTCATCGGAAATATAGCACGAATAAATATCGGTATAATCCATATCATCCTCAAACACAATCTTATCAAAACCCATAGCCGGGTACATTATACTTCTGCCATAAAAGTCTCCATCATAGGGATGGATTGCCACGGTATCATAATCCAGCGCATGGAAATAATCCACAATGGATGGCACCTTGCGTTTTTCGAGCGCCGAAGCGATTCCGGTATAGGATGTAAAGTATTTTGTATTCAACCCGGTCAGGAATTCCGTTTCGGAGCCGATTGTGCCGCCGCAGAACAGATTGGTCGTAAGGCAGCCGGAGGAACAGCTTTTTTCAAGCTTCCGGTAAATTTCCATCGGATCGGATGAAAAAGTAACGTTGCTGCCTGTAATATTATCCGTGTTCCACCACGATTCGTTCATTATGACGATTACACTCGGACGGGCGGCAGATTCTGTCCCGTCGTTCGCCGGACGGCAGTCCGTGAAAAAGCGGTAGCTGTCCTGCACGTTGTTCATGTTAATATTGGTCAGTTTGTCGTTTTTAATAAAATTATAAACGATGTACTGTTCACTTTCTTTTCCTTTTACATCTATGGTATCAATGGATGTCATGCTGTATGCATTTCCGATAAAGTAACCGCCATAACCAAGCAGCCCTGCCAGACAGAGGCAGCCAAGGAAAAGACTTAATGTATGCCGACGCTTGAGCAGGGAGGGTTCATTTTGTGAAAAAAGAGGATATTTCCGGCAAAGCCGGTCAGCGGCAAATCCACCGGCACATAAAAGAAATACATATGCCAATACTTTAAGCTGCAAAGAAGTGAATTTCAGGTTGAGATATCGCAGCGCGATTCCTGCCGCTTCCGTAACCATCAGGTCATTAAAACGCAGAAGCTCATTCAGGGCGGCATATTTAATGTTGTCTGCATAGGCTAAAAACATGAGCAGCAGCGACGGTATGGTAAGAGCAACCCAAAGCCGTCGGCTAAAAAATAACAGCGTCATGATACCCAGACCGATTACAATCGTTTCAAAGCGGTAGTATCTGTCAACTGAATTGTCGGCGTAGTAGGCAAGAATGGTGCTGTCCGGCTGCAGGACATAATAATCCGCCAGATACGGAAGGAATGTGATTGCTGTTATCAGCAGAGCTGCCGCAAACAGATAAACGCATATTTTGTGTTCTTTTTTTAGTCTCTCCGTGTGTGTTGTGTCATTCATCTTCAGCATCCCATTCCTAATCACTGATTTTATGATAACGTATCTTTTCTTGTATTTCAATACACATTCCCGCGTTGACTTTCGTATATCATTGCCTTACAATGAAAGAATCAAAGAAAGAAATCCCGCAAATTAGGTAAGTAGAGAAAAAGGAACAAACCAAAGGAGGGAAACCATGCAGTATCGCAGACTAGGGAAAACGGAATTGATGGTCAGTGAGGTGGGTTTTGGGGGCGAGTGGCTGGAACGGCACAATTACGAAGAATGCAAGGCGATGATTGACCGGGCGGATGAGCTGGGGATCAATATTTTGGACTGCTGGATGTCCGAGCCGAATGTCCGCACGAAGATCGGGCAGGCGCTGGCGGGCAGGCGGGAGCGTTGGTATATTCAAGGACATATCGGCTCCACCTGGCAGAACGGCCAGTATGAGAGAACCCGCGACTTGGAGAAATGCAGGGAAGCGTTTGAGGATCTGCTGACACGTTTACAGACAGATTATATTGATCTGGGTATGATTCATTTTGTCGATCAGGAGGCTGACTGGGACAATGCGATGAACGGGCCTTTTATCGAATATGTGAAGGAATTGAAGGAGAAGGGAACGATACGTCATATCGGTATGAGCACGCACAACCCTCTTATGGCAAAGAAGGCTGCACAGAGCGGGTTAATTGAGATGATTCTTTTCAGCGTCAATCCCGCGTTTGATCTGCTGCCGCCCACGGATAATATTGACGATTATTTTGCTGAGGAGTATGCGGACGGATTTGGAGGCATTGACCCGGCAAGGGCGGAGGTTTATAAGCTGTGCGAGCAGAACGATGTGGGCATTACCGTTATGAAGCCCTATGCCGGAGGCAGGCTGTTTGATGCGGCGCGTTCGCCTTTTGGTGTCGCGCTGACGCCCGTACAGTGTATTCATTACTGTCTGACCCGTCCGGCGGTTGCGTCAGTCCTGGCGGGATATGATACACCGGAGCATGTGGAGCAGGCTGTGGCTTACGAGACGGTCTCTGAGGAGGGAAAGAACTATGCCGCGGTTTTGGCAAAGGCACCCCGCAATACTTTCGGTAAGGGAGAATGTACATACTGTGGGCACTGTAAGCCTTGTCCCAAGGAAATTGATATTGCGATGGTAAACAAATATTATGATCTGGCCGTTATGCAGGAGAAAGTGCCGTCCACCGTGAGGGAGCATTATCTGTCACTGGAGCATGGCGCGGACGCTTGCATCGGCTGTAAGGCTTGCGAGAGCCGTTGTCCGTTTGGGGTGAAGATCGCGGAGCGAATGGAGAAGACGGCGGCGCTGTTTGGGCAGGAAAAGTAATTTTATACTGACTTTATGTCACAACTGGAATATAATAAGAGTAAAGAAATGATAAGTACGGAAGTAATTAGTTCTAAAAGCGGAATGGGGACCAAAATGAGCAGGAAACGTAATGAAAGTAAGAGAGATAGAGGAATTTCATTGCTTGTTTCTATCGTTTTGGTCTTTCTTATTCTGGGCGTCATCGTTTTTTCCGTTTCTCGTAAAATTATGACAGAGATGGCGGCGTCAGCGACACAAAATCTGAATGAGAGCCTTGATCTGATCGAATGTACAATTGAAGCGATTCTCAATAAAGAGGCGGAGTATCAGAGGCTGATGGCACAGGGCTTTGCCGATATGGAGAGACCGGAAGAGTATGTGTGCAACTTTAAAAAGAGTGAAACCATGGTAAAACTCGGCTGGATACGGTCGGGTGAAACGGTGGGCGTGTGCAGCACGGGAGAGGCATTCACGGAGGAGGAAATGGACTTTTCCGCAGGGGGAATGATCGACGGACTGCCGGTGTCCCAGTCTTACTTAAACTATATGGGGACGTGGGCTTACTGTATCAAATGTCCGGTCATAAAGGATGAGCAGGAAATTGCCACGCTCTATGTGGAATATATTTATGACACCTTTGACAAGTCGCTGCCGGAGGGGTTTTACAATCAGCAGGCAATGCTCTATATCATGGATGCGGAGACGGAGCGGTTTGTTTTAAAACCTAAGGGCATGGGGGAACGGAGCGCGGGACACCTGAACCTGACGGATTTTTACCGTGCCAACGATATTCAGGAGGAAGGGCTTCGGGAAGAGGTGGAGGACTGCCTGAAACACAATAAGAACATCATGTTCTACCATGATATCAGAAATAGAGATGCGTTGAATTACATGTGGTCGGTAAACGGCGGCACGATTTACCTGATCGGCTATGTGCCGATCGAGGCGATACAGCAGGAAGGCAGGACGGTCAACCAGAATATTTTTATAGTGGTTTTTGTCATGCTGACCGCTTTTATCCTGTGCTGCATCTTGTATTATCTGAATCAGAGGCAGAAGATCAGACTTCGCAGGGAGCGGGAGGAGGAGAGAGAGATCAGCAACCGCAGGCTGGCGGAGGCATTGCAGGCGGCGCAGATTGCAAGCAATTCAAAGACCATGTTTCTCTCCAATATGTCCCACGATATCCGCACGCCGATGAACGCGGTACTGGGATTTACGACGCTGCTTGCCAGAGATGCGGAAAACCCGGAAAAGGTGCGGGAATATACGAAGAAGATTATGGCGTCCGGGCAGCATCTGCTCAGTCTGATCAACGATATTCTGGATGTGTCTAAGATAGAGAGCGGCAAGGTTGTCCTGAATGTGGAAGAATTTACGTTGAATGATCTGGTGTCCTCCGTGGATGCGATCATCCGTCCGATGGCGGAGGCGAGGTCGCAGAAGTTTTCAGTGGAAGTGACGGGAATCAAACACGAGTTTCTGCTGGGCGACGAGACGCGTATTAACCAGATTTTGATCAATCTCTTATCCAACGCTGTCAAATATACGCCGGAAGGCGGCAGCATCTGGTTTCGGATTATCGGTCTGAAACAGCGTTCCAGTCAGTTTGAGCATATCAGGATCGAGGTGCAGGACAACGGATACGGCATGACGAAGGCGTATCTGGAAACGATATTTGATGCCTTTACGCGGGCGGAAAACAGCACCACCAATAAGGTGCAGGGCACAGGCCTTGGCATGGCGATTACCAAGAATATCATAGAGCTGATGGGCGGCACAATTGACGTTTTCAGCGAGGTGGATCAGGGCAGCATGTTCAGGGTTGAACTGGAGTTCCGCATCCCGGAGGGACAGGCAGACAGGCAGTTCTGGGCGCAGATGGGTATTTCGCGGATGCTCGTTATGGATACGGATGAGGAGACTTGCGGAAATATAAAGACGCTCATGGGCGATGTGGGCGTGGAGGTGGATCCGGCGCACAGTATGGAGGAGGCTTTGCCTCTGCTGGAAAAGAACGCGGACGACTATCAGGTGGCGCTGCTTGGCGGAAGTATCGTGGAGACGGGTGCAGCGCAGGCGGTGAATCAGATCCGGGAGATGATCGGGGAAACGGTTCCTGTTCTGGTTCTGTCGGACCACGACCAAGAGGGAGCCGTGGACTTGAATCAGGCAGAGAATGTCGGCGTTCTGCTAAAACCGTTTTTTGCGTCGGCTTTCAGAGAAAAGATACAGGAGATGAAGGCAGAGCCAAAAACAGGCGGGGAGTCTGCGGCGGAGTTCGGACCAAGTCTGGCAGGGCTGCATTTTCTGGCGGCGGAGGATAATGAGATTAACGCGGAGATACTGCGGGAGATTCTTGCCTATGAGAATGCAGGGTGCGAGATTGTGGAGAACGGGCAGCTTGCGGTGGAGCGGTTTGAGGCAGCGGAGGCAGGCGAGTTCGACGCCATTCTGATGGATGTGCAGATGCCGGTTATGAACGGTTACGACGCCACCAGAGCGATCCGCGCTTTGGCGCGTGAAGACGCACGGACAATTCCGATTATCGCGATGACGGCGAACGCTTTTGCGGAAGATGAAAAGGAGGCGCTGGATGCGGGGATGGATGTCCATCTGGCGAAACCGATTGACATAGAACTGTTAAAGCAGGTAATTAGGCAGTATACAAGACATACAGATGAATAATTATGACAAATATATACACATAATGTGGTATGTGCGACAGTGCGCCTGGACTGGAATAATGCAATATTGGAATTATGGGTTAATGGAGGTCAGAGTGTAAATGAGCAGAAAGAGCGGTTTCAGCAAATGGGGGATATTGTGCCTTGCCGGAATAACAGCTTTTTCTATAGCGGCGTGTGGTGGGAAAAGCGGTTCCGATAATAATTTGATTGTTGTAGAGGATGAGACGAACCGGGAAGTAAGTCTGTTCAGTCCTATGGAAAAGACGGAAGCCAATGTGGAAAATGTGGCAAGAAGCGCGGCAGATAAGACAATTTTGCTGGCGGAGGAAAAGCTGGGTGTAAGTGTGGGCTATGTGACGTACACAGCGGAGGATTATCAGGATAAGACGTATGACGAGGTGACACTGGACAGGGCGCGCAGCGATATGGATGATATTTATCTGCTGAATCCGGATACGCTGCGGGCACTGGGAGAGGAAGGAAAACTGCGGGATCTGTCCGGGCTGGACTGCACTAAAAATCTGCGGGACGTGGTGAAAGCGGCGAATATGGTAGACGGAAAGCTGGTGGGGATTCCGCAGGAAGTAGTGGCTTACGGTCTGTTTATCAATAAGGATATGTTTGACAAGTATCAGCTCACTTTGCCGGAGACGCCGGAAGATTTTTTAGAGTGCTGCAGAGTGTTTAAGGAGAATGGCGTGGAGACGCCGGTGGGCGCCAACAGATGGTGGCTGGAAACCTTTGTGCTGGCGCAGGCTTACGCTGATTTATACAACGGCGGAAACACAGAGGCGGAAATCGCGGCGCTAAACAGTGGGGAGAGCAAATACAGCGACTATATGCGTCCGGGATTTGAGTTTTTGCAGGAGCTGATTGACAAAGGATATGTGGATGCAGAGAAGGCTCTTGTGAGCGAGGCGATCGAGGGAGAGGGAGCGGATTTTCTTGCGCAGAAGACGCCCATCGTTATGGCATACTGGGGTGCGGCGAACACGGAGACCGCTTATGGAAAGACAGATTTTGAAATGCAGGTCATTGGATTCCCGAGCAGCCGCGGGCAGATGCCGGTTATGCCCATGACAGGTTTCGGCGTGGGCACCAATGCCGCGCATGGGGAAGATGCGCTGGCTGTTCTGGACATCATGCTTTCCGATGAAGCCCTGCAGATTTACGCGGAAACAAACCGGGTGATCTCCCCGTCCAAAAACGTGGAAGTCGAGTGTGTGGATCCGCTGAAGCCGCTGAACGACAGGATTCAGGAGAATGTCTACGTGCTTGGCTCCAATGCGGGAATGGATGTGGAACAGTGGGGGAATACCTGCCTGATTGTGAGGGAACTGCTGGGCGGCGCCACGGTGGACGAGTGCATGGAGATGTTTGACCGGCTGCAGGAAGAGGCGTTGCAGAAAAGCAAATAATGTGTGACAGTGAAGCCGAAGGCTGAACAGCTGCGATGCTGCCGGAAGACTGCCAGTCGGTGGGGGAAAGAACGTATACAGGGAAGGAAATGCCGCAGATGATAAGAAAAGTTTCTGTGAGAGGAAGTATGCGGAACAAAATACTGCTGATCTGTATTTTGTGTACACTGGTGGCTCTGGTTTTGCAGATGATTCTTTTGCTCAACGTCAGTTCCGACATGGTTTATGAGCAGGCGCGGGATATAGCCTATAACTCTCTGGATAATATGCAGAACGAGCTCGGGAGCTATATCGGGCAGATTGAGAATAATATGGTTAATATTTACAATGACAAGATGTTTCTCCGGGCGCTGCGGGAGTATGAGACGGTGGATGATCTGAGGCGGGATTATTACCGCTATGCGAGAGACTATGCGGAGCAGTATTTTACTGCCACTGACGGTATGATGGCGCTGTACTTTTACAACAGCAGCCACGAGGTAGTCAGCGTATATCGGAAGGCTTCCACGCCGAAGCGGAATTATGCCGCCGATATTTACGAGGAGGCGGAAATTTACAATGCAGAGCGTGTGAAGGAATACACGGAGTCCGATGAAAATAAGATGTTGATTTCCAGCTACCATAATCCCTCCACTGACGGGGATATGGTGAGATTCGTTTTGAAAATTTATGACATCTCCAGCGCAAAAAGTATGATCGGTTACATTGTCTGTGATGCCGATGTGAAAATGATGCAGAAGACGATGCAGAAATATCAGCTTGGAGAAAACACTTTTGTCTGGCTGCAGCCTGCCGGGGACAGACCCTTTGCGACTGTGGGAGAGGCTGGAGAGTACTACACCGCCTTTTACGAACAGACGATGGAGGGAATCCGCGCCGACAGAAAGGCAGCCATGGATATGGCGGATTCAGAGAAGGTATTCTTCCATCTGCCGTTAAAAAAATATGATCTGGATGTCTATGCGATTCTGCCGCAATCTGTATTAAAAGCGAGTCAGAAAATGCTGTCAAGAACACTGTTTATGAGTGTGACGGCACTGAGTATTCTCATGATTATTCTTTATTTTTATATTACGAAGAGTCTGACTAAGCCGCTGGCAAAGCTGATGGAAACGATCGGCAGGATACGGGGCGGGGAGACGAAGCTCAGAGTTACCTATCAGGTGCAGGATGAGATCGGGAAGCTGGGCGAGGAGTTTAACTACATGCTGGACTCTATTGAGAATCTGATCGGGCAGAGGTATCAGGATCAGCTTCTGCTAAACAGAGCGCAGTATCAGGCACTTCAGGCGCAGATTAATCCGCACTTTCTTTACAACACGCTGGATACCATGAGCAGCATTGCCAGCATTCAAAACTGCGATCTGGTCAGCGATCTGTGTCAGTCTCTCAGCAACATATTCCGCTATAGTCTTGACATGAAATATCCTTACGCAACGTTGTCAAGGGAGATTGCCCATCTTAAAAACTATATTTTTGTGATGAATGTGCGTATGCGTCAGGAAATTCGTTATCATTTCGATATAGACGAGGAAGCGCTGCTGTTTTCCGTGCCGAAAATATCCATACAGCCGCTTGTAGAAAATGCCATCAACCACGGTCTGAAAAATAAGAGGGGCGAAAAAAACATTGATATCAAAATATGGCAGGAGGAAGGAAAGCTGTATGTCATGGTCAGGGATGACGGCGTGGGAATGGACGCCGAGAAGTTTAACCGGCTTTTGCGGGATAACGACAGGAATTTGATTGAAGAGGGAAATTCCATCGGGCTGTTGAATATCAACGCCAGACTGAAAATGATTTACGGGGAGGAGTACGGGCTTTCGATCGAGAGTGAACCCGGTAAGGGATCGGCAGTGTATTTGACGGTGGCGGCGCTCAAAGAGGATGAATTGTATGGGAAAGAAAATGTATAAGCTGCTGATTGCGGACGACGAATATTGGACCAGGGAAAAGATCCGAAGTATGCTTGCATGGGAGGAGTATCAGATTGCGTTTATGCCGCCGGCTCAGGATGGGGAGGAGGTTCTGCAGATACTGGAAGCGGACAGGCCGGATATTTTGATCACGGACATCAATATGCCTTTTTTAAACGGTGTTGAACTGGTAAAGAGGGTGAAAGACCGGTATCCGGAAATTGTGATTCTTGTGCTGAGCGGCTATGATGATTTTGCCTATGTCAAGGAGACGCTGATGGCGGGCGCCATCAATTATCTGCTGAAACCGGTGACGAAAATTGACCTGATCAGTGCGGTATCCAAGGCGCTGGAGCTGATCAGTGAGAAGGAGGAGAACGAGAGACAGACTTTGAAGGCGGCTTCTCTTTTGCAGGATCGGGAGCTGAGTCTGCTGATCGAGAAGGAGAGGATCCGGCTTTCTATGACCCCGGTCAGCGGGACGGCGCTGGATTCGGTAGGATGCAGTATTATGCTGATAAAGATACACGATCTGCAGACGATGATGGGACGGTATCAGTATGATATGAACTATTTATCCTATTCTGTGAAAAAGAAGCTGAGGGAGTCAGACCAGAAACAGAATTTGATTATTTTTAATTATATCAACAGGAGTAACGAGTTTCTGGTGGTCAGCGAATTGGATGCGGCAGAGCAGCAGGTGCTGGCGCTTAAGATAATGAAACGGCTGAAGGAGGAGACGGACAGCCCTATAACGATCGCGGTCAGTGAGCAGGCGTATTCCATGGATAGTCTGCACGACGCCTATGTACAGAGCATTTCTGTGCTTATGACAAGACCCTACAGCCGGGAGAGTGTGATTCTGTTCAGCAATAAGGAAAAGAGCAGTATGAATCATCAGGTGGTGGACTGCTTTACGCAGGAGATGGAGCACAGACTGCGGACCGCATTAAAAGCGGGCAGTGAGAGGAGTCTGAAAGAATTTCTTCTGGGAGATGTGGGACTTGGCTCCTGCGAGAAAAGAAGCTTCATGGAAATGAAACAGATTGTGAACAGAATCTCGGCGATTTTTTCGGATTATCTCGCCGGGCAGGACGCTTCCAGGGAGAGTATCCGGGAGCTGGGGCGGCTGGAACAGATGGCGGACAAGGTTGTGGAGAGTTTGGATGTGGAACAGCTTATGTCGCTGCTTATGGAGATGCAAAACGTGGTTCTTGGTGAAAAAAGAGACGAGGTATCAGGAAATATCAGGGAGTGCGTAAAAGAGGCTGTGGCGTATGTCAATGAAAATTATTTTGAAGAGCTGACGCTTTCGGGACTTGCGGATAAGTATGCGGTGGAGAGTTCGTACTTTTCCAAACTATTTAAGCAGGAGACAGGGGAAAATCTGATGCTCTATATAGCCGGAAAACGGATGGAAAAGGCGAAGGAACTGATGAAACGGGAGGATATCAATATCGCAGAGGTAGCCTTTATGGTGGGGTATGACGATTACACTTACTTTAGCAAGGTTTTCAAAAAACACACAGGCATCAGTCCGAGAGAGTACAGAAACCGCCTTTTTCAAAATTTTACAAGTTAGTTTTTCAAAAATAGCATAGTTGCATCCCTGTGTAAGATTATATAGTTATAATAACAAAACAAATCAATCTTACGGAGGGAGAAAGTTATGAAAAGAAAATTGTTAAGTGCGATTTTATGTTCGGCGATGGTAGCCGGTGCGTTGACCGGGTGCGGCGGTTCAACAGACGACGGCGCGGCGCAGGCGCCCGCGGCAGAGCCGGCAGCGGAGGAGGCTGAGGCTCCGGCAGCAGAGCCGGCCGAGGAAGCAGAAACGCCTGCGGCGGCAACCGACGAAGCGGTTACGCTGACCGTGCTGGCAGGACAGTCCACCACGGACGCAGGCATTGAGGATATGATTGATGCGGCGTTAGCTGAGAAATATCCCAATATCACTCTTGAGTGGGAGTGCACAGGCTGGGACGGCGAGTTCCATCCTAAAATGCAGCAGTATATGCAGTCTGGTCTTCCGGACATCATCATTGGCAAGGCGCAGGACGTAAACACATATGCATCTCAGGGACTTCTGGGAGAGATCGACGCGACTTATCTTGACAGAGGACTTGACGCGGCAAGAGAAAATGTGACGTTTGACGGCAAGACGTATGGCCTGGTATACAACGCGCTGTATCAGGGTGTGTATTACAACAAGACTATGTTTGCCGAGAACGGCTGGTCGGTTCCAACGACACAGGCGGAGCTGCAGGCGATTGTGGACGACTGCAACGCGAAGGGGATTGTTCCTTTTGCAAGCCATATGGTAGATACGTGGTCCATCGGCAACGTGACCATGCAATTTATGATGAACGATGTGTTCAACACCACGCCGGACTGGGGTGACAAGTTCAGGGCGGGGGAAGTGAGCTTTGCGGATGACAAGGCAGCGCAGACGGCTTACTCCTACAATAAATTGATCTTTGACAATACCTATCCTGAAACCTTCTCAACTGAGCAGACCGACTGCGACGCGAGAATGGTGCTGGGTGAGGCGGCTATGAAGGTGTCCGGTTCCTGGTCAATCCAGAACTTCCTCGACATCGACGAAAACTTTGACTTCGGTATTTTCCCGTTCCCGAACCAGACGGGAGATTCCAAGCTGATTTTCGAGCCGAATATTGCGATTATGACGAGCGCGGAGACAGAGCATCAGGATGCGGTAAACTGTGTGTTGGATGTGCTTTCGGGTGACAAGGATCTGGCAGTGGAGATTCTTGACTTCACCAAGACGGCTTCCATGTTAAAGGATGTGGCGCCTACCTTCCCGAACCCCAGCCAGGCGGACATCGATGAGTACGCGTCGAAGGGAATGATTGTGGACGTGACGCTTGGCAACAACCAGCTTGTGTGGGGTGGCTTCCAGGAGGAGAACGCGGCGGATATCGCGGCTTACTTACAGGGCGATATCAGCTTTGAGGATTGTCTGGCGGCTTCCGATGCCAGAGTCGGTTCCAGCAGCGCGCAGTAACGAACGGATTGCAAATGGGGAGGAGAATATTCTTCTCCCCATTTTTCCATAAAAAAGAACAGGTTTTTCGAGTTTTGATATGGAGGTCTATATGAAGAAGAAAACGATGCAGGATAAAATGAACCGCCAGTATTTTCTCCTGATCCTGCCGGGTATGGTAATCTTTACCATAGGCGTTATTCTGCCGCTGCTTTTGGCGTTTCGCTATTCAGTCACAAGCTGGGACGGTATGAGTGTTGAGAAAGAATTTGTTGGGATTTCCAATTACATCAATCTCTGGAAGGATGCGAATTTCAGGCAGGCATGGTGGTTTACGATCAAATTTACGATCTCCAACACCATAGTGCAGAATGTGTTTGCCTTGCTGTTTGCGGTGGCACTGGACAGCGGAATTAAAGGGCAGAAGATATATCGGACGATTCTGTTTATTCCCTGTCTGGTCAGTGCAGTCATCGTTGGATTTGTGTGGCTGAAGCTGTATTCCAATGTGCTGCCGGAGTTAAACGAGATTTTCGGGACGAACATAAACTTTTTACTTTTCGGCGACGGAAAGACGGTTCTGACGGGGCTGGTTATTGCCAACAATTGGCAGTGGATCGGGTACTGGATGCTGATTTATCTGGCGGGCCTGCAGTCCGTGCCTTCCGATCTGTATGAGGCGGCGAAAGTGGACGGCGCGAACGCCGTGCAGCGCTTTTTCAACGTGACGATTCCGATGCTTGCCCCGGCGATTACCATATGCGTGGTGGGTATTACGACGGGTTCCCTCAAGGTATATGACTTGCTTGTATCCTCAACGGGAGGCGGTCCGGGTCGGGCTTCCACATCGGTAATACAGATGATTTACTCGACGGCGATCAGCGGCAGACAGTACGGTTACGGTTCCGCCATGTCGGTGACGCTGGTATTTATACTTTTGCTGGTGGCGATGATACAGGTGAAAGGCTTGAAGAGTAAGGAGGTGCAGTCATAATGGCAATGCGAAAACGCGCCAGGCAGGAGGAAGAGATCAATCGAAAACCATATACCGCAAGCACTTTTGTCGTACAGGTGGTGATGACGGTGGTGGCAGTTTTGTTTCTTTTCCCGTTGTTTGTCATTTTAAATTATTCTTTTAAGACGAAAAAAGAGCTGTATTTGACCAGCCCGCTCAAACTGCCGGATTCTTTGCAATGGGCGAACTATGAGGCGGCGTTAAAGAAGCTGAACCTGACGACTACCTTTACCAACACGTTTATTTACACGGCTGTCAGCGTATTGATTCTGGCGCTTTTGTGCGGGGTCACGGCATGGGCGATTTCCAGAGGAAAAGGAAAGTTTTTCCAGTTTTCCTTCGTCTATTTTGTGATTGGCATTCTGATTCCTTTTCAGGCGCTATTTTTGCCGATTTACACGATCGGTTACAAAATGCACCTGACAAACACGCGGTATGGTATTATATTTATGTATATCGCGACGGGCATTTCCTTCGGGGTATTTCTGATGAACAGTTTTATGTCCACGGTACCGTTGGAGTTGGAGGAAGCCGCCCGGATAGACGGCTGCTCTGTGGTTAAGACGTATTTTATTATCGTATTTCCGCTTTTAAAGCCTGCTTTTGCGACGCTGATTATCATGCAGGCATTTCAGATTTGGAATGATTATCTGCTGGCGAGCCTGTATGTGAGCAAGAAGGGGCTAAAGACGCTGACGGTGGCGATCCAGTCGCTATTTTCGGCGCAGGCAAGCGATTACACCACCGCCATGGCGGCTATCGTGGTGTCGGTGCTGCCGATTTCGATTCTGTTCTTAAGCCTGCAGAAGTACTTTATCAAGGGTATGACAGTGGGGGCGGTCAAAGGTTAATGCGAGAAGAACTTCTAGCCGCTCATGCCAGAGGGCATTTCGCGGAGAAGTTCTAAGTCTCGCATAGGAGAATGCCTAAAATACGGCATTCTCCTGGATGAGCTTGCTCATCCGCGGATTTTGAGTCACAGCAGAGTTGTGACATGGAGGGTAAGATGAAGAAGGTCTACAGCGAATTTATTTTAGGGGATATGCGGGCCTGCTACGTGCAGGACGAGGAGACGGGTAGCGTAGAGCTTGTGCTGCTCCCGGCGGATATGGCTTATGAGGTTGTTTACCGGGAAAAGCCTTACCCGGATTCTCTCGTGCAGGTAAAGCTGTCCGGGGACACTTATGCGGGCGGCTACGCGGGCGGCAGGACAATGCGGCAGAGCGCGTCTGTGCTTTCGCTCCGCTTGGAAGGGCAGGAGACGCAGGATGAGGGCGGCAGGACGGTGGTTTGCACGACACTGGCGGATGGCAGGGGTCACCGTTACCGTCATAATTTGATATGGAATCAGGGAAAGAAGAGCCTGCTCTCCTACACGGAGTTTGAAAATGCCTCTGAGGAAGCGGCGGATCTGGAAATGCTTTCCAGCTTTTCTCTGAGCGGGATTTCCCCTTTTGTGGGAGCGGATGAGAGCGGGCTGTTGAAGCTGCACCGCATCCGCAGCGTGTGGAGCATGGAGGGAAGAACGGAGTCGCAGCTTTTGGAAGATTTACAGCTCGAGCCATCCTGGGGCGGTCATGCGGTGCGCTGCGAACGGTTCGGGCAGGTCGGTTCCATGCCGGTCAACGGATACTTTCCTTACGCGGTGATGGAAGATACAAAGTCTGATATCTTCTGGGGCGCGATGATCTGTCACAATGCGAGCTGGCAGATGGAGGTTTACCGCAGGGGTGACGATGCGGCTCTCTCCGGCGGACTGACGGACTATGATTTCGGGCATTGGATGAAAACGGTGGCGCCGGGAGAAAGCTTTGTGACGCCCACGGCAATTTTATCTGTGTGCAGGGGCGTGGAAGTAAATCCTGACGGACTAACTTCTCGAGCTTCACTGCGTGAATCTCGGCTAGATAGGATTTCTCAGAGGATGACAGCGGCTTTGGATGAAGCGGTGGACGCAGGGCCTGAGTCGGAGCAGACGCTTCCCATCATTTTTAACGAGTACTGCACGACCTGGGGCGATCCTTCCCATGAAAATATTTGCGGGATTCTGGAAGCCATCGAGGATAAAGGCTTTTCCTATTTTGTCATTGACTGTGGCTGGTACAGACAGCCGGGTGTTCCGTGGGATGTGGCAATGGGCGATTACCGTGTATCGAAAGAACTGTTCCCGGAAGGGCTTGACAAGACGGTGAAGGCCATCAACGATCACGGCATGAAGGCCGGGATCTGGTTTGAGATTGATAATGTAGGGGAAAAGGCGGAGAGCTACCAGGATACGGCGCATCTGCTCAAGAGAAACGGCAGACCGCTCACCACTTCCATGAGAAGATTTTGGGATATGCGGCAGGAGTGGGTGCAGAAATATCTGGAGGAGAGAGTGATCGGCACGCTGGAGAAGTACGGCTTCTCCTACATGAAGATGGACTATAACGATACGATAGGCGTGGGCTGTGACGGTGCGGAGTCTCTGGGTGAAGGACTGCGGCAGAATATGGAGGCGTCGCTTGCCTTTATCCGTAAGGTGAAAGAGAAGCTTCCCGGCATTATTCTGGAAAACTGCTCTTCGGGCGGGCATAAGTTGGAGCCGCTTATGATGGGAGAGTGCAGCATGGCTTCCTTTTCGGATGCCCATGAGTGTGAGGAGATTCCGATTATCGCGGCATCCCTGCATCGTGTGATTCTGCCGAGACAGAGCCAGATCTGGGCGGTGATACGAGAGGATGATTCCCTCAAAAGAATTGCGTACTCCGTCGCCAATACATTTCTTGGAAGAATGTGTCTGTCGGGGGATGTGACGAAACTTACGGAGGCACAGTGGGATGTGATCGACAGAGGAATCGCTTTCTATAAAAAGGCGGCACCCATTATAAAAGACGGTTACAGCAGACTTTATGGACCGAAGGTGGTGAGCTGGCGTCATCCGAAAGGCTGGCAGTGCCTTGTGCGGACAGAGGGCGGCGTGGAGCATGAGAAAAAGGACGGACTGCTGGCGGTATTCCACAGCTTTAACGGCGAACATGACGGCGTCCTGGAAGCGTTCCTTCCCGCAGACGGGATATATCAGATTGAGGAAGTTTACTCTGATGCGGAGGCGGACGTTAAGATTGTTGACGGAAAGCTGGTGTGCCGGATCCCGGAGGATATGCGTGCCGTGGCGGTTCTGGCGCGGAAGGTCTGATGCCCTGCATGAAAAATAAAGAAACAGCGGTAAAGCTGTGTGACAGGCTTGCCGCTGTTTCGGCGCGTATAAGCAGAGATGGAAGGCGTTTATATCTGTAATTCGCCTTTGCTGAGTTTTTCCATAAACACCATAAATGACGGAGCGATGATTTCGCATTCTTCAAATTCCGGTTCGGCTCCACGGACAACAGAACCGTCCTTCATAGAAATCGCATAATAAGCGTAGCCGCCTTTTACGGACATGATAATGGGAAGATGGCTGTCCCAGAAAGTTTTGATTCTGGTTTCCCATTCTTGATCGCCGTCGGCAGATGTAAGGCTGATCTTTTCCCACTCATTCCACTGGAAAGCGCCGTCGCTTTGTGGTTCAAAATCATCCGCGCATAAGAACCAGACAGTTTCTTCGGCATTCATTATGCACTTGACTGTTTTGACAAATTCCAGCCATTGTCCGGGGATGTTTGTGTATCTGGCGGTTATTGTATTTGAAAGATAATCGTTTCGATTTTCATACATTGTAACCTGCCAGCCGTTTTCTTTCATGTGCTCTATAAACGTATTTAACAATTTCGGATTCCTCCATGTAATTTTGTTTTGTGGCAATATTGAAATTATAGCATACTCTATTATAAAAAAATATCCTTGTCATACGATTTTTCCCCTTGTCAAACGCCGTGAGATATGGTATCATATCATTCGTTAAGGCTACATGAAGCCTTTCATCGGGCTCCATGGTCAAGCGGTTAAGACATCGCCCTTTCACGGCGGTAACACGGGTTCGATTCCCGTTGGAGTCATCGGTCTAAGGATCGTGAAGCGAAGAGTTACGAAGTAATTCTTCAGGAGTTAATTCCGTAGAAATTTACTCCGATTGTATTATGGCGCAGTAGCCAAGTGGTAAGGCATGGGTCTGCAACACCCTGATTCACCGGTTCAAATCCGGTCTGCGCCTCTTAAAATCCCTGAGTTTTCAGGGATTTTTCATTTTGCTCGGCTCCATGCAGAGGGAGTATGCCGCTAAAGCGGCGCATGAGGCGCGCGGCGAGTAGAGAAAGATAGCTCTTCCCTATTTGATTGATGCGGAAATAGCGGCCTATCACTCGAAAAGGAATTTCAATGGAAAGTTACATTGAGACACCTAAAATAATGTCTACATACAATTTGCACAAAACAATAAGTTAGCATTGAATAACAAATTGACCAGTATGATGAATCTGTGAGTGATGTGCCAAATAGTCTTGACAAAAGGTGGTTATTATCATATGATAATACATAGTTAGCAATAACTAACCAGAAAAACATAAGGATGTCTGACGTGGTCCGGCATCCGTTGCTTTGCATCTGAAGTTAGCAAAAGCTAACACTTGCGTTACAAAAACACTTTGGAATGGAGGAACATATGATGCCGCTTACATTAGCAGAAGTCGGAGAGGAAAACATGATCAGGAAAATCGGAGGAAAACAGGAAGTTAAGACACATCTGGAGAACCTCGGTTTTGTGGTGGGAGGGGTGGTCACTGTAATAAACGCCATCGGGGGCAATGTGATTGTGAATGTGAAGGACTCACGCATTGCGGTCAGCAAAGAAATGGCACAGAAGATTATGGTTTGAAAGCATTAAGAAGCCCTTTGGAAGCAGGGAATATTACAAGGGGTTACTAAATGTTTCAATATTATGGAATCCAGAGAAGTATTCCATGATAAAAAATATGAAATGAGGAGGACAGGTTGAAAATGAAGACACTGAAAGAATCAAAAGTCGGCGATACCGTCCGGGTGGTGAAGCTCCACGGCGAGGGCGCGGTCAAACGCCGGATCATGGACATGGGGCTGACGAAGGGCGTGGATGTGCGGATCCGCAAGGTAGCGCCGCTGGGCGATCCCATTGAGGTGACTGTCCGCGGGTATGAGCTTTCCATCAGGAAAGCGGACGCGGAGATGATTGAAGTCGACTAACAGGGGGCTGAGCCCCTTAATTTTTAAACAGACGGTTAGGAATAACTAATTAAAGGAGAAGCAAAAAGATGGAAAATAAGTCTGATAATCTTTTTTCCATCGGAAATTTTTGACGCTTCGGAATGGAGGATATTATGAGTATGCGAATTGCCCTTGCGGGTAACCCGAACTGCGGAAAAACGACGCTGTTCAACGCGCTGACCGGTTCCAACCAGTTTGTCGGAAACTGGCCGGGTGTTACGGTGGAAAAGAAGGAAGGAAAGTTAAAGAAGCATGACGGTGTGACGATCACCGACCTGCCGGGTATTTATTCCCTTTCTCCCTATACACTGGAGGAAGTGGTGGCGAGAAACTATCTGATCAGCGAGCGTCCCGACGCGATCCTGAATCTGATCGACGGCACGAATTTAGAGAGGAACTTATACCTGACCACCCAGCTTACCGAACTTGGTATTCCGGTAGTGGTTGCTATCAACATGATGGACGTGGTGGAGAAAAACGGCGACAAGATTAACACGGCGGAACTGGCGAAGGCTTTGGGATGTAAGGTGGTCGAAATTTCCGCTTTAAAGGGTAACGGTATCATGGAGGCGGCGGAGGCAGCCATGGAGGCGGCGAAGAACGGAAAGACCGTTCCCATGCACACCTTTGCGGGAACTGTGGAACACGCCCTTGCCCACATTGAGGAGGCGGCGGTACACGGGCTGCCGGAGGAACAGCAGCGCTGGTATGCCATCAAGCTGTTTGAGCGGGACGACAAGGTGTTAGAGCAGCTAAGTCTGGAGCCGGCTGTTCAGAATCATATCGAGGCGGACATCAGGGCGGCGGAAAAGGAGATGGACGACGACGCGGAATCCATCATTACCAATGAGCGGTATATTTATATTGGCAGCATTATCAAAGGGTGTCTGAAGAAAAAGTCCGCAGGGAAGCTGACAAATTCCGATAAGATTGACAGAGTTGTCACAAACAGGTTCCTGGGACTGCCGATTTTTGCGGCGATCATGTTCTTAGTTTATTACATTTCCATGGTGACGGTGGGCGCAAACGCTACGGACTGGGCGAATGACGGGCTATTCGGCGATGGGTGGCACCTGTTCGGCATTGGCTCCTCTGATTACGAGGAGGCGGCCGGGGAGTACGGCGACGCGGCTCTTATTGTAGATGGCTATGATGCTTATGTGGAAGAAAACGGGGCGGAGCCCGCAGGCGATTTCCCTTATGAAGTGGAGGATGAGGAAACGCTGGAGGTGACAGTGGAGACGGCTTCCCTCACGGATTACGAGGCGGCACTTGCGGTGGTAGAGCAGTATGGCGAAGAGCCTGCCCCGGCGGCTTACGGCGTGTGGATTCCGGGCGTGCCGGTTTTGGTGGGCAATGCGCTGGAGGCAGCAGGCACAGCGGATTGGCTGTCCGGGCTGATCAATGACGGTATTGTCGCAGGCGTGGGCGCGGTGCTCGGCTTCGTGCCACAGATGTTTGTTTTGTTCCTGCTTTTGGCGTTCCTTGAGGCGTGTGGCTATATGGCGCGTATTGCCTTCGTGCTCGACCGTATCTTCCGCAAGTTTGGCTTGTCCGGCAAGTCTTTTATCCCGATGCTGATCGGTACGGGCTGCGGCATCCCTGGCATCATGGCATCGAGGACGATCGAGAACGAGCGCGACCGCAGAATGACGATTATGACAACGACATTTATCCCCTGCGGCGCGAAAGTTCCTTTTATCGCCATGGTGGCAGGCGCAATCTTCGGCGGCTCCGCGTGGGTAGCGACGAGCGCATACTTTGTAGGGATGGCAGCGATTATCATTTCGGGAATCATGTTAAAGAAGACAAAGATGTTCTCCGGCGATCCGGCCCCTTTCGTCATGGAGCTTCCGGCTTACCATATGCCCACGGTGGGCAATGTGCTGCGCTCCATGTGGGAACGCGGATGGTCATTTATTAAGAAGGCGGGCACGATCATCCTGCTCTCTACTATCGTAATCTGGTTTACAACCTACTTTGGATTTACTGCGGATGGTTTCCGTATGCTTGCCGAGGAGGAGATGGATCAGTCGCTTCTGGCGGCGGTCGGTGGCGCGATCGCGTGGATTTTCACACCCCTTGGCTGGGGGAGCTGGCAGGCGGCGGTGGCTTCCATTACGGGTCTTGTGGCAAAGGAGAATATCGTCGGCACCATGGGTATCCTTTATCCGGGCGGGTGGCCTGAGATCGGGGCAAACTTTAGTCGGGTTGCGGGCTATTCCTTCCTTGTGTTTAACCTTCTGTGCGCACCCTGCTTTGCGGCGATCGGCGCCATCAAGCGGGAGATGAACAGCGCGAAATGGACGTGGTTTGCGATCGGTTATCAGTGCGGCCTGGCTTACGCGGTGGCGCTGATGGTTTACCAGATTGGCTTGGCTTTTACGGGAAATCTGAATATGATGGGCTTGCTGGCGGCTGTCGTTGTTCTAGGCGGTATGATTTATATGCTGTTCAGACCTTACAAGGAAGCGACGAAGCTGACAAGAAAGGTGAACACGGCAAATTCATAACGCGAAAAGTAAAGAAATTTGACAGCGATAGTAGGAGGAATTTCGATGTTTACATGGTTTGTGGAAAATATGGCGACAATCATCATCAGTGTGGTTTTGGTTCTCGTGGTGGCGGCGATTATTGTCAGTATGGTACGCGGTAAGAAAAAAGGGAAATCATCCTGCGGCTGCGGGTGTGCAAGCTGTCCGGCAGGAAGTTGCCACGCTATGAGCGGCGCCTGCCATCCTATGAATTGAGAGCGAATAAGGGCGCTTACATTTCGCATCGAATGCTCGTAAATGGATGTGAAAATGTTGTGAGTGTGAATGGTAGTTGAGAGTGGCGCATGACATATCGTGTCGTGCGCCATAAAAATCTACGTTTTTAATTCCGCCCTAAAATGGAAAGGATGCATTTTTTCATCGCTTCATAGCTTTCCGGGGTGATGTCGTGTTCCATCTTGCAGGCGTCGCTTGCCGCAACCGTGGGGTCAACGCCCAGATGAACCAGCCAGTCCGTCAACAGGGTGTGGCGTTCGTAGACGTTTTCGGCGATTTTTCGCCCTTCGTCTGTCAGTTGGAGATAGCCCTCTTCGGAAACGATGATGTATTCGCGGCTTTTCATATTTTTTACGGCGACGCTCACGCTGGGTTTGGAAAAATTCATCTCGGTCGCCACGTCGATGGAGCGCACCGCAGGGAGACGTTTGCTTAAGATTAATATGGTTTCAAGGTAATCCTCGAGGGATTCCTCGGCTTTGTGTTGAATATAGCTCATAGTATGCCTGTACTCCTTCCCGGGACAGAAATGTCCGTAAACACATACTAACATTTTCAGAATGGGGGTGCAAGGTCTGACGGAATAAGGATGCCGGGATGTCTCAAAAACATGTCAAATAGGAGGCTGAGGGTTATTATTTTTTGTGCTTGACAGGACGGTCTACTACGCGTAAACTATGAGTATAGTCTACATACGGTAGACTTTCGTGGCTTAACGTTTTATTGATAAGGATGCAGGCCAAAAAATTGGCTGTGGAAGGGAGGCACAATGGCAGAGTACAAATTAGGCGAAGTGGAGATGCGCTTTGCAAATCTGATCTGGGACAATGAACCGATCCCATCGGGAGAACTGGTGAAATTATGTGAAAAGGAATTAAGCTGGAAAAAATCTACGACCTACACGGTCTTACGCAGGGTCTGTGACAGGGAGCTTTTTCGGAATGAGAAGGGGACGGTGACTTCCCTTGTGAGCAGGGAAGAGTTTCG
Organism: uncultured Lachnospiraceae bacterium; assembly: GCA_910584725.1. Lineage (GTDB taxonomy): Bacteria > Bacillota > Clostridia > Lachnospirales > Lachnospiraceae > UBA3282. The sequence goes on along the minus strand of CAJUBE010000029.1, from coordinate 36,518 downwards.
TGCCATGCAGAGCAGGCAGTTTGTGGAGGAATCGTTTGGAGGTTCTCTGCCGAAATTCCTGACAGCTTTTACTTCGAGAAATAAATTATCGGAGGAAGAAATCAGGGAGATGCAGGAGATTATTGAAAAAAACCGTGCGCGATAGAGGGAATTATAGAGAATGGAAGTGAGGTTGAAAACTATGCGGAAATGGACAGAATGGGTGTTAGAAGGCGTGAGAATTTTGTTTCAGATGGGGCAGAATCGGGCGTTTCATATGTCGTACATAGGCGGCGGTGGGGAGCTGCTTTTAAAGGTACTGTACCGCGGCATGATTGCGGGCGGCGTTGTACTGGCTGTTTTGCTGCTGCGAATGCTGCTTTGCCGTGCGCCGAAGATATATAGTTATATCCTGTGGGGACTTGTGCTGTATTGGCTTCTGTGTCCTTTTACTTTTGCATCTCGGCTCTCTTTTATGGGCGCTTTCAGTGAAACGGACGGGGCGCGGGCGCAGATTGTGGAGCGGGAAATCTCTTCCGATATACAGGGCGGCGAAATGCCGCAGAATGATGCAGGGCAGGCGGAAGGTGTGATGCTGCGGACGGTACTGCAGACGGAGTTGGGCGGACAGGAAGTTCGGCTGTCGAGAAGGGCGGTTTTGTGGATTGCGTTGTGCATCTGGACGGCGGGAATCGTTGCGATGCTCCTGTACGGGGCCGTCAGTCTGGTTTTCTTGTCCCGCAGGCTGAGAGGGGCGGTGCGGCTGCGGGAGAATATTTATATTACGGATTATGCGCCCACGCCCTTTGTGATCGGGGTGATACGGCCGCGGATTTATTTGCCTTCCTCTCTGCAGGAGAAGGAGATGGATTATATCATTCTGCATGAACGGACGCACATCCGCAGGGGCGATCATATCATAAGGCTGCTCTCCTTTTTCACTTTGGCGATATATTGGTTTCACCCGCTGGTCTGGGCGGCCTACTATCTGTCCGGGAAGGATATGGAAATGTCCTGTGATGAGGCGGTTATGAGGAAGATGGGACAGGATATCCGGGCGGACTATTCGACCTCCCTTCTGAATCTGGCCACAGGGAAACTTTTTCCGGGTGGTACGCCGCTGGCTTTCGGGGAGGGCGACACGAAGTCGCGCATAAAAAATGTGATGCGCTGGCGTGCGCCGAACCGTGTTGTCAAGGGAATGGCGCTGGCGGCAGTTGTGGCGGCGGCGGTGGTTTTCGGCACTGACCCGTGGAGGGCAGATGCGAAAGATGGAGGAGAACTGCAGGCAGCGGACGTGGAAAATGAGGAACTGTGGCGTGCCGCGGATGCGTGGGCGAAAGCGTTTTGCAACAGGGACGGGAATACGATTGTGGCTCTCAGCACAAAGCAGACGCAGGACAAACTGAGAGATGAGGAGCTTCTGGGCGGGGAAGAGGACAATTATGGTTTCGGCTGGTCAAGCCCCTGGCCTTGGGACAGTGAGAAGGATTACCGTATTGTGGAGTGTGTGGAAAATCGGACGGTTATTCTGTACTATGCGTGGACGTCGGATCCGCATGTGAAGGTGTGGCGGGAGATCCTGACCTGGGAGCGGGAGGATGGCGAATACCGGGTAAAGGAAAACAGTGTCAGTTGGATGTACGACAGCATTTCCGACAGCGGCGCCTTTGAGGAAGCCTACGGCGCAGGCATTAACGGCACGCCCGTCGACTATCTGACCAACGGCGCGGGAGAGGCGCTGAATGAAAACGCACTGCAGGGCAGGGAAAACTATCAGGAGTATCGGGATTTATTTGCGCCGGAGACGGCGGCGGCAGTTCTTCTGAATTTATCCGCGGATGGGGAGGCGGCCGTCACGGCGGGCAGCAGGCAGGCGGACGGCAGCGTGGAAGTGACGGTTTCTTTTCCGGCGGACGGCGGCAGCGCGAAGGTGAAAATGATACAGCCTTACGGGGCGGATGGGATTTGGGTCGTGCAGGAGTAAAAAGATGTGTGTTGTCAATCAATAATCTGGTAATGGCAGGTTAGCAAAGAAAGGGAGCGCCGGTGTCTGTGGCGCTCCCCCTTTTTCTCGTCTTACAGTATTTACTTGATTTCCTGATCATCCACCAGGAAGGAATCCCCGTCTTCCACGATGCACACCATCGTTTTGCCGGTGTTCAATTCGATCTCATTTCCCGCGTCGTCATAGTATCTTGTCGCGCCGTAATCGGAAGTTTTTTCCCAGGTGACGTGGATGCCCTTGCCGTTTGTGAAAAACCAGCCGTCCCGCGTGGTGTCATGGCACTGGAATGCCAGATAGCCTTTATCGTCGCGCACCTCATAGTAGGTGTTCTGCACCAGAATATTCTTGAAGGTAAGCTGTTTTCCTGTGGCCAGATCCGTATGCGGGCCGTCCGAGGAGCCGGAAAGGTGCTGGAATCTCTCGTAAAGTCCGGTTTCACCGTTGTAGACGAAGTAGCAGTTGGTCACGGGGTAGGCGGGAGACAGATCCACCCGCTTCGCCGTAATGGCGTCGCTGTACTGCGACAGATCGTTGGGTTCATTTACGGGGGCGAAACGGTAATGCTGTTCGTCTGCGTAGCCGTCGCGCATCTGGGTAGCGTATCCCTTCTTGTCCGCATCGGCAAGGACGCCGGCCGCATCTATGAAAGCGTTGTCGGTTGCATTTTTCGCGTTTTTATCCCGGAAAAAGTTGCTGCTGGTCTTGCCGTCGATATCGTCCGTGCGCTTGATCACTTCGTCTATGTAGAAGGGGCCGCCAAAATGCACGTAGAGGGCATCCCACTCAAAAGCCCAGTACACGTAATAGTCGCGGCAGCTTCTGATGTTGCCGAGTTTGTCAGCGTTTTTCCAGTCCTGTATAATCCACATCAGCCGGGTGATGCTTCCCTCCACATTACATTCGTATAAAACATCCGCGTTGGAAATACCGTAGTGGGAAGCGGTTTTTGTGTTGGGAGTCATAATGGCGAGGGGCCTTGTGTCATTGACATCCTCAGGCACCCACTCGTTGGTGATGCGGCTCCGCACCATGCCCTCTTCCGGGGGCGTATCTTCGTCGGGTTCCGGCTCTTTTTCTGTCTCTTCCGGTTTTTCTTCCTCCTTCGGGATATCGTCGATGATCTGTTCCACGACAGGCGCCTCAACTTTCGGTTTCTCTTCCTTTTCCTTACCGCATCCGGTTAGGAGCAGGGCGGAAGACAAGACGACGAGGAGTAAAACTTGTAATCTCTTCATGCTTTGTGTAAATCCTCCTTAGTAGAAATTGCAATGTACGCCGCAGTGCAGGCTCGAAAAACCTGCGGTTTTCCTCGCTCGCGGGCTGTCTACGCTCCGCTTCGGTCCGTGCTAAACAAGCGCCACTGGCGCTTAGCACCCCTATCATCCGCTAATCTGACAAAATTGTCTGCAGGCAGCCATTTTGTCATCTTACCGTCTGGCACTGCTCATTGCCAATGCGTACATTTTACCATAACAGCCAGGGCGGAGTCACTACAAAAAATCTTAAAAATATACGGCGAAAAAATAAGTTGACAGACATACCGTTGGTATGTTAATTTGTATACATACTAAAGGTATGTTTGAGAGGGGAAAGCGATGGCGAGAAATAAGTATCCTGAGGAGACTGTCAATTTGATTTTGGATGTTGCGGGCCGTCTGTTTATGGAAAAGGGGTATGAGCATACGTCCATTCAGGATATTATCGACAATCTGGGCGGATTGAGCAAGGGTGCAATCTATCATCATTTTAAGTCGAAAGAGGAAATTCTGGACGCGGTCACGGACAGGATTATGGAGGAATCCAACCGAAAGCTGACGGGCATACCGGAGCGCAAAGACTTAAACGGCATAGAGAAGCTGAGGACCCTGTTCAAGTCTTCGCTGTGCCGTCCCGCGCAGGACGAGATGTTTCAGGTAGCTCCGGGCTTTTACAATAATCCGCGGCTTTTGGCAAGTCTTTTGTATGAAACGATAGAGTTGACGGCACCGGAATATATTCAGCCGATTATCGAGGAGGGGATTGCCGACGGCTCGATCGTGGCGGAGCATCCGAAGCAGCTTGCGGAATTGATTTCACTTGTGGCAAATGTCTGGATCAACCCTATGATATTTGATAGTTCTGAGGAGGAAACTTACCATAAGTTTCTGGTGTTTGACCAGATGCTTAAGGGTATGGGACTGGATATTGTGGACGAGGAAATGATAGAGAGAATGCGCGAACTGACAGTGATTTATCAGGAACGCAAGTAAAAATATTTCTGTCCTGTGACAAGGGCAGAATATTTTTAGAGAAATACATACCGACGGTAGGTATCAATAATAAAAAGGAGAATTGAGCTATGAATCAAAAATTATTTTCAAGAGATTTCACATTAGTGGTGATCGGGCAGATTATTTCCCTGTTCGGCAATGCCGCCCTGCGGTTTGCGCTGCCGCTGTATCTGTTAAACCAGACCGGCTCGTCGGCGCTCTACGGCACGGTGATGGCGTGCGCGTTTATTCCGGCAATCCTGCTTTCGCCTGTGGGCGGCATGATTGCTGACAGGGTGAATAAGAGAAATGTGATGGTCATATTGGACTTTTTTACGGCGGCGCTGGTCCTGACGTTTTGTCTGCTGATGGACGGGGTGAACTTGGTCGTCCTGCTGACTGCGACTTTAATGATTTTGTTCGGGATTGCGGGGGCATACCAGCCCTCCGTGCAGGCAGCCATTCCGGCGCTTGTGGGGCAGGAGCAGATTATGGCGGCAAATTCCGTTGTCAACACCATAAGCTCTCTGGCGGCGCTGCTGGGGCCGGTGCTGGGAGGGATTTTGTACAGTGCGTACGGCCTTAAGCCGGTGCTTTGGGTGTGTGTGGCATGTTTTGTACTCTCGGCAGTTATGGAGATTTTTATTCACATTCCCTTTCAGAAACAGGTTTCTGAGGGCGGCATGTGGCAGACGGTCAGGTCGGATTTTGCACAGAGCGTCCGCTTTGTTTGCAAGGACAGACCCGTGATCGGCAAGGCGGTTCTGGCGGTCTGCGGAATCAATCTGTTTTTGTCTTCCATGATTACGGTGGCGCTGCCCTATCTGGTGACGGAGGTGCTTGCGCTGGATGCGGCGCAGGCCAACAGGCTTTACGGCTATGCGGAGGGGATTCTGGCGGCGGGTGGGCTTGCGGGCGGCATCTGCGCGGGCCTTTTGGCAAAAAAGCTGTCCGTTCAGAAGGCGGGTAAACTGATTGTCATTTCCGCGGGATGTATGTTTCCCGTTGCCGTATCGCTGGCGGTGTTTTCATCCGGCATGGTAAATTATGCCATTTTGACGGCAGGCTGTTTTGCGGTCATGACGTGCTGCACGATTTTTACCGTGCAGATGATGACTTTTTTTCAGACGGTGACGCCGCCGCATCTGCTGGGAAAGGTAATCGCGGTGATTATGACCATGTCCATGTGCGCGCAGCCGGTCGGCAATGCCATGTACGGCGTTCTGTTTGAAGTCAGTAAAGGATTTGAGTATGCCGTGGTGCTGTTCGCCGGGGTGGTGTCGCTCGGGATTGCCCTGGGGATGCGGGGGATATTTAAGGGGGATTTGTTAGATTTATAAGAAATTCATTGTGTGAATAACGACAGATAGCGTATAATAGAATTAATCTGGTTCAATGGGGTGGGAAATTTGCTGTATACGGAGGAAAGGAAATGGTAGATATGATTTTAGACGGCTGTAAGGATTTGGAGGAAGCCAAAAGGAAAGTGCAGACACTGATAGAGAATCTGGGCGGCAAAGAAAAAGCAGAATAGGCAGGAAAAGGATTAAGGAGAGGAAAATAAGATGAAGAAGATAATCGTGACAGGCTGCAACGGGCAGCTTGGTCGGGCTGTCAATCTGGAGTACGCGGGCAGCGCGGAATATGAGCTGGTAAACACGGATGTGGGAGAGCTGGACATCACGAAAATTGATGAGGTGATGGACTTTGCAAGAGAGGTGAAACCTTACGCGATCATCAACTGCGCCGCCTACACGGCGGTGGAGGCCTGTGAGAAAGAAGAAGATCTGGCGTTCCGTATCAACGCGGTCGGCGCGCGAAACTTAAGTATCGCGGCAAACGAGACGGGTGCGAAATTGATGCACATTTCCACGGATTATGTGTTTGACGGAAATGGGACAAGACCTTACAGGGAAACCGATCCCACAGGGCCGCAGGGGGCCTATGGCAGAACGAAGCTGGCGGGGGAAGAATTTGTGAAGGAGTTTAGCGACAGGCATTTTATCCTGCGCACGGCCTGGCTTTACGGGGATGGGAAAAATTTTGTTAAGACCATGCTCGGACTCAGCGAGACCCACGACAAGGTGAGGGTAGTGCGGGATCAGGTGGGATCGCCCACCAGCGCGGCGGAGCTTGCAAAGGCGGTTGCGTATCTGCTTCCCACGGAAAATTACGGTCTGTTTCATGCCACCTGCGAAGGAGATTGCAGTTGGGCGCAGTTTACGGAGGAAATTTTTCGGCTTGCGGGGAAAAAGACGGTGGTGGAAGCGATTACTTCCGAGGAGTACGGCGCGGCAGTGAAACGTCCGGCTTACTCCATTCTGGACAACTATATGTTTAAAATGACGACGGACTTTATGTTTGCGGACTGGCACGACGCCATCGCGGCATATCTTGGGAATTGTGTCTGAATCGGTGAGAATTGGAGAAAAGCTTTGCGGCTGCCGCTTTTTTGTGAGAAAATGTCTGAGAAACGGAATCGAGCCCGCTCGGCGGTGTGCAGAGGGTGCGAAAGTTGCAAAAGTGGCAGCGAGTATGAGAGATTAACAGAAAGGATATATAATTATGCAGAAAATAGCACTAATCACGGGAATCACAGGACAGGACGGCTCTTATCTGGCGGAGTTTTTGCTGGAAAAGGGATATGAGGTGCACGGCTTGATCCGCAGGCACAGCATTGCCAACACGGGAAGAATCGACCATCTGATCGCGTCGGATTATTACAAGGTTAAATTTTTCCTGCACTATGCGGACACGACAGACTCCAGCAATCTGATGCGGCTGATTGCGGAGATCCGTCCCACGGAGGTATATAATCTGGCGGCACAGTCCCATGTGGGTGTGTCCTTCGAGGTGCCGGAGTACACGGCGGAGGCCACCGGCGTGAGCACTTTGAAGCTCCTGGAGGCGATCCGTGTAAACGGCGGGACGTGCAGATATTATCAGGCTTCCACGTCAGAGCTTTTCGGCGGCATCCCGGAGACGGCGCCCCAGAGTGAGAAAACCCCCTTCTACCCGAAGAGCCCTTACGGGGCGGCGAAACTGTACTCTTACTGGATTACGGTAAATTACAGGGAGTCTTACAATATGTTTGCCTGCAATGGCATTTTGTTCAATCACGAGTCGCCCAGGCGCGGCGAGAATTTTGTGACCAGAAAGATCACGCTGGCCATTGCCAATATCATTGCGGGAAAACAGGAAAAGCTGTCCCTCGGCAATATGAACGCGAAGAGAGACTGGGGCTTTGCGGGCGATTATATCGAAGGCATGTGGCTGATGCTGCAGCAGGACAAGCCGGACGATTATGTGCTTGCCACCAACGAGACGCACACGGTCAGGGAGTTTGTGGAGGCGGCTTTTGCGGAACTTGGTATGCAGATCAGGTGGGAAGGAACGGGCGTGAATGAGAAAGGTTATGATGTGGAGAGCGGCCGCCTGCTTGTTGATGTGAATCCCGAGTTTTACCGTCCTGCGGAAGTGGAGTTTTTGTGGGGCAACTGCGCGAAGGCTGAGAAGGAGCTTGGCTGGAAGCGGAAAGTGGACTTCAAGGGGCTGGTAGCCATGATGATGGACGCGGACTTGAAGGAAATCGCGGGAATGAGCTGCGAGGAGTACAGGGCGAGAGGGGAAGTCTGACGGGCTGTCCGCCGTGGTCAGGTTATGCCGGAAGAAATCATCTGATCGTGTATGTCGCCGTCGCAGCTCACACCGCATGAGCGTAAATTTGTATGAAATCCGGCGAGAGTGCGAATGGTGACGCTTGCCGGGCAGGAGACCAAGATAGAGGAAACGTGAGTCAAAAATGTTGTCAGTCATTTTGATTTGGATTTATGTCGGAATCACTACATTTATTATGGGCTATGGTGTGCTGCGTGTCATCACGCGGCACCTTCCTTATTATGCACATGTCTGCACGGAGAATATTGCCGCTGACGCGGCGGGCAGGCGGCGTGAAGGCAGGCGCCTCTGCCCAATGCTGCAAAGCGCGGACTCGTATTTCATGTGCGGGCTTGTGTGCGTGACGGTTTACGCGCAGTTTTTCAGCCTGTTTGCGGGCGTGGGACTGTGGGCGAATGTGATATTGTGTGCGGCCTGCACTTTGACTGTTCTGGTAGATAAAAAGGCTTTTACGGCGGTGTTTCGGCAGATGATATGTTCTGCGGGGTGCTCTCTCGGCGGGGGAACAGGGCAGGAGAGCGGTTTGACGGATGCCGGGGGGCGTGCTAAGTATGACGATGGCACAGAAGGGACGGCGGAAAGCGGTCTGCCTAATGGCGGGAAGCGGATCGGGCGTTCGGGTGCGCTGCGGCTGTGTGCGGTTCTTGTCGTATTTCTTCTCTTTGCCTTCGGAACCTCCCGCGGTATGATTCACTACGATACGGGACTCTATCACGCGCAGAGTATCCGCTGGATCGAGGAGTACGGCGTGGTGAAGGGGCTTGGCAATCTGCATTGCAGGCTGGCTTACAACAGCTCGTCCTTTGCCCTGTCGGCGCTCTACAGCATGGTGTTTCTGGGTGGGCAGTCCTACCATTGCACGGCGGGGTGGCTGGCGTTTTTGCTGGCGGCCGTCTGTCTGCGGATCGGGAAATCCCTGCGGGCGGGGCGGCTTCGTTCAAGCGATTTCGCCAGAGTGATGTGCGTGTATTATCTGGTGAATATTTTTGATGAAATGATTTCCCCGGCTTCGGATTATTTTATGGTGCTAGTGGCATTTTATATAGTGATCAAGTGGCTGGACCTTTCGGAGCGCGGGGAAGAGACGCTTCTGCCCTATGCCCTTTTGTGCGTGCTGGGCGTGTTTCTGATGACGGTAAAGCTGTCGGCGGCGCTGATTCTGCTGCTCACGGTGTATCCCGCCTGCCGCCTTCTGCGGGAGAAAAGATGGGGAGAAACCGGCGTTTATCTGGGTCTGGGTATCTTGACGGCGCTGCCCTTTTTTATTCGAAATGTGATAATTTCGGGGTGGCTGGTTTATCCCTTCACACAGATGGATCTGTTTGATGTGGTATGGAAAATCCCGAAAGGTATTGCGGACTATGATGCCAGGGAAATCCAAGTGTGGGGCAGGGGTTACACGGATGTGTCGCAGTTCGATATGCCTGTGCGGGAATGGCTGCCCGGCTGGTTTGCCGGGCTTGCGGGGAGCGACAAGGTTCTCGTGCTGGGGGCGGCAGCGGCAGTTTTTGCTTTGCTGACGGAGGCGGCGTACCTTGTGTGCGGGCGGCGGACGGCGGCAGCGGGGCGTTTTGCGCGTTGGCGTGTACAGGGGGATTCGGATGGCACTGCGGCGCAGAAAACGGCGGCTCCTATCGCGTCGGAAAGTTTGTTGCCGCCCGTTCTTCTCACGGTGCAGGCGACGGTGGCGGCATCTTTCCTCTTCTGGCTTTGTACTTCGCCTCTGATCCGTTACGGCTGTGTCTGGGTGTACCTGACGGCGGCGGTGATATTCGGAGGAATATATGAGGCGGTGATGTGCTTTGTGGAGAGAGGGAAGCGAAGCGGCGCGGATTCCCAGAGGCAGGATGAAAGCGCCGGCGGGACGGAGAGCGGGCGGCGTATTGCGGGAGAGCGGAGTGATCCGCGTGGGAATGTCAGGGGATGGAGGACGGCTGACAGCCGACAGTGGCGGTTTGCCGTCGGATGGGCAGCCTCTGCGGCAGTTATTTTGCTTCTTGCATATAAGGGCTTTGCATTGACGCGGGAAATTGCAGGCTCTTACGTGAATGATTACTGGCTTGTCCAGAAGGATTATGAGAATTATGAGACGCGGTCTTATGAGATAGCAGGCGTCACTTTCTACCGCCCGGCGGAGGGCGACCAGACGGGGTATGACAGCTTTCCCTCCTCGCCTTCTGAGGCGGATATTGTATTTCTGGGAGAGAGGATTGCGGATGGTTTCCGGGCGGCCGATCCCTTGTAAAAGGGATGCCCCTGTGATAGACTGAGAGAGGTTTCCGTAGTTAGAGTAAGAAAAGCGGTAAAGTAAAGATATGGAGGATAGCCGTTATGAACAAAACAGATAAAATTTACGTGGCGGGACACCGAGGCCTGGTGGGCAGCGCGATCGTGCGGTCCTTACAGGCAAGGGGATATGAAAATATTATCGGCAGGACGCACAAAGAGCTTGACTTAACCAGCCAGCAGGAGGTGCGGGATTTTTTTGAAAAAGAACGTCCGGACGCGGTCGTTCTGGCGGCGGCTAAGGTGGGAGGCATCAACGCGAACAATACCGCGCCCGCCGAGTTCGCCTACGAGAATATGCAGATTCAGTGTAACGTCATCCAGTGTTGTCACGAGTATCAGGTGAAGAAGTTATTGTTTTTGGGGAGTACCTGCATTTATCCAAGAATGGCGCCCCAGCCGATTCCGGAGGACGCGCTGCTGACGGGCCCGCTGGAGGAGACGAACGAGGCGTACGCCATCGCGAAAATTGCCGGACTTGAAATGTGCAAGTTTTATAAGCGGCAGTATGGGGACGATTTCATCAGCTGTATGCCCACAAATTTGTACGGGCCGCACGACAATTATGATCTGGAGGGCTCCCATGTGATGCCGGCGATGATCCGCAAGTTTCATGAGGCGAAGGTAAACGGTGAGCCTGCGGTTACACTGTGGGGAACGGGCACGCCGCTTCGGGAATTTTTATATGTGGACGATATGGCGGACGCCTGCGTATTTCTGCTGGAGAACTACAGCGGGGAGCAGCATGTCAATATCGGCACCGGCAAAGAAGTTACGATCAGAGAACTGGCGGAGACGGTAAAAAGAGTGGTAGGCTATACGGGACAGATTGTCTGGGATCAGACGATGCCTGACGGCACACCCAGAAAGCTTACGGATGTGGCGAAGCTGCACGGGCTTGGCTGGCAGCACAAGGTGGAGCTTGAGGAGGGCGTGAAGCTGGCCTACGAGTGGTTTAAGGAAAACGAGCGCGAGGCGAGGCTGTAAGACGGTAAAAGTGCCTTTTCGTGCGAAAACGCGATAACAGAAAGAGCCCTTTTGTGCGAAAATGAGCAATCTAAAAGAGCCTTTTGTGTATATGATGAGAAAATACAGGGGAAATAGGGGGCATCTTCCGATTTATATGGCGATGTTTTTATAAATATTATGTTTAAATAGCAAAAATATTCTATACGCGATAAATTACCGTTTACAACGCGATGCATATTTGATATTATGTCGAAAGAAACGATGAATGATATATCGTTTTATATGAATATTTGCAAAGGAGTAAGAGGGGAATGGCACAACAGAATATAATGATGAGTCCGAGGGAGCTTGAAAAGACGATCTCAGACTTCATGCTGGAGCTTGGGATACCGGCGCATCTGCGGGGCTATCAGTTTCTGCGGAGCGCGGTGGGAATGTGCGTGGAGGACATGGAGCTGGTGGGGAGCGTGACGAAGCTGCTTTATCCTGATCTGGCGAAGATGTACCAGACGACGGACACGAAGATCGAGCGGGCGATCCGCAATGCGATTGAGGTATCGTGGGAGAGGGGAAACAGCGATCTGTTTGAAGAGCTGTTCGGCTACGCGAACACGGTGGAGTATACAAGACCGACGAACAGCGAATATATCGCCGTTGTGGCGGATTACATACGGTTGAAAAACAACCTGATATGAATTGTAAGGGAAGAGATGCGTCTCTTCCTTTTTTTATGTAAATATGATACAATTATATCGGTATGCACGAAAGGAGCGCATTATGAAACTGCTCAGCGTTATCGTACCCTGCTACAACGAAGAGGAGAATGTCAGGGATTTTTATGATGAATTATGCAGGAATGCAGATTTTTTTCATGAGAAGCAGATAGAGTTTGAAATTATATATGTGGACGACGGCTCCAGGGATCAGACGGTTTCCGAGGTGAAGAAGCTTCATGAGGAGGACGGGCGGGTGCGCCTGATTTCCTTTTCCCGCAATTTCGGCAAGGAGGCGGCCATTTACGCGGGACTGCAGAAATGCAGGGGTGATTTGGCTGTGCTGATGGATGCGGATCTGCAGGATCCGCCTGCACTTTTGCCGGAGATGTACTCCTATATTGAACAGGGTTACGATTCGGTGGCGACCAGGCGCGTGACCAGAAAAGGGGAACCCGTTATCCGCTCCTTTTTTGCAAGGATGTTTTATAAGCTGATGAATAAGATTTCCCGGACGGAGATTGTGGATGGCGCCAGAGATTACCGCTTGATGACAAGGCAGGTGGTGGATGCGATTTTGTCCATGTCGGAATATAATCGTTTTACCAAGGGGATTTTCGGCTGGGTGGGCTATCAGACCAAATGGCTGGAGTATGAGAACGTGGAGCGCAGAAAAGGCGAGACGAAGTGGTCGTTCTGGAAGCTTTTCCTGTACTCCCTTGAGGGGATTATCGCGTTTTCCACGGTGCCCCTGACTATAGCGTCTGTGGCGGGCGTGTTCTTCTGCTTAGTCGCTTTTGTCATAATAATAGTGACAATTATACGAAAACTTTTGTTCGGGGATCCGACTTCCGGCTGGCCCTCTCTCGTCTGTATCATTATGATGGTCAGCGGTGTACAGCTGTTTTGTCTGGGGATTGTCGGGCAATACTTATCTAAGACCTATATGGAAGTGAAGAGAAGACCGATCTATCTGGTCAAGGAAGAGATCGGGGGACGGGAAGTTGAAGGATAGAGAAGACGGGCTGGTCAGCATTATTGTGCCGGTGTACCGGGCGGCGGCCTACATTGCGGACACCATCAGGATGGTGTTTTCGCAGACTTACGACAGATGGGAGCTTCTGCTGGTGGACGACTGCTCCGGGGATGACAGCGTGGAGGAGATAGAGAAAGCGCTATCCGCGTATGAACACCGACTGGTGGAAGCGGTATTTGAAAATATAGGGCGTATTGTGGAGTATCTGTGCGGTGAAGGGAAAAAAGTTTTTCTGATCTGCAAAAATAAAAATGAGGGCGCAGCGGCGGCACGCAACACAGGCATGGCTCTGGCGGGCGGGCGGTATATTGCCTTTCTTGACGCGGACGATATCTGGGTTTCGGACAAGCTTAGGAAACAGCTCTCCTTTATGGATGAAAAACGGGCGGGTTTTGCGTTTGCCGCCTACGAGTTCGGTGATGAGGCAGCCAGACCTACGGGCAGGGTGGTGCATGTGCCGGAGGTTCTGACTTATAAAAAGGCGCTGTCGCGGACAGTTGTTTTTACGACTACGGTTGTTATTGACCGGGATATTATTCCTGATGAACTGATGCGGATGCCGCTGGTGGAGAGTGAGGACACGGCGCTGTGGTGGCAGATTCTGCGGGCGGGATATACGGCGTATGGGCTTGACGAGGTGCTTGCGGTTTACAGAAGACCGGCGAAATCTTTGTCTTCCAATAAACTGAAAGCGGTGAGGCGGATCTGGAATCTGTACCGCAGGCAGGAGAAACTCTCTGTTTTCTCCAGCGCGTTTTATTTTGTGTTTTGGGCTTACAGGGCGACGATGAGGCGGATATAAACCATGAAAAAAGTGGAAACCATTAAAAGACTGATTATTTTACAGCTTTCTTTTATCGGACTGATTTTCCAGACGGCGGTCTATGCGTACTTCTGGCTGGAGGCGTATTACCCGTTTCTGAGACTGCACAGGAATTTCCGATTTTATTTCAAAGGGCATGTGTTGATCCTGTTGATTTACTTTGTGCTGTTGTTTTTCTTTGCCAATACATACGGCGCGCTGAAAATCGGCTATCTGAAACCTGTGGATGTGTTCATCTCGGAATTGTTTTCCCTGTTGTTTGTCAACGTGATTTCCTATTTTCAAATTTCCCTGATGGCGAACTGGGTTGTGGACGTGCGCCCCATTGTCTGGACAATGCTGATTCAGACGGTGCTTGCGGGCGTGTGGGTGTTTTTCTGCAACGTCTGCTATTACAAGGCTTTTCCGCCCAGAGAGATGCTGATTATACACGGGGATCGGCCGATTGACGATATTGTGAGGAAATTTGAGAGCAGAAAGGACAAGTATCGGATCAGAAAATGTCTGCACATTTCGGTGGGCATGGAGGCGGTGAAAGCGGAGATCGGACAGGGATACGGCGCGGTGGTGCTGTGGGATATTTCCGCGGTAGACAGAAACGCCCTTTTAAAATATTGCTACAGCCGGTCAGTGCGTGTTTACACGATGCCGAAGATTTCTGATGTGCTGATCAAAGGCGCAGATCAGATGCACTTATTTGACACGCCCATGTATCTGACGCGGGAGTATGCGCTCAAGGTGGAACAGCGGGCGGCGAAGCGGGTGATCGATCTGGTCTGTTCGGTACTGCTTTTGGTGATTGCATCGCCTTTTATGCTGATTACGGCGGCGGCGATTAAATTATATGACGGTGGGCCGGTTTTTTATAAGCAGGTTCGCTGTACCCGCGACAGAAAGGAATTTTATATTTTGAAATTCCGGAGTATGCGTGTGGATGCGGAGAAGGACGGTGTGGCGAGACTGGCCTCCAAAAACGACTCCCGCATTACGCCGGTCGGGAAATTTATCCGTGCGACAAGGATCGACGAACTGCCCCAGCTTTTTAATATTTTAAAAGGGGAAATGTCTTTTATTGGCCCAAGACCCGAGCGGCCGGAAATCATCGATCAGTACATGGAGGAGATGCCGGAGTTTGCTTTTCGCATGAAGGTGAAGGCGGGGCTTGCGGGCTACGCGCAGGTTTACGGAAAATACAATACGACGCCCTACGATAAGCTGAAGCTGGATCTGACGTATATCGAGCAGTATTCCGTGTGGCTGGATTTGAAGCTGATGCTGCTGACGCTCAAGATTCTCATAAAGCCGGAGAGCACGGAGGGCGTGGACAGCAGTCAGACGACGGCGATGAAGTAGAGTGAAAAGAACTTCTAAAACTCAGCAGCAGAGGCTGCTTCGCTAAGAAGTTCTATGTTTCACTCAGGAGAATGCCTGAAATACGGCATTCTCCGCACGGATTTGAGTCACAGCTAAGCTGCGACATGGCGGTTAGTGTGAGAAGTACTTCTAATCACTCGCAGCAAGGGCTGCATCGCAAAGTCAGCATCGCAAAGTCAGCAAAGCTGACTTGGAAGTACTAAGTCTCACGCCAGAGAATGCCTGAAATGCGGCATTCTCCGCATTGATTTGAGTCACAGCAGAGCTGTGACATGGCGGTTAGAGTGAAAGGATTTACGTTATGACAGATAGGCACTATACCGATGAAGGTATGGATATAAAAAAATATATGCTGTGCCTGCTGGGGCGCCTGCCGCTTGTGCTGGGGGCGGTGGTTAGCAGCGCTTTGATTGGTTTGGTTGTGTATGCGATTGTGCGGACGGTGCCGGAAGCGGAGCGGGAGTATCAAGCGTATGCGAAGGTGTATCTGGACTTTGCGGCGGACGAGACGGGGGAGGTTTATCAGGCGTACAACGGTTATACGTGGAATGACCTGATGGCGGCTGACCCGATTATGGAGCTGACGCTTGGTAATCTTCCGGCGGATTATACGCGGGAGGAGACGGAAGCGGCGATCAGGGCGGAAATTCTCTCGGATATCCGGCTGCTCACGGTCACGGTGACAACCAACAGGGCGGAGCGCACGGACGCGATTCTCGGGGCGGCGGTGCAGGCGCTGGAGACATACGGCGGGCAGGCGAAAGAGTTTTTGGAAATCCATGCGATTCAGAAGACGGAGGCGAAGCTTGTGGTGGCGGACAGCCGGATGGCGCAGGCTGTGTTTGTGGGTGCGTTTTTGGGGCTGTTTATCAGTCTTCTCGGTTTTTCTTTCTATTATGTGATGGACGATCGGATTCTGGTGGCAGGGGATGTCCAAAAAGTGACAGACTTGTCATTCGTTGGCTACGTTTCGGGCGCGGAAGTGCTGAAATGCGATTATGAAAAAAATCTTGCCTATCTGCGGGAAAAGCTGGGGGATATTCAGATTTGCGAACCGGATAGAGAAAAGTCCTTTTCGGAGGAGGAACTTCGGGAAATGCGGAAGGCGGGCGGCGTGGTGCTGTCCCTGCCGTTTGGCGCGGCACACGGTTCCTTTGTGTTCTACGTGATCGAGCAGTTAAAGGTACAGGACTGCGCGCTGTGCGGGGTGGCGATACGGGATGCGGACGAGCGGTTTCTGCGGAGGTACTACGGGAGAGCATTTGCCGCACGCGAGAAAGCGTAAAGGATGGAATGGCGTGTCAGGGCGCCAATAGCGTGAGAAGTACTTCTAAAGCTCAGCAGCAAAGGCTGCATCGCAAAGTCAGCAAAGCTGACTTGGAAGTACTAAGTCTCACGCCAGAGAATGCCTGAAATGCGGCATTCTCCGCATTGATTTGAGATTCCGCAGAGCGGAATCATGGCGGTTGGGATGGAAGGATCAGTACAGAGTCAGTGAGTGTCGGCGCAGGGAATTGTCGGGAAAGTGATCGAGAAATTATGAAATTAGAGGTTCTGGTCTCGGCGGTTGATAAAAATACCGCGGAGCTTATCTCACAAATGCATATAGCGACGGATGCAGTGCTTGTAAATCAGTGTGGCCGTTATGCCTATGAGACGCTTGCGGCGCAGGGGGGGAGCGTGAAGTGTTTTTCCATGCCGGAGCGGGGCGTGGGACTAAGCCGCAATACCGCGCTTTTACACGCGTCCGGAGATGTGGTGCTTTTTTCCGACGAGGATATCAGACTGTCGCCGGATTACGCGGAGAAAATTCGTAAAGCATATGCGTCTCTTCCCGACGCGGACATGATTCTCTTTAATGTGGAGGTTGCGCCCTCACGCAGAACGTATTGGAACCGGGAGATACGGCGGATTACTTACCGCAACTACGGAAGATATCCGGCGTATAGCATTTCGGGCAGGCTGGACGCCCTGCGCAGGGCGAACGTGCAGTATTCGCTGCTTTTTGGCGGCGGCGCGAAGTACAGCAACGGGGAGGACAGCCTGTTTTTGCGGGACTGTCTGAAGGCGGGACTTCGGATTTACGCGCATACCGCTTGTATCGGCAGGGAGCAGGAGAGGGAGTCCACCTGGTTTTCAGGTTATCATGAAAAATTTTTCCGCGATAGGGGCGTACTCTACCACTATCTCTATGGGAAACTGGCGCTGCCACTTTCCCTGCGGTTTTTGTTGGCGCACCGGGAAACCATGTGCCGGGAAATTTCGGTTGGCAAAGCGTTTCATATGATGCGCGCAGGCGTGCGGGAGGCGCGCGGCAGATGATTTTATATATCACGATTGCGGTTGTCACGGCGCTTCTTGCCGGTCTGGTGGACAACCATCCGGTGAGGCAATCCCATACGCTTACCAGACAGCAGCTTGCGAACCGCGTCTGCCTGGCGGCGATTTTTCTTATTTTGTTTTTGCTCTCTGCGTGCAGGCTCAATGTGGGCAACGACTATGCGAAGTATGTGGAGTTTATGCATCTGGTCAACTGCGACGCTTATGTGCCTACGGAGATTGGCTTTAATCTTCTGGTCAAGCTGATTTACGGCTTGTCGGGGTACGAAAATTTTTTGCTGGTTTTTGCGTTTTATTCGTTTGTGACGGTGCTATTTTTCCTGCTTGCCATGTATGAGCAGAGCGATGAGTTCGGGCTGACGTTTTTCCTCTTTATGACGCTGGGGTATTATTTCCAGACGTTCAGTACGGTGCGCTATTATCTGGCGCTGGCCGTGGCGCTCTACTCTATGAAGTTTGTGCTGCGCAGACAGTGGGGAAGGTTTGTGATTCTGGTGGCGTTAGGGGCCACATTCCACAAATCGCTTCTGGTAGTGATTCCACTCTACTTTCTGGCCTCCCTGCCCTGGAAAAAATGGCAGCTTGCCATAGCCGCTGTCTTTTGCACTACCTTTTTGTTTATGCAGGATTTTTATTTAAAGCTGGTGGTGTTTTTATATCCGACTTACGAGGACACGGAGTATCTGGAGGGCGGCACAAGCTACATCAGCATTTTGCGGTGTGCGGCGGTGCTTGCTTTTGCGGGGATTGTCTACTGGATGCGGTGTCGGGAAAATGGTGAAAAAAATGACGAAGGTGTCGCAGAGGAAGACAAGGCGCTGGAAGAAAGCACGAAAACGAGAGGGCGCGAAGCAGGCATAAATGGCGAAAAAAGTGTTACAAATATAGACGAAGAGACAGAGTGGAACCGGCGGTTTTGGTTTTACACTTACTTAAATCTTGGCGCGCTGGTTCTCTATATATTTTGTTCTTTTCTGCCTATCATTTCGCGGATTGGATATTATCTGATGGTGAGTCAGATACTATTTTTACCGATGTTGTTAAAAGCTGTGCCGGATAAAAAATGGCGGCGGCTTTTCCGGGCGGGTATTCTCTTGGCTGCGGTATTGTATTTTGCCATGTATTTGAAAAAAGGGGCGAATGACGGCGTATTGATTTTGCCCTACAAGACATTTTTCTTTCATGAGATGGTGGATATTCTGTCAGATGTAACGTAATAGGCACAGAGCCGTGCAGATATATGTCAGGACAGACAGACGAAAGCGTGCTTTCAGATGAAGGGGTTGACATATATCTATAGGGCGAGAGCTCGAACAATGAGCCGATTGAGCTGCGCTCCATCTGGGAAAGCTGCGTAGCAGCGGTTTTGCTGATTGAATTATGTTCAATCTGTGCACGGCGGAAAAACGGAGATAAAAGTTATGACGTTCAGCATCATCGTCGTCTGCTATAACGCAGGCGAAAAATTACGGAAGACAATAGAGAGCATCCGCAGTCAGACGGATAACGATTATGAGATTATCGTGCAGGACGGTCTTTCCACGGACGGTTCGGTGGAGCGGCTGTCCGCCGGAGCGGATTTAAAGATTTTCCGGGAACAGGACGAAGGCATTTATGACGCCATGAACCGGGCGGTTTCCCACGCGGCGGGGCAGTATCTGTTTTTCCTAAACTGCGGCGATTATTTTGCGGACGAAGAGGTGCTTGCGAAGGTAAAACGGGAGATTGTGGAGAACGGTCAAAAAGGCGGAAAGGAAGCGGCGGATATTTGTGGGAGAGAAAAGAAAGGTTCCCGGCCGACGATTTTCTACGGCAATATCAGGGAGCGGGCTACGGGTGCGCATGTCATGTCCAACCCCGCGATCGACGATTTTGCCTGCTATCGCAACGTGCCCTGTCATCAGGCTTGTTTCTATGACAGGCGGCTTCTAAAAAAAAGGGGATTTCGGACGTGCTACAGAGTCCGTGCGGATTATGAACATTTTCTCTGGTGCTATTACAGGGCGCGCGCGGCCATGGTTTATATGCCGTTTATCGTGGCATCCTATGAGGGAGACGGTTTTTCGGAGAACAGGGAGAACAGGAAACGTTCCGCTGTGGAACATGCGCATATTGTGAAAAAATACATGGGCCGCCGGCAGATAGGGAAGTACAGGCTGATTATGCTTTTGACGCTTGCGCCGCTTCGAACGTTTCTTTCTGGAAACAGGGCGACAGCGGGGACTTACCAGGAAATAAAGAGAAGGTTATATCGGATGAAAAACGCTGTGTAAAGGTATTACAAAAGACTGCGGCATGTTAAGACGCATGTCGGTGTGGGAAGGGAGAATTACAAATGAAGGTATTATGGGTGTGCAACATTATGCTGCCGGCGATTGCCAAACGGTTAAATCTTCCCTGCAGCAACAGGGAAGGGTGGCTTTCCGGGCTGTTAGACCGGGTGGTGATGGAGCAGGAGAGGAACCGCATTGAACTTGGCATTGCTTTTCCCGTGGATGAGTCGTTGGGAAATTTTGACCGGATGATGCCGTTGGGGGAAAATATTTCCTGCCACTGTTACGGCTTTGTGGAAGATATGAATGCGCCAGAGCGTTATGATTTTGATCTGGAAAAGCATTTCGAACTGATTATCAATGACTTTGAGCCGGATATCCTGCATGTGTTTGGCACGGAGTTTCCCCATGCGCTGGCGTCGATCAAAGTGTTTGACAGGCCGGAGCGGACGCTGATCGGTATTCAGGGCCTTGTCTCGGCCATTGCGAAGGTGTATATGGCGGATCTGCCTGTGAAGGTGCAGAGGCAGAGCACCTTCCGCGACCGGGTGAGAAAGGACAGCATCAGGCAGCAGCAGAAAAAGTTTGAGAAGCGCGGCGAGCATGAGATCGAGGCGATAAAGCGGACGGGGCATATAGCGGGCCGCACGGACTTTGATCGGGCGGAGACGGCGAAGATTAATCCCGACGCGACATATCATTTCCTGAACGAGACGCTGCGCAGTGTGTTTTACCGCGACAGATGGAGCAAATATAACTGCCAGACCCACCGCATTTTTTTAAGCCAGGGTGACTATCCGTTGAAAGGTTTCCACTATCTCCTGCAGGCGATGCCAAAGATTTTAGAGCAGTTCCCTGATGCGGAGGTCTACGTGGCGGGAGCGGATATTTTGAAAGCGGAGACTTGGAAAGACGCGTTGAAGCTGCCGGCATACGGCAAATACTTAAAAAAGCTGATTCAGGAAAATCATCTGGAAGAAAAAATCAATATGCTTGGGCGGATTGACGCGGAGGAGATGAAGAAGCAGTACCTGAGCTGTCAGGTTTTCGTCTGTCCTTCGGTTCTGGAAAATTCCCCCAATTCCGTGGGGGAGGCAATGCTTCTGGGCGTACCCTGTGTGGCGGCCAACGTGGGCGGCATACATAATATTCTGACGGACGGCGGGGACGGGTTCCTCTATCCGCCCGGGGATGTGGATGCGCTGGCGGACAGCATTATCGAGGTGTTTACCAAGGAAGCCATTGTGGACAGGCTTTCCGACAATGCCAGAAAACATGCCCGTGTCAACCATGACGCGGATCAGAACTATTACCGGCTGATGCATATTTATTTGGAGATGCTAGAATAAAGTGAGAAGTGCTTCTAAAACTCAGCAGCAGAGGCTGCTTCGTTAAGAAGCACTAAGTCTCACTTAGGAGAATGCCTAAAAGCGGCATTCTCCGTGGGAGGAAGTAATATGACTTTCACGTTTGTGTCAAACTACATCAATCACCACCAGCTTCCCTTCTGTGAGGCGCTTTACAAGCGGCTTGGGAAGGGGTTTGTCTTTGTTCAGACGATGCCCATGGAGGCGGAGCGTGTGGAGATGGGATGGAGCGTCGATGTGGACGAAATACCTTATGTTATGTGTCTCTACAGGGATGAATACGAGTGTCTGAAACGGATTATGGAGAGCGACGTGGTGCTTTTCGGCTGGACGGGCAGGGAAGATATCGTGACACCGCGGCTTCGGTCGGGGAAGACGACGCTGCGCGTCAGTGAGAGGCTGTACCGGGAGGGGCAGTGGAAAGCGGTTTCTCCGAGAGGGCTTGTGGCGAAATACCGGGAGCACATCAGGTATCGGGGAGAGAATATCTGTATGCTCTGTGCGGGGGCTTACGCGGCGTCGGACTTTCATCTGATCGGTGCTTATCCGGGCAAGCTCTTCAAATGGGGCTATTTTACAAAGCTGCGGACTTATGACGATGAGACGTTTGCGGCGATGAAACCGGAGAAAGGGCCGCTCCAGATCGTCTGGGCGGGGCGGTTTATTTCCTTAAAGCACCCGGAGTACGCGGTGCGGCTTTGCAAAACGCTGCATAAGAAGGGATATGCTTACCGTATGCATATGCTGGGCGGCGGTGAGCTGGAGTCTGCAATAAAAGAAGAAGTGGAGCGCGAAGGGCTCTCGGACGATTTTGTGTTTTATGGCTATACGAAACCGGAGCAGGTGCGCGACATGATGGAAAAATGCCATATCCACCTCTTTACGAGCAATCATCTGGAAGGCTGGGGCGCGGTGGTCAACGAGGGTATGAACAGCGGCTGTGTGGAAGTGGTGGACGCCCGCGTGGGCGCGGCTCCCTATCTGCTTCGTCATGGGGAAAACGGACTGCTTTATCCGGGCGGCCGCTATGAGAAAATGGAGGCGCTGGTGCTTGACCTTTTCGAGAATTGGGAGGAGAGGCGAGGCATGGGGCGGGCCGCCTACGAGACGATCCGGGATATGTGGAACGCAGAACATGCGGCATCCGCGCTTCTGCGGTTTGTGGACGGTATGAGGCAGGGACGGCTCTGCCCGGAGGCGGAGGGGCCCTTAAGCGAAGCGCCCATTATCAAGCCGGGCAAGTATCCGCCGACAGATGATTAAAAGGCAAAGACCCTGCTGTAAAGCGAATAATTCAGTTTTGCTGAACTGGCTTTAAGCAAGTCACTTGGCTCGTTGCTCGCGGGAATAAATGGCAGAGCAATGGGAAAGTGAAGCAGAGGGAAATGAACGGAAAGGTGCAGATGGGAAAGAAAAAAATCAGTGTGATCGTGCCTGTATACAATTCCATAAATTGTCTGGAAAGATGTGTGCGCTCCCTCTGCGCCCAGACATATGAAAATCTGGAAATTCTGCTGGTTGATGACGGCTCAACGGATGGCACGGGAAAACTCTGTGAGCGGCTGGCGGCAAAGGACGGGCGCATTGTCGTCCGCCATAAGGAGAACGGCGGCGCTTCTTCCGCCAGAAATATGGGACTTTCGATGGCGTCCGGGGATTATATCGGATTCGTGGACAGTGACGATTATGCGGACTCCTACATGTATGAGGAGCTGGCCTGCGCGCTGGAGAAGGGGGCGTACCCTGTGGCCCAGATCTCCCGAGACGAGGTGGACGAGGCGGGAGGGCGGCTGGCGGACGTCTGTGTGCCGCCGGAAAAAGAACGGTTTTGCGACTCGGAAACTTTTATCAAAGAACTTCTTCTGCACCAGGGGGACAGCTCCTTTTGCACGAAGCTGTTTCCACGGGAAATCTTTGCGGGACACCGTTTCCCGGAGGGGGAGCTGAATGAGGATTTCCGCCTCCTGTTGGAAATTTTGCAGGAGATCCCGGGCATCGGTATTCTACCAAGGCAGGGATATCATGTGGTGTGCAGACAGGAGAGCACCACAAGAAAGCGGACGAGGGACAGCTTTTCCCGGGTGTTTCTGGACATTGTGGAAAACGCGGACATGGTGCAGGAGCTTGTGGACAGGAAATATCCTGCGCTGCGTGAGTACGCGGTACGGTTTAACTTGTATCAGAGACTGGATTATATGCTGCATGTGCCCCTTTCGCAGATGAACGGGCAGAATGCTTTTTATCAGAATGTGAAAAGGTATCTGCGGCGGCATGTGGGCGACACCATAAAGAATCCATACTTAACAGAAAAAAACAGGGTATATCTGCTGTTGCTGACGGCGGCGCCAAAGACGGTCAGAGGGGTGCATGGCTGGAAGATGAAACTCGGAAGAAAAAGGGGCAGCGGCAGGTGATTTGAATCGGAGAGGAAATGGATGCAGCGGGCGGGCGAGCGGCAATCGGGGCCAGGGTGCAAAAGTGGGTGCGAAAACGCAGGATTTGAAGACGGCTGAGGAAAAGGTCTAACATGGTTGAGCAGACGGACAGCAGGAAAAAAACAAAATATGTTGCGTGCTTTATTATCCTCTGGCTTCTGCAGATGGCGGCGGCGCTCTGGTTCTGCACGCAGAAACAGGGATTTCACGAAGACGAGTTTTATACCTATTACTCCACCGCGCGGACAAACGGGTTTTACGTGGAGGACAGGAAGTGGATGGAGCGGGACGAATACCGCAATGAGTTTGTGGTGCTTCCGGGGGAGCGGTTTCAGTACGGGTTGGTAAAACAGGTGCAGTCGTGGGATGTTCATCCGCCCATGTATTACTGGGTGTTTCATACCGCGGCCTCCCTGGTGCCCGGCGTGTTTTCAAAGTGGATCGGGCTTTCGGTCAATTTGATTTTTCATGGAATTAATCTTATTTTGCTGACATATCTGTCATATTTGGCGGCGGGAAAGGACGAACGGCTGCCGCTTCTCGTGCTGTTTGTCTACGGTTTCAGTCCTGCGGCCATGAGCGGGGTCGTGTTTATCCGGATGTATGAAATGCTGACGACTTTTGTACTGCTCTGCGCACTTTTGCATGTGCGTGCGGCGCTGGCATTACAGAGCGATCTGCGGGGAGAAAAAAGCGACGGACGGGAAAGAAATGCAGACGCGGCGGATGTGCGGCGTGGGTGTCGATTATCCGTGAAAACGCTTCTCGCTATGGCGACGGTGACCTATGTGGGTTTTCTGACGCAGTATTATTATTTTATCTTTCTGTTCTTTCTGGCGGTCGCGTTTTGCATATGGATGCTGTGGCGGGACAGGAAGATCCGGAACTGTCTGCGGTACGGACTGTTTCAGGGGCTCGCTTTCGTTCTGGCGTATCTGACTTATCCGGCGTTTCCCGGGCAGATGTTCAAAGGGCAGCGGGGGGCGCAGGCGACGGAGAACTTTTTCAATCTGTCGAATACCTTTGAGCGGCTGCGCTTTTTTTGGGATTTGATGAACCGCTTTGTGTTCGGCGGCCTGCTTGGGCTGA
The DNA here is from genome assembly GCA_910584725.1 of uncultured Lachnospiraceae bacterium. Classification (GTDB taxonomy): domain Bacteria; phylum Bacillota; class Clostridia; order Lachnospirales; family Lachnospiraceae; genus UBA3282. The sequence continues at coordinate 11,899 of CAJUBE010000029.1, read as the reverse complement.
TGCTTCTGTTTCTTTTGGCGGCGGCTGTGGCAAGGCTTGTGGCAAATGTAGAACCAAGGCGCAACGGCGAGGCGCGAGCGGTAGAAAATGTGCGGAACCGGCAGGTGGTAAATGTGGCGGCGGAAGATGTGCAGGGTGGACCGCCTGCAAGGTGGGAAGCTTCTGCGGGCGCGGCGTTTTACATGCTGCTTTTTACGGCGGCAGGATATTTTCTGGCGGTGTCCAAGACCGCGCTTCTGCTGGGGGACACCTCCAACCGCTACCAGCTTCCGATTTATGGGATTGCGGTGCTGCTGCTCTTTCTCGGCATTGATATGCTGATGCAGCGTACATTTTTGAAATGTGAGCTACAGAATGCGGAGGGGCGGCAGACAGTCCGGACACAGGCAGATGAGGAGGGCGGCAGACGGGGAAAGGGTTTTCTGGCTGGCGTGGGAGCCGGGGCGGAAAGGCGGATGATCGGTACGGCGGCCGCCTTCTGCGTGGCGCTTGTCGCGCTGAGCTATGTGCGGGCGGACGTGGCCTTTCTCTACTCGGAGGCGAAAGAGGAGACTGCCCTTGCCGCAGAGCAGGCGGCGGCGCATATTCCTGTGGTCTATATCTATAAACCCGGCGAGGAGTGGTGTATCTGGGCGGTGGCGGATGAACTGATGGAGCATGAAAGGGTGTATTTTGTCAGCGCCGCAAGCGAGGATGCAATCACGGAGCCGTCGATTGCGGCGGCTGACGCGGTGGTGATATATACGCCCCTTTACGATGACGTGAAGGACGCGGCGGCGCAGAGTATGCGGATTCCTTCCGGGAACGGAAAACTGTCGGAAGGTCACCTGCAGCATACGCATAAGTTCTGCGACGAGTGGTATGACTGCGGCGACGGGGGCGCATGGAATCCGGCTCGAGTGGACGATTGAAAGAAAATTTTTCGATCTTGAGAGTCAAAGGAACGTGCGGGCATGTTCGAATGACTCATGGAGGTAAAAATAGAGAGCGCGGGTGCTTTGGCGGTGTATTCGGGGAAGAGGCTGTGATGAAAAGAGGCTGGGTGGACAAAATAGAATTGCGGAATATCAGAACGCTTTTGACAGGGGCGGCGGTTATCGTTTTTGTTTTGAGCCTGCTCCCCATTCTCGCGCTGGCGGGTGTGGACAGGGCCTCTGCCGACGATTGGAGCTTTGGCCTTCTGACCCATCTGGCATGGGTGGACACGCATTCGGTACTGCGGGTTTTACAGGCGGCATTCGAGAGTGTAAAGAAATATTATGAGTCTTGGCAGGGGACATGGTTTTCGGTTTTTCTGTTTTCGCTGCAGCCGGAGGTTTTTTCCCATGAGGCGTACTGGATTGTTCCCGTTTTAATGACGGGACTGGTGATCGGCGGGGTATCGGATTTTCTCTACTGTCTGCTGGTGCGGCTTCTGCATATGTCGAGGCGGGATTTTTTGCTGCTTGATGCGATCCTTTTGCTTGTGCTGATCCAGTTTGTGCCCCATCAGACTTCGGCTATTTTTTGGTATAACGGGGCGGCGCACTATACGGCGCCTTTTGCGCTGGCGATGTTTGCCTGCGCCCGTTTCGTTCGCTATGTATCGGATTTTAGGAAAAGGGATCTTGTTCTGGCTTCTCTTTGGATGATACTTCTGGGCGGTACAAATTATCTGACGGCGATATTCGGGCTTGGCCTGTTTGTGCTGTTCGTGGCTCTGTTTTTCCGCAGAGACCGCAGAGTGCTGTTGATGCTGATTCCTGTGGGGCTGGAAATGGCGGGACTGCTGGTCAGCGCGCTCGCACCGGGCAATGCGGTGCGGGGCGGTTCACAGTATCAAGTGACGGCGGCCGGAATGATCGGGGCCGTCGGAAAGGCTTTGGTACAGGGGGCGCAGGGCGCATGGAAATCTTTCGGAGATTATCCCGTGGCTATGGCGGCCATGCTCGCGGCGGCCGTGATTTTGTGGGACATACTGCGGGAAGCGGTTCCAAAATACCGGCTGCATTTTCCCTGTCCCGTTCTGGTGATTTTGTATTTGTGGGGGCTGTACTGCGCGGTTTACTGGCCGGTATTGTTTGTGGGCGGCTCCGTTTCCGACGGGTCGGTTTCGGTGGGCGTTCCCAACACCATTTTCTGGGTATTTATCATGGCGCTGTCCGGCAGTCTTCTCTACGGACTGGGGTGGATCTGTGAAAAGAGGGGCGGCGGGGGTGAAAAACTGCGTCTGCCCGTGTATGTGGCGGGATTTGCCGCAGCTTTTCTGGTGATCGGTGTCTGCCGCATGGATTTAAAGAACAGCACGGATTATGTGTGCTACTATTACATCCGCACGGGAAGGGCGGCCGTCTACAAAGAACAGATGGACGAACTGACTGCGATTCTCACCGATGAGAGCGTGGAGGATGCGGTGGTGCCCTTTATCGTGGGAGAGCAGGAGCCGCTTGTACATCTGCCGGTCACGCTTGACAAGGATGAGTGGTCTAACCGGAAAATGGCGCAGTTTTTCCGCAAGAAATCGCTGGTGGCCATCCCCCGGGACGAGTGGGAGGCGCAGCGTGAAATACGTTGACACGCCTGCGGAAACTGCCTATAATAAATGTGTTGCAAAAGAAGCTGTGAAACAGCGGAAAGTTATTGAGCAGGCTCGATCATGAGGAATGCTTTGCAGTCTCGTCTGGCGTGGTGAAATAATGTTATGAGGATAGGATATGGATGCACTGAAATTAGACACAGTCCGTCTCGCCGCAGACAGAAGTTGTCTGGAAATACTGGATCAGACGCTTTTGCCGGGCACGGTGAAGGTGCTGCGGATAGAGAAAATAGAAGATATCTTTGAGGCGATTCGTTTTTTGCGCGTTCGGGGCGCGCCGGCCATCGGCGTCTGCGCCGCTTACGGGATCGCGCTTACCGCGTCCCGCATCGAGACGAAGGATTATGAAGCGTTTCTGGCAGATTTCAGGGAGCAGAAAAAATTTCTGGCTTCCGCTCGTCCCACGGCGGTCAATCTGTTCTGGGCGTTAGACCGAATGGAGCGCACACTGCTTTCGCAGGCGGGTAAGACGGTGGAGGAAATCAAGGAGGCTCTTTTCCGGGAGGCGCAGGCCATCCGGGATGAGGACGTGGCGATCAGCCGCAGCATCGGGGAGATCGGTTTCGGACTGCTTAAGCCGGGTGACGGGATTCTCACTCACTGCAATGCAGGGACGCTGGCAACGGCGAAATACGGCACGGCTACGGCGCCCATGTATGTGGCGCTGGAGCATGGGATGACGGACTTTCGGGTATACTGTGACGAGACGAGACCGCTTTTGCAGGGCGCCAGGCTGACAGCCTTCGAGCTGCACGGCGCGGGCATCGACACGACATTGATCTGTGACAATATGGCGTCCGCCGTGATGAAGAGCGGACTTGTGAATCTGGTATTTGTGGGCTGCGACCGGGTGGCGGCAAACGGCGATACCGCCAACAAAATCGGCACCTCGGGGGTGGCAGTGCTGGCGAAGCATTACGGGATTCCCTTTTATGTATGCGCGCCCAGCTCTACCATAGATATGTCGTTGGCATCGGGAGAACAGATTCCCATCGAGGAGCGGGAGGCATCGGAGGTCACCGAGATGTGGTACAAGGAGCGGATGGCGCCTGAGGGCGTGAAAGTATACAATCCTGCTTTCGACGTGACGGATCATTCGCTGATTACAGGGATCATTACGGAAAAGGGGCTTTGCAGGGCACCCTACGAGCAGGCGTTCAGAAAATTGGGCATCTGACGCACAGACAGGAAGGAGATTTATGTTAAAAGATAAAACCATACTGATAACCGGGGGGACAGGCTCTTTCGGAAAGTGCTTCACCCGATACGTGCTGTCTCACTATGAACCGAAGAAAATTATCATCTATTCGCGGGATGAATTTAAACAGTGGATGATGGCCAACGAGTTCAAGGAGTACGAGGAAAAACTTCGGTTTTTTATAGGCGACGTGCGAGACGTGGAACGTCTGAAACGCGCCTGCGAGGGTGTGGACTATATCATTCACGCGGCGGCTTTGAAACAGGTGCCCGCCTGTGAATACAATCCCAACGAGGCCATTAAGACCAATATCCACGGCGCCATGAATGTGATCGATGCCGCGCTGGATACAGGGGTGCGCAAGGTGGTGGCGCTGTCCACGGACAAGGCGGTGAACCCGGTCAATCTTTACGGCGGGACGAAGCTTGTATCGGACAAGCTCTTTGTGGCGGCGAACGCTTACGTGGGCACGAAGGATATCAATTTCTCCATTGTGAGATACGGAAACGTGGCGGGCAGCCGTGGTTCTGTCATTCCCTTCTTCCACAAGCTGATTCAGGAGGGGACGAAGGAGCTTCCCATCACCGATCTGCGTATGACCCGGTTCTGGATCAGTCTGACGCAGGGCGTGGAGCTGGTGATTAAAGCGCTGGCGGAGGCAAACGGAGGGGAAACTTTTATCAGTAAAATACCTTCCTTTAAGATCACGGATCTGGCGGAGGCGATGCTGCCCGGGTGTAAGATCATTGAGACGGGTATCAGACCCGGGGAGAAGCTGCATGAGATTATGGTGACGACGGAAGACTCCGCGACTACGTATGAGTATGACAAGCATTTTATCGTCTATCCGCAGATGACGTGGAACAACAGGCAGCAGCCGGATCTTTCGGGTAAGAAAGTGGCGGAGGGGTTCCATTACAGCTCCGATAACAATACCGATTGGCTCGGGGTGGATGATATCCGCGCGATGTTAAAGGACGTAGAGCTGGAAAAATAGAGGAAGCGGCATACAGGAGGGACATGTGTGGAAATGCGTGTCCCTTTTGTATAAATGGAGGGATATGACGATGGAAAAACCGGCGATAGAAGGCGGAAAGCCCGTCAGGGAGACGCCCATCTACTATGGGCATCAGTATATAGACGAGGCGGATATTCAGGTTGTGGTGGAGGTTTTGCGAAGCGATTTTTTGACCTGCGGGCCGAAGATCGGGGAGCTGGAGCAAAAGCTCTGCGCGCTGACGGGGGCGAAATATGCGGTGGTCTGCGCCAACGGCACGGCGGCTCTGCATATGGCGGCGATGGCAGCAGGCGTGAAAGAGGGGGACGAGGTCATCACCACGCCCATCACGTTCGCGGCTTCTGCGAACTGCGCGCTCTACTGCGGGGCGAGACCTGTTTTCGCGGATATTGATCCTGAGACTTACAATATTGACCCGAAAAAAGTGGAGGCAGCCATCACGCCCTTCACGAAAGCGGTGGTTGCGGTTGACTATACGGGTCAGTCTGTGGCGCTTGACCCGCTTCGCGATATCTGTAAAAAACATGGGCTGGTTTTAATTGAGGACGGCGCTCATGTGATCGGCACGAAATACAAGGGGCAGCCTAACGGTTCCCTTTCCGATATGACTACGTTCAGTTTCCATCCTGTCAAGACAGTGACGGGCGGCGAGGGCGGCGCGGTGTTGACGAACGATGAAGCCTATTATAAAAAGCTGCTTTTATACCGTGCTCACGGCATCACGAGAGACGAAAGCCTGATGGAGCATGAGCCGGACGAACCGTGGTACTATGAGCAGATTGCCCTCGGCTATAATTACCGCATGACGGACATGCAGGCGGCGCTGATTATCAGTCAGCTCGACAAGCTGCCCATGTTCAGCAGCCGCAGGAAAGAGATTGTGAAACGGTACGACGAGGCGTTTTCCGGAATGCCGGAACTTTTCGTCCAGCGGGAGATTCCAGAGTCGGACACCACGAGACACCTGTATATCCTGCGCCTTGTGCCGGAGAAGCTGCGCATAGACAGAAAGCGGTTTTTCGAGGCGCTGGCGGCGGAAAATGTATGCTGTAACGTGCATTACATACCGACGTATTATTTCCCCTACTATGAAAAACTGGGCTACAGGCGGGGACTTTGTCCCAACGCGGAAAAGCTCTATGAGGAAATCATTTCTCTGCCGCTCTACTATGCGATGAGCGACGAGGATGTGGAGAGCGTGATCCGGGCAGTGAAAAAAATTGCGGCCTACTATGCGGGGGAGCACGCGTGAAAGAGGCGGTCGGGACGGGGCTTTCCGGCGTCGGTATTGATACGAAAATCTGACGGATAAACAGAGGAACACGGAGAAAATGACAGAAGAAATCTCGCTGAAAGCAAAAATCATATACGGGGCGCTGGCGGTGCTGTTTGTTGTGCTTTTATGGTTTGGGGATGAGGGAAAGCAGCCCATCGTCTATGACGGCATCGAGTTACAGCACACCATGGGCCTGATTAATACGGAGAATGCGCTGGTAATCAAAAATGCGACGGGATTGATTGACTCGGAAGATCTGAGGACGCTGGGGGATATTCTGGCGGGATACAGTTCGGTGGCGAGCACCCCGGCCTATGTCATGAACAGGGGCGGCTATACGGTATCCATGAGTTACAGCGTGGATCAGAAGGACAGCGTGCTGGAGCTGTGGGAGCAGGAGAACAAGATCGCGGCATGGCCGATCGAGCCTGACCGAAAGGAACTGACGGCGGATTTTACACTTTCCAGAGACGCGAAGGAACTACAGTTTCGCGTAAACTACAGCGGGAGCGGTACGCTCACCATTAGGAAATTTTCCATTACGCCCCACACGCTTTTCTACACGGACACCTATTTTATCATTGCGGTCTTTCTGTTACTGCACCTTGCTTTTTGGCTGTATCTGAAAAGCGGCAGAAAAATTTCCGGGGAAGGGCTTGTGGACGTCTGTGTGATTCTGGGAGCGGCGCTTCTTGCCACCACTCCCATTATGCACACCTATCTGTACAATGCGGATGACCTCTGCTACCATCTGGCCAGATTGGAGGGACTTAAGGACGGTATCCTTGATGGGCAGGTGATCCCGGTCAACATTCTGCCGGAGGGCCTGCAGAATAACGGCTATATGAACGCCATGTATCCCTATCTGTTTCTGTACATAGGCGCGTTTCTGCGGATATGCAGGGTATCGCTGGGTTTTTCGTACAAGGTGCTGCTCTTTCTGTCAAATGTAGGCGCGGCGGTCTGTGCCTATGCGGCGGTGAAATCCATGATGAAATCCAGACGCAGCGTCCTGATGGCGGTGGTGCTCTACACGCTGATGCCTTATCGGTTTACCAACATGCTTTCCAGAGGGGATCTGGGAGAGCTGCTTGCGCTGGTGTTCTGGCCGATGGTGATTGCGGGACTTTATCACATCGTTATGGGAGATCGGAAAAAGTGGTATTTCCTCGTGATCGGATTTTCCGGCGCGCTGCAGAGCCATATTTTGAGCGTGGCCTATGTGGCGGCGGTCTGTGCGGTTACTGTGCTCCTGTACTGCGTGCGCATTGTGCGGGAGAAACGGCATGTGGAGCTTTTCAAGGCGGCGGCGTATACTGTTTTGCTGAACGCATGGTATGTGGTTCCGTTTTTATACTATTACTATAATGAGGAGCTGGACAAGGAAGTTTTGCGGTGGAGCGGCTACTATGAGCAGTCGATCAATCTCTCCAACATGACCCAGTCCATAAGCCTGTATAATAAGCAGTATTTTTCGCTGGGACTTGCTCTTATAGGCTGTCTGGGGATCGGCGTTATTTACCTGCTCTGTGAAAAGCGCGGGCGGGTGAGCGGGGCTGACGGCTATACCCTTTACCTCTTCGTGCTTGGCGGTATCTTTGTCTTCATGACGACGGGATATTTTCCGAGCAGGGCGCTTATGTCGAACGGTCTTTTTTATAATATGGCGACGATGATGCAGTTCCCGTGGCGGTTTCTGGGTCCGGCATCGGCCTGCTTTCTCTTTGTGGGGGCGGCTTGTCTTGCCAGATCAGAGTTTTTGAAGCCTTACCGGAATGTGATTGCCGCGATGCTGATCGGACTGAACCTTTTGATTATCGTTACCGTGCCTACCGACAACAACCATGTGCCCTATAAGGATGCACAGTCGGTGGCATCCAAGGGGCATGAGACGAAGCTGGGCACCAGCGTTGGCCTGTTTTATCCCCACGAATGGCGGCTGGTGGATGCCACGGATGACAAACTGACCACCAGTGTGGTTCTTTCGGATATCGGTGATGTGTCGGTGCGCGACTATAAAAAGGAGGGGACGAAGGCGGCTGTGTCATACACGGCGTTTTCCTCAGAGGCGTATATCGAACTGCCCCTGCAGAACTATCTGGGATACCGGGCGCAGGATGAGTCGGGACAGCCTGTGAAGATCGAACGGGGCGACGGCGGACGGATGCGCTTTTTTGTGAACGGGGACGGCGCGGAGCATCGGATTTATGTGCGTTATGGGCCGGTTCCCGCCTTTGTGATCGCGGATGTGGTGTCTGCGCTGGCGGTGATTTACTGTTTATACAGAGGCTGGATTTGCAGATGGCTGCCGCTTCGCAGACGGGTGGAAGGGTAGCAGCCCGGCTTAAGGCTTGCAATGAGCAGACTCCGTAACGGGGCAGACAGAGGCTGAACGATTATTTGGAAGGAGAGGAGTTGGCGGACTCGGATGAAACTTAGCATCATCGTGCCGGTCTATAATATGGCGGCGGAGAAAAAACTGGAATATTGCCTGGATTCGCTTGTGGCGCAGACGGTGTCTGACTATGAGATCATTGCGGTGGACGACTGCTCCACCGACGAATCGTGGGAGATACTGAAAGAGTATGAGAAGCGCTTTCCCGGGAAATTCCATGCGCTGCATCTTAATGAAAATAAGCATCAGGGAGGCGCAAAAAACGCGGGCTTAAAAGCGGCGCAGGGAGAGTGGATCGGATTTATCGACAGCGATGACTGGATTACGCCTGACATGTATGCGCGTTTGATCGGACGGGCGGAAGAGACGGGAGCCGATCTTGTGGGATGCGACTACTGTCTGACATCGGAACATTCCATGAAGGTGGGACAGGTGGTGCACAATAATAAGAGCAGCCAGACGGGCATTCTGGATGATGGGAAGAGGCGGAGCCTGATACTGGACGGCGGCAGTTTGGTGGTGAAAATATTCCGTCGATCCATGATTCTGGAGCATGAGCTCTGGTTCCCGGAGCATATTTTTTATGAGGACAACGCGCTGGGAAATTCCTATCTCATATTGGCGGCGCATTTCGAGTATATCGAGGAACCGCTGTACTTTTATTATCAGCACGAATCATCTACGGTGCACACCATTTCGGAGAAACGCTGCGAGGATCGCTGCGAGGCGGGCAGGCTGATGCTGAAGGAGGCCGAGCGGCATGATTTTTTGGATAAATATCGGCCGGAGCTGGAATACAGCTTTACCCTGCTCTTCTATGTGAATACGCTGTTTACTTATATGGCGGGCGTGAGGCGGACAAAGTATCGGTTTGTGAAGAAGCTGGGGGAGGAAATGAGATGTCTTTTTCCGGAGTTTCAGGAGAATCCCTACTATCTTGAGCGGACACACACAGAGGAGAAAAAGCTGATTCATATGCAGATGAAATCCACGCTCCGGTTTATGGCGTATTATAAACTGCTGTGGGCATATCGGAATTTCAGGAAAAAGAGGAAAAGATAAATCAGATACAAGGCAAACAGATATCGGGTGGAGGAATGCTTATGGAAATCGGAAGTTTTTTTGAAATCGACCCGGCCACTGTGAAAAAAAGCGGGGTAACGGAAGAACTGCATCTTTCGCAGGTGGATAAGTACGGAAAAGAACATTGTTGCTTCACGGCTTCCGGCAGGGAAGCGATTGAGCTTGCCCTGGTCAGTCTGGAACGGGAAATGCCGGATGTGCCGAAATGCTGTCTGATGCCGGCCTATATGTGCGACTGCGTTTTTCTTCCCTTTGCGCATCAGGGATGGGAGCTGGCCTTCTATTCTGTGGATAGGGATCTGGAAACGGCAGGCGAGGAGCTTTTCCGCCTGGCGCTGGAGCATGATCCCGGCCTTATTTTCATTCATCCGTATTACGGGACGGATACCTGTGCGGGACTCCGCAGACAGCTTTCTGCTCTCAGAAAAAGCGGTGTGCTGGTGATGGAGGATGTGACCCAGTCCTATTATCTGGAAGGGGCGGGGAAAGACGCTGATTTTGTGGTGGGAAGCCTGCGGAAATGGTATGCGGTTCCCGACGGCGGATTTGTGGCGTCCGATATTCCACTGGCGGAGGATGTGCCGGAAACGGGAGAAGCGTACGCAAGGGAACGCCTGGTGCCGCTTGTCCAGAAATGGGAATATCTGCGGGAAAAGGAGAGAAGGACGGGGGGTGCGCTGACGGCCGGATGGCTGCCGAGGAAAGCGGAGTACCTGAAACGAAATCGTTCGCAGGAGAACGAACTTGACTGTTATCAGGGTGTGCGGCGCATTTCAAACATTTCCGCGGAGATTCTTTCCAAAGTAGATGAGGAGGAGGCGTGCCGGAGAAGGGCGGAAAATTATCACAGTCTGTATCAAAGCGTATGCGGTATGAAAAGGCTTTGGCCTATGCTGTCGGCGGAGGAGCGGCAGGCACCTCTTTACCTGCCGGTCTATGTGAAGGAGCGGGACAGTCTGCAGAGATTTCTGGCGGAGCGCGGCATTTACGCCCCGGTACTCTGGCCTGTGGGGGAAGAGAACAGGGATTTCCTGGAGGGGGACGGGGCATATATTTTCGGGCACATGCTGGCATTGCCCATAGATCAGCGCTATGGGAAGGCGGAGATGAAGCAGATCGCGGAGACACTTGCCCTGTACGAAAAGCAGCCGGTGATCGGTATACGCGCCGATGCCAATGAAACGGTGGCCACGGGACATATCATGCGCTGTATTACCATAGCGGAGCAGATCAAAAAGCTGGGCGGGCAGGTATTGTTTATCACGGCCGATGAGCAGGCGGAAGATATGCTCTCTCAGGCGGGGATGGAGCATGTCTGTCTGCATACGCGGTGGGATCATATGGAGGAAGAACTGCCGGTGCTGCGGGAGGTTGTACAGCTTGCGGGAATCAGAACCCTCTTGGTGGATTCCTATCAGGCGACGCCCGCCTATTTCGAGGGGCTGCGGGAATTTGTGAAAGCGGCCTGCATCGACGATTGTTTTGAGCAGATTTTTCCAGTGGATGCGCTGATTAATTATAATGCGTATCACACTAGGTTTCCTTATGAAGAAACTTACGGCGGTAAGACGAAACTGCTTTTGGGGACGGCGTATGTGCCGTTGCGGGAGGAGTTCGGCGTGACCCAGATCCGGGATGCGCAGGGTGAAGAGAAAGGCTTTTCCGTGCTTCTGTCGAGCGGCGGCGGAGATGCGCAGAATGCTGTTTTGGGTATTTTGCAGCGGGCAGTTCAGATAGAAGAGCTGCAGGCGGTTACGTTCCATGCAGTGGTGGGCGTATATCATCCGCAGGGTGATGCCATCGAAGCGTTTGCAAAGAAGCATGAAAATGTGAAGGTATACCGCCCCTGCTATGATATGGCAGGGCTGATGGCGGACTGTGACGCGGCGGTGTCCGCGGCGGGCACGATGCTGTTTGAGCTCTCCGCCATGCAGGTTCCTACGGTGTTTTTCCAGTCGGCGGATAACCAGCGCTATGACAGGGAGTTCTTTGAAGCCGGGGAAAGGATGCTTTTCGCCGGAGATATCACGCAGAACCGGGAGGCGTGTATCGAAGCGGTCTGCGAGGGCTTGAAGCGGCTGCTGACGGACGGTGTGCTGCGGGAGCGAATGAAGGAGAGTCTGGCGGAGGTGACGGACGGTCGCGGCGCGGAGCGGATCGCGGAGGAGATTATGGGGCTGTAGCGTATGCCTCCAACCGGCGGCATTAGTAATTCATGATTTTGTATTTTGAGATCATTACTTCGGTAGTGATTTCTTTTTTTTGGACTAAAGTTACAAACAGGAAATAAAACAAAAAATTTCGCAGAACTGTATATTCTGCGAACCTTCACGATTGTACTGCCCGTAATATCT
>CAJUBE010000028.1 GCA_910584725.1 uncultured Lachnospiraceae bacterium | reverse complement strand
CTATTGACTTATCTTATATCAGATTTTGGGTTTACACAAAACTTGAAACTCTCTCTAATTTAAGCGTCAAAAAGGAGCCCACCCATGCCCCTCACCTGGTCCAACATCGAACAACACATACGCACCTGTACCCAATGCCCCCTCACCCACACCAGAAACCTGCCCGTCATGGGACGCGGCAGCCATGAGGCGGACATTATGCTGATCGCGGAAGCGCCCGGCACGCAGGAGGACCGGCAGGGCATTCCCTTTGTGGGGCGTTCCGGGGAAATTCTGAACCGCCTTTTGTGCGACTGCGGTCTGAGCCGGGAAGAAATCTATATCACAAACATTTTGAAATGTCATCCGCCCGGAAACCGTGATCCCAAGGAGGAGGAAAAGGAGGCGTGCTTTCCCTATCTGAAATATGAGACGTTTCTGTTAAAGCCGAAGATCATTGTATGTCTGGGGCGCGTCGCCGCGCAGCGGATTATTTCGCCGGATTTCAAAATTACCAGACAGCACGGTACATGGACATGCCGGAAGGACTGCGCGCTGACCGCGACCTATCATCCGTCGGCAATCCTGCGCGATCCCTCCAGATATGAGGAGGTAAAAAAGGACTTTCTGGAAATTGTAAAAAAGAGGGATCTCATCTCACATTCCTTGCGTTATGTAAACTAAAAGGCGCAAAGTATACCCGAAAAACGACAATGTATACCACAGATATTCCGTTATCCCCTGTTTTCCGCTACAATAAATCAGATACTTTTGCGGTTAGTTCCACTGGAGGAGGGGGCAGAGGGTATGAAGACAAAAAAACTCAGTATAGCAGCGCAGCTTTTTCTCTTTATTTTAGGATCAGCCATTATCGTAGCATTGATTGTGGGGAGTGTTGCCTATTCAAACATGGGCAGTTTTCTGCAGAAGAAATGTAAGGACGATGTGATGGAAATTGCGGTGATTGCCGCGGAAAACGTGGACGGAGCGGTTTTTGCGAAGGCCATGGAAGGAGACGAGGCGTCGCTTCTTGCGGTGAAGGACAGTCTGAGTTTCTTTCTGGTGGGAGAATCGGTTACCTATGTTTACACATTGATGCCCAAGGATGCGGGCTATTTTCAATTTGTGGTGGACACGGACCCGGACGATCCGGGGGAATACGCGGAGGATTACGAGGCGCAGGAAGCCATGTTTGAGGCGATGCAGGGACGCTCTTCCGTGACAAAAGATCCTTTTACCGATGAGTGGGGCACTTTTTACAGCGGGTACGCGCCGATATTGTTTGACGGTAAGGTGCTTGGCATTGTGGCGGTGGATTATGAGGCGTCCTCCATACAGACTTCCTTAAACAGTCTGATCCGCAATATTTTATTTGCTGTGGGCGCGGCGCTTCTTTTTGCCGTGGCTGCGGCGCTTCTGGTTGCGGTCAGAATGCGCCGCAATTTCATCAAGGTAAACGATAAGATTCTGGAGGTGGCATCCGATGACGGGGATCTGACGAAGGTGTTAAATATCACATCCGGAGATGAGCTTGAGGTGATCGGAAACAGTTTAAACCGCCTTTTGGAGAAAACGGCAAATACGGTCAGGGAGATCAAGGGCGGAACCGACAGCATAGAATCAAAGATGAGTAATATCAACACGCATGTATCGGGGTCGGCGGCACAGGTGGCAGGCATCAACGACACCATACATTCCATGGTGGCGGCGTCCGAGGAAATTGCGGCGTCTGTCGGAACTGTGGGCGAACAGGTGGATTTTGTATATAAGGACATCCAGAACATCGTTGAGGTAGTGGCGGGAAATACGATCGGACTGCAGGAGATCAACAAATCCTCAACAGAGCTGAATGACACGGCGCAGACTTCCTTTGCGGGAATCGGCAAAAATGTCGGGATGATGTCAAAGATGCTGCAGGAGGAAAAAAAGAAGGCGGAGGCGGTGCTTCGGATCAAGGAGCTTTCGGAGACGATACTGGGGATTTCCGGGCAGACCAATCTCTTGGCGCTGAACGCGTCGATTGAGGCGGCAAGGGCAGGGGAAGCAGGAAAAGGTTTCGCCGTCGTTGCGGGAGAGATCGGTACACTTGCGGGCAACACCAACGAAGCCGCCAATGAAATCCAGAAAATGAGTAAAGAAGTGGTGGAGGCGATTCAGGGCCTTGGCGCGCTGTCGGATAAGATGCTCCAATTTTTGGAGAATGAAATTTCTGGAGATTACCGGAAGTTTGAAGGTCTGTCCCATGGGTTTGCGGAAAAGTCCGATGAAATCAGGGCATCCATGGAGCAGCTTTTGAAAAATATGGAAGAGTATGCGGGGGTGCTGCAAAAGATTGGGATGGCCATGGAATCCGTTGGCGGGGCCTCCGAGGAAAACAACGCGGAGATTATTCAGCTTTCGGAATTGATTTCCACCATAGACGAGGAGATGAAGGGCATCGAGACCACGACAGCAGACACATTTTCAGCTATTTCCGTAATGAACGGCGAATTGAGCAGTTACCGGGTATAGTGTGAGAAGTACTTCTAATCACTCGCAGCAAAGGCTGCTTCGCGAAGAAGTACTATGTCTCACACAGGAGAATGCCCAAAATACGGGCATTCTCCGCATTGATTTGAGATTCCGCAGAGCGGAATCATGGCGGTTAGAGTGAAAAGAACTTCTAAAACTCAGCAGCAGAGGCTGCTTCGTTAAGAAGTTCTAGGAGTTGCTTCGCAACTCCGTTTCACTCAGGAGAATGCCTGAAATGCGGCATTCTCTGGAACGAGCTTGCTCGTTTTTGGATTTTGAGATTCCACGTTGCGGAATTATCAGGGTTAGTGTAAACGGACATAAATATGCAAGAAACTTCACGGATTGCATTTCTTGCAGGGTTCATAACCCTGCGAGATAATGCTTTCCCGGCTTTCCGAACTGTCCTGCCTGTTCGTGGTGGGCAGGGAATGACAGGTCGGTCTGTGGAACTTCTTTGTTTTGACGTTCAGTACATAAGTCAGTTCGCTGGTGGCAGCAGGCGCGCTTTCCTGCGGTTTTTCCTCCACGGCGGGCGCAGTTTCTTTCGGCGGCTGTGGCGCAGCTTCTGCCGACTGGTCAGATGCCGCAGGCGATGTGCTCTGTCCGGCGTTGGCAGTTGTTTCCTTTTGCGACACCGCGGCCGGAGCTGTTTTCTTTGTCTGTGATGAGGCGGCTTTCGTTCCGGCGGTGGATTTCGTGGAAGCCGCGGTACTGCCGCCGGTCGGTTCGCCTGCCTTCCAGCTCTCGGAGGCGGGCACGTTGAAGGAGATCGACTTGCCGTCCGTGGATGCAATGATTGTGCCGGCTTCGTCCGTCCGATAAACCATAACGCCGCTTGTGCGGAGCGTGTTCAGCGTCTCCGCGTGGGGATGTCCGTAAGAATTGCCCTCCCCGCAGCTGATGACCGCGTAAAAGGGATCGACCGCTTCAAAAAAATCTTTGGAAGTCGAGTATTTGCTGCCGTGATGGCCGACCTTATACACGTCCGCCGAGATATCTATGCCCGTCTTTAAAATATCCTTCTCGGCGTCTTCGCCGGCATCACCCGTAAACAGGAAGGAACGGGTTCCGTTTTTTAAAAGCAGGGCGATGGAGGCGTCGTTGGGATTGTCGTAGGTTTTGCCCGGAGCCAAGATGGTGATGTCGGCGGTTCCCAGCGTGTATTTGGAATTGACCGTTGGAGTCAGCGACTTCATCCGTTTGTCGTCCAGCGACTGAATCAGTTTCTGATAGGTTTTGTTGTCTTTCTCAAAGTTTGAGACAAACACCTTTCCGATGTCAAATTTTGTGATAATCACGGGTGCGCCGCCGATGTGGTCAGCGTCCGGGTGAGTCAATACCAGATAATCCAGCTTGGTGATCTTTTGCTTTTGAAGATAATTTTGAATGGCGGTGCCTTTGGAGTCGTCGCCCGCGTCGATCAGCATGGCGTGGCCGCCGCAGGTAACGAGCGTGGCGTCCCCCTGCCCTACGTCCATAAAGTGGACTTCCATCTGATCGGGACCGGCAGCCAAAGCCGGAACGGGAGCGGAGAAGGCGCACCCAAGAAGGACGGCGGCGGCCAAAACCATATGTAAGATTCTCTGCGTCATTTTTTTCATAGTAAAATCCCCCTGTTTTCTTGTATTTTTATCGCTTTGCATGTCAGAAGATACGGCCCGCAATATGCATAAGCAAGTTTGCCGACGTGTTTTCGTAACTATTCAGCCTTCGGCATCCTAGTTGCTGAATCCGGCCTATTCCAGTTTTGCCTTTGGCAAAGAGGCCGGATTCTTCTCAGCCTTTACATATATTCCAGGCAATTCAGTTGTAAAAATATGGGATGCATTAAGTATAGCATATTCTTCGATGCCGTCACAACAAGAGGTTTGGGAAAAATGACAGGAAAGCGCCGAATTATAACAGGGAAAGCGCCGGGAGGCGGCCGAATCGGGTTGCGCGATTGTATGGAATCTGGTAATCTAATATCGAACAACC
Organism: uncultured Lachnospiraceae bacterium; assembly: GCA_910584725.1. Lineage (GTDB taxonomy): Bacteria > Bacillota > Clostridia > Lachnospirales > Lachnospiraceae > UBA3282. The sequence goes on along the minus strand of CAJUBE010000028.1, from coordinate 56,391 downwards.
GCTTGCGCGCCTGGTGTCCGCAGGCAGCGGAATATTTATTTTGGTAACGGGGCCTTTGACTTTGGCTGGAAGGCGACTGGACGTAACCGACGGGAAGGGAGCAGAACCATGGAAGACAAAAATCTCACAATCGCGGATATTGCACAGGAGCTTGGCGTGTCGAAGACCACTGTGTCCAGAGCTATGTCGGGAAAGGGCAGGATCGGAGAAGAGACGCGGAAAAAAGTACAGGCATATATTGAAGCGCACCATTACAGCCCGAATGTGGTGGCGAAAGGCCTTGCGCAGAACAAGACTTTTAATCTGGGACTGGTGCTGCCCGGGGATTATCAGGTTGTGGAGCTCCCTTTTTTCCAAAAGTGCATGATGGGAATTAGCCGGACTGCCTCCGAAGCAGGGTACGACGTGCTGCTGTCCATGGTGACTGCCGATAAAATCACACAGCTTGAGCGGGCGGTGACGAATCGCAAGATTGACGGGGCAATTCTCACAAGGACGCTTAAGGACGACGCGCCCATGCGGTATCTGCAGGAAAATGGTGTACCCTTTGTGGCGATCGGCAGTACCGAAGATGCGGGGGCGGTTCAGATTGACAACGACCACAGAGGGGCTTGCCGGGAGTTGACGGGAAGGCTGCTGGACGGCGGCACAAAGAGCTTTGCGTTGATTGGCGGCAGGGAAGAACATATGGTTACGAAAAACCGCCTGCTTGGATTTGAGGATGCCTTTGGGGAGCGGCCGGATTGGCACGGCAGCAGACGGGTGTTTCTCAACGTGGAGGACGACAGAGCCGTGGAAAAAATTGTGGAGGGGCTTTTTGGGGAACAGGTCGGCTGTATCGTTTGCATGGATGATTATTTGTGCGGCTGTGTACTGAATGTCATGCAGACGAGACAGATCGCGGTGCCGGAGCAAGTGCAGGTGGTATCCTTTTACGACAGCACCGTGCTGGAAAACCGTATTCCGGCCATCACGTCGATCCGCTTTGACGTGGAGGCGTTGGGGAAAAGGGCGTGCGGGCTGCTGCTGCAGATGTTAGAAGGGGCAGAGGTAGAGCGGCATACGCTTTTAGGGTATGAGGTGCGGATGCGGGATTCGACGAAGCGGTTTCTATAGGTAGCATACATGGGACATGTTCGCCGGTTCGTACAGTAAAAGGAAATTTCCGGTCCGCTTGGTTATGATCCCTATTGACAACGCACAGGCTTCTTTATATGATGAAGGTATCAATAGATGGAGGTGAGCATTTGTGCAGATGAAAAGATTGTTTGCGTATGGGGCGGCGGGCTTATTGATGGCCGGAATGGTCGTTATGCCTGTGTCGGCTCACGGACATCATGGTCAGGCAGGTGCCGCGAATCAGGCGGTATGTTCCGTGTGTACGGTGGAGGGTTGTACGAGAACCGGGCTGCACACACATGACAATACAACTTACTGTGGATATGACCATGCGGGAGGTTATTGTGACGGTTCCTGCGGAGCGGTCAGCGTATGTGCGGTGGAAGGGTGTACGGAGACGGGATATCATCTTCACGACAGTCAGACCTATTGCGGATATGCCCATGAGCATGGCTATTGCGACGGTTCCTGCGGCGTGGTCGGGGTCTGCCATGTGGAAGGGTGCACATTGAGCGGGCATCACACCCACGGAAACCAGAGCTATTGCGGGTATAATCATGCGAACGGCTACTGCGACAATTCCTGCGTGAGACAGAGCACGAACCAGAATGCGGGACAGAGCGGCGGTGGTCACCACGGCGGCCATCATGGAAGACATCACTCGTAAGACAGCAGGATACAGCAATCATTAACGGGCAGCACTATGGAAATCCATACTGCTGTCCGTCTGCTTATGCGCATAAGCAGAGTCAGAAAGCGGAACGGAGGAAAAGAAAATGTCAGAAAAAGGGAGAACGGGAAAACAGCGTCTGCTGATCGGCGTAGTGGCAGCAGCGCTTTTGTTTGCGGGCTGCGGAGCAAGGGACGAATCTGCGGCTGTGGAGCAGGCGGCAGCAGGGCAGGCCGGTGAGAAACAGGCGGTATCGGGAGAAATGCAGCCGGAGCCGGGACAGGAGAGCGCGGTGCAGGACGCGGCAGATCAAACCGCCGCGGGACAGGCGGATGCGGCGCAGGCGACCGCGGAACAGGACGATGCGGGGCAGACAGCCGCAGAGGAGGCGGATGAGGAAACGGCGGAGATACACATCGAGCCGATAGAGGGGCTGAGGGACGACTTTATCCGGGGCGTGGATATTTCCAGTGTGCTGGCGGAGGAGGAGAGCGGCGTCGTTTATTTTAACGAAGCGGGACAGGAGCAGGATATTTTTCAGACTTTTTTTGAAAACGGGGTAAACTATATCAGGGTGCGCGTGTGGAATGACCCTTACGACGAGAACGGCAAGGGCTATGGCGGCGGCAACTGCGATACGGTGGCGGCGGCCGAGATTGGCAGGCGGGCGGCGCAGTATCAGATGAAGCTTCTGGTGGATTACCATTATTCCGACTTTTGGGCGGATCCTTCCAAGCAGATGTGTCCCAAGGCGTGGGAGGGCATGGAAATAGAAGAAAAGGCGGATGCGCTCTACGCGTATACGGTGCAAAGCCTCGGAGAAATACTGGACGCCGGGGCGGACGTCGGGATGGTGCAGATCGGCAACGAGATCAACAACGGCATGGCGGGGGAGACGGATTGGCCTTCGCGTGGAGCGCTTTTGCAGGCGGGCGCGCGGGCTGTCAGAGATGTGGCGAAGGAGCGGGGACGGGAAATACGGGTCGCCGTCCACTTTACCGACATCGCGGATCAGACCGGCACGCTGGCGCTGGCCCGGAAACTGGAAGAGCAGGAAATTGACTATGATATTTTTGCGGTATCTTACTATCCCTTCTGGCACGGCGATATGGAGAATCTGACGGACACGCTGCAAAAGGTGAATGACGCTTACGGGAAGGATGTGTTGGTGGTGGAAAACTCTTATCCTCATACGGAGGGAGACGGGGATGGCACGGCCAACAGCATCGGCGCGTCGGACATTCTGCCGGAGTACCCGGCCACAGCGCAGGGGCAGGCCGAAGAAATTCGGGATGTGTGCGCGGCGGTGGCCGCCGTGGGAGACGCGGGGCTTGGCTATTTTTACTGGGAACCGGCTTGGATTCCTGTCAATGTCTGGGAAAAAGGCGCGGCGGATGCGGACGAAGCGCTTGCCGCCAATAAGGAAGCGTGGGAGGAAAAAGGTGCGGGATGGGCATCCTCCTATGCATCCGGCTATGACCCGAAGGACGCGGGCAAATATTACGGGGGATCGTCGTGGGACAACCAGGCATTGTTTGACTACTATGGTCATCCGTTGGAATCCCTCAAGGTATTTCGATATCTGCAAAGCGGGATGCCGGAGTAGTTACAATTCACACGTACGCCAGATTTCGCATCAATTTACGATTATTCCGTGTGAATTGCAACAATGAATGCACCGGCGCTGGCTCCGACACCATGCAGCAAGTGCATGGTGCAGTGTGAAAAGGAACCCGGAGTAACAAGCATTCTAAAATTTGGTAAAATATGCGTTGACAAGTTCTGTGCAGTTTGTTATTATTTGAATATGGACAACCGATTGCGCAAAGGCAAAACTACCAAACGGATGGCGGCGAAATAGCGCAGGAAATGGCAGCAAAACAGCAACATATTTAAGAAACGGAGGGCAGGCAAATGGATAAGTTTATTGTAAACATCATCCATCGGCCGGAGATGGTACCTGAGTACGCGGAGAAGGTGACCGGACACGGCAAGGAGGAGGACATCGGGAGAAAAGAGCTTCTGACAGAATCTCTCGATATCTTTAAGACGCAGCAGGCGATTGCGCACAAGAACGGATTGAAGACAACGATTCAGATGACATACGCTTCTTTATTTAACGATGAGGCGGTGGCGCTCGCGAAGGCGGATCACGAGCAGTACGGCGATGAGATTGCGCTGTCCCTGCTTGGCCTTCCCTGCGAGGAGTTCCGCGAGAAGTACAAGACGAAGGATTTTTGTATCTGGATGTTCTCCATGGAGGACAAGAAGTCGATCGTGGATGATGTGTTCGGCAAATTCCATGACAGGTTCGGCTTCTATCCGGAGTCCACGGGCTCCTACTATATGGATGCAGATCTGACCAACTATATCAAAGAGAAATATCCCATGGTGAAATGCGCCGTGGCGACATGCTGGGAGGAAGGCCCGAAAGCTTATCACACCTGCAATAATTCCTGGTATACATTTATGGACGGCGGTCCGTGGGCTCCCTGGATTCCGAGCAAGCAGAATACCCACGCGCCCGCGGCGAACGAGGCGGAGGATTCCGGTATTGTGGCGATTCCCCATCTGTCCCGCGACCTGATCGCGTGCTACGACGGCAACGGCTCCAATTTCGGGACGCATCCGCAGAATGTGCTGCGAAGCATGTGCTACGATTCCAAGACATGGGAGTATCCCTATCTGTACAATTTAATTGACCAGTTCCGGTCGCTTGCGAAATACAACAACGGCTACGCCTACAACATGATGTTCGTGGGACCCGGCTGGATGAACAAGATGGGACGCTGGGAAGCGCCTTATGAGCTTCTGCTGAAATCCTATGAGGACGGCATGGCGTACTACGGCAAGCTGAAAAAGGAAGGCAAGTTAGAGGATATGACCATGGCGGAGTTCGCGGACTTTTACCGTGCGAACAGGAGGCTGACAGAACCGGAGTGCGCGCTGTGGAGAGATATTTTGTACGGATCGGACAAACAGCTTTTCTGGTACTGCGACCCTTACATGAGAGTGTGCGCAAATATGGATCAGGGCGGCGCGATTGTCGATCTGCGGCCTTATGCGGCGAAGCTGGAGTGGCCGGTCGGCATCGGCACGAAGCATGTGACGGATGCCTCCTATCCTTTCTTAATTCAGGAGAAGTATCGGGCGGGCTACTTTACCCACTATGCGGGAGAGGGCACGGTGCGAAGCGCGAAGCTGACCCACAACGGCGAGGAAGTGGATCTGTGTCTGTGCCGGACAAAAGCGCATTTCTCGCAGGAGGGCAATACGAGAATCCTGACGCTTGACCCTGTGGATATCGAGTTCTATGATCTGACGGTGAAACTGCAGACGAAGATGTACTTTGAGGAGGGCAGCTCCCATATCAAGATCGAGAGAACGATTTTGGAAATGAGCGACCCGGATGCCGAGGTGGAGATCAACGAGTATATGGTGGCATGTTACGGTACCACGGAGTATTCCGAGGACATGAGCAATGTGAAGCTGTCCGTGACAGACGGCTCCAAGACGGAGAAGATCGACTACGCCTACAAGTGCCGCGAGGCGCAGATGCAGGGCGCCACGGAGGCAGTGGCGGTGGTTCCCGAGATCGGGACGAGAGTGTCCATAAGCTGCGAAAAGAAAGAGGCGGTCGGGTATATCAAGGAAGGGTACGCGTTTTCCCCGATGTTCACGTTAGGTTACACCACCCGGTTAAAAGATAAGGAGGTATTTGCGACATGGCTCAATCTGGCAAAGGCAAATTAAATTACAGGTGTCCCTCCTGTTTTATGAGAGACTTGGACATTGATATGTTTTATGATAAGGATAAGAAGGAGTACCATTGTATCCGCTGCCAGTATGTGGGGACGGAGGAGGATGTGCTCGCAAAGAACGAGCTGGTGCGCTTCCGGTATAAGGATGCGATGAAAAGATTCACTAAGTTTGATTTTGATTAAGGGCGGGGCGGATTATATGAAATTTTATAAGGGAATGGACTTGTCTACCATCAAAGAAGTAGAAAGCCTCGGCGGAAAGTTTTATGATCACGGCGTGGAGAAGGATGTGTTTGAAATCCTGAAAAGCTACGGGACGAACGCGGTCAGGCTGCGGCTCTGGAACGATCCTTACGCGGAGGACGGCACGGCTTACGGGGCGGGTACGAATGACTTGCCGACGACGATCGAGCTGGCGAAGCGGGCGAAGGCGCACGGGATGGAAGTGCTGCTCTGTATGCATTACAGCGATTTTTGGGCCGACCCGGGTAAACAGCGGGTGCCGAAGGCGTGGCGAGGGATGGATGCGGAACAGTTGACCGAAGCTGTCTATACCTTTACGCGGGATACGCTGTTGACTCTGCGGGATGCGGGGGCGTACCCAGATCTCATTCAGATCGGCAACGAGCTGACCAACGGGATGCTCTGGCCTCTGGGGAAGCTGTTGGAATGCGGCAATTACGAAAATCTGGCGCGGTTTGTCAGCGCGGGCATCCGGGCGGTGCGCTCTCTGGATGCCGATATGCCGGTGATGATCCATCTGGACAACGGAGGCAATGCGCCGATGTACGTTGACTGGTTTGACCATTATATCGAGCGGGGCGAGGATTTCCAGATAATCGGGCTTTCCTACTACCCGTTCTGGCATGGGAGTCTTTCGGATCTGCAGAAGAATATGAACGATCTGGCGGTGCGTTATGGCAAGGATCTGGTGATTGCGGAGGTTTCCATGGGCTATACGATGGAAGACTACGCATCCTATGAAAAACTTGAGGCGAACGAGCGCAAAGGATATGCCACCAAGCCTGCGCTGGTGGAGAAGCTGCCTTTTCCGATGACGAGGGAAGGACAGGCGGATTTCATGCGGGCGCTCTTCCGTGTGATTGATCAGGTGCCGGAGAGGAAATGCAGGGGATTTTTCTATTGGGAACCGGCGTGGATTCCAGTGCCGGGTTCAGGCTGGGCGAATGAGGAAGCGCTGAAATATATCGAAGAAAAAGGCCCCGGCGGCAATGAATGGGCAAACCAGGCACTATTTGACTATGAAGGTCAATCCTTGCCGGCGCTGGAAGTAATTCGTGAATATCAGCCTGATTCGGGGGAAAACGAGGGCGGTGAATCATTTTCCGGCGAAGGAAAAGGATAAGGATTTATGACGGTGATGTGGGATCAAATGTGTCATACAGGTTTAAAATACACCGTTTATGTTAAAAAAACGTTTTCCGTATTGACAACAACTATATAAAGGTGGTAAATTTTACTTAAACGCGTTACTTAATGTTCGCGGAAAGGGCTAGCCCTTTCTCTATATCCTAATACATTAGGATATAAAAACCCTGACTGCTCATAAAAAACCTGGCGGGAAGGCGTGGCGGAACGTGATATAAAATGCGGAATGGCGGCAAACCAGGCTGCGACGCCGTGTTTTGTATAGAAACCAAAAATTGACTTTTTATCACAAAGTCGAAAGGAGAGAGTAAAATTATGAAAAAGAAAGTATTGGCAACATTACTGGCAACAGCGATGACTGTCGGCTGTCTGACCGGCTGCGGCGGCGGTGCGGCAGAGGAGCCTGCAGCGGAAGCTCCGGCAGCAGAAGCGCCTGCGGCAGAGGAGCCTGCGGCGGAAGCTCCGGCAGCGGAGGAGGCTCCTGCGGTAGAGGCTCCCGCAACTGCGGAGGAGGGCACAGACCCCGTTGCTAACCTGATTGCGGCAACCACAGGCACGGTAACCCTCAAGGTATGGGCTTCTGAGGAAGATCAGGATCTGACAACCAAGTTGCTTGATGATTTCAAGGCGGCTTACCCGGATGTAACCTTTGACATTACCCTTGGCGCGGAGAGTGAGTCCACCGCGAAGGATACGGTTCTTACGGACGTAGAGGCGGCGGCTGATGTGTACGCGTTTGCGGACGACCAGATCAACGATCTGGTAAACGCAGGTGCGCTGCAGGAGGTAGTGGCGAACTACACCTTCGATGTAGTAAATGAGAATGCAACCGGCGCTGTGGAGGCGGCGGCTGTGAACGGTAAGGTATACGCTTACCCGATGACTGCTGATAACGGTTACTTTATGTTCTACGATTCTTCCGTATTCTCCGAGAGCGACGTGCAGTCTCTGGAGAAGATGATTGAGGTTGCTGACGCGGCCGGCAAGAAGATCGCTATGGATATCTCCAACGGCTGGTACATTTATGCGTTCTTCCAGGGCGCAGGTCTTGAGTTAAAGCTGAATGACGACGGTCTTACCAATACCTGTACATGGAATGCTGCGGGCGGTACGGATGTAGCGCAGGCAATCATTGACCTGACGGCGTCAGGTGTGCTTGTAGACATGAACGACGAGGATATGGCTACCCAGATCGCAGAGGGCAACGTGGTTGCATGTGTGAACGGTACATGGAGAGCTGAGACTGCAGCAGAAGCATGGGGCGACAACTATGCGGCAACCAAGCTTCCTACCTTCAAGGCGGGCGGCAAAGACTGCCAGATGTCTTCTTACTCCGGTTACAAGCTGGTGGGCGTAAATCCTCACTCCGCTAACGTGGGCTGGGCGATGCTTCTGGCAGAGTTCCTGACCAATGAGTCTGCACAGACAGCAAGATTTGAAGCGAGAGGCCTTGGCCCCTCTAACCTGAATGCAGCAGGTTCTGATGCGGTACAGGCTAACCCGGCAATCGCGGCTCTGGCAGAGCAGGCAGCATACGCTACGCCTCAGCGTGTAGGCGGTAACTTCTGGTCTCCTGCGGAGACACTCGGACAGATCCTTGCATCCGGCAACCCTGACGGAACAGATCTGCAGGAGCTTCTGGATACCACGGTTGAGGGTATCACGGCGCCTGTCGAATAACAAAGCGAGCAGAGCTCGCTTGCGAGATTTGCTTCGCAAACTCGGTCTGAAAGAGAGGTAATTTTAACTCCACGAGATTTGCTTCGCAAACTCGGCATGAAACAAAAGTTGAGCAAAAAGAGGGTGAGTGGCATTCACTCGCCCTCTTTCTGAAAGAAGACGGTTGTTTTTCATTTCATAAGGGGTTTTGATTGCAGAAAACGACTTTGGCATGGAGGTTCATATGAAGAAGGCATTAAATGCGATAGGAAATTATTTTAAGAATATTGGAATTGCCTTTGTCAAGGGAGATGTGTGGGTTAAACTGTCAGCGGTTCTGATGGGCGCGGGTTATTTTGCCAGGAAACAGGTGATTAACGGTATTATCATGTTTCTGGTGGAAGTGTTGTTTGTCGTGCTGTGCGTCGGTTACGCGGCGCCAAACCTTGCGAAGTTCGGAACGCTCGGCACGGTGCAGTTTGAGCAGGTGTTCGACCCGTTGACTATGACCAGCACGGTCAACGACTATGACAACTCTTTCCTGATTCTGTTGAATTCCATTATTGCACTTTTTCTCATTGTTGTATTTATCATGTTCTGGATCGCAAACATGAAAGCGGTTTACCGTCTGCAGGTCCGGAAAGAAAACGGAGAACACATCAATACCTTTAAGGAAGATGTGCAGGCGCTGTTTAACGAAAAATTTCATATTACATTGCTGACGCTGCCGGCGATCGGTATTATTCTAATGAATATTCTGCCGATACTTGTATTGGTGGCGGTAGCGTTCACCAACTATGACCAGCAGCATATGCCGCCCAATTCCCTGTTTACATGGGTGGGATGGTCAAACTTCAAGAGTTTGTTTACGGATTCCGTGACGGTGACTTTTGGATATTCTTTTAGGAAAGTATTAACTTGGACGCTGGAGTGGGCGGTGCTTGCCACCTTCACGACTTATATCGGCGGTATCCTGCTCGCCAAGTTTATCAATAATAAGAAGACGAAGATGCCGAAGATGTGGAGAACGCTCTTTATTATCGCCATCGCGGTGCCGCAGTTCGTGACACTGCTTCTGGTGCGTAACTTCTTCGCTGACAGCGGTATCGTCAATACCTTCTGCACCAATATTGGGCTGACGGATTTTCTCAAAAATGTAGGGCTTGTCCCTTCCAATTTAAGCTACATTCCGTTTTTGACCAATCCGGGCTGGGCGAAGGTGATGATCGTCATCATCAATATTTGGGTCGGCATTCCCTATCAGATGTTGATCGCGACGGGCGTTTTGATGAACATTCCCGAAGATCAGATCGAGAGTGCGAGGATCGACGGTGCGAATCCTCTGCAGATCTTCATCAAGATCACAATGCCGTACATGCTTTTCGTGACCGGGCCCAGCCTGATTACGGACTTTGTAAAGAACATCAACAACTTTAACGTGATTTATCTGCTGACGCAGGACGTGTACGTCACAAGCGACCAGCTTCTGGCAAACTCCAACGCGAAGGAGATCGACCTGCTGGTTACCTGGCTGTTCCGGCTGACGAACGAGTATTACAACTATAAGATGGCATCCGTGATCGGTATCATCGTATTTATCATCTGCGCGGCGTTTACACTGATTACCTTTACAAGAACGATTAAGGGAGATAAGGAGGAGGAATTTCAATAATGAAAAAGACGATCAACTCTATTTTAAGACATCTTGTTTTGCTTCTCCTGGCGGTGGTGTGGCTGATACCGATTCTCTGGCTGTTTGTTACCTCGTTTAGCGGGTACAAGGGAATCAACACCTCCCACTTTTTCCCGGAGACGTGGACGCTTGACAATTATGCGCAGCTTTTCCTGCAGTCAGATTCCATTGTGCAGTACAACAGGTGGTTTGTGAACACGCTTGTAATCGCGGTTTTCACATGCCTGATTTCCACCATCCTTGTGTTGATGGTGAGCTACACCATGAGTAAGCTGCGGTTCCCGGGCAGAAAGTCGCTGATGAGTTTCAGCATTATCTTGAATATGTTCCCGGGCGTGTTGTCCATGATCGCTATTTACTTTATCTTAAAGACGTTTAACCTGACGAACAGCCATATCGGTATGATTATCGTTTACTCCGCCGGCGCGGGGCTGGGTTTCCTGATCTGTAAGGGTTTCATGGACACGATTTCCGTTTCCTTAAGTGAGGCGGCAAGACTGGAGGGCGCTTCCGAGGCGAAAATTTTCTGGAAGATTATCATTCCGCTGTCGAAGCCCATCATCGTGTATACGGTTATCAGTTCTTTCCTGGTGCCGTGGGGCGATTTTGTGTTTGCGAAGCTGATGTTAAACTCCGGCATCGCGACAGACTGGACGGTGGCGATCGGACTGTTTAACATGCTTGGCAAGTCCATGATCGCGAAGTACTTCTCCGTATTCTGCGCGGGCGGCGTGGTGATATCCGTGCCGATCTCGATTCTGTTTTTGATTATGCAGAAGTTCTATGTGGAAGGGATTACGGGAGGTTCTGTGAAAGGATAAAAAAGGACAACTGTGTATGGCAAGCTGCACTGGTAAAAGGTGCAGCTTGTTTGTGTCTATTATGAACGGTTTACATAATTTTAGAAATGGAAAAGAAATTAAAATGGAGCGTATTGAAATGAAAAGCAGATATGTAAGAACTCTGGCGGGGATATTGGCGGCGGCTTTGGTGATTGGCGGCTGCGGAGGCACGGGGAGCAGCGTGACTTCGCAAGACGCAGCGGGGAACAGTGGGACTTCGTCTGGCGCGGTGGAGGGTTCTTTAGCAGACGGGGGAGTCGCGGCGGATGGGGAGGCTGCAGGAGAGAGTGTTTCTGCGGGCGGCGATGCAGGGGAGCAGGCGGCGGAAACGTCCGCCTCAGAGCCGTGGGAGGATAACCCGCTGCAGATCATCGACGACAATTACAGGACATATTATGAGGTGTTCGTCTACTCCTTCTGCGACAGCGACGGGGACGGCATAGGAGACCTGCAGGGGTTGATCTCCAGGCTCGATTACATTAACGACGGAGACGACGCCACGGACACGGATCTGGGCTGCAACGGTATCTGGCTGATGCCCGTGAACCCTTCGCCCACATACCACAAGTACGACGTGGCGGATTATTATGGGATAGACGAGACATATGGCACGTTGGATGATTTTGAGACGCTGCTTGCCGAGTGCGACAGGCGGGGCATTAAAGTGATTATGGACTTGGTGCTGAACCACAGCTCTTCGCAGAATCCGTGGTTTCTGGAAGCGTGCGAATACCTGAAAGGATTAGGCGGCGCGGAGCCAAGCACGGCGGATTGCCCTTATTTTGATTATTACCATTTTTCAAAGGAACAGGGCGGCGGGTACTACCCGGTGGAAGGCACGGACTGGTACTATGAAGCGCAGTTTTGGTCGGAGATGCCTGATTTTAACTTAGACTGCGAAGCTTTGCGGGAGGAGATCGCGGCAATCACGAAATACTGGCTGGATATGGGCGTGGGCGGTTTCCGTCTGGATGCGGTGAAGGAGTACTATTCCGGGGCGCCTCAGTCCAATATTGACTTTTTAAAATGGCTGACTGACACAGTCAAATCGCAGAAAGAGGACGCCTATCTGGTGGGGGAAGCGTGGCTTGATATGGCGGACTATGCAGCCTACTATGAGAGCGGCATTGACAGCGTCTTTGATTTTGCCTTTGCGGACAAGGACGGTATTATCTCCAAGGTGCTGAACGGCTCTTCTGCGGCAAAATACGGCGCGGCAGTCACTTCTCTGGACGAAACCTTCGGGGCTTATAACGAGAATTATATCGACGCTCCCTTTTATACCAATCATGACATGGGCAGGAGCGCCGGTTACTATGCGGGGGACAATTCCGCCGCACAGACGAAGATGGCAGGCGCCATGAACCTGTTTATGGGCGGCTCGGCATTCCTCTATTACGGGGAGGAGCTTGGCATGAAAGGCTCCGGCAGGGATGAGAACAAGCGGGCGCCCATGTACTGGAGCATGAATCCCGATGCGGAGGGCATGTGCGACGGCCCTGCGGATATGGAGGACGTGAAGATGAAGTTTGAGAGTCTGGAGGAGCAGGAGAAAGATGAAACTTCTGTCTATCAATACTATAAGAAAGTCATCAAAATCCGCAACCAGAACCCGGAGATCGCCAGAGGAAAAGCGGAATATGTCCTCGTGGGGGATTTTCTGGCGGAAGATACGAAGGAAAGCGTCTGCGCCATCAAAAAGACTTACGGGGATTCGGAGCTTCTGCTTATTTTTGTGACGGGAGAAGAGACGGAGGAGCTTAACCTGACCGGGATTACGTTAAACGGAAAGGAAATTGGCGCGGACACGGAGATTCGGGGCGCGCTTGTGACGGGTGAGGAAACAATAAGTTTTGCGGACGGCACGGTCGTGATGCCGGGATTTTCGGTGCTGGCGCTGAAATGAGTGTGGCGCGGGCTGTTTTTGCGGATGGTGTGGAAAACGACGGAGGGCGAAATCATGAATGGGACTACGATCGGTACGGCGGTTATCTTTGGCATTATTCTCATCTGGCAGTTCATTGCGGAAAAACTTGACGTGCGCACCCGCTATATCATATTGGGGATGATACTTCTGACGAATGTTCTTGTCGTGATGTTTACCGAACTGCGTAAATTCGGGGGTATGCTGCTCGTATTCTGGGGTGTGCTTACGGCGTCGTTTCTGCTGGCGGAATATTTTCCGAGGAGGAGGGGCACGAGACAGAGGACGCTCGTCCGCAGGGAAACGATTTCCATGCCGGAGGATTATCTGTTTACGGTCGGCGTTGTCATGCTGGGTATTGAAATCTGGATTCGATAATCGGGAAGACGAAGGCGAAACGGCTGTTGCAATTCACACCCACGACAGGATTTCGTACTGATTTACGATTATAGAGTGAAAAGAACTTCTAAAACTCAGCAGCAGAGGCTGCTTCGTTAAGAAGTTCTAGGAGTTGCTTCGCAACTCCGTTTCACTCAGGAGAATGCCTGAAATGCGGCATTCTCCGCATTGATTTGAGTCACAGCAAAGCCGTGACATGGCGGTCAGTGTGAATTGCAACGATGAATGCACCGGTGCTGACTCCGACACCATGCAGCAAGTGCATGGTGCGGGTGCGAAAAGTAACAAACGGCTGCTTTGACGGACGGGAATGCCCTGAAACGTCTTGAAATGTAAGTGATTTTCAGGTAAAATGTATAACAGTCACACAGCTTTTTGTGAGAGGGTTAGATCCTGTTATCACTGGCGGGCATCTGACTCAATATAAACGAAAGGATAACAGGTACTTAACATGAAAAGTCAAAACAAATGGGTGCGTGCCGCGATCCCGGCACTGCTCCTGCACTTCAGCATCGGTACGGTGTACTGCTGGTCTATTTTCAGTCAGGAGATCGCTGACTACATAGGCTTTTCCAAGGCAGCTACGGAGTGGGCGTTCAGCTTCGCGATTTTCTTCCTGGGCATGTCCGCGGCGTTTTTGGGCAACGTGGTGGAGAAGGACATCCATAAGTCGTCTCTGATCGCTACGATCACCTTTGCTCTCGGTATGGCTGGCACGGGTTTCTTCATATATTATGGAGGAAATAATCCCGGCAGTCCGCTGGCTCTGATAGGTATTTATGTCTGCTACGGCTTTATCATGGGTATCGGTCTCGGAACCGGGTATTTATCTCCGGTAAAGACTCTGATGCTCTGGTTCGAGGATAAGAAAGGTCTTGCGGTGGCCGGCTTCGGCGGCGCGAAGGCGATTGCAAGCCCGATCATGCAGGCTCTCCTTTCCAATCTGGGAGAGGGCGGCATTTATAAGATGTTCTGGATTCTCGCCGCGGTTTATTTTGTAATGATGTTCGTGGGGCATCTCCTTCTGGCGAAGCCCGAGGGCTGGCACGAGCCCCAGAAGAAGGAAAAAGGGCAGGGCATCATGGCTACCATCAAAACCCGCCCGATCAGCAACTATGTGGGTATCTGGCTGATGTTCTATATCAACATCACCTGCGGTCTGGCGCTGATCTCGCAGGAGAAGATGATTGTGAAGTGTATTGGTCTTGCAGGTGTGGTTGGCGTGATCTCCACGATCTCCGCGATTTTCAATGCTGGCGGCCGTCTCGGCTTCTCCGCTTGGGCGGATCATCTGAAAGACAGAAACACAATCTACAAGCTGATCTTTGTGCTTTCAATTGTGTTTACGGGCGCGGTTATGCTGACCGGCGGTATCAAGAACGGCGAGGGCAATATGCTTCTGGTGGTGCTGGTGCTGGCGCTTGTATTTATGGTAAATGCCGGATACGGCGGCGGTTTCTCCAATGTGCCGACCCTGCTTTCCGACCACTACGGTATGGGCAGCATCAGCGCGATTCACGGTATCACCCTTTCCGCGTGGGCGTTTGCGGGTCTTACCGGCAACCAGATCGCAACATTGATCGTGAGCAAAACGGGTAGCTTTATCGAGGATTCCCACGGCAATATGGTCAATCCTGTCGGCTACCAGAATGTGCTGTACTTCACGATCGTGCTCTATATCATCGCACTGTTGATCAGTCTGTTCCTTGTGAAACCCGCGAGTACGGACAAGAAATAAAGAATAAAGAAATGCATGGAATCGGGCAGGAAAGAAATTTCCTGCCCGTCTGCGCGGGACGCATGCCGAAGGCAAAATACCATATGCGTCCCTGCGCATAGCAAAAACCCCGGAGGTTTAACCTTCGGGGTTCTTGCTTGTGTAAAAGGGGAATTCTTCGGAATTGCTATTGCCGACTTGACTTCCGTGATCAAGTCTGTAATCAATATACCGTGTTTTCCCCTTAAAGTCTATAAATATATTATAAAAGAATAACACTATATTAGCGAGAAGAGACTTACATATTCAAATAATCACGCTGCCTCTGAAGCTCGGGAGGAATCGGAACCCCTGTATTTTTGAGCTTTTGGAAGACATTGTCATAATGATGGATCTTCTGCGCCTGCTTAATATCGTAGCGAGCCATAGTTTCCTTGTAGAGCGGGTTTGCCATCAGTCTTGTGCGAATCTCCTTGGAGAAAGGACAATAAGTGAAAATGATGTTTCGGGACACTTTGTTGAGTCTCGGTGAACCGACGCCCTCATAGAGAATCCATGCTTCGTAGTCTCTGATGAACATTTCCTTATAACTGTTTTTCGCCTTCTGCATACTGAGCTTGATCTTATCCTTCGCGTCAGCGGACAGTTCTCGGTTCTTACGGTAGAACTGGATGTAGTCGAAATATTCGCTCGTAAGGGACGCCTCGGAAATATCGTTCCAGCGGGCCCCCTGAACGCGTTTGCACATTTCCCAACGGAAGTCTCCGGTCAGACGGACGAGAATATTTGTCAGGTCTTCCATCTGGAACACGGATACCATCATGCGGGCCGGGGTGGTACGTTTGCGCCCCTCGATCTCCTGCCATGCAATGCCGCGGGTTCCCACGTTTGGCATCAGGATAATGTCGGGGAGCACCTCCACGCCGACGGATTCCTTGCCGATACCGATGTCGGGGTTCGTGTAAATGACATCGCGGTAGTAAGCGCTGAAGTCGATATCCCTGATTTTCCGGAAGGCTTCTTCCACCTTGTCCGCGGATACCAGAGTGCCGTCCAGTTCCTTCAGCACATTATGTTCTGAAAAGATCGGGCAGAAGCTTAACACGCGGCCGAAGGTAATCTTGTTGACGGTCTGGAACATATTGCGTATCTCGAAGAGCACCTTTTCCGTCACGTCGTTCTGCATCCGTGCCTCGTCCGCCGCCGTGATATTGCCGGACATTTTCTGCTCACGCAGAAAAGTGGGAAAGTCTGCGTCAAACTCGTTGCGGCTGGGCTCCTTTATGCCCTTATAGATGGCGGTAAACCATTCGTAGGCCGTATAAACCTTGCGCTTCGGGTCTGTGGGAAGCTTGTCAACGATCTTGTACAGATAGGCGGCGTTTTCAAGGCCCGCCAGATGTTCATCCACATAGCCGAAATTAAAGAACATTTTTACTACTTTGGGCACGGAAGAAGGATCCTTCATGCTCTTTAAGAAGGCCTTTTCATATATGACATAGAACTGCTTCGTGATCGTCATGCGCAGCTTTCTGGCAGCGTCGTCAGAAGCATTCTTATCCGTCATCTGGGCAAATTTCTTCACAGCCTCGCGGAAAGCGGCAGCAGTTTCGCTGCTTACCTCTGCGTAGGTGAGAATCTTATTCATGGAGTCTTCCACATCGGGCACATCGTCAACCGTAGTAGAGCTCTCTTCCCCGCTGCCTTCACCGAGATTCTCCAGTTTGGTCCGGTATTCCGCAACTCTCTGTTGATACATTTCCTTGTCGATGGAGGGCAGATCTTCCATCTGGATCATCATTGTGGAAATTTTTGCGCTCACGGTTGTGGAGTCCTGATCGTTTGCCCCGATCCGATAGAGAAGGCTCGCGTAGAGATCAAAGAAGTCCAGATGATTTTCATTCATCAAAAAGCTGGCGATGTCCGCCTTGTAGTCATAAAAAACGCGGCATATGGAAATGATGTGGTGAATATCCTGATCTGTTTTCAGGACGACACCAGCAAGGAAATCAGGTTCATGAAATTTGGAGGACTTTGCGGTGACCATAGTAGTCAGCTGCTCATAGTAGACGTCCAGCCAGCTTTCCAGATCTTCCTCCAGCGTAAGAGGCGCCAAATCTTCCATATCAGGCAGCGCTCTGGGGGTAATTCCGTGCTTGACACAAATGGATTTGTACTCTTCATAGCGATCCATCAGAAAATGATAGATGTTTTCACAGTCGAAGCGCATTAATTCATACTGGTCATATATTTCACGAAACTGACGGAACAACGAGGAGACGATCATATTCGCAAGATCCACGCTTTTCTGCATCAGCGTGGAAAGCTGCGCGGCCGTACACGGATAGGAGGCAATCCCCGTGGGCTCCTCCGTCTCATAGGTGATAAAGTGAGAGCCGAAAAAGATCTCACAGACACCAATCACATCCCCTTTTTTCAGATAAAAAGTGCCTCCCGGATAAGAGGCGCATACGCTTCCTTTCGCGATGACATGCAGGGCGGCCAGATTCTGTTCACTCTGAATCAACTGGGTGCCCGCAGGAAATTCTTTTACTGCCATTTGAATACCCCCTTATACAAATTAATACAAAAACCCTGTATCTATCTTATGCTTTTTTGGGGGAAAAGTCAATGAAGGGGGAAAAGGGGAAAGCTATATGGCAATATTCATGAATTTTTAGGGGGGGGGGGTAAATAAATTGGGCGTTTTGACTGTGGCGTTTGCCCTGCTTTTACCTTAGAATAAACTTATATATAAATATAGTAAAATGTAGGGATTCTATAGTTTTGTAGAGAAGGGGGCTTTGATGAGGAAAAAAATGTTGATAATTGGCATAGTGGTTGTAGTAATCATTGTGTTTGTATTTGGGGGATGGTACATAGCGTTTACCAGATTTGGTGTAGGGCCGGCATTTCCGTTTTTGGCAGTAAAGAAATTGGACGAGTCGCAGGTAGAGATGCTCGAAGTGGCGGAGAACCAGCTCATGGCGCTTGCTGATACGGAAGAGCAGGCAAAAGAGATTGCGGTACAGTATGGAATTGAGTTTGTATCTTTTGAAAATGGACTTGCCCTATATCATACAGAGGAGGATCCGTTTCAAGTAATCACCAGAGGGCAGGAGAATGGATATCCTCAGATATCGGTGAATTTTGTCAGAAGTGGATATGATACAGATGAAGTGCAATAAAACAAAGCGATAAAAAGGGATTGGAGGAAAATGATGAGAAGGAAGAAGTGGAAAAAAGGGGGAACAATTTTGCCATTGCTGCTCTCGGCAATATTGATTGCTGAGCCGCTTGCAACAACCGCTACTGTTTATGCGGAAGAGCTGGATGCGACGGAAGGGATGGAGCAGAAAGAAGATTTAGGAGAGGAAGAAACTCTTCCTGATAGCGGGGAAGAGATAGAGGGGGATACGGGTAACGGAACAGAGGATGGCACTGTATCGGATGATGGACAGGAAAACGAAAAGGGTTCCGAAGGGCAGGATGGGAGTGGTGATGCTTCTGGTACTGAAAATAAAGACCAGCAGGACGAGCCTTCCGAAACACCTTCAGACAGCGATGGCGAGAACAACGAAGATCAGGACAATGAAGACGAGAACAACGAAGAACAGAACGCTGAAGATGAGGATAACGAAGGACAGGATACGGTAGATAAAGAGGAAGAAGAACCGGACGAGACCGACCAAAATACGGCTGAAAAGGATTCTTCCGGAGAAGGAGGCAGTGTGTCCGAAAACGGATTAGAAGAAGAGTCCGTGTCCGAAAATGATTTGGAAGAAGAGGAAGACAATGATGTGGGCCAGTTTTCCGATATGCCAGATGATTATCGTCTATGCGCGGCACAGCAGGCAGATAAGGAAGCATTGGCAGGTCAGATAAAGAACATTAATGAGGCCGATGAAGGTGTTCTGTATGCTAAAAGTCAAATCATGGTAGAGGCGGATTCGCAGGAAGAAGCTGAGATGATTGCGGAGGCTTATAATGCAGACATCAAAGGGTTTGATAATGGAGTGCTTTTGCTGGAATTGAGAAAGGAAGATACGGTTGTCAGTGCAGTAAAGGCTGCGGCATCTACAAGAAACAGGCTGCCGGCTGTATGGCCAAACTATTACCGTTATCCACATGTGGAGAATGCTGCTATGGAAAGTAGTAGCGGCGGTATGATTGAAGTTGAAGAGACGGAGTATGAAACGGAAGACATAGGCATTGCAGCATATGCAGAGAGGGAAGATATTCCAGCGCTAGAAGCATATGGGCAGGCAGCGGCTTCCTATAATGATCCAGAACTTATGCCGGAAAACGAAAAGTATCAGTGGCAGCATGTGGCAGTAGGTTCTCCCTATGCTTGGGCGGAAGGTTATACCGGTTCCGGTGTTAAGGTTGCCGTTCTCGATACAGGCGTAAAAGGGGATCATGAAGAATTGACACTTGCCGGTGAGGCTAATGCAACCGGAAATTCGCTTACAGTCGGGAGTGGTACTGCAGCCGATGCAGGTGGTCATGGGACGCATGTGGCTGGTATTATCGGTGCAAAGGCAAATAACGGAAAGGGCGGAGCGGGTATTGCGCCAGATGCAACGCTTTATGCTGTCAATGTATTAAATGGTGGCGAAAATGCAGGTACGGACTGGGCGATTATACAAGGTATCGGACAAGCGATAACATGGGATGTGGATGTTATCAATATGAGCCTTGGCGGTCCGAGATATAATGATATATGCCAGAAAAAAGTAACAGAGGCGTATAATAAGGGAATTGCAATATTTGTATCAGCCGGCAACGACGGAGCAAACTGCATTAACTATCCGGCGTGCTATGAGCACATTATTTGTGTGGCTGCCACAGACCAAAATAACAGCAGAGCAGATTTTTCTACATATGGCTCATGGGTGGATGTAAGCGCTCCGGGCGTGGCTATCTGGTCTACATACAATGATGGCGGGTATGTAAGTATGGATGGTACATCTATGGCATGTCCCGTAGCGACGGGGGAAGCGGCGGTTATTTTGAGTGGTGACGCTTCTTTGAAGAGCATGACAAAGAATGGCGACCGAGTAGATGCATTGGAAAAAAAGATGAAGAGCAATGCTGTTAAAGCAGCGGGCAGCGGGATGGGCGCTGGAGTCACAAGCCTGACAAAAGTATTTAAACTTTCTACCGCTTCCGTGAAGCCACAGGCACCGACAATCAGTATTGTGCCTGATGATGCGTCGAAAGCGCAGAAAGTTACGGTTACTATTACTGCGCAGAACGGAATGAATATTTATTATACAGTTAATGGTAAGAATCCGGTATATAAGAATGGTGAGGCTGATAAAAATACGGAGTTATATACGACGTCTTTTCCTATAACGGAGATTACGAAGGGAACAGTTAAAGCAATTGCGGTTAATGAAAGTGGCGTTGCCAGCCCGGTGAAATCTGTTAAATTTACTTTAAAGCCTGATGTAAGCTCCATCACAGTCTCAGGTATAGATAAGGTAGCGGCAGGTAAGAGTGCGCAGCTTACGGCAGAAGTGCTGCCAGCATATGCGACGAATAAAAAAGTGATTTGGAAGCTGTATACTGCAGACGGAGCTGAGGCAACGGCTGCAAAAGATAAAATCAGCATCAGCGCATCCGGTAAGGTTACAGCGAAAACAGGTGTGACAGTAGGGGCTAAGTATACGGCACGGGCAACGGCAAAAGACGGTTCCGGCAAGTCCGGCGAGTACGTCATAACCGTTATTGAGAGTACGAAGTTAAAGACGGCGAAATTTGATAAAAAGAGTTTGACATTGGGGATTCCGAAGACGGATGACCCGGATCGTGATCTTGGGAAGCTGCTCAAGGCGGAATACGTTGACGGAAAGCCTGCAGCGGTTACTGATTTTAAGTGGAGCAGTAATAATAAAGCGATTGCTACGGTCAATGAAAATGGTGTCATAACGCCTGTTAAAGCCGGAAAAGTTACAATTACTGCACTTGCCAATGATTCTAGTGGTAAAAAGGCGACATGTACGGTTACTGTTAAACAACTTGCTACGGACATTAAGATAACAGGCTCTTCTTCTGTGGCAGCAGGTAAAGGAGTGACGTTTAAGGCAACGGTTCTTCCGTCGAATGTTACTGTTAAGAAAGTGTCTTGGAGTGTCATAGATAAAGCGACTAATCAGGAACCGGCTGCAAGCACAGGTGTAAAAATTAATAAGAACAATGGCAAGTTGACTACAAAGAGCACGTCCAAGGGCAGTTACACAGTGAAAGCTGTGGCGACAGATGGCAGCGGGGAAGAAGACAGTAAGGATATTGTTATACGCGAGGGCGCGATTAAAACGATTGCCTTTAGTAAGTCGTCTGATAAGAAGATGACCATTTTCAGACGGGCAGTTACCAGCCAAACGAAGACATCGGCGACAGTTAATGTCAAAATTGAGGGAACGAATGCACAGGCAGATTTAGATGCATTTGAAGTGAAGAGCAGCAATCCCAATATTGCTGAGGCTACTGCAGTCCGAAACGGAAATCTGATTTCTCTTACTGTTACAGCGAAGGGGCGCGCAGCGGGTAAGACCAATATTATACTTGCAGCGACGGATGGTTCCGGAAAGAAAGTTACTTGTGCCGTTACTGTTTGCAATCCGGTTACGAAGGTTCATATTTCTTCTAGCACAAAGACATTGTCTGCGTCTAGTCAGGGGATAGACATGGTAGTTGTTAAAGGAAAGAGTCTTCAGCTAAAGGCGACACTGGAGAGCGAGTACGGCGCAGTATCAAATAAAAAAGTCAAATGGAGTATTGATATACCGCCGGCAAGCGGCATTACTATGAATGCGTCGGGTAAGGTTTCTGCAAAGAGAGGCATTCAAAGCTATAAATGTACAGTGACAGCGGAGGCGGCCGACGGTGGTGGAGCAAAGGACACATATGTAGTGGCTGCTGTTGACCCAGCGACTAAATTGTCTGTACCAGAGCTAATACCAGCACCGGGATATATAAATGGCTTGGCATTGAGGGCAGTGCCGTTAGATGAAGATGGGAATCGATTGTTCTGGGCAGGCTTGATTACAACGGATGTAGTGGGAGGGTATATTGAGGCCAAGTCTTCGAATCCGAAAGCGTTGGAGGCAACTACTTATTATAATTCTAAAATAGGAGCTTACCAGCTACTTTTAACACCATATCAAGTAAAGAAAGATACGATGGTTACTGTTACAGTTAAGGCTACGGATGGAAGTGGTAAGAAGGTATCATATAAAGTTTATGTATTGAAATAGGGACAATAATATTAATCAATTAATTTTTTAAGCAAACGCGGCATGATTCTGAGAGCGGATATCATGCCGCGTTTCTTTCTCTTAAGAGGTACAAAGTGTATTGCTAAAGTCAACAATTCATTGTCGGCTTTGGAATTGCTTTTTCAACTGCTCTATCTCAGAGCGGAGCTCGCGGATTTCCTGCTCCTTTACCGCGAGGGTCTTTTTGTAGCTGCGCAAATCCTGATCATGTTCTAAACGGCTGCGTTCCAGCTCCTGCTCTTTTACCGCGATGGCCTTCTTGTAGCTGCGTAAATCCTGATCATGTTCTAAACGGCTGCGTTCCAGCTCCTGCTCTTTTTCCTCAATGGCTCTTTCGTAGCTGCGCAGATCCGCGTAGTATTCTTCGCGGTCAAGGCAGCGCATACGGATTTCCTCGTCGGAATTTTTATAAAACAGAGCTTTAGCGGCGGCAAACAGGGTGTCGTCTTCGGATGCGATCATTTTGAGTTCCTCCCATGTGGCAGCTTTGAAAAGTTTTGCCCAACTGTCTATATGGTACTGCTTATCCTCGTCGGTAGCAAGGTCGATTCGAGACAGGTCGGCTATGTATAAGGTCAGGTTGTTGCTGTAGACCTGATAATTTTTTAGATTAATCAACTTATAGCAGGCGTAAAACTCCGGGCGGTTGGAAAACAGGGTATAATCCAGAAAGCCGATATGTATGGCCGGTTTGGCATCCTGGTATTCCTGCCCTCGGTTCAGATGGTCGTAGGAGCGGCACAGATACATGACGGAACGATTCTGCCAGTTAAGACGGTTGGCAATCTGCATTTCCAGATTGATCTGCGTATTGTTGTTTAAAAGAAGATGGATGTCCAGCCGAAATTCCTTTGTGTCAATAGTCTCTCCCAAAACAATGGGATTTGTAATTACAACGGAGGTAACCTCCGATTCGGCAAGGTGCAGGAGAGAGCAGATCAGGCCGCGAAGTGCCTGATTGTTTTCCTGCAGGACGGCTCGGAACATATAGTCGTTGGTCATGTTGAAGGGAATTTCTCCACAGGCATTTTGAAATATCATGTCAAGGGGAGTATAGCCTTCCGCAGTTTTATGTGTCGGATTTTGCATTTCAGTTAGTTTCATAGATGTGCCTTCCTTTCTTAGACAAGAGTGACGGAGCATTGCTCCGAAGAAACGGTAAAACCGTAAAATAGCAGCGGCTTTACAAAATTGCGGGTCGGGAATCGCGGCCCGGATTTATTTTATAAACCAGATATAACACGGGGAGAGTGGAAAAGCAACAGGTTTTGCGGGTGATGGGTGTAGAAAAGGAATAGACGAAATAACGATAATCGAACAAAAAAATACAAGATATAGATTTACATTACGTGAAAATGGATCATTCATACAAAATATGGTATTGTGCAGTTGTGCCAAATACGATATTACGAATATGCTTATGTACATTTGATACGAAGGTGCTCCCGGGGGTAACGCAGCGTTGGAATGGATTTCTATTGTGTCCCCTGTCGTTATATGCTAAAATTGAACAGGAAATTAGTTGATTTTGAGAAGATGTCTGCTGCTTGTAGCAGCTTTATGACAAAGAGGATGAATGGAATGAGAAGAAGCCGGAAATGCAGGAAAATATTTTTATCATTGCTGCTCTCAGCGGTGTTGGCCTTTGAACCGGCTGGAACGGCGGTGGTTTATGCCGGGGAGGAGCCTGCTACTGAACTTTTAACGGAAGCGCTCACGGCTGAGGTGGAAGATGTGCCGTCTGAGGAAACGGAGCAGACAGGGGAGGAAGGTCTGCCCGCCGATGCCGGAGAAGATGCAGAGAAAGAGGACGGGGCATTGGATGATGAAGAACCCTCGGAGACGCCTGCCGACGGGGAGGAGCAGGGGCCGAACCCTTCGGAGGAAGAAAAGGGAGAAGATCAGGAGACGGAGAACGGGGAAATTCAGGAGGAAGAACCTGAAGAAGAGAACGGGACACCGGAAGGCGAACCGACGGAGGTAGAGCCGTCGGGCGAAGAAGTGTCAGAGGAGGAACAGCCGGAAGAAATGCTTCCGGAGGAAGAAACAGGGGAAGGGGTGTCGGAGAACAATCTGCCACAGGAGGAGTCGGCTATAGAGGAACTGCCTGAAAAAGAGGAGGATTTGGGAGGATTTACCGGTATGCCGGATCACTATCGATTGTCCTCCATGCAGATCAAAGAGAAAAGGCTTTTGGCGAATTATATGGAAGATGTGGACGAGTCGGCGGAGGGTATTCAGTATGTGGAGGGGGAGATTATGACGCTGGCGCAGTCCGAGGAGGAGGCTGCGCTGATCGCTGAAGCGTACAATGCCGAGATCAAGAGCTTTGAGGATGATCTGCTGGTGCTGGAGCTGGGCGAGGAGACGACTGTGTGTGATGCCGTTCAGGCGGCGGCCTCCGCCAGAACGCTTCTTCCCGCAGTATGGCCGAACTACTACCGTTATGTGCACGGGGAAGAGGTACTGGAGGACAGCGACGCGATTACGTTGGAGGCTTATGCACAGGCGTTTGATTCTTTTGATGATCCCTACCTGAAAGCGACGAACAGTAATTATCAGTGGCAGCATGTGGCTGTCGGGTCGCCTTATGCATGGAACGAGGGGTATCGGGGAGCGGGCGTCAAAGTGGCGGTTTTGGATTCCGGTGTGGTCTCTGCTCATTCTGACTTGCAGATTCAGGAAAATATCAATAAAGTGACAGGCGCCAATTCGGCCGAGGACGGGCACGGCCATGGGACGCACGTGGCAGGCATTATCGGCGCGAGAGTGAATAACGGGAAAGGCGGCGCGGGGATTGCGCCCGAGGCGGAGATATACAATATCAGGGTGATGAACAGCAGCGGATCGGGAACGGATGCCGACATTATAGCAGGACTGTCGGCTGCAGTGGAACGGGATGTTGACATTATCAATATGAGCCTGGGCGGTCCGGGTTACAACGGGATTTACCAGGCCAAGATAAACGAGGCATACGAAGCGGGAATTGCCGTGATTGTATCGGCCGGCAATGACGGGGTATCCAGTATCAACTATCCCGCCTGCTACGATCATGTGATCTGCGTGGCGGCTACGGATACGGACAATAACAGAGCGGATTTCTCTACCTTTGGCGCATGGGTGGATTTGAGCGCACCGGGAGATCATATCCTGTCTACTTATAAGTCGTCGTATGCGTTTATGAGCGGCACTTCCCAGGCGTGTCCGGTGATTTCCGGCGAAGCGGCGGTACTGCTCGGCGCCTACGAGCCTTTGAAAAGCATGGAAAAGGGCAGCGGGAAGGTGGATGAGTTGGAGCGTGTCCTGAAGAACAACTGCGTCAAGGCTACGGGCTCCGGTATGGGCAAAGGCATTCCCAGCTTGACTAAGGTGTTCAAATTGGGCACGGCGGTTGCAAAACCGACTGTTCCGGTCATTGACATGGTTACGGATGATAAAGCGCAGAAAGTTACGGTTACGATCAAAGCGCAGGGCGGCATGACCGTCTACTATACGGATAACGGAAAAACGCCCGCGTTTAAGAACGGGGAACCGAGTGCGGATGCCATACAGTACACGGAGCCGTTTGTTGTGGAGAAGTGCGCAAAAGCGACGATCAAGGCCATCGCGGTGAACGAAAACGGTGTTTCCAGCGCTGTAAAATCGGCAGCCTGTACATTGAAGTCTTATGTGGCGGACATAGAGATTTCCGGCGTACAGCAGGTGGCGGCGGGGAAAAGTATTCAGCTGTCGGCGCAAGTGACAGCCTATGCGGCGAACAAGAAAGTGTCATGGGAAATCTACACGGCAGGCGCGGATGGAGAGGCTGACAAAAAGATTGATCCCAATACCGATCGGACGTTGAAAACAGGCGTGAGTATTTCGAGTAACGGCAAAGTGACGGTATCGAAGAGCGCGCAGCCCGGCAGCTATGTCGTAAAGGTGACTGCGCAGGATGACGGAAAAAAGTCGGCGGAATACAAAATAGAAGTGATTTCCGGCCTACGTGTGAAGAGCGTCAGATTCCTGCGGGAGAAAACGGGCAGGACGACGCTAAAGAGCGTTACGCTGACGCGGTCAGAGGGGGAGACGACCTATGACTTCACAAAGCATCTGGATGCGGCGGCGGTAAGCGGCGGCGTAACGTTGACGGCGGCTGACTTTAAGTGGACCAGCAGCAATAAGCAGGTCGCGGCGGCGGACGCTGATAATCCGGGTATCATAACATTGAACAAGGCGGGCAGGGCGACGATCACCGCGCTGGCCAATGATTCCAGCGGCAAAAAAGCGACCTGTACGGTGACTGTGAAACAGCTTGCGACGGGTCTCAAGGTGTCGGGACCGTCCGGTTCGGATGCGCAGGGGAACGAGAAAAAGCCCGTTTCTGTGGCGATAGGAAAAAGTGTGGTCTTTAAAGCGGAAGTGACACCGAAGGAAACGGCGAATAAAAAGGTAATCTGGAGTCTGTCCGAAAAGAACGGGAGCCAGTGGAAAGCGGTGGATAAAAACCGCGCCAAGGAGATTGGCGTGAGCATCAATGCCAATAGCGGGAAGGTTTCCACAACCTCAAAAGCCGTGCCGGGTGAGTATCTTGTTAAGGCGGTCACAGCCGACGGGAGCGGGAAAGAGGAGACGGCGGAGTTTCAAGTGCGGGACGGCAGTATCGAAAAGTTCGAGTTTTCAGACAGGAAGGATGCCAAAGTTACTCTTTACAGGAAAAAGTCGGTCAGCGATACGCTGACAAAGAAAACGGTTGATCTTGTAATTAAAGAGAAAGGAACCGCGGATTTGGATGCCTACAAGGTGACCAATAGCAGGCCGGGAATCGCTACGGTAGAACAGACCAGAAGCGGGAATACGATTACCCTGACGGTGGAAGCGACGGGCAAGGCGGCCGGAAAAACAACTATTACGGTGGCCTCCACAGACGGCACCAACAAGAAACTGACTTGTGTGGTCACTGTAGTGAATCCGGTTTCCAGACTACATATTTCCTCCAAGACCATCACGGCGCATGTGGGAAACAGTGTTGACATGTGTGTCGTTCAGGGTAAAAGCATACAGCTGAAGGCGGCGCTGGAAAGTGAGTACGGCAGGGTTTCCAGCAAAAAGGTGGCGTGGAGCATCAATGCCCCCGAGAGCAGCGGCGTGAAGATCAGCTCTTCCGGCAAGGTGACGGCGTCAAAGACGGCATGGACAGGGACTTCCAATATCTGGACAGTGACGGCTGTGGCGAAGGACGGCAGTAACGTAAAGGATACCTATAAGGTGATGGCAGTGCCGAAGGCAACCTATGTCACGGCGTCGGGTTTGTATGAAGGGGGCAGAACCAATGTGTATGACGGCTATTTTGTGGACACGGCGGGCGGTACGCAGAAAGGGTATAAATATGTGATAAACACGGATGTGCAGGGCGGGTATGTGCAGGCGTCTTCCTCTAATAAAAAGGTGGCGGAGGTGACAACTTTTAAGGAAAAAAACAAGAGCACAGGGGAAGTTGAACTGAAACTGTGGGTAACCCCGCGAAAACCCGGAGCGGCTACGATTACGCTGAAAACCACGGACGGAAGCGGCGTGAAGATCAAGTACAAGGTTCGTGTAGAAAATGAAGAGCTGTGAGGCTGCGCTTTGTTATGTTGCACAAGAAGACTCCCTTTTTTTGTACTGTACTTTTTGATAATTTGTGATAAAATTGAAAATGACAGGCTTGTCGGGATGCCGCAGCCTGTGAAGAGGTAAGAGGGATGTCCGTTGCTTGCGGCGGACTGGTTGATTTGGAAAACGGAAGCGAGTGATAAGGTATCATGGATAGGACACAGTTAGAAAAAGAAGACATTGCCTATAGGCAGCAGGTGGTGAATGAATACAGGGCGGATGTGGAGAAGCTGGCCCGTTATCTGCCTTGGCTGGAGAGCAAGAACGGCATGAAGGTACAGCAGAGCTATTCCGGCTCCGGGATTGCGGAGAATTCTATTTCATTCCCGGTGTATGACGGTACGCTGATGAGCTTCGTCAAGGAAGCGCAGCGGACGAAGCTGATGGATCGAAATTACAGATATGTCTATTCGCGAAACAGGATTCGTGTTTTGGAGGATGAGCTTCTTGCCATCAAGCGGTCGGATATCAGGGAGATGGATGTGCTGAAGGGTATCCTTTCCAGATATGTGATGGAAGGCATGACAAAAGGCAGAAGATGGTCTGAGGCGGTGGAGAATGGTATTTTCCTTAAGGTGATTAAGAAGATGAAAGAGAATCTGGATTTCTGGGATCATCCTGTGCAGACCAGAGTAGTCAATGTCAAGAAAGAGGAAAAACAGGAATAGGGCGCAGGGACAGGCGGACCGAGGGGTACATATTTGCAGGGAGATTAAAGAAACGATGGGAGAAAAATCGGCACAGAAAAAGAAGTACATACTTGATACGGCTAGAAAGGTGTTTGTGGAAAAAGGCTTCAAGAATGTGACTATGAAAGATATTGTGGAGGCATGTGAGATCAGCCGAGGCGGTCTGTATCTGTATTTTGAAAGTACGGATCAGATTCTGATGGAAGTGCTGCAGATGGAGGCGGACGAGACGGATGATGTTTTCACGGAGCGGATTGCCAAAGAGGATACGGCTGCGGATATTCTGACGCTTTTTTTGAAGGAACAGAAAAAGGAGCTTTTGCAAAATAAAGACAATTTGACTGTGGCAGTCTATGAATATTTTTTTGCACATAAATCGACCGATAAGAACAATATGCTGCGCAAGCAATTTGACGCAGGTGTCAGAGTGATAGAAAAGCTGATTGAGGCGGGTATTGCCAGCGGTGAGTTTTATTGTGAGAATCCAAAGGGGGCTGCGGCAAATATCATGTATGTGCTGGAGGGGCTGAAAATCAATGCCCAGACTTTCGGCATTACGGAAAAGATGGTGGATGAGCAGCTGCTCTATATTATGCAGGGGCTGATTACGGAGATATAAGACTTTTCAAGTCTGTGTGAAGCAGGGGAGGAGAAACGATAATGGGAAATGTCAGACGAATTTATGTGGAAAAGAAGGAATCGTATGCGGTTAAGGCGAGGGAACTGAAGGAAGAGATCGAAAGTTTTCTGGGCATAAAGAGTGTGGAACAGGTGCGGGTTTTCATCCGCTATGATGTGGAAAATATTTCCGACGAAGTTTTCGAGAGGGCATGTCTTACAGTTTTTTCGGAACCGCCTGTGGATATTTTATATCGGGAAAATATAGAGATTCCGGAAAACGGGTATGTCTTTTCCGTGGAGTTTCTGCCGGGGCAGTTTGACCAGAGGGCGGATTCCGCGGTACAGTGCGTGCAGTTTTTGAAAGAGGACGAGGAACCGATTATCAGAACGGCTGTGACTTATCTGGTCAACGGAAGCGTCACAGAAGAGGAACTGGCGCGGATCAAGGCTTACTGTATCAATCCTGTGGATTCGAGAGAGACCGGTATGGTGAAGCCGGATACGCTTGCGCTTGTCTACGAGGAGCCGGCGGATGTGGCGGTACTGGAGAATCTCCCGGAGCGGGAAGACTTTGTGGACATGCCGCAGGTGGAACTGCAGGAACTGTATGACTCCCTCGGTCTGGCAATGACGTTCAAGGATTTTCTCCATATTCAGAATTATTTTGCGACAGAGGAGAAGCGGAATCCCACGATGACGGAGATCCGGGTGCTGGATACATACTGGTCCGATCACTGTCGTCATACGACTTTTTCCACGGAACTTAAGAACGTGAGCTTCGGGGAAGGGCGTTACCGGGAGCCGATTGAGAAAACCTATCAGGATTACCTGCATGTGCGCGGGGAGATTTTTCAGGGCAGGGACGATAAGTTCGTCTGTCTGATGGATCTGGCGCTGATGGCGATGCGGAAGTTAAAGAAGGACGGGAAACTCGATGATATGGAAGAGTCCGACGAGATTAATGCCTGCTCAGTGGTGGTGCCGGTGGAGATGGACTACGGCGACGGTCCGGTGACGGAGGAGTGGCTTGTCTTTTTCAAGAACGAGACCCACAACCATCCCACGGAGATTGAGCCTTTCGGCGGTGCGGCAACGTGCCTCGGCGGCGCGATCCGAGATCCCCTTTCCGGCAGAGGGTATGTCTATCAGGCGATGCGCGTGACCGGTGCGGCGGATCCTACGGTGCCTGTGGCGGATACGCTGAAAGGAAAGCTGCCCCAGAAAAAGCTGGTGCGCGGCGCAGCCAACGGTTATTCCTCCTACGGTAACCAGATCGGTCTGGCGACCGGGTTGGTCAAAGAGATTTATCACCCGAATTATGTGGCGAAGCGCATGGAGATCGGCGCGGTGATGGGTGCGGCGCCGAGAAAAAATGTGATCCGGGAAAATTCCGACCCGGACGATATCATTATCCTTCTGGGCGGCAGAACCGGGCGCGACGGCTGCGGCGGCGCCACAGGTTCCTCCAAGGTACATACGGAGAAATCCATTGATACGTGCGGTGCGGAGGTGCAGAAAGGCAACGCGCCCACGGAGAGAAAAATACAGCGGCTGTTCAGACGTGAGGAAGTGAGCCGTCTGATCAAGAAATGTAACGACTTCGGCGCAGGCGGTGTGTCTGTGGCGATCGGAGAACTGGCGGACGGGCTTGTGGTGGATCTGGACAAGGTGCCGAAAAAGTATGCGGGTCTGGACGGGACGGAGCTTGCGATCTCCGAGTCTCAGGAGCGTATGGCTGTGGTGGTAGCGCCGGAAGACGTAGACACTTTCCTCGGTTATGCCGCGGAGGAAAATCTGGAGGCGGTGCCTGTGGCGGTAGTCACCAGGGAACCCCGTCTGGTGCTCAAATGGCGCGGGAAGAAAATCGTGGATCTGTCGAGGGCGTTTCTGGACACCAACGGCGCGCATCAGGAGACGGATGTTTTTGTGGAGATCCCCGATGAAAAGGAAGATTATCTGAAAAAGATCGCGACGCCCGCGGTGGCGGAGGCTGTGGCACGCAGGGATGTGAAGGCGGCGTGGCTTTCGCTTCTTGGCGATTTGAATGTCTGCTCCCAGAAGGGGCTTGTAGAAATGTTTGACGCGTCCATCGGTGCGGGCAGCGTGTATATGCCTTACGGCGGTAAGTATCAGTTGACGGAGACGCAGGCTATGGTGGCGAAACTCCCGACTTTGGAGGGAAAGACGGACACCGTAACCATGATGAGCTACGGCTTTGATCCGTATCTGTCAAGCTGGAGCCCGTACCACGGCGCGGTTTACGCGGTGACGGAGTCCATGGCGAAGATTGTGGCAAACGGCGGAGATTACAGGACGATCCGCTTCACTTTCCAGGAGTATTTCCGGCGCATGAGCGAGGAACCGTCCCGGTGGAGCCAGCCGTTCGCAGCGCTGCTTGGCGCTTATGACGCCCAGATGAAGTACGGACTGCCTTCCATCGGCGGCAAGGATTCCATGTCCGGCACCTTCAACGATATCGACGTGCCGCCGACGCTGGTGTCTTTTGCGGTCAATGTAAATAAGGGCGGTAATATCGTAACCCCCGAATTGAAATATCCGGGCGATCGTCTTGTGCGGTTCCGTATACCGAGGGATGCGTATGATCTGCCGGTTTATGACGAGGTTATGACACTTTATGACAAGATTATGACATTAATGTCAGAGTATACTGACACAGAGATCATAAACGGAATGCCCGTCAAGTTCAAAAAGAGAAAGATCGTGGCGGCTTACGCGCTGGATGCAAAGGGCGTGGCGGCAGCTGTGAGCAAGATGGCGTTCGGAAACGGTCTCGGCGTGGCGGTGGATTCCTCCTATAAGATGGAGTACCTGTTCGATAACGGTCTCGGCGATATTGTGGCGGAGATGCCCGCGAAAGAGGTACATCGGTTAAAGACGTTGGGGATTTCCTATGAGGAGATCGGTACGGTGACGGCGGACGGCGCGTTCACTTACGGCTCCATGAAAATTGACGGGGACGAGGCGCTGCAGGTATGGCGCGATAAGCTCGATAAGGTATTTCCTTATACGGCGGGCAGGGATAAGAGCCCGGTGGCGTCGGAGCTGTACCGGGCGGACAATATCTATGTGTGCAAAAATAAAGTGGCAAAGCCCACCGTATTCATTCCTGTGTTCCCGGGCACGAACTGCGAGTACGACAGCGCGAAGGCGTTCGAGAGAGCCGGGGCGGACACAGTGGTAAAGGTGTTCAAGAACCAGAACGCGGCGGATATCAGGGAGAGCGTGGAGGCTTTCGGGAAGGCGATCGAACAGGCACAGATCATTATGTTCCCGGGTGGTTTTTCCGCGGGCGACGAGCCGGACGGTTCCGCCAAGTTCTTTGCGACCGCTTTCCAGAATGAGAAAATCAAGGAAGCGGTGATGAAGCTTTTAAATGAGAGGGACGGTCTTGCGCTCGGCATCTGTAACGGTTTTCAGGCGCTGATCAAGCTGGGGCTCGTGCCTTACGGGGAGATCCGGGGGCAGGAGGCGGATTCGCCGACACTGACCTTCAATACGGTGAACCGCCATATTTCCAAGATGGCTTATTTGAAAGTGGTTTCCAACAAGTCGCCGTGGCTTGCGGGAGCGGAACTGGGTCAGACGTATGTGAACCCGGCATCCCACGGTGAGGGACGGTTTGTGGCGCCGAAAGAGTGGATTGACCGGCTGTTTGCAAACGGACAGGTGGCGACCCAGTATGCGGACGCCGACGGCAATGTGTCCATGGACGAGGAGTGGAACATCAACGGTTCCTACGCGTCCATTGAGGGCATCACTTCACCGGACGGCAGATGTCTGGGCAAGATGGCTCATGCGGAAAGAATAGGCGACTGTGTGGCGGTGAATATTTTTGGCGAGCAGGATATGAAGATTTTTGAGAGCGGGGTAAAGTATTTCAAAGATTAACGAAAGTTCTTTTCACTCGCGGGACGACCTTGAAATGGGGGGCATCTCCATTTTAGGGTCGTTTTTTCGATAAACGAAATTTCGTTTATAATAATATCTAAAAATAGTTGACGAGAACGTTGAGATATGATAATCTTATTAGACAGACTGAACGGAAAAGGATGATTCTCCTGCGGAAAAGGAGAACGGAATGATAGGAAAAGTGCAGATGAAAGAAGAGACCACAAGAATTTACACAGTGAAGGACATCGAGGCGCTGCCGGAAGGGAAGCGGGCGGAGCTGATCGACGGGCGGATGTATGAGATGGCGAGTCCGAGCCGGGTGCATCAGCGGCTTCTGGGCGCACTGTACAGGCTGATAGCCAATTACATCGAAGACGGCGGTGGTTCCTGTGAGGTGTACCTTGCGCCTTTTGCAGTTTACATTAATAATGATGAATATAATTATGTGGAGCCGGATATCGTGGTGATCTGCAATGAGGACAAGCTGGATGAGAAGGGCTGTCACGGCGCGCCCGACTGGGCGGTCGAGATCGTGTCGCCAGGCAGCGTGAAGATGGATCGGAAGATCAAGCTGTTTAAGTATCGAACTGCGGGCGTGCGGGAATACTGGATTGTGGATCCCGGGGAAAGAACGGTCGAAGTGTATCTTTTTGCAGAGAACGAGGAAAAGACATATACTTTTGAGGAAATGGTGCCGGTGGGTATCTATGAGGATTTCGCGATTGACTTCCGTGCATTCCAGAAATTTTTCAAGACCTCTTGACAGATCTTTTTTCCAGTGGTATTCTATAGAAAATTTAACGAGTTAAACCGTTGAAGCGGAGATAACGGTGATGATGCCTTTACAGAGAGCCTGCGTTGCTGAGAACAGGTAAGAAACAAGTCATCAAATGGACCGCTGAGGGTGCAGTCAAATGCGCGGATGCGCAGAGTATTCTGCAACGTGTGGCATACGTCAGTTGCCGGGGATATGTCAGTATCCTGCTAAGCGCACGGGGGTTCCCGTGAATCAAGGTGGCACCGCGGATTGCATCGATTCGTCCTTGACAAGACTTAGGTTTTGTCAAGGACTTTTTTGCGCGTATGAGCAGAGCTGGAAGTCGTTGCAGACAGGATGCATGCTTGCATGCAAGACTGTCGGTAACGATTTACGGCGAGCAACGCGAACTTGGAATGCGAAGCATTTCAAGTCTGCTCATATGAGCAGAGTCAGAAAGGAGCAGCCATGAAATTTTTACCATCCATGGAAGAAGTGAAAAAGATCGCGGACACAGGAGAATACAAGGTGCTTCCGGTAAGCTGTGAGATGCTTTCGGATATCTGTACGCCCATCGAGGCGCTCAGGACTCTGAAAAATGTATCTACCCACTGCTATCTGCTGGAATCGGTGGCGGAGAAGGAAAAGTGGGGACGTTATACCTTTCTGGGGTATGACCCGAAATTGGAAATTACCTGTCTGGACGGGGAAATGAAGGCGGGGGATGTGACCCTGCATACGGAAGACCCGTCCGCGCAGCTCAGACAGATTCTCTCCGAATATAAAAGCCCGCGTTTTGATTATCTGCCCTCTTTTACCGGCGGCCTGGTGGGATATTTTTCCTATGATTATCTGGGTTACAGCGAACCGTCGATCCGTGTGGGCGTGCAGGATACGGAGGCGTTCAAGGATGTGGATCTGATGCTTTTTGATAAGGTGATTGCTTTTGACAATTTCAGGCAGAAGATTATTTTGATAGTAAATATGTCACTTGCGGAAGGGGAGGCAGGTTACAATAAGGCAATTTACGAATTGCGACAGCTTGTCAGCCTGCTTCGGACAGGGGAGAAGAAAGAGGAGGAGGCAGGGCGGCTTCTCGGCAGGGTGACGCCCTTGTTTGACGAGGCGGCGTACTGCGATATTGTAGAGCAGGCGAAGCGCCATATACGGGAGGGGGATATTTTTCAGATTGTCCTTTCCAACAGGCTGGAGGCGCCTTTTGAGGGAAGTCTGTTAAATACCTACCGGGTGCTGCGCACCATGAATCCGTCGCCTTACATGTTCT
This sequence comes from uncultured Lachnospiraceae bacterium, assembly GCA_910584725.1. Taxonomy (GTDB): domain Bacteria; phylum Bacillota; class Clostridia; order Lachnospirales; family Lachnospiraceae; genus UBA3282. Next base: position 21,037 of record CAJUBE010000028.1, on the reverse strand, counting down.
ATTTCTCGGGCACGGACGTGGAGGTGGCGGGGGCTTCCCCGGAGACGCTGGTAAAGCTGGAGGACGGCGTGCTTCACACCTTTCCGTTGGCGGGGACAAGGCCGCGGGGAAAGACGCAGGAGGAGGACGAGAGTCTTGAGCGGGAGCTGCTTGCGGATGAGAAGGAGCTGGCGGAGCACAACATGCTGGTGGATCTGGGCCGCAATGATCTGGGAAAGATCAGTAAATTCGGTACGGTTGCGGTGGAAAAACTGCATTCCGTAGAGCGGTATTCCCATGTGATGCACATCGGCTCCACGGTGCGGGGAGAGATCCGGGAAGAGTTTGACGCGCTGGATGCCATCGAAGCGGTACTGCCCGCGGGAACCTTGTCCGGTGCGCCGAAGATCAGGGCCTGTCAGCTGATCGGAGAACTGGAAAACAACAAGCGGGGCATTTACGGAGGAGCCATTGGATATATAGATTTTACCGGAAACATGGACACCTGCATTGCCATCCGCATTGCTTACAAGAAGAATGGGCATGTGTTTGTCAGAAGCGGAGCGGGGATTGTGGCCGACTCCGATCCCCAAAAGGAGTATAACGAGTGCATCAACAAGGCGAAGGCGGTGATCCGTGCTTTAGAGCTGGGGCAGGAAGAGGAGTGAGCGGTGCATGAGGTTATATTGGTGGGAAAATGGATGAGCGGCATTTTGGAAAGGAGGCAGACATGATTCTGTTGATCGATAACTATGACAGTTTTTCCTACAACCTCTATCAGCTTGTGGGTGAGATCAACCCCGATATCCGGGTGATCCGCAACGATGAGATGACGGTGGAGGAGATCAGGGCGCTTGCGCCGGAGCGGATCATTCTCTCGCCCGGACCGGGGCGGCCGGAAGATGCGGGAATCATAGTGGAAGCGGCGAAGATACTTGGAAAGGAAATACCTACATTGGGCGTCTGCCTGGGGCATCAGGCCATTTGCGCAGCCTTTGGAGCGGTTGTGACCTATGCGAAGGAGCTGATGCACGGCAAGCAGTCAAGACTTACGTTTGACAGGGAATGTCCCCTGTTTCGGGGATGTCCGGAGGGGATGGCGGTGGCCAGATACCATTCGCTGGTGGCGGATGAGCGCACGATGCCGGATTGTCTGCGTGTCACGGCGCGAACGGCGGACGGGGAAGTGATGGCGGTGCAGCACAGGAACTATCCGATTTACGGCGTACAGTTTCACCCGGAGTCCATTATGACGCCGGAAGGGAAACAGGTGCTTAAGAATTTTTTGGCGTCATAGAAGGACACATTGTTATTGTGTGCAGAGAGTACCGCAATGAGATAAGCAGGATATGTTTTTCGGTGCATACAAGGATAGGGAAGATAAAAAAGTTTACATAACATGAAAGACATTTCAAGCAAAAGCGGTTTGAAATGCTTTAGAATGGAGGAAAGACTATGATTAAGGAAGCGATCGTAAAAATCGTAAACAAGGGGGACCTCACCTACGACGAGGCTTACGCCGTAATGAACGAGATTATGAGCGGGGAGACGTCTCCCACCCAGAATGCGGCCTTTCTGGCGGCGCTCTCCACAAAAAGCGCGAAAGCGGAGACAACGGACGAGATTGCCGGGTGCGCGGCGGCCATGCGGGATCACGCGACCAGGGTGGAGACGGATATGGAACTTTTTGAGATCGTGGGTACCGGCGGGGACAACGCCCACAGCTTTAATATTTCCACTACCTCTGCGCTTGTGTGTGCGGCGGGCGGCATGAAGGTGGCCAAACACGGCAACCGCGCGGCGTCCTCCAAGTGCGGCACGGCGGACTGTCTGGAGGCGTTGGGTGTCAACATTGAGCAGAGCCCGGAACTTTGTGAGAAGCTTCTGCAGGAAGTCGGCATGTGTTTCTTCTTCGCCCAGAAATACCACACTTCCATGAAGTACGTGGGTGCGATCCGCAAGGAGCTGGGCTTCCGCACGGTGTTCAACATTCTAGGGCCGCTGACGAACCCGGGCAGCCCGAAGCGGCAGCTTCTCGGCGTGTACGACGAGTATCTGGCGGAGCCGCTGGCGCAGGTGCTGATCAGTCTCGGGGTGGAGCGCGGCATGGTGGTGTACGGCAGGGATAAGCTGGATGAGATTTCCATGAGCGCGCCTACGACCATATGCGAGTTTAAGGACGGGTGGTTTAAGACCTACACCGTATGCCCGGAGGACTTTGGGTTCGAGCGGTGCACAAAGGCTGATCTGGAGGGCGGCACGCCGGAGGAAAACGCAAAAATAACGCGCGATATATTAAACGGCGAAAAGGGGCACAAGAGAAACGCCGTGCTGATGAACGCGGGGGCGGCCCTCTATATCGGCGGCAAGGCGGAGAGCATGGCAGACGGCGTGAGGCTGGCGGCGGAGATCATCGACTCCGGGAAGGCGGCGGAGACGTTGAAACGGTTTATTGAGCTGAGCAATAAATAAACCGCGCTAAATGAGCCGGATGATAGAAACGAAAACGATTAAAACAAGATTTCATGTGGAAAAGGCTGGAAGAAGACGATGGCAAACATTTTAGAGCAGTTGGCGGAACATGCGGCATACCGCACAGAGCAGGCGAAGCGGGAAATGCCTGCCGCAGAAATAAAAAGACGAGCGTTATCTATGGAAAAAGGGGATTATGCCTTTGAGAAAGCGCTGCGGAAGCCAGGCATTTCTTTTATCTGTGAGTGCAAGAAGGCGTCCCCATCCAAGGGGCTGATCGCGCCCGACTTTCCTTATCTGCAGATCGCAAGGGAGTACGAGGATGCGGGGGCGGATGCGATATCGGTGCTGACGGAGCCGAAGTGGTTTCTGGGGAGCGACGCGTATCTTAAGGAGATTGCGGCGGCTGTCTCCGTTCCCTGCCTGAGAAAAGATTTTACGGTGGACGAATACATGATTTACGAGGCAAAAGTGCTCGGCGCGTCGGCGGTGCTGCTGATCTGCTCCATTTTGAGTGAAGCGAGGGTCAGGGAATATCTGGCAGTCTGTGATGAGCTGGGAATGTCTGCACTGGTAGAAACCCACGATGAGGCGGAGGTGGAACAGGCGCTTTCGGCAGGCGCGAGGGTGATCGGTGTGAACAACCGCAATTTAAAAGATTTTACGGTAGACACGGAGAACAGCCGCAGACTCAGGGAGAGAATACCAGAGCAGGTGTTATTTGTCTCCGAGAGCGGTGTGAGCGGGCCGGAGGATGTGAAACGACTTGCGGAGATTGGGGCGGATGCGGTGCTGGTGGGGGAGGCGCTGATGCGGGCGGCCGACAAAAAGCAGGCGTTGTCGCAGCTTCGTAAGCTGTGAGAGCGCAGACGCATTTGATTCCCGCGAGCAATGAGCCAAGCGGATGCGAAGCAGACATTTGGCGAATGCCGCGAGGGTCACATACCCCGCCCCTTGGGGCGTTTGAAATTTGATGCCCCGTTGCTTGCGGCGGGGTTGTTGACTAGCAGATGGAGATAGGAATAGATGAGGTAAAAGACAGATGAATCAGACGGAAGGAAATAAAATCAAGATTAAACTGTGTGGATTGATGCGCCCCAGCGACATTGAGGCGGCGAATTTGTTACATCCGGATTATGTCGGCTTTGTTTTTGCTAAAAAAAGCAGGCGTTATGTATCGCTGGAGCGGGTGAAGACGTTAAAAGAGCTTTTACACCCCGATATTCTGGCGGTGGGGGTGTTTGTGGACGAGGAGCCGGATGCGGTGGCGTCCTGGCTGGCTGCGGGTGTGATTGATCTGGCTCAGCTCCACGGCGGGGAGGATGAGGCTTACATGGAAAAGCTGCGGGGATTGACGGATAAACCGATCATCAAAGCCTTTTCCGTAAGAGGCGAGGGTGATATCCGAAACGCAAATGAAAGTTCCGCGGACTATGTGCTTCTGGATGCGGGAGACGGTGGCACGGGAACGGCTTTTGACAGGGGGCTGCTTGCGGGGATGAACCGCCCTTACTTCCTGGCCGGCGGGTTGGACGCTGACACCGTGGGGGAGGCCGTGGGACGATGGCGGCCCTATGCGGTGGATGTGAGCTCGGGGATTGAGACTGACGGGGTGAAGGATGCGGAGAAAATGCGGGCGTTTGTTGACCGTGTGAGAAAGGTTGAAGCATGAAGGAATGGAGCGTGATGACATATGCCATCACGGCAGATGTTTAGAAATGCAGGATTGGAAAGGACAGTGACTATGACAAACAATAACGGGCGTTTTGGAATACACGGCGGGCAGTATATCCCGGAGACTTTGATGAACGCGGTGATCGAACTGGAGGAGGCTTACAATCATTACAAGGAAGATGCAGATTTTAACAGGGAGCTGACTGCGCTGTTTAACGACTATGCGGGAAGGCCGTCCCGCCTCTACTTTGCGGAGAAGATGACGAAAGATCTGGGCGGGGCGAAGATTTATCTGAAAAGGGAGGACTTAAACCACACAGGATCCCACAAGATCAACAATGTGCTGGGGCAGGCCCTTCTTGCAAAGAAGATGGGCAAAACCAGACTGATTGCGGAGACGGGAGCAGGGCAGCACGGGGTGGCCACGGCCACGGCGGCGGCGCTGATGGGCATGGAGTGCGTGGTGTTTATGGGCGAGGAAGATACCGTCAGGCAGGCGCTGAATGTGTACCGTATGCGGCTTCTGGGGGCGGAGGTGATTCCGGTGAAGACGGGGACGGCCACCCTGAAGGATGCGGTGTCCGAGGCGATGCGGGAGTGGACTTCCCGGATTGCGGATACACACTATTGCCTCGGCTCGGTGATGGGCCCTCACCCTTTCCCCATGATTGTGCGGGATTTCCAAGCGGTGATTTCCAGAGAGATCAAGGCCCAGCTTATGGAGAAGGAGGGGCGGCTTCCCGACGCGGTGATCGCCTGCGTGGGCGGCGGGTCCAATGCCATGGGGAGTTTCTACCACTTTATAAAAGAGCAGGGCGTGCGTCTGATCGGCTGTGAAGCGGCGGGCAGAGGCATTGATACTTTTGAAACGGCAGCTACCGTGAATACGGGGCGGGTTGGTATCTTTCACGGCATGAAGTCCTATTTCTGTCAGGACGAATACGGGCAGATCGCGCCGGTGTACTCTATCTCGGCCGGGCTTGACTATCCGGGGATCGGGCCGGAGCACGCGCATCTTCACGATATTGGGCGGGCGGAATATGTGCCGGTTACGGATGACGAGGCGGTGGAAGCCTTTGAGTATCTGTCTAAAACGGAGGGGATTATTCCAGCTATTGAGTCTGCCCATGCGGTGGCTTATGCCAGAAAAATTGCACCTGTTATGAGAAAGGATCAGATTGTCGTGATCACCATATCCGGCAGAGGAGATAAGGACTGCGCGGCCATTGCGCGCTACAGAGGGGAGGATATCCATGAGTAAGATTGGAGAGGCTTTTGCAAACGGGAAGGCGTTTATCGCTTTCGTGACCTGTGGGGATCCGGACTTGGAGACGACGAAGTCCTGCGTCCGTGCGGCGGTGGAAAACGGGGCGGATCTCATTGAGCTGGGGATTCCCTTTTCCGACCCGACGGCGGAGGGACCGGTGATTCAAGGCGCGAATCTGCGGGCGTTGACCGGCGGGGTTACTACGGATCAGATTTTTGATATGGTGAGGGAACTGCGGACGGACGTGGGTGTGCCGATGGTGTTTATGACTTATGCCAACGTGATTTTTTCCTACGGGGCGGAGCGGTTTTTTTCGGCGTGTAAAGAGATCGGCATGGACGGTGTAATCCTGCCCGATCTTCCCTTTGAGGAGAAGGGGGAGTTCCTGCCCGTTAGCCGCACTTACGGCGTGGATCTGATTTCCCTGATTGCACCCACTTCGGCCAACCGTATCGCTATGATCGCGAGGGAGGCGGAAGGGTTTGTCTACGTGGTGTCCAGCCTTGGCGTCACCGGGACGAGGAGCGAGATCAAGACGGATTTAGTGTCCATTGTGGAAGTGATCAGACAGAATACAGACATTCCCTGTGCGATCGGCTTCGGTATTTCCACACCGGAGCAGGCGCGGAAAATGGCCGGCATCTCGGACGGGGCCATTGTGGGGTCGGCTATTGTAAAGATCATTGAGAAATACGGCAGGGAGGCAGCGCCCCACGTGGGGGCATATGTGCGGGAGATGAAGGCGGGGATGGCGTCCTGTTAAAATAGCACATGTAATTATTGCGGCGGCTGCCCACCTGTGCGGTTACAATTCACACCCAATGCCAGATTTTGCAACAATTTACGTTAATTCAGTGTGAATTGCAACAATTGATGCACTGGCGCTGGCTCCGACACCATGCAGCAAGTGCATGACGCGGGTGTGAAAAGTAACCCTGTGCGTACAGCCGCCGTATTTTTTGCATGATTTGCAGTTGAAGCCGGATTCCTCCTGTGCTATAATTAGTCGATTAAGGACTTAGGAACAGTTAGAAGCCGGATGAATCGATGAAGGGACAGGGTAGAAGATGAAATCATTTTTAGTACTGGAAGACGGCACGGTGTTTGAGGGGACGCATATAGGGGCGCGCAGGGAGATTGTCAGCGAGATTGTCTTTAACACTTCCATGGCAGGTTATCTGGAAGTGCTGACCGATCCGTCCTACGCGGGACAGGCAGTTTGTATGACCTATCCGCTGATCGGCAATTATGGAATATGCCGGGACGATATGGAGTCGAAGAAACCTTGGTGTGACGGTTTTATTGTGCGGGAGCTATCCCGCATTCCAAGCAATTTCCGATGTGATATGACAATTCAGCAATTCTTAGAGGACAATGGTGTGCCGGGGATCGCCGGGATCGACACCAGAGCCCTTACCAGAATCCTTCGCGAGAAGGGTACCATGAACGGTATGATCACCACCGACGAAACTTACAATCTTGACGAAATCATTCCCAAATTAAAAGCGTATACGACCGGCAAAGTAGTGGAGCGGGTAAGCTGTGCGGAGAAATACATGCTCACAGGGACAAAGGAGCTTGCCCACAACGGGCCGCTTTCCGGCAGTTCCTCTTTTCAAAAGGAAGATTTTGAGGCAGGCATTCGGGAAAAGAAGCCAAGTCTTGTGCGGGAATTAAGCGGCGCGGGACTTAAGGTGGCGCTTCTTGATCTGGGAGCCAAGGATAACATCGCAAGGTCGCTGGCGGCAAGGGGATGTGACGTGACAGTTTATCCCGCGCAGACCACGGCGGCGGAGATCCTCGCGGATCAGCCGGACGGCATCATGCTCAGCAACGGCCCGGGCGACCCGAAGGAGTGCACTATTATAATAGAAGAAATCCGCAAGCTTTACGAGTCTGATGTCCCGATTTTTGCGATCTGTCTCGGGCACCAGCTCATGGCGCTTGCCACAGGCGCTGACACTTTTAAGATGAAATACGGGCACCGTGGCGGCAATCATCCTGTGAAGGATCTGTCCACGGGCAGGGTTTACATTTCGTCCCAGAATCACGGTTATGTGGTGGATATGGAGAAGCTTGATCCGAAAGTGGCGGTTCCGGCGTTTGTCAATGTAAACGACGGCACAAACGAGGGACTTTCCTATACGGGGAAAAATATCTTTACGGTGCAGTTCCATCCCGAGGCGTGTCCCGGTCCACAGGATTCGTCGTATTTGTTTGATCGGTTTATTGATATGATGAAGCGGGCATAAAGTGATGCTGAGATGGCAGAATAAGCAGCTTGAGTATTATTACGTTTTGTTTAGTGAAATGTCGAAAAGAAATATTCTTCCCGATTATAAAGTTATAGGTATAGTCGGGTGTATCACAAAATGCTGTTAGCGCAGTATTCGTCTAGGCTGTGAATAAATAACGGAGGTTATACAATGCCAAAAAATCCAAATGTAAAAAGAGTGCTTGTGATCGGTTCGGGTCCGATTGTGATCGGGCAGGCGGCGGAGTTTGACTATGCAGGGACGCAGGCGTGCCGTTCCTTGAAAGAGGAGGGGATGGAGGTTATTCTGGTAAATTCCAATCCTGCCACGATTATGACGGACGGCGATATCGCGGACAAGGTGTATATTGAGCCGCTGACGGCGAAGGTACTGGAACAGATTATTATAAAGGAAAAACCGGACTCCCTGCTTCCCAATATGGGCGGTCAGGCGGGTTTGAATCTCGGCATGGAGCTGGACGAGTCGGGATTTCTTGCGGCGCACAACGTGCTGCTTCTCGGCACCACGGCGAAAACCATCCGCAAGGCGGAAGACCGTCTGGAATTTAAGGAGACCATGGAAAAGATCGGGGAGCCCTGCGCGCCCTCCCTTGTTGTGGAAAACATTGAAGACGGCGTTGCCTTTGCGAAGCAAATCGGCTACCCGGTGGTGCTCCGACCCGCCTACACGCTGGGCGGCTCCGGCGGCGGCATCGCCCACAATCAGATCGAGCTGGAAGAAATTCTGGCGAACGGACTGCGCCTTTCCCGGGTGGGACAGGTGCTGGTGGAGCGTTGTATCGCGGGCTGGAAGGAGATCGAGTATGAGGTGATGCGCGACAGCGCGGGCAACTGCATCACGGTCTGCAATATGGAAAATATCGACCCGGTGGGCGTGCATACGGGCGACAGCATCGTGGTGGCGCCCTCCCAGACGCTGGGGGACAAGGAATACCAGATGCTCAGGAGCGCCGCGCTCAACATTATTAACGAATTGGAGATCACCGGCGGCTGTAACGTGCAGTTTGCCTTGCATCCCACCAGTTTTGAATACTGTGTGATCGAGGTCAATCCCCGCGTGAGCCGTTCCTCCGCGCTGGCCAGCAAGGCGACGGGCTATCCGATCGCCAAGGTGGCGGCGAAGATCGCGCTGGGGTACACGCTGGACGAGATCAAAAACGCGATTACCGGCAAGACCTACGCCAGCTTTGAGCCCACGCTGGACTACTGCGTGGTGAAAATACCGAGACTGCCTTTCGACAAGTTTATTACGGCGAAGCGTACTTTAACAACCCAGATGAAGGCAACCGGCGAGGTGATGAGCATCGCCAACAATTTCGAGGGCGCTTTGATGAAGGCGATCCGCTCCCTGGAACAGCATGTGGACTGTCTGCGAAGCTATGATTTCTCGGCGCTTACGGCGGAGGAACTGTTAGAGCGTATGGAGATTGTGGATGACCAGAGAATCTATATTATCGCGGAGGCGGTCCGCAAGGGCATTGACTATGACACGATCCACAGGATTACCATGGTGGATCACTGGTTTATCGACAAGATCGCGATCCTGACGGAGATGGAGGGGCGGCTGGAAAAAGAGCCGCTGACGGTGGAGCTCTTAAAAGAGGCGAAGCGCATCGAGTTTCCCGACAATGTGATCGCGAGACTGACCGGGAAAACGGAAGAAGAAATAAAGAACATGCGTTATGAAAATGGGATTGTCGCCGCCTTTAAGATGGTGGATACGTGTGCGGCGGAGTTCGCGGCGAGCACGCCTTACTATTATTCCGTGTTCGGCTCCGAGACGGAGGTGGTGGAGAGCCATCCGAAAAAGAAGGTGCTGGTGCTCGGTTCCGGACCGATCCGCATCGGGCAGGGTATCGAGTTTGATTACTGCTCCGTACACGCCACATGGGCGTTTGCCAAAGAGGGGTATGAGACGATTATTGTCAACAACAACCCGGAGACGGTGAGCACTGACTTTGACATTGCGGACAAGCTCTATTTCGAGCCGCTGACCCCGGAGGATGTGGAGAATATCGTCCATGTGGAGAAGCCCGACGGCGCGGTGGTGCAGTTTGGCGGGCAGACGGCGATCAAGCTGACGGAGAGTCTGATGAAGATGGGTGTGCCGATCCTCGGGACAAAGGCGGAGGATGTGGATGCCGCTGAGGACAGGGAGCTTTTCGACCGGATTTTGGAGGAGACGGAGATTCCGCGGGCGGCGGGCGGCACGGTATACACCGCCGAGCAGGCGAAAGAGGTGGCAAATCGGCTGGGGTATCCCGTATTGGTGCGCCCTTCCTACGTGCTGGGCGGACAGGGGATGCAGATCGCCCTTTCCGATACGGAGATCGAGGAATTTATGGCGGTGATCAACCGTTACGAGCAGGATCACCCCATTCTGGTGGATAAATACTTACAGGGCAAGGAATTGGAGGTGGACGCGGTCTGCGACGGCACGGACATTCTGATTCCCGGCATTATGGAGCACATCGAGCGGACGGGCGTGCATTCCGGCGACAGCATTTCCGTCTATCCCGCGCCCACGGTGAGCGACAAGGTGAAGGAGACCATCGCCGAGTATTCGAGAAGGCTGGCGAAGGCGCTCCATGTCATCGGCTTGATCAACATCCAGTTTATCGCCATGGGCGACGAGGTGTACGTGATCGAGGTCAATCCCCGCTCTTCCCGCACGGTGCCTTATATCAGCAAGGTGACGGGCATTCCGATTGTGGACTTGGCGACAGAGGTCATTATCGGGAAGAAAATCCGCGATCTGGGCTACGAGCCGGGCTTACAGCCTGCGGCGGACTACTTTGCCGTCAAGATGCCGGTGTTCTCCTTCGAGAAGATCAGGGGCGCGGAGATCAGTCTGGGACCCGAGATGAAGTCCACCGGCGAGTGTCTTGGCATTGCGAGAACCTTCAACGAGGCGCTCTACAAGGCGTTTCTCGGCGCGGGCATCAACCTGCCGAAGCATAAACAGATGATTATCACGGTGAAGGACGCGGACAAGGGTGAGGCGATCGAGATCGCGAGACGTTTTGAGAAACTGGGCTACATCATCTACGCCACCAGAAGCACGGCGGCGGCGCTCAACGAGGCGGGCGTGAAGGCGAGAAAGGTGAACAAGATTCATCAGGAATCCCCGACTGTCATGGACTTGATTTTGGGGCACAGGATTGATCTGGTCATCGACACGCCGACACAGGGACGTGATAAGAGCAGGGACGGTTTCCTGATCCGCCGGACTTCCATTGAGACGGGCGTCAACTGTATCACGGCTATGGACACGGCGGCGGCGCTCGTGACCAGTCTGGAAAATGCGGCGAGCCAGGGAGAACTGACATTAATTGATATCGCTTCGATCGCGAGGCGGGGTTAGGTAAGCGATATGAACGCGGTCAGAAATTATCAGAAGGAATTGGATCAAATAATTGAAAAGACCGGCGCGACAGACGGATGCGCGCCGGCCCTTTTCCTGCACAGCTGCTGCGCGCCCTGCAGCAGTTATGTGCTGGAGTATCTGCGGCAGTATTTCCGGATCACGGTCTTTTACTATAATCCGAATATCACGGAGGATGCAGAGTACCGCAAACGGGTGGCGGAGCAGAAGAGGCTGATTGCGGCGTATAACAAAAAAGTGACTAAGAAAGTCAATGCGGATAATAGTGAAATTGGGATGACTTGCGCATATGGTGCAGGAGCGTCGATACAGAATGCGGATGGAGGCGGTTATGAAATCCGAATCGTAGAAGGAGACTACGAGCCTGCCTGCTTTTTCGAGATAGCGAAAGGTCTGGAACAGTGCCCGGAGGGTGGCGAGAGATGTTTTGCCTGCTATGAGCTTCGGCTTCGGGAGACGGCGAGACTGGCACAGGAGGGTGGATATGACTATTTTACCACGACGCTTTCCATCAGCCCCTTGAAAAATGCCGCGAAATTAAATGAGATCGGGGAGCGGCTGGCGGCAGAATACAGCGTGGCCTGGCTGCCGTCGGATTTTAAGAAGAAGGACGGTTATAAGCGGTCGATTGAACTGTCAAGGGAGTATGGGCTGTACCGCCAGGATTATTGTGGGTGTGTGTATTCTCTTGTGGAGCGGGAAAGGCAGAAAGAAAAGCAGGGAACGGAAGTTATGTAGACTTAACGCCGTACCCTGCTTTGCCAGTTTATTATCATTTTAATCGGAATTTAGATACCAGCTCCCTGAGTGCGCCAGCCTGACCGGAAAGCTCCTCGCTGGCAGCGGCGCTGGATTCCGCCGTGCTCACATTGCTCTGCACCACGACGGCGATCTGGTCTATACCATGACTGATTTCTGTAGTTGTAGCGGCCTGCTGTTTGGTATTTTCGGCAATGTGGTCTATCAGGCTGCCCATTTTCTCCGCCAGCTCCGCTGCCGCCAGCATGGAATGCGCCGTGTCATCGGCGGCGTGGACGCCCTCTTCCATGGAGCGGATCGTCTCGCCCAAAAGATCTGTGGTCTCTTTTGCCGCACCGGCGGATCTGCCGGCAAGTGTCCTTACTTCCTCAGCCACCACCGCGAAGCCTTTTCCGGCTTCTCCGGCTCTCGCCGCCTCCACGGCAGCGTTTAGGGCAAGGATATTAGTCTGGAAAGCGATGTCGTCAATGGTTTTCACGATCTTGTGAATCTCGCTTGATTTGTCGCTGATTTTCTGGATGACTTCCGTCATGTTCTGCATCTTGGTATTACTCAAAAGCAGTCCTTCCCTGACTTCTTTTGAAAAACTGCTGGTCTGCTGCGCATCCTGTGCAATCCGCTGTACGCTGTCGGAGACCTCGCCTATGTGACCGGCAAGCGCTTCCACTTCTGCAGCCTGTTCCGTGGATCCTTGGGAAAGATTTACGGCAATCTGTGAAATTTGTGCCGCACCGGCAGCCACATCGCTGGAAGAAGCGTTTAACTGTCCCATAGCCGCATTCAGTTCAACGGAGATGTCGTCCAGAGAGTTTTTGATCTTTGCAAATTCGCCGGTGTACTCGCTCTTAAGCTCGTACGCCAGATTTCCCTGCGCAATCTCATTTAAGGTATCTGAAATTTCATCAATATATTTTATGTAGTCGCGCAGTCTCTCGGTAACCCTGTTAAAGTTAAAGGCAAGGGTGCCAAGCTCGTCCCCCGACTGATAGCGGATGGACTGATCCAGCTCGCCCTCCGCAATCCGGGTGGCTACCCGGCTGAGTTCCTTGACAGGTCTTCCTATGATCCATTGTGTCAGTAAGACAACAAGGAGTATCAGCACGAGCACGGCGATAACCGATACGGTGGTCAGCGTGTGCGTCAGATCATAAAGCTCAGCCAGCACTTCCGCTTTGGATACATAAGCTACCGCCATCCAGTTGCTTCCCTCCACATTGGCGATCTGGACATAGGTGTCCCCGTACAGGCCAAGCCCCGTGTTCCCGGATTTGATCTGCTCGCCGGCGTAGGCGTACATGCCGCCCGACTCACTCAGCTTTTTGCCGACCACCTCTTTGTCCCTGTCTCCGATGATCGCATCTGTCCGTGTGTCTACGAGAAAAATACCGCCCGTATCTTCAATCCGGATATTGCTCACAATCTGGGAAATGGAGTCCAGATACACATCCGCCGCAGCTACGCCGCGCACGGCGCCGGCTCCATCCTTTAACATGCCCGAGGCGCCTACCACATAGGACTGGCTGTCCTCGTCAAAATAAACGTCTCCCAATATAAAGTCTTCGGAAGCAATTCCATCCTTATACCAGCTTTTCGACAGTGCATCAAAATCCGGCCCCGGCACAAAAGACGCATGGTATAACGAACCGTCTGTCAGCGCCACGTAGATTCCAGCCGGATAAGAATCGCTCTGCCCTGCCGTGTGCTTGATGTACGCTTCCATTTCGGGAATATCCATATTTTCATATTCTATGGTATCCCGCTGGGTTTCTAACATGGCGAGGGTACGGTTCATCCACGCCTTTGTCTCCTGCAGTGTCTTGTCGGTAGTGGTGACCAGCATTTCCTCGCTCTTCTCCAGAAGGGTCTGCGACATCTGGTTAAAAACGTTTGTCAACAGCGCCGAGCCTGCAATGACAACACTGACAACGATAGCAGCCACCAGCTTCAGCGTAATTCCGATTCCGCGCTTTTTTCGGACAGCGGATTCCACATTTGTTTTTCTCGTATGTTTCATCACTGATTCCTCCTTCTTTCCAACATAGGAAAGTGTACCATAATCTGTCAAAAAGTAAAATCCCTTTTCTGGCTAAAATACGTGTATTTGAAAAAAATCACTGAAAAAGAAGAAGACCGCAGGAAGGAAAGTAAATGACATTTTTGGGGATATGTGGTAAAATTGCATTGCTTATGATTAACGGCTTGCGGATTCCCTGTGTGCGCCTGTTTTCAGACTCGCGGGGAAACGTATTTCATGGAGGAGAACATGCAGAAAATATTGGATTTGATTTCGGAAGAAATAAAAAAGGCGTTTGAGTCGGCAGGGTATGATTCGGAACTGGGCAGAGCTACCCTCTCCAACAGACCCGACCTGTGCGAGTTCCAGTGCAACGGCGCCATGGCTGGCGCGAAGAAATACCACAAAGCGCCGCTTATGATCGCGCAGGATGTGGCGGAGAAACTGCAGGAGAGCGAGGTGCTGTCGGAGGTTTCGGCTGTGGCGCCCGGCTTTTTAAATATGAAGGTGAAGGAATCCTTTGTGCGGGATTATCTGCGGGACATGTCCGGCGCGGAAAAGTTCGGTTTCCAGACGCCGGAGTCAAAGAAGATAATCATTGACTACGGCGGTCCGAACGTGGCGAAGCCGCTCCATGTGGGGCACCTGCGCTCCGGCATTATCGGGGAGAGCATCAAGCGGATCTGCCGCTACGCCGGACATGACGTGATCGGGGATATCCATCTGGGAGACTGGGGTCTGCAGATGGGGCTGATTATCACGGAACTGCAGAAAAGACAGCCCGGTCTGGTTTATTTCGACGATTCCTACGAGGGGGAATATCCGCAGGAAGCGCCTTTTACCATATCGGAGCTGGAGGAAATCTACCCGACGGCAAGCGCAAAGTCCAAGGCGGACGAGACGTACAAAGCGGATGCCATGGAGGCGACCTATAAGCTGCAAAACGGTGTGCGCGGGTATCGCGCGCTCTGGGATCACATCATCGCCGTGTCAGTGGCAGACTTGAAGAAAAACTATGCCAATCTGAACGTGGAATTTGACCTCTGGAAAGGCGAGTCCGACGTGCACGACATGATCCCCGGTATGGTGGAGGAGATGAAAAAAGGCGGTTACGCTTACGAGAGCGACGGCGCGCTGGTGGTGGATGTGAAAGAGGAGACCGACACCAAGGAGGTGCCGCCCTGCATGATCTTAAAATCCGATGGTGCCTCCCTCTACAATACGACGGATCTGGCGACCATCATGGACCGCATGGCAAACTATCATCCCGACAGGCTGATTTATCTGACCGACAAGCGGCAGGACTTATATTTTGAACAGGTATTCCGCTGCGCGAGAAAGACCAAACTGGTCAATGACGATACGGAGCTGATACACATCGGTTTCGGCACCATGAACGGCAAGGACGGCAAGCCCTTTAAGACGAGAGAGGGCGGCGTCATGCGGCTGGAAAATCTGATCCGGGAAATCAACGAGGAGATGATCCGCAAGATCCGGGAGAACGCGGAGACGAAGGGGTACGAGATCGACATGGATCACGCCGTGGAGACAGCCAGAATCGTCGGACTGGCGGCGATCAAGTACGGCGATCTGTCCAATCAGGCGTCCAAGGACTATATCTTTGACATGGACAGGTTCACATCCTTCGAGGGAGATACCGGACCATACATTCTCTATACGATTGTACGGATCAAGTCAATTCTTGCCAAGTTTGAAGAGCAGGGAGGAAAATTGACTGACACAGTCGTCGGTGAGGCGACAAATGTGTCGGAAAAGAGTCTGATGCTGGAACTTACGAAATACAATGCCATGATGGAGACGGTCTGCGAGGAGATTGCGCCCCACAAGATCTGCGCCTATATCTACGATCTGGCAAATGCGTTCAATCACTTTTACCATGAGACGAAGATTCTCACGGAGGAGGACGGGCAGAAGAAGGCGGGATGGATCGCGCTGCTGGCGCTGACCAAGGATGTGCTGGAGACCTGCATTGACCTGCTCGGTTTTTCCGCCCCGGAGAGAATGTGAAAATCGTCGCCTGGCAGTGACGATTCAGAGAATGCGCAGCATTCTCCTTTAATGGTTTACGCTGTTGCAATTTCTTATCATGTATTTCAAAAAAATACTTGACAGGCTATAGGAATAAATTGTATACTAGCAGAGCGGGTTGTGCGAGTGACCCGCCTATAACGGGGTCTTAGCTCAGCTGGGAGAGCATCTGCCTTACAAGCAGAGGGTCATAGGTTCGAGCCCTATAGGCCCCATGGGGGAAGCCGGAGACGGCTTCCCTGTAGTTCCACTAATTTTATATATGGCGAGATAGCTCAGCTGGCTAGAGCATACGGTTCATACCCGTAGTGTCGAGGGTTCAAGTCCCCCTCTCGCTATTGCCTTTAGAAGTGCGGAAAGCCTTGATTTTACTGGCTTTCCGCACTCTTTTTGCCTCTGTATTTTTTGAAGACAGTTGAAGACAAATCTTTTTTAATCGTGTAAGCCTGCACTAATGCGATCCATTACAGCCTTTCTTTCATGCAACGACGTGACATTATAGTTATAGTGACGTTTATTGACTTCTTCCGTATGTCCCATTGTCAGAGCGACTGTCGCAGGAGGATAGTAGACGTTCAGCTTGGAAGACAGGGTTCTGCGTAGAGCATGGATGCTTTTAGCTGTGATTTCGGCTTCCGTTCCTCGGCGGTACATTGCCTTGGAGATAGTAGGTGCGATCACTCGTCCTTTTGCGTCAGCGATTATATAGTCACTATGAATGCCGTGTGCTTCGTGAAGCGTTCTGATTCTGTCAAAGACCTCCTGTAAATCGTCACTGATGGCGATTCGCCGTTCCTTACCGTTTTTGGTTGCGCCGATTTCGTAGGTGCTTGCACTATCTTCGTGGTCAACCCGATGTTCGGACTGGCAGATACGGAGTTCGCCGTCTGCGATGCAGTCCCAACGAAGAGCCGCCACTTCACCCACCCGCAGTCCCGTGTGGATACAGATCTCGATGGCATAGTCTGCCATATATAGAGGGTATTCTGCTTGATGCTGGTGGAGCGCATTCAGAAGTGCGATAAGCTCCGCATCAGATAGCACGCGCTCGGCATTTGGCTTTTCGGTGGTGTCGCAGTACGGGCGTACATTCTTTAGATCTACCAGATCGCAAGGGTTTCTCTGGATGATGCGCGTCCGCATGGCGTAGGAGAACACGCTCTTTAAGTAACCGTACAGATTGCCCAGAGCCTTCTTTTTCAGATTGAGCCGCTGAATCTCTGCGATCAAAAATTCCTCGATGTCGATGTGGTCGATCTCTCTGACCTTCATCTTGCCGAAGTCGCTGTCTGCAATGAACCGATTAAAATCGCTGCGGTATTTCCGCAGAGTCTCCGATGCGATGTTCGGACGCTTGGAGACATAGTCGATCCAGAGCAGAAACAGCTTAGAGAAGATGGTTGCGGTGGATATGCGTACTTTGCCTGCTATGGCTTCTTGATCCATGTAAAAACGGATCACCTCGTTCTCAACTTCTTCTTTTGTTGGCTTGCGGATTGTCTTGCGTCCGTAACGGTTAGTCGGATCTGGAAGGTAAGTTCTCCATCTTTTATCACGTCCTTTCCCTTGGGTGATGTCAAATTTGTGCATTTTTAGGTACTTTTGTTTCGTCATAATAATGTGCGTCAACACATCGTCAAAAGACATCATAACCATATCTTCTTCGGAAAGCAAGTCGTTGTTGACAGGAGTGGTCATTTCTTTCTTCATCTTACCGCACCCCCTTTCCGTAGAGCGTTGCGCCCTTGAAGGGGAAGGACGTAATGATGCGTTCAGTCGTGGCATCGTCTAACGCGACATCCATGCAGTAAAACCCGTGACCGTGGTAAAGGTCGTCAATGCGCCCGTGCATATGCCGATCCCATTCCTCAGCGTTTGGCTTCTTCTGATCGCTCTTTGCCGCAGTAATACGGCAGAAGTAGATGAAGTTATTACCGTTATTCTGCTTGACCAGTTGCAGTAACCGCGCCAGTTTCTTATGTTCAGCTTCGCCAAATATGGTATCGTCGGATTTGGCGGTGTCAGACTCGGCACTGTCGGACGTGAAATCGTCGGGCACGGAATCCTTGGACGTGGAATCGTCGGATACGGCATTGCCTGACTTCTTATTGTAGTAGTCGACGTCAAGATACGGCGGATCAACGATGAACAGAACGTGCTTCTGCCGCCGATACTTCTCGATGAGTTTCAGAAGATCTATGTTCTGGAACTTTGTTGCCTGACTGGATGAAGCGGTCTGATTCATCCGCTGATGCAGGGGTGCGATTGCCGCTAATCTTTTGTGATAACTGCTTTGCGTAGCCTTATTGTTCAACACAGTTCCCTCATGGCGAAAGGAATTCTTGTTGAGATACAGATATGCGGAGGCGGCTTCATAGTTCACTTTCGCAGAGTGTTTTGTGTTATCCAGCAGGGACTTCTGGGCATTGAATGTCGCGGTGTCAACTTTCAGTGCACGTGCAAGTATGATGAGTCTGCGCGGATTCTCCTGTATCGCCTTGTATAGATTGATCTTATTCCAATCATTGTCGTTCATTATTTCGGTATTGGCAAACCGAAAGTTGGAGTATATGCCCAACACACCTACGCAGGTTTCTATGCAGGTTTCCCAACGGACATTTTGAGCGGTGTCCTTGATGGTTCTAATGGCATCCTGCATTTTGGAGTCCCTCTTATTCCCCAAGATGTAAAGCAGATCGGTCTTGAGACTGGTCGAGTGTTCCTGCGGTTCTGCATTCAGGGTATGGCTGATCATTAGTTCCGCAGTCTTTGACAGCGAGTCCTGTTCGGCAGATAACTCCAATAGTATCCTGCGAAGATTGTCATCAAGGCGGAGCGTGACCTTTGATAATGTTTGCCGATCCTCAATATCGGGTAGAAGCTGATGCACGGCAAAGCTGTCGATTTTCTGTTCGGTGTATGGCAGGAGCAGGAAATCCGTCAGAGCGTTGCGGATCGCCTCCGAGGTGTTCGCGGTGCAGTAAGCCTCCTTGCACTGCTCGATCAGTGCGGTTGGAAGTGTCAGAGTTGTTACGAATTTTGGGTTAGCCATAGCTAATTCCTCCTTTGATTTTTTTGCTGAAAAAAAATCAGCTAACCCACATAAGCGAGATTGGCAGTCAACTCAGCGTTGATGTGTAAATGAGGTGAAAATTGCCCTTATAAGTGAAAAAATGGCATTATACGGCATTGAAACGGTCAATTAAGCAGGGAAAAAGATAATATACGGGATTGGAAAATCCATATACGGGTTGGAAATGGGCGATTTGCCACTAAAAAAAGATGATTTGCCACATACATTTGTCCATATTGAGGGCGGGAAATGTAAGGTAAGAGCAGATATTCAGATCCGTATTTGTCATTTTTATCCTGTGGGGAAAGCCGCGATCTGTAATCTGAAGCGGTGCAAAAAAGCGCAGATTTGTAATCTCATCAAAGTCAGAATTGCCCGATTTTGTATTCTGGAAAGTGGCAGAAATTGTTAGATTTATAATCTGGCACACGTAGATCCAGTGCGAAAATGTAATTCGAAGCAGGCCGATTTGGTGCATAGATGTAATCCGAGGCGGCTCACGATCCATCCGATTTGTCCAGTGGGATCGCAGGGGGTTGGCGCAGGCTGTGAGCGGGGGAGCGGGCGGTATTGCGGGGAAAACGGCACAGACAGGGGTGGTACTGTGGCAGACATAAAATATAAGATTAGAATTCCGATAATGGTTTAGATTGGCAGATTATTTATATAGGATTTTTTCTGGAATCGACAGATGCCGATTAATTGTATTATTAAATATATAAATGGGGTGGCGGGTTTAAGGAGGGGTGACTAATGACGGGAAAATCAGTAGTGCTGAGTCACCTGTGGTATCCGCCCAGTCAGATCATGGGACTTATCGTTATGGTAACATCCATAGATAGGTATATGAGGTACTTTAGGGAGGGTGGGCGGGTTGAGGGATCTGCCTGATCATTATTTATTATCATGAGGTATTCCTTTGGGGTGGCGGGCGGGAGGCAGTCCCTCACCGATGCCGCCGCCCGCCGCAGTGCGCCGCCCCGCCTGTAGATGAAATTGAAATCTTCCAGTTATTTCTTCCTTTTCCTAGCTTTCTCTGCATCTTCCTTTATTTCCCACTTTGACCGCAGATTCTGCTCAGACCGCACATTCAGAACCTTTTTTCCTGCCGATCCTTGCGGCGGCGGCGCGTCATTTCCACGCTCAGTTTCCCTGCTCAGTCATTTCGCCATTTTTTCAGATCCTGTTTCGGGTTTAGGGGGCAGTGCGCCTTGTCTTAGATCTGTTTTGCCTTAGGGGTATCCTGTCTTGATCTGCCCATGCAGTGTCGGCAGATGTCCTGTTTTGTCCCGATTTCCTCTGTTTTCCTCTGATTTGCAGCACAACCGACAAATCAATGTGTCGTTTTATCAGATATTTTTGTCTACTTTAGAGTGCAGAAATGAGTTGAATCACTCCCCCTGTAGAGGTAACATGAATACACCGAAAGAGAACAAATGTACGAAGGAGGAAAAAGTTATGAGGACACAGAAGTTTGGTATTGAGATTGAAATGACAGGTATTACGAGGGAGCGTGCGGCAAAGGTGATCGCGGGGTACTTCGGCACAACATCTTCTTACAGAGGCGGCGTATACGGCGCATATGAAGCGGCTGACCGCCAAGGGCGCATCTGGAAAGTGGTATCAGATGCATCCATTACCTGCCAAAAGAAGAACGGTCATGGGGGCAAGAGCATGGCAGGACGCGATTATTCCTGTGAGGTGGTAAGCCCCATCCTTACCTACGGAGACATCGCAGACTTGCAGGAAGTGGTGCGGCAGTTAAGGCACGCGGGGGCGTTTACAAATAAGTCCTGCGGCATCCATATCCACGTGGACGCTTCAAAGCACACGCCGCAGACGTTGACGAATCTTGTCAACCTGATGGCGCAGAAGGAGGATATCCTGTACCGCGCCTTGCAGATCGCGCCCGACCGTCTTGAGTATTGCGAAAAGGTCAACGAGAGGCTCCTCGCAGTGATCAACCGTCGTAAGCCCCAGACACTCGCACAGTTGGCGGATGCGTGGTACGCGGATACCGATGAGGCGGATTCCAGAACTGTAACGCGGCACTTTATAGTAGACGGAAAAAGCATTTTATTTTCGACAGT
>CAJUBE010000027.1 GCA_910584725.1 uncultured Lachnospiraceae bacterium | reverse complement strand
AACCTTGATTTTCCAGTGTTTTCAAAAGTATCGTTATCTAACGTCAGCTTTTGACCGCCCCGCATTTTCGGAAATGATGTCACGGGTAAGGAAAGGCGAGATCAACCTTGTTGTTGTCAAAGACCTGTCCCGGTTCGGGCGCGACTATCTGGAGGTTGGCCAGTATATAGACGTGATATTCCCGGCCCTGAACTGCCGTTTTATCGCCGTCAATGATAACGTTGACACGATCCGGAACAGTAATGACATGATGGCGATATTCAAAAACGTGATGAACGATTTTTACGCCCGCGACACCAGCGCCAAGATCCGGGCGGTGAGAAAGTCCTCATGCCGCTCCGGGAATTATATGGGCGCTTTTGCACCCTATGGATATGTGAAAGACCCGGCTGACAAGCATAGGTTCCTCATTGATGAACCCGCCGCGGAGGTGGTGCGCTGGATATTCACTTTAAGGGCCGGGGGAATCGGGTGTCTGAAGATCGCGAGGGAACTCAATGAGAAAGGCATCCTGCCGCCGCGTTCATACTATTTTGACGCGAAAGGGCAGGCAAACCCGTTTGAGCGGACGAACCACAGATGGAATGGCTGCACCGTGCGCCGCATCCTTGAAAACGAAGCCTACCTGGGCCATACCGTCCAGCACAAGGAGGAACGGATGTCCTATAAGGACCACAGGACGAAAGCTGTTTCCCCGGAGGAGTGGATAAGGGTTGAGAATACCCATGAACCCATCATCAGCAGGGAACTGTGGGAGGAGTGCCGCATGGTGGACCGCCTGAATAGCAGGCCAAGGCAGAGCAAAATGAAGGAAGTAAGCCTGTTCAGCGGGCTGCTTTACTGCGCGGACTGCGGTTTTGCCATGCGGTGCCAGGTGACGGAGCGTAAGCGGAAGGACGGCACGAAAGCCTACTATGAGGCTTATATGTGCGGCAGCTATTCCCGGAGCGGGCATACTGCCTGCACGACCCACTATATCCCCAAAAGCGTGCTCGAGGAAATGATCCTTTCCGACATACAGGCTAGGGCATGGGAAGTGTGCGTAAGGGAAAGGGAAACCATAAGGTATGTGACGGAACAGAAACAGACACAGGGCAGGCAGGAGGCCGCCGCCATAGAAAAATCCGCAAAGACACTGAAAAAGCGTCTTGCGGAGCTGGAACGGCTGATACAGTCTGTCTATGAGGACAAAGTGCTGGGGAAGATACCGGAAGAAGTCTGCGTCCGGCTGATGACGGGCTACCAGTCGGAACAGACGGAGAAATCCGCACGGCTGAAAAGCCTGGAAGGGAAACTTGCGGAGTACAGGAAAGTGCATGATGATGTGCGGGAATGGGCGGCGCTCATACGCCAGTACAGGGATGCCGATACCCTTGACAGGGACATGCTGCTCAAGCTGGTTGACCGGATCGAGGTGGGCGAGGCCCGCACGGTGGACGGGGAGAAAGAGCGCGAAATCAGGATATGCTATAAATTTGTGGGGGATATCGGGTAAATGCCCGGTGCCCCTGCCGCCGGTCTGCGGGCCGGGTCGGACGTCTGAGCGGAACCCGCATAAAATTGAAAAATACAGGATATGACCAACCTGCCTTAATGGTGCAGGTGCGTATCCTGTATTTCCTTTTTGGTAATTGTGTGTTTACTAAAAACAGCTTATAATTACAGTAACAGATCAAAGGCTGACGGACTCCTGCATGCCTAAATATATCGTATCATCGACACTATATCTTAAAAATATCTGATGTTTTTTAAGTGTTACTCAAAGAGAACTTCTCAAATGAACTATTGATACAATAAATACGCAAAATGTATGACATTTGTCTTTACCTCCATAAAACACCACAGCCTCTGGTTTCAGCCTTAATATTTTTTCTTTACCTCTATGTTAGGAACTCTGGTATTTTCTTACACTGTCTGCCTCACTTCCGCTGACATTCCTCGCATCTGTTATTCTCTATCTATAAGTAGTTACACTTATAACAATTAAATATAATCAATCTGAGGGAGGTATTTAAAATGCTGAATGATTATCCTGATATCCTGACTGTTGCTGAAATAGCAGAAACCTTATACATCGGGAAAAACCGGGTATATGAACTTTTAGAAAACGGGTCTATAAAAGGGTTCCGGATCGGCCGGGTGTGGAAGGTTCCAAAAGAAGCTTTGCGGGAGTACATTCTGTCACAGAGCGGACTGCGTTAAGATATTTACTGAAGAAGGGGCAGACCGTCTGCCTGCCCCTTAATATGATATTTAACCCACTTCATCAAAATTGAGTGCCTCGTCCAGATAATAGCTTCCTGCATAATTTCTAAGCGGTACACCATATCTGCTCTCATAATCCTCATTGTTAATGGTTTCTATACTCATACCATTATTAAAAAAGGTGACATGGGCATATTCCATATCGCATGATCCATCCACGACAGTATAATAATCCCCGTCATTACGAAGATATCCAGCAAAATCACCAACCTGATATCCTTGTGAATCGGTGCAGTAGATTGTAATTACATAAGGATTATCTTCCGAATCCGTGTAAGGCTGGACGTAAGCTTCGTTTCTCCCACTTATAAGATTTACAGCTACGTGATATCTACCGCATACTATATCAACGGGTTCTCCTCCTATCCCATTCATCACCTGATCTACTACCATAGCTTTATGCTCTGCCTCTTTTTGATCTGCAGCAATTTGTTCAAGACCATATTGCCATTCACCATTATCCTTAAACAATGCAACCAGGCCATTTAATTCCAGTTCTATACTGTTTGCAGCATTGGCATCGCTAATGGGCATTGCTGCATAGTATCTGAATTTTGTTTTGCGGCCGGGATTAACGGCTATGGTTTCACATTCAATCCCCGGGAAAATAGTATCCATATATCCATACCATGAGTCGGTATTTACTTGGAAATCATCGACATACATTTTTATAGCTGTGTCTGTGAGGGTAAGTTTATCTTCGTCATCCTTATTACTGACTTCCAGATCAATATAGAAGATATAGTTATCGGTAGAGTCAAGCGGACTTACCGATCTGGCAATATTAATGTCTGCAACAGTATACTCCCATTCCATATCACTGTCATTACTTTTGATCGGATAACTGTTTCCTATTTCGAAATAATATCTGCCGTCATTTTTTACTCCCAGAGTTTCCTCTTTGGCAGCTGCAACAACTACCTTCTTTTCTTTCTCAACCATTTCTGTCTCTTCTGTTTCTTCAACCAACGTTTTTTGCTGTACCTCTTCTGTATTTGAAGCAGGTGTGTTAACGCTGTCATCGCTATCGCCAATCCACAACGCCGACAAAAAGAATATCGCAACTACGGCGATAATGACGTTTCTTACCGTATGTTTCTTCTTTTTTTCCTCTACGATTTCTGCTTTAATGGGAACCATGTTTTTATTCTCTTCCATTTCTTTTACCTCTCTTTTGTTTTTTCGTCGATAATTTTCCCAAACTATTGATAAAACTTATACTATCACCAGCACACCTCCCCCCCTCCCCCAGATATTTCTATATGGGAAACTCCCTTATCATTGTACAGCCCGATTCGAACATCTTTATTCATTCTGAACATTCAATAAATGCTTATAAATTTTATATGCCCTTTCCAGATCCGCAGACACCTTCGTTTTTACGACAACACCGCAGACAGCCATCGCCGTTCCCACCGCAAGCCCCATGAATGCAATAATCCCGGCAGCCAGCGAACCATGTCCCCATAACGACAGCGCCACCCGTAGCGGTGTACTGCCATTCTGAAAGGCCAGTACGCCCGCCGCGCCTCCTGCTCTTCGGGATATCTGTACGAGCGGTTGCGCTGCGACATATGTGATAATATCCATGACCACGCCTGCAAGCAGACCAATTATCATGCCCTTTTTCACCAAAGGCATGATCGGTATCAATCCCAACGCCTCTTTACTCCATTTTTCTTCTATCCCGCCGTCTTTCATCCACTGCTGCGTCTTTTGATCAAAGCGGCAGATCATTCTCTGATCCGACACCGCCCTCATAATCTGCCTGAGACCAAATATCCATGCCAGAATGCCCATCCCCATTGGAAATAACAGTATAAACATTGTATGGCTCCTCCCTCATTCTCTTCCTGCGCATTTTTCGTATCGGCCACTCATATCAGCCCGACCAATCCGGCGCATAATACATCCGCCACCTCGTCCAGCGCCGACTGATACAGTTTTCTCACCTGCTCGTCCATCTGCCCGCAGGCCGACTCATAACATTCCCTTACCATATCGTTCAGACTACAAACTGCATCCTCTATCTTGTAGCAGTAGCTTTCGTCATCTTCCTCATAATCACACTGGTCAAAATATGCCCATACATCCCAATATTTTTCCACTGGCCGGTCAAACACGTCTTTACATATTTCATCCAGCTTTTCTTCCAGTTTCATGGACTCGTACTGCTTTGTGCCTGCGTCCACGATCTCATTCCGCATCTCCTCTGCCCAGACCCTCGCCTCACCTTCACAGTACAGGGACACATAGTCATCATAGGATGCCGTAAAGTCTTCTAAAAATAGCCGGATATCCTCCGCCACACACCTTAAAAACTGCCTTCCACCTGCCGCTGCCTTTCTTTTCCCTTCCTCATAATAGTCCCGCATATCAGTAACCGCGTGCGTCAAAGCATCCCTGCACGACACCTTTGCCTGGGACAGCCGTCCGTAATCATAATCACCGCTCCCATAATCGGAAGCATCCAATTCAGGAAGCTCCTCACATACCGCAAAAGTCTCTTCTTCCTCATATTTTTCCGAAGCCTTCTCCAGAAAATCACTGAGACAGTCGTGCATCTCATAGGCAAGATCTTTTATCTGTAGATGATGCTCCTCCGAATAACAATTATCACTCATACGGTCTCGGACCGCCTTTTCGACAGCTTCACGGAATGCGTCCGTCCTTTTTCTGCTAACACGGGCTCTCCCTATATCGCGTATGACCTTTCCCGGAGCCGATACAGTCGAACTATACCCGGATTCCAATATCGGTTTATCAATATTCTTCATAATCTCCCTATAGGACCTCTCTGCCTCTGGAACAAGAGCTGTGTTGATCCTCACCGCCTCCACAGGTCCGTACTCTAATATGTCTCCCACCGCTTCCAGACATCTGATCATCCCTAATAACATAGCTTTATCCTCCTCGTTTGTTCATGTTGCAATTACAACTGTTTATAAAATTCGTTGGCGATAAAATCAGTATAAAAAACAGTTATGACAGATTGTGTCACTATTAGGGAAAATTTATAAGTAGACGTAAAAAAATCCCAGAGCATACCTCCGGGATTCCCCATAACTATCGTTTCTTTCACTTTTACATCTCTGTCCTATTCTAAATTAGCTGTACAGTTCTACGATCTCCTGTGCCTTTTTCTTCATCTCCTGCCGCAGACTTTCCGGGCGGAGCACTTCTATCCGGCTCCCCTGGCTTAACAGCCACATTAAAATGCCATTACCGTATACCTCCGCGCTGATCGTACACACATGCTCACCCTGTTCTATAATCTGCGCCGTTGGCAGCCGGTCTAATACCGGCTCCGGGTTTTCCCCATAATATTTCAGTTGAATCCGCATCAGTTCTCCGGCATACATAAACTGAATCCGTTTGCGAAATTCCCCTTCCTCAAACCTATTCACATAAGCCACCCGAAATTTTTCTCCCGTCTCCCTATAGGACTGGATCCGGTCTATGCGGAAAATGGCAGGATAGTCGTACTTGTGAGACCACGTCCCATCTTCGTTTCGTTCCACAATAAAAGCATTCAGATAAAAGTAGTACTCCGAGAAAAGCACCGCCATTGGCTCAATCAGACGTTTCACCATTTCCTTCATGTGCTCCGCCCTGGTATAAGTAATCTCCACCAGATTATGCTCCTGAATGTCCGTCCCAAGCTCCCAGAGTTTATCCTGAATATGGCTCTTATGATGCAATTCTACATAGTGATATTTCTCGTTGGAGAGCAACTCACTGACCAGCCGCATATTCCGCAAGGGCACGCAGCCGTCCACCAGCTTTTTTAAGATACTGCTAATCTCCTTTTTCGTAAAAGCCCGGCTCGCCAGCAGCACCTTGCTCACCGCAAGGATTTCACTGTTTGTCATCATGGAAGTCTCCGCCCCTGTCATAACAAATCCCTTCTGCCTGTGGTCATACTCAATCACACGGTGGTCATCGGCTTGATCGGACTGCCTGTCTGCAAGGAAAGCACGGATATCATCAATGTCACGCTGGATGGAGCGCTCGTCCACACCGAAGCGCTGTGCCTCCTGCGCTTTGCTGATGATATGTCCTTCGGTGAGGCAGGTATAGATGTCTAGGATGCGGTTGTTTTTGGATGATTTTTCTTCGCTCATGAATGGGCTCCTTTGCTCTGGAATTACGATGTCCTTTATCTTATCCCCAAATCCGCTTTGTACATACAGACAATCTTTCCACATTGATCTTGATTTCTTCGCTCAGATAGAGCGGGATGAAGGTCACCATATTGTTTCCTCTTGTATATTTATACCTTCTCCTCCATATCTTGCGGCAACTGTCCCAACACACTATTGATTAACAGCATACGAATTTCATTCTCTGTCAGATCCAGTTTTTCCGCAAGCTGCTTCCCCAGCTGCTGTTCCTGTTCTATAGCGTTTCTTATGGTATCAATAGTTACTTCTAGCACTTTGCTCTTACTTTCCTGAAGCGCCCTCCACTGCTTCATTCCTTCTGTGCTTTCTTCCATCCCTGACAATATATTTGTTTCCATATCTTTAAGCTTCGTTTCTACCGCGCCCATCATGTTGTGATTTTCTTCTTCCATGCAGAGCATCTTTTCATGAAGAGCATCGCATAATAATCGCCGATTATGCTCCTCCATTTCTCTGATTTCCTGCGCCTGCCTCTCCAGCAGTTTCTGTAACACATCAATTTTTTCTTCAATCTCCCGCAGCTTCTTCCGTTTAAAAAACATAACGTACACCTCAACTCTCCAACTGCTCTAAAAGAATTCCTGCCAATTCGTACTGATAACAGTAGGTAATCTGTTTTTCCTCTATCCCAGTCTTCTCCTGTTCCTCTTTCATACGCCGAATTTCCTCATATGCCTTTGTTGTTTCCTGCATATTTTTATCCACCTCTTCCAGTCGGCTCTGGATTGCCTTCCGGACAATCTCCTCCTGCTTATGAACGGTAATCTCAACTTTAGATTTTAGTTCTTCTACTGCCTTCCTCTGTAATTTTTTATAGAAAGCGTCAAATTGTTTTTTTCTCTTTTCATCGTCCAATATCTTCACAATTTTTTCCAGTTCATGATCGCTCAGTACAAGCCGACTATCCATATAATTGCCGATAAATCCTACTACCTCTTTTTCTAAGTCTTTATTCTTATTTTTGATTTCCTTAATGTTGATATTCAGGCTTTTTCCGCCAAAAGTCTTCTTATTAACCCTTTCTAACTCCTTTAGCAGTTCGTCTATCCCTCTGTTAACATAGTCAAGAATCTGTTTTTCCTTTTCCTCCGTCGCTTTCCGAACATCTGCCTTCAATTCCGCCAGTGTATCCGCATTTGACTTCGCATGACTAGCTGTAACCGATGCACTTGGCGTATAATTACTACTGCTGCTTCCACCAAACAAATCACTTATTCCATCTGCAATAATACTTCCCACTGCACTTGCCAAAGCAAATCCTGTTTCTATTACATCTCCCATTTTTTACCTCCGATTCATTTCTACCTGTCTTCTCATTTCCTCACTATATTTTCTAGCAAATCTACCAGAAACTTTCTCACCTATTTCTACATTCTTCGTAACCATAGATTGTGCCATAACTATCGCACGATCCCCAATCACCACATGATTTGCAATACCCACCTGTCCATAAATCGTTACACCATTCCCTATTCGTACACGACCAGCTATACCCGTCTGCGATACAATTTTGCAGTTCTGACCAATCTGTACATCATGCCCAATATCGATTAGATTTCCTATCTTACTTCCCTGCCCTATCACTGTGTCAGAAAAACTTCCCCGCTGAACTATGGTATGGCATCCAATCTCCACATGATCCTCAATTATCACTCTGCCAATTCCAGGAAATGACTGTAATCCACCATCCTGATAATGACAAAAAGCATCGGCGCCGATCACGCTGCCTGCCAGAATAGAAACATCATCTCCTATGACAGTACCCCCACAAATCTGTACATTAGGATCAATCCGACAGCGATTTCCTATCTTCACATCCTCATCAAGAAACACTCCCGGGGAAATGAATGTATTCTCGCCGATTTCCACATGATCTGCCGTAAAGTAACCATCCACACAATGATAAACAGGCCTGCCATATAACTTTAATTCCCCATTCTGGACAAGCATTTTTGCTATTTTAACCGCCGCTACATCCAACGGATCGGAAATTATAAGCATACTTTTGTCTGTGCAAAAAAAACGAGGTTCTGTCAATATCGTTTCTGCTTTCGTTGAAAGAAGCTCTTTCTTTGTATGCACAATCGCCAGAGAATTCCCTAAAGCCCTATCTGCATAGGAAATGGTCCTAATATCACAATCGGAGCCGCAAAGTTCATACCCACATAATTCAGCAA
Organism: uncultured Lachnospiraceae bacterium; assembly: GCA_910584725.1. Taxonomy (GTDB): domain Bacteria; phylum Bacillota; class Clostridia; order Lachnospirales; family Lachnospiraceae; genus UBA3282. The sequence goes on along the minus strand of CAJUBE010000027.1, from coordinate 52,391 downwards.
TTTTCTCAACCTTCACGTAAGAATTTCTCCCATCTTTTATTGCAATGCCAAAAACTGATCCAACCGTTTTCTGGTATTTTCCTCTACCATATGTAATATCTTCGTCAGCTGCTCCCTGCTCCTCTGCACCTCTTCGTAATTTCGTTTCTGTTCCTCCAGCTTTTTTTCTACCTCCTGCATGTCGGCATACGAAGCCTCGATAATTTCTCCTGTCTCTCTCTTTTGCTCTGACGCAAAACGCTTTAACTCATAATGAATATCTTTATACGCCTTTTCGATATCCTGACACAACAATGTCTGATAATTCCTAACCAGTTTTTCTTTGATTACCTTTTCGATATTGCTGATATTAGTCAGCTCCATCATTTTAGGCAAACACCCTTTCAAATTCTCCAAATCCATATCCATCGCAATGGCAAACTGGAAAAGTGGTTTTTTCCCATTCTTATCTAATTTTCCATAATCACGGCACAGATTAAAAATATAGGCCGCCGAATGCATAATGTTTGTCTCCGCCATCTCTTTAGAATCAAAAAAACCTTTTCCCACCAATTGCTTTTTCATCCACTCTTTTTCCTTCTTCCAATCCACTATCGGGTCATTCAGCTTATCCCATTTAGAAGCAATGACATGCACCTTACTTTTATTGTGGGAAGAGAACGAGAAAACAGAAGAAATCGTATTAATCTCTTCCATCTGCAGCTTCTGCGCCTCCACGCAAACAAAAACAGCATTCGCGTTTCTGATATACTGTTTCGTAATCTCCGAGCGGTATGCCACAGGATCCGACAATCCCGGTGTATCCACAAATACGACCTGTTTCGGGAAATCTGCCGGGAGGGAAGATATCCCCACCTCAATTTCCTTCACGAAATAGTGTACTGCGCTCCTTGAGGAAGACCACTTCGCCAGTTCTCTCTCAATCTCCTCATTTGCCAGTTCTTTATGAATTGGTGCATGTCCCACCCAGTTCTCTTTTTCAGACTCCGCACAAAGCTCCTTATATTCCCTCATAAAGGCATCCGCCGCAGAAGTTCTGGAATCCCACAGTCTCTTCCACTCCTGCGCACTGTAAAAGGTTACATCCACATAATCCTGCTGGCTGCTCCGAAACTTCGTCAGTGCCGCCGTCTCTGGCGTAACCGCCATGGAAGCGTAATTGTGCCCAAGCAGCGCATTGATCAATGTGGACTTTCCCGTCTTGATCGTCCCAACAAAAGCAATCTGGAACTCAGGTTCTCTGCAAAGCCTCAGAAAATGCTCCATTTTCTCCGGCAGATCCACCGCCACACGCCCCTTCATTTCCGGCAGCATCGTCAATGCCCTGTATGTCTCCACCTTCCGGGTATAAAGATCAACCATATCGCTCCAGATGATTTTGCTGTGGGGCGTATATTTCAGATTTTCCAAAATCCGTTTGACCTTGATTTCCGCCAATCCATACAATTCTTTATTTTCAAAACTATCCCTGTCCAGAAAGGAGCCGCATTCCGCACAGAAATATCGTTCCTCCGTCTGTTCCTTTCCACACACGGGACATGTGCTTCCCTTTTTCATCTGTCCATATCCTCCTTATGTATTTTCTTTATACCACTTCATAGCATCCGCTTTGGTATCCGACTCATTCCCGATCACCGCAATCGCCTCACCGTAGGCAATATTCTCTGGCACTTTCTCGTTTAACCAGAACAAACGACCGGCTGTTTCCGCCTTGATATTAAAGTCTGAAAAAGATGCTTGCTTAGCACTTAACGTTAGACTCAATATATCCATCACACCACCATAAATTCCCAAATCATTTGACACACTCGCTTCCGCTATCTTTGTACCCTTTGAAACAACCACACCCGTACCAAAATAATGTCTTATACTGTATTTTATATATCTACATTTTGCATCTGAATAGATTTTATCCTTTTCTTTATCCGCACATTTTAAATAGCAAATCCGCCTGTTCGCATTACTTTGCTTCTCACTTAAAATGCGTCGGCTTTCCGTCAGATCCTCCTCCGCATTTTCCACCTGTTTCTGTACCGCCTGCAACTGTTTTTCCAGCTCTCCAATCCGTTTTTCCTTCACCTGCAGCGCATCGTTCATTTTTTTCTGCCATTCTCTCTTCTCTTCCTCATAGTCAAGCAGAATATCTTTATCTAAATGAAAATATTCTGCAAATTTCTCTTTCGGGAAATCAAATGGATGCTCTTCACCCGCCTTTCCCTGACTGCACTGCAGCACCATACCCCTACTCAGCGTCACCGTGTAAATCAGACCAAATGTCTTTATCTGTACAGCGGTACCCGCCTTAAGCAAACCCTCCTTCATCGCAACCCAGGGAAGCAGCTTTTCCACACGCACCAGATTACATGCCTCAGATCCCCCTTCCTGAAGTAAGCTCAACAGCACAAATGCATCTTCCATGGCAGCATCAAATCTCAGGACGGAAATTTCCATCCTGAGATCAGAATATTGCTCTATATTGTAATATTCTTTGATGTAGTCACAGAACGCTTTGATCTGCGCCTCCGACGTATAAGTCATCATATCGTTTCCGTCTAGGCTGACCGCATCCGGTACATCATCCCCGTCAATATCAATCGCCGCCAGCCTGTCCTTCGCCATCAATATCAAAACCCGGTAGTCCATGTCCCCTCCTTCATCCTACGTACCTCATAAAATCGTCCGCCTGCAGCGTATATCCTAAAAGACTAAAATCCGATTTCCGCACCCCACTGTTATCCTGCCTGTAATTCACACCGTCAAAATTGACACCAAATTCTTCGAGCAGAGGCATGCCCTCCGCTATCAATTTCTTCATGGCAACCGGCATCACAGCATCCAGCGGACAGCGTTTAGACAGATACCCTTCAAAACCTCTGCAGACTGCCTCAGTGACTACCGCATCTGCGTTTTCAATCAGCATAAACTGCATATCCGAATAGTTATCTAAATTATACTCGTCCGCTAATAATTTCACCAGCCGCTCTATATCAATTTTTACCTGATTAACCTGATATCGAAATTCCGGCTTTCCCTGTATGTACTGTCTGCTGTATGCCGTTCCTTCTTTTTCATACAGATAAAGCGCTTCCCTGCCAACAATCACATAAAATTCTTGCATGTTCTTCCTCCACAAACTTATTTACGCGCCCCAAAAACAGCATCCAGTGCCTCTCCGTCACTGACTCCCGGATTCCCGGCTTTATATAAATCTGCCAGCTTTCCACTGATGTCTTCCAGTTTATCATCATTCTTTAACGTACCATCTAAAAAGCTAGTAAAATCAGAAATCACATTCTCATCTGATACAACCAGCTCCCCGACCCCTTTTAAAACGCCCTCGTTAAAAAAGTCTGGCCTGTTTCCAATCTCCACACAGAATTTTTCCATCGGGCTGTCCTTATATTTTTCAATCATCACACCCGTTGCCAGCTCCATTCCTTTTTTTATCTTTTCTTCTTCCGAAATCGTCTTGGATTTTTCCGGATCCAGATTGAAACTTTCCACCGCTTTTACATAATCATTATAGGTATCATACTGCTCGGGATCATAGCCGCTCTGTATCGCCTTATCTCCCAGTTCATCCACCTGCATCTGCGGTTTGATCAATCCCAGCGATTTTGCCAGATTAACCAGCACCTTTCCTATACTTTTCAATCCCTCAACTGCCATTCCAACAACAGCCAACGACTTTACAACCGAAACTGCTGCTGTCGCGATGGACCCTACTGCTCCTGCTATTCCTGCAATAATTGCTCCTAACATCTTTAAGTCCCCCTTATCCTAAGTAGCTCTGTATCGACTTTGCATAATTGTTACGCATATCATCAGTGGTAAAATCCAGGTTTTCAAATTCCGTGGTAAAAAATGCTGTCAATTCTAAAATCCTTACATTCTGATCCACCGAACTTTTCATGGCTTTCCCGGAAAAGCTTTCTCTCTGTTTTATAAGCACTTCCCAAACTACCATTTTCTCTTTTCCGCTCTTCTGTGCCTGATGATTTACGGCTTCTCTCATGGCGTTACACTGTTCCCTGTCAATACGGGAATGAGCCAACTCATACGCCAACAAATCGAACTGTGGATACAGTGCCATAATCTCCCGATTCTGATAACAGCTCCCCAACTGCTCCCGCTTTTCCTCAAAACGTTCTCTCACCAAACCATCCTCAATCTGCTGCTCATTGGTATCTGTTTTGCGGCTGATTTTCACATGCACAGGCTTGTCCGTCTGCTCGGAAAATACGATTGCCTCCCCGACTGCCAACGCGGAAAGATATTCTTTCTGCTTATCATCCATCAGCATGGTATCCCCTACCACCTCCTTATCGTCCCTCGCCAGTATTTTATGGATGATTTTGGTATTTGTATTTTTCAAAACCTCCGGCGCTAATTTATTGGGAATCTGATCAACAATGATCAGTCCTTCCCCATATTTTCGCACCTCCGCCAGCAGATCCGTAAAGGTCTCCACCGCGCCCTTCTTAGCCCCGCTGTCGCCGTACTCTACCTTAGAAAGCAGCCTGTGCGCCTCCTCCACCAGTGTCAAATGCCTAAAACCGTGGTTCTTCCGATGCTCATTCTTGATCACCGCTGAAAGTCTGCTGAGTATAAATCCCATAAACAGGGCCTTGTCCTCGGGCGATTTCAACTCCTCCATTTCCAAGATCACGTTGTTGTGCGCTATATAACGAAAATCCGTAGAGCTCTGACAATTCAGCATAGCTCCCTTTGATCCGACTGTCAAATTCGAAAGTCTGCTCACCAGCGACCCCCTATAATCCGCCTCCATCTGTGGACTGAAATGCTTTTCTTTTACAATTTCCTCCATCACATGCAGCAAATCAGACATAATTGGGAAACTGTCCGTCCCCGGTGCAAAAGGGTTTCCTTTTTTTTCATCTGTATATTGGTTGGTATTGACATCCCATCCCTTATCCTTATAGCATTTATAAATTGCCTCTTCCAAAAGCTGCGGCATGGACGCCTCCATCGGAAATGCCGAGGTAAAGGTTGCCTTCAGCATATCCACATGGGCAGAAATGATCTCCCCCTCTATCAGTTCAAAAGGATTGATCCGAAACGGCGCAACCGTTTCATTCCCCAAAGTAAACACCGTGATATCCCTGTCATTTTGTATCAGCGTTCTATATTCCGTTTTCGCTGGTTCAATGACGAGAAACGGCGTATCCGCCTCAGACAAAAGATTGTGGCAGGTCGTCGTTTTTCCGCTTCCTGTTACCCCTGCAATAAAAGTATGCTTCGCCATACTATCCTTCGCCAGATAAAACGGAATTTCCAATTTTCTTCCCCGTTGCATCATCTGTCCCAGATGAATCGATTCTTCCTGGTCAATCTCATCTTCATTCAGGCCAAATTCCACACCTTCCTTGAGCGACAGCCCCGGCACTTCCTTCTGGGGCAATCCAGCAATCAGACTGATTTCCTCTGTTGTCAAATATGTGTTTAACCCAATCCTATTCCCGTCAAAAGGTCGCCCTAGTAGCATCAACGCATCTTCTGTGGCATATCTCTCCGAAAAATACTGGCTCTGATAAGTGCGCAGAATATCGTAATTCTTTTCCCTTGCGAGGTCGATATCCTGTGCAAGCAGCGGACTGTATGCCGCTTTATTTCCCTGGAACAGGGACATGATCGCCGCTTTTAAACGGTAGGCATCGGTCGGCTCCTTTGCCATATAGTAAATAGAAGTCTGAAACAATCCCTTGCTGAAACCCGCCTTTAATCTTTCCAGCAAATCCTCACTGATATACTGCATGATTTCTTCCGCATGCTTGTTGGCTATCTCTATGGTCACGGAGTCAGAAGAACCCTTCGTAAAGCTAGCGCCTTTATTAGTACCCGTGGAATGGCTTTTATCATGCGACTCTGATCTGCCGGTCTGATTCTGCGTACCCCTGCTATTGCTTTCGGTTCCATGGGTTTGCGTCTTCGTCTTGCTCGTATTATAACCTATACTCTCACTCTTAGAATCACTCGCGTTTTCCCCAAAATTAATGCCCGTCGAATCATTCACAGAATGCTGTACCGTCCGCTTTGACCAGACCGACAGACGATTATAAAGTTCATAAACATTTTCTCGGATTGCCATGATCTTCTGCTTGGAAACGGGCTCGCATACAACTACAAGACGCCACTCCAATCCCAGCATGCTGTTAATCAGCCTATCAATTCCCTGAAAATCATACTTTTCTCCCGCCTCTTTCTCATTGACAGCCGGAATCCCAAGGATTGCCCCCGCATTCTCATATTTTTCAATACCGCTCCCCACAAGCTGATCCAGCTCTTTCGCTTTTAGCTTTTCCAGACTGCTTCCACCAAAGTTTCCAGTAAATACATTTGCTATGATCTTTCCATAATTAACCGCAGATAATTTCTTTCCCAGAACCGGCTTATTCTCATTCTGGTTCTCTACCACGCCTATGCAAAGTTCAATTCCCCGTTTTGTCCCTGTCAGCACATAAACAAAATTAAAGGAATCGTCATTCATGGATGAGAGAACATTCTCAAACGCCTCCCTGTGCGGATAATCCTCGTCAAATGCCAGTTGATTTATCCTGTAAAAGCAAACTTCGTTATTTCTCAGTCTGCCATTTGGCGGAAAGTCAAGATCAGTTACCGTATGTACCTGCAAACTGGAATCCACCGCCTGCAGATTCTGAAACAACTCTACAATCTCGCGCGACTGTGCTAGCACTGTGTTTACTTCGTTTCCCATAATCACTCTCCTATCCTGTAATGTATAATTCTTTATCCTGTACACAGAACGATATCCGTTCTTCCAACAGCTTTCTTCTCTGCATTCCGTTTAATTTCTCAAATACAAATATTGGTATAATTTCTGAATCTATGTCTAACACCACTTCCAATAATAAGCGCACTTTTGATATATTCATGGATTCCTGACTCAGAATATATATGGCTATCTTATCACCAAATCTTTCTATTTTATCCAGGCAAGCCTCATATTGACTTAATACATCCGCTAAATCTTCTATTTCCGACACTTCTTTGTATTCTGTGTGGACGGTCTCATCCATCATATTTATCACAGAAGATACCAAGGAAAGATTTATCATATTTTCTATGGCATCCAGACGTTCATCTATATGCTCTTTCAGTAACGCTATTTCTCTGCTTGCCACACTTTACCCTTTCCATCCGTTTAAACTTATATTTTCTGTTCTTAAAATCTTTCGGCACTATATTCTGTCTCTTTAACACAAATTATATATTTCAATTTTATAAATGCCAGTATATTGTGTCAATATCCGTCAACAAACACTTCGCGTTCTATAAATTTATGAATTTCTATACTACAAAACCAAATTCTCTATTTATTTTTCTAAAATCAGACAATCATATTATATAGCGTTTAAATATGATATGCAACTATATATTGCTTTCAAGAACGCTGTTTTTGAGTCACATAATTGATATAATCCGATAGGGAGGATTTCACATGGTACGTTTACGCATTCTCGATATCTTAGAAGAACAGGAACACACAAAATACTGGCTTTACAAGCAGATGGATATGATGAGTTACCGTAATTTCAAAAACATCGTTGAGAACGAGACTTCCAGCATCCGCTTCGAAATTCTTGACAAGCTCAGCCGGATCCTGAATGTCCCCATCGGCGAATTATTTGAACAATCCGAGGATCCGACCGACATTTAATAGAATTATAATATACACCCATGACATATACTGTCATTCCAGCAAAATTTTCATAAAAATTTATAAATCTTGAAAAAAGAAAACATGGAAACAATCATCACCTCCATTGCTTCCATGTTCCATATGGATATTTAATGTCTCCTTTAACCTCTCCACAAACAGGCTGTCTGGCGTAAAATTCTACAGAAAGTTTCCGTTTTACGGGGATTTCAAAAGGCAAAGCCTCCGCTTGCTCTCTGTCACAAAAACTTATTCAAGGGATTGTTCTAACATTTTACGGAGCAGTGTAATCGATTTTTCAAAAATTTGCATGATGGTGAATCCGCTTCAATAACAATATATACTTCATTATTCAGTTTCCGCCTGGATGCGTTCCTTGCAATACCTCTCAACCAACTGTATAAATTCATCAGCTACCGCAATTTGACGCTCAGATTCTTCTCTACTGGCAATATAGAAATCATCGTAATCGCTTGCATGTCGTATTTCTTCCGCCTCACCAATTTTTCTTCCAATTTCTCTTGAAAAAATCTCCGTTTTCACATAGTTTTTATTAAAACTTCCAATCGCATCCTTATGACGTTTATAAGCATTCCCATTTAAACCATGAACAGCATTTACTGCTTGAAAAATGGCATAATAGGATCGGTTATTAGCACTCTTATACTCTTCTGCCACAAATAGTATTTTGTCGCTTTTAAATTATCTTTGGCTGTCTGGATTCGATATAAACATAAATCTTTTCGTGTCCCTATATCTTTATGCTGCTCCATATAAAATCACTCCCTCTTTATGGATATTTGCATAGAACGGATAGTTCTCAATCCATTTTATAAAATGTGCCTCGCTTTTGGCAATCGGTTTTATATCAAGATCATTATCTAAATTAAAGTCATATGTCATATAAAAAAGTTTCTGGCTGTAAGACTTTAAATCTGACTCCGATATATCAAGCAATATCATAATATCTACGTCTGAATTCTGTTCGAAATCTCCTCTGGCATAAGAACTTTTCAGTGTGGCTCCATTACCTGAGCAGCCTCTTTCAACAAAAAACTTTGCTTTTATTATTGCCATTATTATAAAGCTTTTCCCAGACACTTCCATCCTGCTTAAAAATACAATACCTATTGTTTCTATGACAAATTCTGTTATCCTCCAAAAAGAGGTTACTAATATAGCAAAAATCTCAGCGGAAAACTTCCAAGTCATTTAAATTATAAGCAGGCATCTACATAATCTGCCAATAGCTTATCAATCTGCAAGTTCAGGCTTTCGGGCATCCGCCTATCCGCATCCTGCAGTTTTACCCACAGATGCAGCTTTAGATACCTGACCTCTTTCCCTTTCCTTTTCTCCGCCTTCCCCTCGTCTGCCTGCATTTTGACCTGGACTCTCTTCTGTTCAAAAAGAGGAATGATTAGATAATACATACGATCGTCTAAAAAAGAAAGATACCCCAACTCCTGCCCTGCTTGATTTTTTATATATAATCTGTGATTACTAAGCCTGGACGGATAAAACAGCTCCCCCTTTTTTACAGGAGCCATCCCATCTTCCAATTCCAGCATGGAATCAAGATAAAAAATCCTTTCTCCGTCCGGACTGCTTTCCTCCTCTTGCGCAATTTCCGAGAACAAGGCAGATGCATCTATAAATTGCTGGGCAAGCAGATACGCAAGTTCCGCCTGAATCTGCTGCCGTCTGTTTGAAGCCCCTCCCTTATAATATCTCTCATCTATCCCGTCCAATAGCTCCTTACTGCATTGATACATACTGCGCAAAAAAAGTGGAAAATCCTCATCTGTCTTCCACAGGTATTTCCCTTTAGCCACACAGAAAGTTCCCAAAACCGTCCCATCATAATCTTCCACATACTGCAAAACTTCCCGCTCCACAAATGCATTTCCATTGACAGGCGCGTCCCACGCGGCATTCTTTTTATCCTTCGAGCCCGGATGCAGGCCATCATAATTAATATTCTCAAGATCGGCCGGTTTCTCTTTCATCAAAATTGCATATGCGTGGTTAATTTCCTGCGCACTGTACAAATAGTTTCCCTGCAATGATGCGTTAGCATCCGGATGCACCTGTTGCATCAGTTTCCTATATCTTTTCTTGATTTCGCTCTTTCCGGCTCCCTGCGGAATTCCAAGAACCTGATATGCTTTCCGTAATGTCACAACTTACTCCTGTCTATGCCAGTCCCCTTATCCTCTTCCTTTTTCCGTATGCTTTCTTTTTTGCAAACATTTCAATCAGTATATCATATCTTTTTCATACTTTTATAGTGCTCCCTTATCATTGTATTATTTTGGGAAACCCTCGTTTATCGGAAAATTCTTCTCAACTTTATTCCAAAAGACTGTTCTTGTCACGCGAGGTAAGTGCCGCAAAACAGCAATAGACAACTCTTAGCATAATTAATATGCTCCTGTGACTCCATGCCGAGCATCACAGGCTCCACACCTTACACCGTGGATTTCTTTCTTAATCTTAATATGATCTCTGACCGCCTGTATATTTCTTGCTGTGTTCCCGTGTTCTAATATGGAAAACACTTCCGTATCACGGTCCTCCAATTCCTCCGGCTTAATGACATTCCTTACTTCAAACTCGCACTCATACCGTCCGCTTTCCGAATCTTGAAACATATTCCTGCGCTTTCTGAAGCGATATATCCAGTTTCTTTTGGAGACGCTCCAATATATCCTGCTCTGAAAGTCCAACATCTAAGCCAGTCTCAATAATCCCCTCTGCTTTGCCCTCTGCCTTGCCCTCTGCCTTTCCCTCTGCTTTGCCCTTCTTTTCGTTCTCCAATGCAATCTCTTCAAACAATGTACACATCCTGCCATCTCCTTTTTCAAATGCGCTATAGTCTATCTTGCTGTTGGTAGCTCCGGCTATCGTCATAACCACCGCCTTGTCCGTCCCATGTTCTTCACTATATTGTATAGCCTTCCCTATATAAATCTGCAAGGCGCCCGTCATCATATTTGCAAGCATCTGGAAAAAAGAAATAAAAACCACTTTTTCAATTCTTCGTACTGCCTGCAAACCTCAAAGGGAAATATGATATTCTTTATATAATTCCTGCCGGTACTCCTTATTATCCTTAATTTTTGATATGTCATCGAAACGGTTATTATCCACCAATTTCTGAACCAGCATAAGCATCATCTCTTCCCCTACAGATTTCCCCTTTTCTATCCCTTTTTCTATCCCTTTTTCTATATTCTCCTGATCACGCATTAATAATGTCATATACTCATGCCTCCATTCCCTGTTCTTCTTTGCTTCACGCACTGCCTCCGCCACTCTCTGGACGTAATCATCTTCCGATTCTATCCCAGCCACATAATCAAGAAACGCCTTTAATTCCTTGCTCACATCATCCTGCCTGCTACTGGCATTTAAGAATATCTTCACCGCTCCGTCATCCAGAAATACGCTGTTGTCCTCTTTGCAGATATTCTCAAAGCTATAAATATGCCTCCCTTTGCCAAAAAGGTCAAACGGACATATAAAAATAACATAGCTCGGCTTCAGCTTTTTATAAGTCTGCCCTTTGTCAATCAACTGTAGATCCAGCATACTCTGGTAATACCGACTTCTCTTGGGTAATTCCTTCGTATCCGCCGCCTGTAGTTCGATATCGTAAACGGTGCCCTTCCCATCTTTCACATAGACATCTAACCTGACACTCTTTGCATCCACATCCGGTCGGATGCCCTTTTGTGTCTCCGGGTACTCTATATGGTCTATTTCCAGATCAGGCAGTATCCTCTGCAATAATTCCTTACATAGTCCCGCATCCTGCATCACCTTGCCGAATATAAAATCGTTGGCTATTCCTAACGATTCCCAAATCACATTAATTTCTGTCTGATTTTCCATTTTCACTTTTCCTCCCGCATTGTTTCCAGTTCTTTTTCATAATCAACATCTGCAGGCAGCGTACCCGCAAAAGACTGTAATGCAATCTCTTCAAACAATGTACACATCCTGCCATCTCCTTTTTCAAATGCACTATAGTCTATCTTGCTGTTGGTGGCTCCGGCTATCGTCATAACCACCATCTTGTCCGTCCCATGTTCTTCACTATATTGTATAGCCTTTTCCCTCGCTTCATTCCTTGACAGATTGCGCCCTAAAAGAATTTCAAGCAGATTAAAAAGGTCTATGTTATCCCCGTTACTGAATGCCAGGCTATTCAGTCTTGCTTACTTTCATCATACCCGATTCCCCTTAAAACCGCAACCGCTTTCCAGCCACCGATCAGTTTCTCACCCCACGCCATCTTTCCACCCACCCCACCTATACAAATACTATGAAAACCACGCATATCATATACTCTGCAACAGGTGGAATAGGTGGATTGGTGGATTTCGGGCTGGTCAGCCCATCTCCTGCGCAAATGGTCCGTACAATTTTCGCAGTCTGAGATAAACCGAATATGGCAGACAGCTCTTGCCTTGCTCATAAGCTTTATACATGGCAATCGTAACCCCCAGCTCATCAGCAAACATTTTCTGCGTTACCCCCTTCTTTCCTCTTAACCTTTTCAGCAGTTCCACCACATCCACTGTATCCAAAAACTTATGATAATCATTACAGAAGTAATAAGTATCCTTCCCAAAATACGCCGCGAAAGATTTCAAGACCGAAATCTGCATAGCCTCCTCGGAGAAACTTTCCTTTGTATAGTTGCTGACCAGATCCCTGCTCACACCCACGTCTCTGGCTAATCTTGCCTTTGGAATCCGTCTGTCAAACAACTCATAATTGATCCGATCGCTGATCTTCTCCATATGAAATTCCGCTGGCGCAGACTCGAAATACCTCATACTCCTTATCCTGCTTTTGATGATCAGCATGTAGTCAAAAGTTTCCAAATAGGTACCATCGGCAAGTCCACTCTTTTGTCCATCATCGCGGGACTGCTTGCCCCGGAGGACGGCGAAGTGATTTACCGGGGACTTTCCTCCAAAGACTACTGCGCGGACTCCGCCTTAAAGATAGGCTATATGCTGCAGCGCGACCATCTCTTTGAGTGGCGCACGGTCTACCAGAATGTCATTCTCGGACTGGAGCTCACCCACAGCCTTACAAAAGAAAATACGGACTATGTTCTAAAACTGTTGGAAGATTACGGTCTTTCTGGCTTTAAAGACAAAAAGCCGTCCGAGCTTTCCGGCGGTATGCGCCAGCGTGCGGCACTGATCCGCACCATGGCTGTCCACCCGGATCTCCTTCTTCTGGATGAACCTTTCAGCGCGCTGGATTTCCAGACCAGACTCTCCGTCTCCGCTGACATCGCAAATATCATCCGTCAGACAGGAAAAACCGCCCTGCTCATCACCCACGATCTCTCCGAAGCCATCACACTGGCAGACCGGGTGATCGTACTCTCCAGACGTCCCGCCGGTGTCAAACAAGAAATGGAAATCCACTATGAAATAAGCCGGGAAGACCCTCTGGCTGTCCGCGGCACCGCCGCCTATCAGACATACTTTAATCAATTATGGGAGGTATTAACCGATGACTCGACAACCGCATAGCACGCCGTCTGTCTCCCCGCAGCAGGAAAGCTTCCTGCGTGCCCACCACAGACATCATCACAGAATCGCCCTCGGAAGACTGGTTCTCCTGCTCCTCTTTCTGGGACTGTGGGAAACAGCCGCAAGACTCGGCTGGATAGACAGCTTCTTTTTCAGCAGCCCTTCCGGCATTGTAAAATATCTCGGTCAGATGCTTGTGGATCACTCCTTCTTCACCCATACCGGCGTTACCCTGTTTGAGACAATCGCAAGCTTCTTTCTGGTCACGGTCTTAAGCCTTCTTGCCGCCACCCTCCTCTGGTATCAGAACAGTCTCTCCGAAATTCTGGAACCCTACCTCGTCGTCCTGAACGCCCTGCCGAAATCCGCCCTCGCGCCGCTTTTGATCGTATGGCTGGGCACCGGCACAAATACCATCATCGTGGCCGGCCTCTCCGTAGCGGTCTTCGGCTCCATCATCAGTCTCTACACTGGCTTCTGTCAGGTTGACCCGGAAATGTGCAAGCTGATCTACACCCTGGGCGGCAGCCGCAGAGACGCCCTCGCCAAAGTGATCCTGCCAAGCTCCGTGCCGCTCATCTTAAGCAGCATGAAGGTCAATATCGGGCTTGCCCTCGTGGGCGTTATCATCGGGGAATTTCTTGCCGCAAGGCGCGGACTCGGGTATCTGATTATCTACGGCTCGCAGGTTTTCCAGCTCAATATGGTAATCACTTCCATCATTATTCTGTGCGCCATCGCCATGGTGTTCTACAAACTGATCCAGAGTGCGGAGCACTATTATAAGAAGAAATATTAGAAGCGGCAGCAAAACGCCCGCCATCGCTATAGGAAAACAGCGTATGGCGGGCGGTATATCTCTCTTTACTCCATCTCTTTTACAACCGTTCCTGCATATCCTGCCTAAAGTCCCCAATGCCGCTATTCCTTCACCCACTCTTCAATCAGGCAGGAATGCCTCTTATCCTTATCATAACTGATTCCGACTAACAGGAGCTTCCCCCGGTAATCCTTTAATGCCTCCGGATACTGCCGTTCCTTTATCTGCTCTATGGCGCTTTGGGCAGACTTTCCATATTTCAATTCTACAACCATCGCAGGCTTCGCAGAGTATTTTCTTGGAAGAAATACCATATCCGCATACCCTTTTCCGGAGGGCATTTCCCGAATCAGCGTATATTCGTTGACCGCATTGTAATACGCCAGCGTGACCACACAGCTAAGCGCGTTCTCATTATTGTATTGGAGAATGGATGTATTCTCCCTGTGCACTTTATCAATATATTCCGCAACCAGCTCTTCGTCCTTATCCCACGTCGCCTTTAGCAGCCTGTCCGAATCCCTGACCGCCCGGATCACCGGTTCCCAACCCGTATCCCTCACTGCCCTGGCAAAAGCAATGCGCACTTCTTCGTTTGGCACATACGCCTCCCTGGTATCCACATCATAGGCAAGATACCCCAGATGGATCAGCGCTGTCAGCACATCATCCCGACTCTTAAAACTGGTCATATCATTCTGAAAACCGCCAATATCCACACGGCATCTGGCTCCGGAAAACATCTGCACCACCAGATCCCGCAGCCCCTCGAAATTCATGCTGATATATTCCCTCAGGGATTCATAAGAAACCGTATTGCTCCAATAACTGTCGTATTCCCCATCCAGTATGGCATTCACCACGGAATTGGGGTTATAGACATGCTGTACCTGCCGGAAAGAATAGCCGTCATACCATCTGGCCATCTCCTCAAAATCCATATGGTACGTGTCGCACAGCTCCTTTACTTCCTGCTGCGTAAAACCGATATATGCCGAAAACCGCTTGGGATTGACCATGGTAAATTCCTTGAAATTATTTAACGCGGATTCACTGTTGTATCTCTTGATCGGCAAGATACCCGTCATATAGGCAAGCACGGTAAAATCCTTTGACTGTTCTCCCTTAAAAAGCCCCCGGAGTAAGCGGATGTATGCCTGCTGTCCGTCCTTGTCCCCTGCGGCTTCGCGAAAAATGGCGTCCCACTCGTCAATGATAATCACAAATCTGGCCCCGGCCGCATCATTGACCTTGGAAAGTGCAAAAGGCAGTTCCGTATCCTCATCCGTAAGGATTCCCGGATAGATAACCTTGAGCTCGTCAATCACGCATTTCTGCATAAAGGCCACCGTATCTGCCGCACCCTTATTCTGTACCAGCAGATATGCCATATCCAGGTGGATCACATCATATTTGTTCAAATGTTCCTCAAAAGACGGCTTGTCGGCAATTTCCAAACCTTCAAACAATTCCCGGGAATCGCACCCTCTCCCATAATATGCCGCCAGCATTCCCGCCGCCATAGACTTGCCAAACCGCCTCGGCCTGCTGTTGCATATATAGCACTGCTCCGTCCCCACTACTTCATTCGTATATTCCAACAATCCAGTTTTATCCACATAAATTCTGGATCTCCTTGCTCTATCAAAGCTCTCATTTCCCCTGTTCACATACATTCCCATTCCCATGCCTCCCCACGACTGCATAACATGTATTTCCTCTTCAATCTCCCAAAGCGCTATAACCATCTTACCACATACATTCCCCGATAACTACCCATTTTCTCCCTTTTCCCCAAACGCCCGTATCCCCATCACCCCGGCCGTCAACACGCCGAACACGCTGATCCCCAGCTCCCGCCACGTAAAATAAGAGTGACAGCAGGAATGATCCTTGGTGAACAGATACCAGAAAAACGGATACAATGACACAAATAGAATTGCTCCCAATGCCGTAAAAAGGCGCCTCTCTATCCTGATATGTCTTTTGATCCTGAATGCGGCAATACAAACTGACACGCAGATAAACACCGGCAGGATCACTTTCCCATTGCATACGCTAAGATTCAGTTTCAGCGTATCATAATAGGAATGCTTTTCCGTAAAATATCCGCTGCGATAAGCAATCGCGCCAAATGCATCATAAATAATATTTTCCCCTGTGAAAACGGAAGCAATCACCCACTTTGACGACCACATTCCCACATAGCCGATTCCCCATGAAACGGTGTACAGCAAAATATTTTTCCACATATGCTTTCGGTTCGCCGGCCACCGCCTCAAATCAAAGGCGAGACAGGCAATCAGCGGCGCCCCCAGCGTAATAAAGGGATAAGTCAGGAAATCAAAATACGCCGTCAACACGCCTGTCAGAAGAAACAGAATATTTCTCCCCGTATCTGTCAGTCTTTCCCTCCATATAAACAGTACAGTCAGCGCAGACATCATAATGTAAAAGCAGGAAGAATACTGCAAAGAACCGGCCAGACTGACCGGGCATAAAAAGACATACATGCCAAGAAAGGGAACGATATACACCCTTTCCTCTGTTCCCGCCAGAAGAGCCACAAAGCCAAAGACAAGAAGAAGCTGCAGAATCATATTGATCTGCAGGATATCCGAATAATTGAAAAAGCATAAAAGCGGCCGCAGCAAAACCTGATATCCATGCCAGTACCTTCCATAATTTTTTACGGTATAATCGTCATTGGCTAAGACAGCCATCTCATACAGCGAGTCCATCGGATTTCTACCGTCCACCTCCACATGCGTACCAAGCAGAATATCCCTTACGCCATCCTTTGTCTCGGTGTAAGACACGTTAATCATCAACCCGTCCGTATAAATGTCCAGCTTTGTCTCCTCAACATCCTGCCAGAAATATGCACCCAGTCCTTCATTATGTAAGATAATAGCAGATTCCCACACATGCTCCCGCATACAGTCATTCGAAATGAAATAGGTAACCGCAAGCGCTGCGACACCCATTATCGCACAGAGACAAACAATGCACGCTTCTTTTATCCATAAATTTAATGTCTCTCTCATATATCCCTTTATCTCCAAGGCATATTACAAGCCCTTTTCGCATTCACCGTGCATACTCGTTCGCACACGTTCCTTTGCAATATATTTTTCATTTTAGGATATCATTTATCGTATGTCAATATTTATAGGACTTTATATGCTCCACAGCAAACTGCTGTATACTATATAATTTTATAAATAAGGTGGTGTGACATGTTTGAGGACTTTTTTGTAGACAGGCTGACGTCCCTGAGAAATCAAAAGAACGTATCCGCCAGAGAGATGAGTCTGGCTCTGGGACAGAATGAAAGCTATATCAACCGCATTGAAAACAGGCTTGCCTTTCCTTCCATGCAGGTTTTTTTCTATATCTGTGAATATTTTCAGATCACGCCGCAGGAATTCTTCGATGAAAAGAATCCAGCGCCGGGAAAGATCAATCAGATTTCAGAAGAAATAAAGAATTTAGACGATTTTCAACTTGATACGGTTATGGCGGTGGTGAAAGGGCTGCAGCATAATACAAAATAGAATGTCTACAGCTCCCACAGGCTCATCTGCCTGCCCGCCCCTTTCTCCTCAAAGGTGTGCAGATAGCGAAAGATCTCCCCATTGTCATGGAGCATCCTACGCTCCGCACATGTTTGATGAAACAGCTTCATCAGCTTTCTGTTGTCCGGGCTTGCGATTTCATACTGATTTCCGTAGGTCCGCATATACTTTTCCTTCAATCCGGGAAACAGGCGGTCCAACTGCTTATAAAAATATTCCCGATTCCCCTCCCGCAGCGTCAGCCCCATGCCGAAACAGAGCACACCATAAACTCCCGCCTCTGCGCACATCTCCAGAATACCCGTGATGTTTTCCGCCGTATCGTTGATAAAGGGCAGAATCGGAGACAGCCACACGACGGTGGGAATCCCCGCGTCCCGCAGCTTTTTAAGCACCTCGAAACGTTCTCCCGTTGTGCTCACATGCGGCTCAATTTTCCGACACAGCTCCTCATCGCAGGTAGTCAGCGTCATCTGTACCACGCATTTCGTCTTTTCGTTTATTTTCCGCAGAAGGTCCAGATCCCGCAATATGCGGTCCGACTTCGTAATGACGGTAAACCCGAATCCGTACCGGTCAATCAGGGACAGTGCCTTTCTGACATGTTGAAGCTCCATCTCCAGCGGGATGTAGGGATCCGTCATGGATCCCGTGCCGATCATACATTTCTGCCGCTTACGCCTCAGGGCGTGTTCCAGCAGTTCGATAGCATTCTCCTTGATCTCGATATCCTCGAAAGCGTGCTCCATGTGATAGCATCTGCTTCTGGAATCGCAGTAAATACACCCGTGGGAGCAGCCACGGTACAGGTTCATTCCGTTTTGGGAGGACAAAATCCCCTTCGCCGTCACAAAATGCATCCGCCCGCTCCTCACTTCCCGGCACAGTTTTTCTTATGCGCTTTCAGCTTCTTCATCGCCCAGTCATAGTGGCTCGAGGTGTTGCTGACAAAGTAGGAGCCAAGCGTGCTTCCGCCCACCCACGGAAAGACGCCCTTGGAAAACAGCTCCTCGTTGGAAAAAGTCTCCGCCAAAGCCATCACCTCGGCATGAGACTCCGCAAGCAGGCTCTTCGCCTCGTCAAGCGTCGTTTCCTGATGTTTTTTCCAGAACGCCACATTCATGTCGCCGTAAGTTTTCCAGTTATAGGGCTTCGGAATAAAAGGCCAGTTGTCGCCCTGTTGGTTAGCGTGAACCCAGGTCAGCAAAAGCTGGTGCCACTCGTAGAGATGCACGAGAACGTCCCGGAGATTTTTGTCACGCTTCCAGTGCGCTTCCTTCTTCGCGCTGGCTGAAAAATCAAAGGGCGTATTCAGCTCTTCCTCCGTCAGCCCTGCGATCATCTCATTCAGTTTCTCATAGTTTTCTGCTGCTGCGGTCAATAAATCGGTCTTTGTCGTTGGTCTTGCCATGTTTTCCTTCCTTTCTAAATGTTTTTTTCATTATACTGACATAATGTTGACACCTCATGTCAGGTTTTATACTTTTCCACAATTCTCTTCGCCTGCCTCACGATCTCCTCCCGAAGATAATCCGGGGAAAGGATCTCCACCTGTGTCCCGAACGACAGGAGAAAACTGATAAGCCACGGACCCTCCGGCATTCTTGCCGAGGCAATCAGATCCCCGTTCTCCTGTCTCTCTATCTGATTTCCTTCAAACTCATCGTAAACCCGATAGGCCATCTCTTTCGGAAAGCGGAGCGTGATCAGCGGATAGATTTCCACGTCGTCTTCCGGCTCCGCCGGAAAGCTGCGCCGCACAAAGCTCTCCTCCAGAAGCGTCAATTCCAAAATCCGATTCAGCTTGAACGTCCGCATTTCCTGTTTCTCCATGCAGAACGCTTTCAGGTACCATGCTTTTGACCTGTAGATAAGCCTGTAAGGCTGCACCGTCCGTTCCCTCTCCGTCCCGTCAGACCCCGCGTACCGAATCCTGACCTGTCTGCAATGGATCACCGCCGTCTTCAGCAGTTCAAATTTTTCCTTGTCAAATCCCTGGTTTCCCCATCTGGAAAAATCAATCTCAAGCCAGTTTTCCGAGGGAAGGGCAAACAGGGCGGAAAGTTTCTGCAAAGTCTGGCTTTCTGCGATATTCCGGGTGACGTTGATACTCTGCAGCGCCGCAAGAATCTCCTGCTTTTCCTCCCCCGACAGCACGACGTGATCCAGGACAAAGTCATGCATCAGCCGGATGCCGCCGTTTCTGCCCGCCTCCGCATAGATGGGAATGCCCGCCGCGCTCAGCGCGTCGATATCCCTGTAAATCGTCCGGACCGACACCTCGAAACGCTCTGCCAGCTCCGGGGCGGTCGCCTGCCCCCTGTCCAGCAGATGATATACCATTTTAAAGAGCCTGCTCTCCTGCACCGCCGTTCCCTCCTACCCCATTAGAATAGCGCAAAAATGCTGACAAGATATGTCAGGTTTTATTATACCCGTTTCTTTTTCCCATGGCAAACCCGTAACATCGTTACATTCACACCTACGCCGGATTTCGCATTCTGTATCAAAACATCTGCCCATATATCATAACTTCCAAATAGAATACTTGACAAATCCCTCCAATACTGTATAATACAGTATTGGATAATACAATTATGGAGGGCGATCATGTCAACGATTGATTTAATCCTTTTAGGATCGTTATGCCAAAGTCCCAAAAGCGCTTACGACTTACAAAAGCAGATTGAAGCCCGAAACCTATCCAGATGGATAAAAATCGGTTCCTTCACGGTTTACAAAAAAGTGGTGCAGTACGAAACCAAAGGATATGTTGTCAGTGAAATCGTCAAGAACGGCAATATGCCTGAAAAAACCTTGTACACCATAACGCCAAGAGGAAAAGAAACCGTCAAAGAACTGATGACTCAGTTTTCTTTAGCCGAAACCCGGGTATTTTTAGATTTTAATGCGGTTCTTGTGAATCTGGCATTGGCTGACGAACCCTTCGCAAAGGAATGTATCGGCAATATAAAAAACAGCATTCAGCATACCAAAAAACAGATTATGGAACAGCTCCCCACGCACAAAGACATCCCTCTTTTTGGACGCACGATACTGGAACAACAGTTTATGTTATTGGAGACATTGGAAAAATGGGAAGAAAACTTTGAAAAAGAATGGAAAAAAGAAAGGACAGGAAAATGAGTATGACAAGTTTTGTTTTAATCAATTTAGCGATTTATCTGCCATTCCACTTATTTGAGGAAGCAGTCGGCGATTTCCCGAGATGGATGTATGAGCATAAATGGCTGCCCTATCATATGACGCACGGGCACTGGATGGCAAACAACCTATTTCTCTACTATCCCCCGCTGCTGCTATCCGTCCTTTTATTTGTGTGCAACGATAAACTTACATGTTTTGGCGTAGCCATACTGATCTGGGGAATGGTCAATTTCGGAGACCATTTTTTCTACACAGTCAAAGATAAAAGAGTATCGCCGGGTCTGGTCACAGGGACACTCTTTCTTCTCAACTCCATTTGCGGACTGAGAATTTATGTACTGTCAGATTTCTTTTCCGCATATCATCTGCTATTTGGAGTTTTCATCGGCGGCGTACTGTTCGGGCTGCCCATTGGATTATGTGTTGTTTTTTATCCGCTATTCGATAAATATTTCAGATAGATGCCTGTCATCCTATATTTGCGCATCCTGCCACAGCACAATCTTCCCCGCCCGCAAAGACTCCTGCACATCAATAATCCGCTGGTTCTCCGACCCCCGGAACCGCAGGCTGATGTTTTTCTGCGCCATAATGAACTCCCCGTCCACGACCACGTCCAGACAAGCCAGAAACTCCTTCATATCCGCCCACTTTTCGCAGAAATCATCCAAAACATCCCTGTCAAAGAGATACCCGGTATAGCACCACACATCCTTATGCGGAAAACGCGCCCTCACCTCTTTCAGAAGCGGAAGGAGCGCCGTCCAGTTTGCGTATTCCAACGGCTCCCCGCCAAGCAGCGTAAGCCCCGCGATATAATCCGGCGAAAGCGCTTCCAGTATCTCGCCCGCCGTCTCTTCCGTGAAGGGCTGCCCATACTGGAAATCCCACGTCTCCGGGTTAAAACACCCCTCACAGTGGTGCGTGCAGCCGCTCACAAAAAGCGTCACCCGCACCCCCGGTCCGTCGGCGATATCGCATTTTTTTATCTCTCCAAAATTCATCCTATCTCCCAAAACTTTTTCGCTGCATCCAAGATCGCAAAGCGATCCTCGCAATCGAGCCTGTCCGCAGAGTTAATTGGATAACCTCTTCCCCGCAATCGAGCTTGCTCGCAGAGTTAATTTGCAAAGCAAATTTACTCTTGTTATAGGTGGAGCACTCTTTCCTTAATCTCCTGCGTGCGCCCCTGATTCCAGAACTGCGTCCCGATATAGCCGCAGGTACGCCTCGCCACATTCATCTTGTTCTGGTCGGTGTTGCCGCAGTTGGGGCACTTCCAGATCAGTTTCCCGTCCGTGTCCTCCACGATCTCGATCTCCCCGTGGTAATCGCACACCTGGCAGTAATCACTCTTGGTATTTAACTCCGCGTACATGATATTGTCGTAAATGTACTGCATCAGGGCGAGCACCGCTTCCAGATTATTTTCCATGTTCGGCACTTCCACATAGCTGATCGCGCCGCCCGGGGAGAGCTCCTGGAACTGTGCTTCGAATTTCAGCTTGTCAAAAGCGTTGATCTCCTCCGTCACATGCACATGGTAGCTATTCGTGATATAATTGCGGTCCGTCACGCCCTTGATAATACCGAAACGCTTCTGCAGACACTTTGCAAACTTGTATGTCGTGGATTCAAGCGGCGTCCCATAAAGGCTGAAATCAATGTTCGTCTCCTCCCGCCACTCCTTGCACGCATTGTTTAAATACTGCATCACTTTCAGGGCAAAATCCGTCGCCTCGGGATCGGTATGGCTCTTCCCCGTCATATAGCGGGTGCACTCGCAAAGCCCCGCATACCCAAGTGAAATGGTAGAATAGCCGCCGTAGAGAAGCTTGTCGATCTTCTCCCCCTTTTTCAGTCTGGCGAGCGCCCCGTTCTGCCACAGGATCGGCGCCACGTCGGAGAGCGTCCCCTTGAGCCTGTTATGCCGCGCCATCAATGCACGCCTGCACAGTTCCAGGCGCTCATCCATAATTTCCCAGAAACGCTCTTTGTCACGTCCCGACGAGCACGCCACATCCACCAGATTTAAGGTGACCACGCCCTGATTGAATCTGCCGTAAAACTTCGGCTGGTCATTCTCGTCGTGATATACGGTAAGGAAGGAACGGCATCCCATACAGGTATAGCAGTTGCCATCCTTTAACTGCTTCATAATTTTCTCGGAAATATAGTCCGGCACCATGCGCTTCGCCGTACATTTTGCCGCCAGCTTCGTCAAATACCAGTACTTACTGCCCTCGCGGACATTGTCCTCCTCCAGCACGTAGATCAGCTTCGGAAAGGCGGGCGTAATATACACGCCCTTCTCATTCTTCACCCCCCGGATACGCTGGTTTAACATCTCCTCTATAATCATCGCCAGATCGTCCCGCAGACGTCCCTCCGGCACCTCGTCGATGTACATGAAAACCGTGATAAAAGGCGCCTGCCCGTTGGTCGTCATCAGCGTGATCACCTGATACTGGATGATCTGCACGCCCTGTCTGATCTCATCCTTCACACGCCGCTCGGCTATCGCGTTGATCTGCTCCTCCGTAGCCTCTACGCCCATCTCCTCCATCTCAGCCCGCACTTTACTGCGGAACTTCTCACGGCTCACATTCACAAAGGGCGCCAGATGGGAAAGAGAAATACTCTGCCCGCCGTACTGGCAGCTTGCGATCTGCGCGATGCTCTGGGTCGCCACATTGCAGGCCGTGGAAAAGCTCTTTGGCTTGTCAATCATGGTCTCGCTGATGACTGTGCCGTTCTGCAGCATATCCTCCAGATTGACCAGACAACAATTGTGCATATGCTGAGCAAAATAATCCGCGTCATGGAAGTGGATTATGCCCTGCTCGTGGGCCTCCACGATATCCGGCGCAAGCAAAAACCGCTTCGTGATATCCTTGCTCACTTCCCCCGCCATATAATCCCTCTGTACACTGTTGACCGTGGGATTTTTATTGGAATTTTCCTGTTTTACTTCCTCGTTATTGCACTCTAAAAGACTCAAGATCTGCTCGTCCGTGGAGTTGGACTTGCGCACAAGCGCCCTCTTATAGCGGTAAGTGATATAATTTCTGGAAATGGTGTAGGCGCGATACTTCATAAGCTGGTTCTCCACCATATCCTGAATTTCCTCCACGCTCGGAGCCCTTCTCATCTCCTCACAGTGGTCGGCCACCACAGAGGCAATCTCGTCGATCTCATCCTCCGTCAGCCGGTCTTCCTCCTTCACGCTGCTGTTCGCCTTTTTAATTGCCGCTATGATCTTCTTCAGATCAAAATTGACTTCCACACCGCTTCTCTTGATAATCTTCATCCAATAACGCCCCCATATTCTATCCGATACTCAATATCATGTATATCTTTTCTGCCACTCCCCGTTGCACGTACTATATATTGTATCACGGCAAAACATTATGTCAAGTTATTGTGGTGGTTATTTTTTGAAAATCTCAAGAATAATTTTGACTGACCAGGTCAGTTTTTATCATTTCCTTTATCCTTACTCTTCATAATTCCCCAGAATTTCCAATATCTCCTCCTTTGTATACAGCTTTGCCGGTTCCACACACACCGACTTGTCGATCAGCTCCGCAATCTGCGCTTCGTACTCAGTTTCTGTCACCGGGCGCCCTTCCCAGAAATAATCAAAATTTACCGTCTCCCCATCATAGGATTCGCTGCACCACCCCGTGCCTATCTCCGAAAACTCGCCTTTCTCAAGCCTGTATATATTGCACGGGGAAAATCCCATATTGCCGCTCTCGCTGTACAGCAGCCCGCCATGTTCCATGTAGCGCAGCCCAACCCTTCCCCGGTTCATAACCCCCATATGCCCGTCATAAAAAGAAACCACAAATTCTCCCATTGCCATGCCCCCTGAAAAAATGTAAAGTTCGGGAATCTCGTCATCATCCACATAGATTAGTGCATAATCGACATATTCCAACATCATGGGGTTGCATTTTCTTCTCTCTATATAAGCGGCATACGCCTCCTGCCATGTGGCAAAGCTTTCTAACTGCCTCTTCTTCCATTCCAACTCATTTTCTGAAAGCTTTTTAAGCTGCTCGTCCCTGCTGCGGACATACTGATCCATTGTAAGCTTCTCTTCCCAGCCTTCAGTGAAATAATCCTTTTCATCCATGTTCCCGTTTCGGTTTTCATCTGACCAGTAAAACTCCCCGTCCGTTTTCGTACCTCCGTCAGCGTCCACTGTCATAAATTCGATCCATTCACTCCCGTATCCCTGATCGTAGTGCAAAATCCCGCACTGTCCGTCCCAAACAACAGGCTCATGTCCCCACCAGCCCTCAAACAGAATCTGAGGCAGATGATCGCACACCTTGACCGCGTAATATGCCACGCTGTCCCTGATATGCAGTTCGTCCACACCGTCGCCGTCTATATCATAAAAACAGTATTCGATGTCATTGTCCCAGAACAATTCGGCGATCGGAACCTGTTCCTTCTGCCATGTTACCGTGAGCTCCCCATTCAGGAAGCGCTCATAAATTTCCTTCGTATCTAAATCGGAATCCGTATCATTCAATCCGGCGGTTTCCGAACCTCCTGTATCCTCCGTCTCCTGTTCCCCACCCTCTTTCACGGGGATCCCTCTGTCTTCCATTGTAATGTTGTTATCTTCTGTCATCGTTCCTTCATCTTCTGTCAGAATGCCGTCGTCATTCTCCGCCGTCTCTGCTTCCTCTGCCATTTCCGCCATGCCGGCGTCATCTCCACCCGCTGCATTGCCACAGCCGACAAGAAATACCATGATCGCGGTGGTCACCGAAATTGCACATCCGGCCATACGCCTTTTGCACTTTACACCCATCCTGCATCCTCCGATTTAAAACGTGACGTCTTGCGCCCCATGCAGCGGCATACTTCCTCTGCATGGAGCTTGCGCATATGCAAAAAGGCTCCGCGCCCGCGAAGCCTTTTTGCATTGGAAAAGCTGGAAAAGGGACTCGAACCCTCGACCTACTGATTACGAATCAGTTGCGCTACCAACTGCGCTATTCCAGCATATTCCTACAACAATGATTATTATATGATGGAACGGATCATTTTGCAAGTAATTTTTTTAGAAATTCTGTCGGCCCTCCTTCACATGCACATCCACCTGCGGGAAGGGAATCCCGATCCCCGCCTCATCCAAGGCATACTTCACCGATTCCATAAGCCGCCACCTGGTTTCCCAGAAATTTTCATTGGCGCTGTAGCAGCGCAGATTCAGAACCACACTACTGTCCGCCAGTTCCTCCACAAACACCCGCTTCTCTTCCGCCTGCAAAACACCGGGGTCTTCCTCCAAAACCTTGAGGAGCGCCTCCTTCGCCCTGCGAATGTCCGTCTCATAGGCAATCCCCACCTTAATATCCATTCTTCGGTCATTCAGCGTGCTCATATTCAAAATATTGCTGTTTGCAAGCTCCCCGTTCGGCACCACCACCATATGGCGATCCGGCGTGATCAGTCGCGTATAAAAGAGCTGTACGTCCTCCACCGTTCCCTCATTGCCGGCGGCGTCCCGGATATAGTCCCCGACCTTGAATGGCTTTAGGAGCAGAATCAACACGCCGCCTGCAAAATTCGACAGACTGCCCTGCACTGCCAGACCGATCGCCACGCCCGCAGAGCCGACCAGGGCCACCACGCTGGTGGCATCCAGCCCGAAGGATGAGGCAATCATAAACAGCAGCAGGATGTATAGCACCGTCTTGACAAGGGAATCCAGAAAACGGCTCACACCCACGTCCACATTCCGGCGCTCAAAAGATTTCCGCAGGATTCTTCGTATCAACTTAATGAGCTGTATGCCGATAAAAAATACAACCAGCGCCAAAAGCACCCTGACTCCCAGCCGAAGTATTTTCTCCGGCAGTTCCTGCAGATACCGCTCGATCAGACCTACATTCAGCTCATCCGACGCTATATATTCAATCTCCCTGATCTGTTCTTCCACAACCTGATCTTCCATGCCGCCTCCATGCCCTTATCCGATCGACTTCACTGTCCGTCCGCTCTTCGATTTACATAACTTTATACGTCATGATCTCCTTATTGATCCCCTGTCTTTTTATCGTCTGACAGCTTCCCTATTTCTGTCTTCTCAGCGCCGCCACTCTCTGCCGTCTTCACCGTTTCTGATTTTCCGGCAGATTTCGTAACATCTGCTTTTTTATTATTCTTCTGTCCCACAGACGTTTTTTTCGCATCAGCTTTCTTATTCGCAGAAGGCTTTCTCCCGGCAGCCCTCTTCCCGGGCTTTGCGCCAGATACCGCCTCTGTTACATCTTTCTCTTCCGAAGCGGGCTTCTTAACGGCTGTTTTTGACTTCTTTGTCAGCTCCTGCAGCTTCTGTGCCGCCGCCTCCGCCGCTTTCTCCAGTACTTCCGCCGCCTTCGCACTCTCCCTGGCCTCCGCCGCCGCACGTCTCGCCAGTTCCTTCGCCTCCGCCGCCGCCTTTTTCGCCTGCTCTCTGGCCTCCGCCGCAGCCTGCGCCGTGCGCTCCGCTTCCTCTTTTGCCAGACGCCGCTCCTCGGCCTCCTTTGCCAGACGTTTCTCCTCCGCACGTCTGCGCGTAATCTCTTCCTTTTCCTCCTTCGTATAAGGCGTGTAGGAGAAAATACTGATGCTCAGGGGCGCGCTCACCATATCAATGGCGTAAGGCTTGCCGTCCCACTCCATCTCCATCGCGTCACAGACATGCTTATTCAAAATACCGCAGCCGCCGTACGCCGAATCATCCGTGTTAAAGACCTCTCGGTACTTTCCCTCACAGGGCACGCCCACCCGGAACTCCTGCCTCGCGTCGGCAAAATTCGCCACCACAACCAGCATATCTCTGACGTCGTCCGTCTTTCTGATATAGGACAGCATACAGGCGTTCGGCGTAATGCAGTTAATCCACTCAAAGCCTTCCCACGAAGTGTCTTTTTCATAAAGAGCCGGGGAAAACACATAAAACTTATTTAGTGCCGCCACCATCTGATTGAGCTTGTTGTGATCCGCCTGCTCCAAAAGCCCCCACTCCACAGCCCGCTTTTCATTAAACTCGTTATATTCCCCAATATCCTGCCCCATAAACAGGAGCTTTTTCCCCGGATGCGTCATATGATAAGCATAAGTTAAGCGCAGGTTTGCAAACTGCTTCTCCCGCTCGCCTGGCATCCTGCTAAGGAGTGTTCCCTTGCCATGCACCACCTCGTCGTGGGACAGCACCAACATAAATTTCTCACTGTAAGCATAAATCATGCTGAAAGTCAGATCGTTATGCCTCCCCGAACGGAAAAAGGGATCCGTCGTGATGTAGCCCAGATAATCATTCATAAAGCCCATATTCCATTTCAGGTCGAAGCCCAGGCCATCCTCGTCGAGAGCGCCCGTGATCTTCGGCCATGCCGTGGATTCCTCCGCAATCATCAGCACCCCGGGATTGCGTTTCTTCATAATGGAGTTCAAGTGCTTTAACAGCTCCACCGCCTCCAGATTTTCATGACCACCGTAGATATTTGCCACCCACTCCCCGTCGTTCTTTCCATAGTCCAGATAGAGCATGGAGGCCACCGCGTCTATGCGGATGCCGTCTGCGTGGTATTTTTCCACCCAGTACAGCGCATTGGCGATCAGATAATTGCTAACCTGCGGCCGACCGTAATTGTAAATTAATGTCCCCCAATGCGGGTGGAAGCCCTGCCTCGGATCCTGATGCTCGTACAGGCAGGTGCCGTCGAAGCCCGACAAGCCGTAAGTGTCTCTCGGGAAGTGCGCGGGCACCCAATCCAGAATCACACCGATCCCCGCCCGGTGCATCTCGTCCATAAAGTACATAAAGTCCTCCGGCGTACCGTAACGGGAAGTAGGCGCATAGTAACCGATCACCTGATAGCCCCAGGACTCATCCAGCGGGTGCTCCATCACCGGCATCAGTTCGATATGCGTATATCCCATCTTCTTCACATAATCGATGATCTTCGGCGCAAGTTCCCTGTAAGTAAAAAACTCCCTGCCGTCAGAAGGCTTCTCAAAAGAGCCGAGATAGAGCTCATACACGCTCATGGGCTGATCTTCCGCCTGTCTGGCCGCGCGCTCCTTCATCCACTTTCCGTCCTTCCAGGAAAATCCCTCGATGTCCCGCACCACAGAGGCGCTCTCCGGCCGCATCTGTGCACCGAAACCGTAAGGATCCGCCTTCATAAACACCAGGCCGCTCTTTGCCTTAATCTCAAATTTATAGCATTCTCCCGCCTTCACATCGGGAATAAAAATCTCAAAAATGCCGGAGTCCCAAAGTCTGCGCATCTGATGAACCCTGCCGTCCCAGCCGTTGAAGTCGCCCACCACGCTGACCCGCAGAGCGTTCGGCGCCCAAACCGCAAAGGAAGTGCCCGCGACTCCATCCACGACCTGCGGATGCGCCCCCAGCTTTTCATAAATGCTGTAATGGATGCCCGCATCAAACTTCTCCGCATCCTCTTTGGTAATTTGCGGCGCGAAGTTGTAAGCGTCCCGCATCTTTCTCAAACTGCCGTTTTCTGCCTCCACCACATACTCGTAAGCGGGAACCGCTTTTCCCGGTAAAAGCAGGGCAAAATATCCCTCCTCGTCGGCCTCCTCCATCCGATAGCTCTTATCCCCGTCCAGAAGCTGCAGCCGCACACTCTTCGCCCCCGGCTGAAAGGTCTGCACCAGCACCGAACTGCCTGTCACATGCGCACCCAGAATCTCATGCGGATTATCCGACTCCGAGTATACAATCTCCTCTATTTTCGCCCAGTTCATCAACTTATATGTTCTCTTATTCATCCGCAGCCCCCTGCCTTTCTATGATTTTCCTGATCTGCCACTCTAACCGCCATGATTCCGCTTCCTTTTCTCCCCTGCACCGAAAGCGGCCTTTCTCATTCCTCTCCGTCTTCTGTGCCTCAAAAAACGCAATTCCTATTCCTCTCCGTCCTCTGTACCTCGAAGACGGCAGCTCTCATTCCTTTCCGCCACCCGTGCCCGGCTCCTCCATGCAGTGAATCAGGAGCCCGCTCCGAAGCTTCGGCTCAAACCAGGTAGATTTCGGAGGCATCAGCTTTCCCGCGTCCGACACGGCAAACAGCTCATGAATATCCGTGGGGAACATGGCAAAAGCAACCGTCGCATCCGTATGTACCCTTCTTTCCAGCTCCGCAAGCCCTCTGATCCCGCCCACAAAATCAATCCGCTCATCCACCTTCGGATCCACAATACCAAACACCGGCTCCAGCAGTTCTCTCTGTAAAATTGCCACATCCAGATCTTCCACCGGATCCCCTGTATAACACCTGCTATTTATAGTGAGACGATACCAGTCGTCCCGATAGTACATGCCGATCTCACCCTTTTTCTGCGGCTTATATGATTCTTTCCCCATTTTTTCCAGTGAAAAGGCGGCTTTCACCTGATCTATCAAACCGCTCTCGTCGAAATCTGCTCCCGGTTTCACCACCCGGTTATAATCCATAATCATAAGCTGGTCGTCCGGAAACAGAACCGACAGGAAATAATTAAATTCCTCTTTCCCCGTATAATCGGGAAACGCCGCCCTCCTTTTCTTAGAAACCCGCACCGCCGACGCGCATCTGTGATGGCCGTCCGCAATATAAATGGACTCCACCCGCCGGAAAGCATCCCTGATCCGCTCTACAGCCTCCGCCCTGTCGATCACCCAAAGTCTGTGGGTGACACCGTCCGCCGCCGTAAAATCGTAGACAGGGTCGCCTTCCATGACCTGCCTGACCTCCCGCTCGATCTCCTCTCTTCTGCGGTAGGCAAGAAAGATCGGACCAGTCTGGGCGCTGCACACATCCACATGCCTGATGCGGTCAGCCTCCTTATCTGCCCGGGTGTTCTCGTGTTTCTTTATCACCTGCGCATCGTAATCATCCACGGAAGCACATGCGCCGATTCCCACCTGAGAGCGGCCGTCCATCACCAGCTCATAGACGTAATACGCCTCCTTTTCCTCCTGCACAAAAAGCCCGTCCGCCATCATCTGATCGAGCATTTCCCGCGCCTTCTCGTAAACCTCCGGCGCATACATGTCATACCCTTCCGGGAACTGTGTCTCCGGCCTGTCTATCCGGAGAAACGTGTAATCATCTCCCCGCACGGCCTCTCTGGCCTCGTTTCTATTGTAAACATCGTAAGGCAGCGCCGCGATCCTGTCCGCCAAATCTGCCCTGGGCCTGACTGCCCGAAACGGAATGATATCTGCCATCTGTCTCTCCCTTTTTTCTATATTCTGTAAACGTATGATTACATTCTAACAAATAACGCTGGCTACCACAAGGGAATTGTGATATTATTGATAGGCATGAGCAGTGCCAAATATGGCAGAGGCAGACCGACTGCCTGCAGGCGGAGCTGCCTGTGACGTATTTGATAGGGCGAAGCCCACAAACGAGAAAAGCCGCAGGCTTTTCAAGTATGCACTGCTAAAAAATGAAAGCAGCATATAAAAGGAAAGGAAGATGCACATGACCAGCGAAGAACAGAAAATTTTGGACCGGATCAACGCTTACGCGGAAAATGCCCTTGCGGACATCGATCCCCAGAAGACCAGAATTTCATTTCAATTAGAAGCCTTAAAGCCCGTGATGCAGGAAATTGCCGACGAGACCGGGAAAACAGTGGAGGATATCTTCATCCTCTATATGGATCTGGCCAGTGAAGCCGCCGTGGAGGCCGACAAAAAACTGCAGGCGACTCTGGAGGACGAGGAGAACGCCGACTTTTCTTCCATCGCCAACCGGCTGAACTGACCATGCGCCGCCTTAGCGGCATACTTCATCTGCGCAAGCGCAACTTTTGTTCCGCGCGCGAAGCTGCGCATGCCTTTTGTTTCATAGGACGCACTTTCCTATGAAATAAAAAGAGGGCTTGCCGTATCTTATATGGCAAGCCCTTTTGCTATTCACTTGGGTTCTGCTTACATGCTACATCGCCCAACAACATATCCGACAGAAATGTCTGTTTAACCTGTTCTACTTCACCACTCTTACCCTGAACACGCCGTCGATAGACTGAAGTTTCTCGATAATCTCTTCCGAGGCGGGCTGTTCAATATCCAGCATGGTGTAAGCCACTTCTCCCCTGGACTTGTTCATCATGTCGGAGATATTGATGTTGTTGTCACCAAAGCAGGCGGTAAACTTGGTGATCATATTCGCGATATTCTTATGGAAAATCGCTACCCGGCCTGCCTGTTCGCAGATTCCCATATCGCACTTCGGATAGTTCACGCTGTTGGCAATATTGCCGTTCTCCAGATAATCCTTCATCTGCTTCACAGCCATCACCGCACAGTTGTCCTCAGACTCTTCCGTGGACGCGCCGAGGTGCGGAATCACGATACAGCCTTCCTGCCCCGCTGTGGTGGCATTCGGGAAATCGGACACGTACTTTCTCACCTTGCCAGCCTTAATGCTCTCCCAAACCGCTTTTTCATCTACAAGAAGATCCCTCGCAAAGTTCAGAAGAATCACGCCGTCCTTCATCTGGTCGAGCGCCTCTTTATTAATCATGCCTTTCGTCGCATCCATCAACGGGACATGGATCGTGATGATATCGCACTCCTGATAGATATCCTCCACATGAATCACATGCTTCACGTCGCGGCTTAAATTCCACGCCGCATCCACGGAAACATAGGGGTCATAGCCGTAAACCTCCATGCCAAGGTGCTTCGCTACATTGGCCACTCTGACGCCGATAGCGCCCAGACCGATGATGCCAAGCTTCTTGCCCTCGATCTCCGTCCCCGCGAAATTCTTCTTGGCTTTCTCCGCATTCTTGCCTACATTCTCGTCCGCCTGGTTCGCCTTCACCCACTCAATGCCGCCCACAACGTCACGGGAAGCGAGGAGCATTCCGGCGATCACCAGCTCTTTCACACCGTTCGCATTGGCGCCGGGCGTGTTGAACACCACGATGCCCTTCTCCGCACATTTGTCCAGCGGAATGTTATTGACTCCCGCACCCGCGCGGGCGATGGCGAGGAGACCCGCAGGCAGCTCCATATCGTGCATGGCCGCGCTTCTGACCAGAATGCCGTCAGCCTCCTCCATGTTTTCCGTCTTCACATACTGTTCGCTGAATTTCTCCAGCCCCACCTGCGCGATGGGATTTAAACAATGATATTTAAACATTTGTACAGCCTTCCTTTACTCATTTATTAGATTACGAATCTGCGATTCATAACCGCCATTCGCCGAATGAGTAAACTCATTCTTTTCGCTAACGCTCATTAATATTACATTCGTTATTGATAGCAATATCCCTTAGGCGTTTTCTTTCTCAAATTCTCTCATAAACGTAACCAGCTTCTCCACGCCCTCCACAGGCATCGCGTTGTAAATGCTTGCGCGCATACCGCCCACGGTTCTGTGGCCTTTCAGGTTCACGAACCCGGCTGCCGTCGCCTCTTTGATAAATTTCGCGTCCGTCTCCTCATTTCCCGTCACAAAAGGCACATTCATAAGAGAGCGGTCCTCTTTTCTGACCGTGCCCTTGAAAAGCTTACTCTCGTCGAGGAAACCATAGAGGATTTTCGCCTTCTTCTCATTAATTTCCTTCATCGCCTCAAGACCGCCGTTTTTCAACAGCCACTTGAACACCTTGCCGCAGATGTAGATGCCGTAGCAGGGCGGCGTATTGTACAGGGAGTCGTTGTCCGCATGTACCTTAAACTTCATCATGGTAGGCGTGCCGGGAAGCACATCGTCCGTCAGAAGGTCTTCTCTGATAATGACAACCTGTGTGCCGGCAGGGCCCACATTCTTCTGTACACCTGCGTATACCAGACCGTACTTCGTCACATCCATAGGCTCCGACAGGAAACAGGATGACACATCGGAAACAAGAATTTTGCCTTTCGTGTTCGGCAGAGTATGATACTTGGTTCCGTAGATCGTATTGTTCTCACAAATATAGACATAATCCATATCATCTGTTATGGGAAGATCGGAACAATCCGGAATATAGGAGAATGTCTCGTCTGCCGAAGATGCCAGCTCCACGGCCTCCCCGTATATCTTCGCCTCCGCAAAAGCCTTCTTCGCCCACTGTCCCGTCAGGATATAGCCTGCCTTACGGTTCTTCATCAGATTCATGGGAACCGACGCAAACAAAAGGCTCGCGCCGCCCTGTAAAAACAGTACCTTATAATTGTCAGGAATGTTCAAAAGCGCGCGCAGATCCGCCTCCGCCTCCTTGATAATCGTGTCGTACACCTTCGACCGATGGCTCATTTCCATGACCGACATTCCCGATCCCTTGTAATCGAGCATCTCCTCCGCAGCCTCTTTTAACACCTCTTCCGGCAAAACCGCAGGTCCTGCTGAAAAATTATACACTCTGGACACTTTTCTCTCCTCCCGTCCTCATTCGTTGCCGTTTACAAAAACCAAGTTTCATTTTACGCCCTTAGCGCACTTTAGTCAATTACTTTGTTAAACAATTCCGACACGGACACTCAGCACGCACCATTCGCAAAACGCGCTTTCAGCGCTTTCCCGCTGCTTCGCAAGCTCAGATTAGGCAAAGCTCAGATTAGGCAAAGCTCAGATTGAGCAAAGCTCAATCGGCTCATTAGCATGCGCTCTGGCTGAGCTGTTAATAGAACATGACAACCGGCGTCCCCACCTCCGCCATATCGAAGAGCTGTTCCATCGCCGCGCGAGGGGTGTTGATACAGCCGTGTGAACCGTTTGTCTGGTAAATCGTACCGCCGAACTTTCCCCGCCACGCCGCGTCGTGGATACCGATGTTCCCCTTTACAGGCATCCAGAAGTCCACGTGGGAAGCATAGTTCGGGCCCCGCAAGATGCGGTTTTTCTGCTTCGCGTACACAAAATTGACCCCCGAGGGCGTCCCCATCCTGCGTGATGTGTTTCCCGTAACAATGGGCGTATCTATCGTCAAAACACCGTCCACGTAATAGTACATCTTCTGCTCGGTCATGTCCACCTCTATGTAGGTAGCGCCGATATCCTCGCTGCCCTTCTTCCAAGCCTCCTGCATGTAAACAGGCTCATGCACCTCTCTCTTTTTCCCATAAAAGGCTTCCGTCAGGTAGGCCGTCTCCTCCTCCCTGTCTATCTTGTTGCCGTAAAGACCGCCCTCCACCGTCACCACATCTCCTCTGGTGGAAAGGAACTGCCTGCTGGCCCCCACGGTATCATACTTTGCCGCCAGATTTTCCACAAATTCTTCTATCGCATGTTCCTTCAGGCAGAACTCTCCCGCTTCATCTAATAGAAAACGCCCGTTATCATCAAGTGCTATCCAGTCGCAGACGACGGACGCATCTACGGGGATTTCCTCCTCCCCCATCCGATAGACAATGCCGCAGTCCTGAAAATCTTCCAGCTTATTCCAGAGTTCCAGAGTCTCCCGCATCTGTGCCGTCAGCTCCAGGTCATGATAACAGCCGGCATCTCTCAGTGACACCTCGCTCTCGGACGCCTCGATGGCGGCGAGAACCGCCCCCTTTGCCTGCTCGGTAAAAAGTACATCCGTCCGCTCGTTCACCAGCTCGTAGCCCTGCGGCGTGCGGACGATCTCCACCCTGCGCTCCCGGTCCGCCCGTTCTTCCTGACAGAAGGGAAGGGCCGCAAAGCAGGCGTCAAAGGCCTTTCTGTCGTAGGACACCACCGGCGCAAGTTCTACCTTATGTCCTCCCATCAGGCTGTCAATCCACATCCACGGATTCTGTCGCTTCTGATAAATCTCGAGCGCTTTTTTAAAATCAAACTGATAGGAAATCTCCTCCGCAGATATCACATAAGTGCTGCCGTCCTTATCCTCCACGGTGACGCCCTCGTATGTGAAATCTTTTACCAGTTCCTCGTTTACCTCCTCAATGCTCCTGCCGGTACAATAGATTCCGTTTATCCATGTCCCGTAGGTAAACGCGTTGTGGTAATACACGGCCAGTCCCAGATAAGTCGCCATCAGACTAACTGTAACGACGCCAAGAATGACCGCCAAATGCTTTAGTAATCTTTTCATATCCAAACCTTCATGATTCCGCTCTCAAGTCGACAACCCCGCCGCAAGCAACGGGGCATCAAATTTCAAACGCCCCAAGGGGCGGGGTATGTGACCCTCGCGGCATTCGCCAAATGTCTGCTTCGCATCCGCTTGGCTCATTGCTCGCGGGAATCAATGCAGAGAATGCCGTTTCTCAGGCATTCTCTAGCGTGAGACTTAGAACTTCTTCGCGAAGCAGCCCTTGCTGCAAGCGATTAGAAGTTCTTCTCACGCAGGTCCCCCGCGTCAAAAGCTTCGCTGATGGGCGCGCCCGCAGGCACCATGGGAAATACCTTGTCATCCTCCGGTATCACGCAGTTCAATAACACAGGTTTCTTTAATGCGATGGCTTTCTCGACCGCAGGCGCCACCTCCTCCTTCTTCGTCACAAGGATCGCCTCACAGCCAAGCCCTTCCGCAACCTTACAGAAATCCACGCCGTCGTTAAGAACCGTCTGGGAATAGCGTTTTCCGTAAAACAGCGTCTGCCACTGTCTCACCATGCCCAGCACATGGTTGTTGATCACCACCTGAATGATCGGTATGTTGTAACGGCTTGCCGTGGCCAGTTCGTTCATGTTCATGCGGAAACACCCGTCGCCCGCGATATTGATACAGATTTTGTCAGGCCGCCCCATCTTTGCCCCGATGCAGGCTCCCAGGCCGTAGCCCATAGTGCCGAGTCCTCCGGAAGTAAGCAGGGTGCGGGGCCCGGAATACTTGTAATACTGTGCCGCCCACATCTGATGCTGTCCCACGTCCGTGGTTATGATGGCGCTGCCGCCGGTCACCCGGTCGATCTCTTCCATAATATAGGGACAGGAGAGCACGCTCTCGTCATAGTTCAGCGGATATTTCTTTTTCAGCTCCGCAATATGTGCCATCCACTCTCCGTGTTCCTGTTTAGAGAGTTTCCCGTTCAGCTTCGTGAGCACTTCCTTTAAATCTCCCACAAGAGAAACGTCGGTCTTAATATTTTTGTTGATCTCCGCCGCATCCACGTCGATGTGAAGCACCTTCGCGTGCTCCGCAAATTTCTTCGGGTTGCCCACCACACGGTCTGAAAAACGCGCGCCGAGTGCGATCAGCAGGTCGCACTCGCTGACGCCGAAATTGGAGGTCTTCGTGCCGTGCATACCGATCATACCCGTGTACCTCTCGTCGTGGCCGTCGATCACGCCCTTCCCCATCAGCGTATCGCAGACAGGAGCGTCCACCAGCCCGGCAAAGGTTCTCACTTCCTCGTAAGCCTCTGAGATCACCGCGCCGCCGCCTACATAGATAAAGGGCTTTTTCGCGTTCTCCAGAAGGCACACCGCCTCCGTCAGTTCCTCCTCCGTATAACATCCCTGTTTCTCCATCTTCTCCGGTGTCTTTCTCTCATACTCGCAGGTGTTTGCCGTAACGTCCTTCGTGATATCCACAAGCACCGGACCGGGTCTTCCGCTTCCCGCAATGGCAAATGCCTTTCTGAGCGTGTCCGCAAGGATATTGACATCTTTTACTATATAATTATGCTTGGTGATGGGCATGGTGATTCCCGCAATATCCACCTCCTGAAACGAATCCTTTCCTAAAAGGGGAAGATTCACGTTGCAGGTGATAGCCACCATAGGTACCGAATCCATGTAGGCCGTCGCGATTCCCGTCACCAGATTGGTCGCGCCCGGACCGCTTGTCGCCAGACAGACGCCCACCTTGCCTGTAGCCCTGGCATAGCCGTCCGCCGCATGGGCCGCTCCCTGCTCATGGGACGTCAAAATATGAGTGATCTCCTCGCTGTGCTGATACAACGCGTCGTACACGTTCAAAATTGTGCCGCCGGGATAACCGAACACCGTATCCACTCCCTGCTCTTTCAGACATTCCACTACAATCTGCGCACCTGTCAAGTTCATTCTTTCTCCTCCTGCCCGTTTTATAAAATCACATATGTTATCTTATCATTCTCTGCACTATCACTTTTTAGGAATTTCGAGAATCGCACCCCGGTTGCCGCTGGTCACCATCTCCCGGTATCTTGCCAGATATCCGCTCGTCACCTTGGGTTCTCTGGGCTGCCATCTCTCCCGTCTGGCCGCCATCTCCTCATCGGACACCTTCACATCCAGCTTCATATTGGGAATATCAATGCTGATGATATCGCCCTCTTCCACCAGCGCGATGGGGCCGCCCACCGCCGCCTCAGGCGATACATGACCGATGGAAGCGCCTCTGGATGCACCGGAAAAACGGCCGTCCGTGATCAGCGCCACACTGGAACCGAGTCCCATGCCCGCAATGGCTGATGTGGGATTCAACATTTCCCGCATACCCGGGCCGCCTTTTGGCCCCTCATAGCGGATCACAACTACATCTCCCGCCACGATCTTGCCGCCCTTGATGGCCGCAATCGCATCCTCCTCGCACTCGAAGACGCGGGCGGGGCCTTCGTGCACCATCATCTCCTCCACCACGGCGGAGCGCTTCACCACGCTGCCGTCGGGAGCAAGGTTGCCTTTCAGAACCGCCAGTCCGCCTGTCTTGCTGTAAGGATTCTCCACCGTTCTGATAACGTCTGTATTTTTATTGACCGCATCCTTAATGTTCTCGCCGATCGTATTGCCTGTCACCGTCAAGCAGTCCGTGTGGAGCAGGCCGATATCCGCAAGCTCCTTCATCACCGCATAGACGCCGCCCGCCTCGTTCAAATCCTCCATATAGGTCGGACCGGCCGGCGCCAGATGACACACATTAGGGGTCTTCTCGCTGATCTCGTTGGCGAAAGCGATATCAAAGTCAAAGCCTACCTCGTGGGCGATCGCCGGCAGATGCAGCATAGAGTTGGTGGAGCAGCCCAGCGCCATATCCACCGTCAGGGCGTTCAAAATCGAGTCCTTCGTCATGATGTCTCTCGGCCTGATATCCTTCTCCAAAAGCTTCATCACTGCCATACCCGCGTGTTTCGCCAGCTTGA
Organism: uncultured Lachnospiraceae bacterium; assembly: GCA_910584725.1. GTDB lineage: Bacteria > Bacillota > Clostridia > Lachnospirales > Lachnospiraceae > UBA3282. The sequence goes on along the minus strand of CAJUBE010000027.1, from coordinate 13,546 downwards.
TTCGCTCGGAGTAAACTGCGGGAATCGTTCCGTTGCCGCGAAGACCCATACCAAGCGCTTCCGTCAGACAGTTCATGGAGTTGGCCGTATACATACCCGAACAGGAACCGCAGGTCGGGCAGGTCTTCTCCTCGAACTCTAAAAGCTCCTCGTCCGTGATCGTCCCAGCCGCGTGGGAACCCACCGCCTCAAACATGGATGAAAGACTTCTCTTCTGCCCCTTTACATGTCCCGCCAGCATGGGACCGCCGGACACAAAGACCGTCGGCACATTGACGCGTGCCGCCGCCATCAGAAGGCCGGGTACATTCTTGTCACAGTTTGGCACCATCACCAGCGCGTCAAACTGATGCGCCAGCGCCATACATTCCGTGGAATCCGCAATCAGATCGCGGGTCACCAGCGAATACTTCATACCGATATGTCCCATGGCAATGCCGTCGCAGACCGCGATCGCCGGGAACACCACGGGTACGCCGCCTGCCTCCGCCACGCCAAGCTTCACGGCGTCCACAATTTTATCCAGATTCATATGCCCGGGCACAATCTCATTGTAGGAGCTGACAATACCCACCATGGGCTTCTTCATCTCCTCCTGCGTAAATCCGAGGGCATTAAACAAACTTCTGTGGGGTGCCTGCTGGGTACCCGCTTTCACATTGTCACTTCTCATGGTTTTTCTCCTCCTTTATGCTCACTCCGTCCGCGCCTGCTTTCGTGCTAACATGATAACCTGCCAATTTTCATAAATCTGCTCCATATTTTCTTCTATATAAGGCCGCTTGGCCTCCACTTCCTCCGGCATCAGATAAAACTTCCACTCCTCCGGCGCCTCCCTGTAACCGTAGGGCAGTCCAAGAAGCGCCTTGTCCAGAAGGACAAAATCCGCCTCTTCTATATCCCTCGTCACCTGCTCCTCCTCTATGCCATAGAGATACAAAAGCAGATACTCCTGATCGCAGTCGGTCACCGCCACCCTATCCGTATCTTCAATTGTAATCTGCTCATAGGCGTCCACAAGCAACTCGTCGCGCATACTGTACGCCGACATATCCGCCAACACAAAAGCCCATGAAACGCCCGCCGCCAGATAAACGATCCATCTGCATCCTTTCCTGATCCGTTCTTTATAACGGCTGTCGGGAAACTTTTCCAACAGTGCAAACAGCCGCTGTAGCAGCCAGCCGGTCAGAAGCGCCGCCCACACGCCGAGGAAGGAAAACACACGCTGGTAGGGGAGTTTGCACTGAATCAGAAGCGCCACAGCCAGCAAAACCGCCGTCAGCACAAAATACCATTCCCAGAAAACCTTTTTCGGCCTTCGCAGCAGACAAACCGCCGCCGTCAAAAGCCCGACCAAAAGCAGCGCACACATAGCGTTTCCCAAAAACCCGAACCATGGCGAAAGCTGCATCCCAAACAGGGATTTCAGCCAATATTCCGCCTGTCTCCAAAACTCCTGCCTAGTCATGCTCTGGATATAGGGCGTGGCAAGCATGTAATCGATTCCCTCCCGCAGCGCCCGAAACGGCGCCTGGAGAATGATATCAACATGTCCCGCCGTATAAAAAGGTCCATCCGGCGTCTTGGAAAGCAGATTGGAACCGATAGCAAGCCACAGAATGCCATAAAGTCCCGCCGTGCACACCGCGCTGACCAGAGAGGCGACAACCAATTTGCAAAGCCGCCTGTAATCCCTGTCCAAAAGAAGAACAAATCCCCCGATCAGACAGACCGGCATCACCACATACAGACTGCTGGGGATCGCCCACAGGGCAATCACAAGAGACGCGCCAAACGCGATATAATTACGCCTGCTATTTTTCTTTTCCGCCACAATCCCGTAGAGCGACAGAAGCGCCGCCAGATAACAGAATGTCACAAGGGCATAACCTCTGCCCTGTACCGCAAGCTGGTTGACCATGTACATGCCCGCAAAGAGAAACGCGGGAATCAGCGCCATGCCTTTCTCAAGGTATTTCTTTGATAGGCGGTACAAAAGAACCAGACTGCCCAGGCTACAAAGATAGGATACACCGCGCAGAGCAACGGGCGCACATCCAAATATCCCCAGACAGGCGGACAACGCGGAATATCCCACGTGATTGTTGGGGAGCGGCCAGTGAATCGCCGCGTACACCGGTCCCCTGCTGATAAAATAATAATAAGTATACAGCTCGTCGTACCAGGGCGTCAGAAGAAACATCCTTCTCCCATAATAGACCGCCATCGCGAGAAAGAATAGCATAAAAACCATATCTTCCCTGCTATGTTCGCGCTTCTTCCCGGCCACGAAATATGCCGTTCCCTTTCCGCCAAAGCTTTTCATGAAATAACTCATGCTATTATTTAATTCTTTCCACAATCAGATCGCCCATTTTTTTACAGCCCACCTGTTCGCAGCCCTCAGACATGATATCACCAGTGCGGTAGCCATCTTTAAGCACCTGTTTCACGGCATTGTCGATCGCGTCCGCCTCCTTGTCCAGATCGAAACTGTAGCGCAGCATCATGGACGCAGAGAGAATAGTTGCAATAGGGTTTGCCAGATCTTTGCCTGCAATATCAGGCGCGGAGCCGTGGCTCGGCTCATACAGACCGAATTTCGTATCGTTTAAGGAGGCCGACGCCAGCATACCGATGGAGCCGGTTACCATGCTCGCTTCATCCGATAAAATATCGCCGAACATATTCTCCGTCAAAATCACGTCAAACTGTGCCGGGTCTTTGACAAGCTGCATCGCGCAGTTGTCCACCAGCATATGTTCCAGCGTCACATCGGGATAGTCCTTCGCCACCTCTTCCACAACTGCCCTCCACAGTCTGGAGGAATCCAGCACATTCGCCTTATCCACGCTGGTCACTTTCTTTTTGCGTTTTCTGGCGATATCAAAGCCCTTTATGGCAATCCTGCGGATCTCATTCTCGTCGTAAGTCAGCGTATCGACCGCCTTTCTCACGCCGTTCTCCTCCGTGGTTTTTCTCTCCCCAAAATAGAGCCCGCCCGTCAGCTCCCGCATAATCAGCATGTCAAAGCCTTTTGCGGAGATTTCGGTTTTCAGAGGACAGGCTCCCGCTAACTCCTCATACAAAACCGCTGGCCGCAGGTTTGCAAACAAATTTAGCGCCTTGCGAATCGCTAAAAGCCCTGCCTCGGGCCGTAAATTAGGCGCCAGTTTATACCAGGGGGAGGTGGTCGTATCGCCGCCGATGGACCCCATCAACACAGCGTCCGCGCCGCGCGCGGTCTCCACCGCCTCATCCGTCAGCGGTACACCGTGCACGTCTATGGACGCGCCGCCCATCAGAATATCCGTGTACTGCATATCATGTCCGAATTTAGCCGCCACCGCATTCAGGGTTTTCTTTGCCTCCGCCACGATCTCCGGGCCGATCCCGTCGCCGGGTATACAGGTTATCTTTAACTCCATAGGTTCCTCCGTTTCTGCAAAGCTGATTTATCGCAAAATAACACCTATATATTTTAGACTATTCCCGTATAAATTTCAACAGCAAAAAACCGGGCTGTTTCCTCGCCCGGTTTTCATCTGCTGTCGGAATATTTCTCTTATTCTGCTCTGAAACTTGCCTCTGACAGAACATTGCCGTCAGAGTCACAGTATCTGATGCCGTAAGACACAGTTCCTTTCTCAGCGCCAATCATGGTGTCAAGCGTACCTGCAAGACCGGAAAGCATGCTCCCCATCTGCTCCATGGTCGCATCCAGCGTATCTGCCGCATCATCCGGCAGTTCCACGTCCTCTTTAAAGGTAGCGATACACATAACATCGTTGCCTTTAATCTCGATAGCCATATCCATCTGCTCATTGCCCTGTGCCGCCGCCTGCTCTTCAAGCTGCTGTTCCGCCGTAGGATCTTCCTTCAGGAAATCTTCCAGAGTCTTCTGCTCGCCGTCCGCCTGCTCAGCCGACTCCTCTGCAGGAGCTGCCTCCTCTGCCGGTGCCTCTTCCTCTGCGGGAGCTGCCTCCTCTTCTTCGGGTGCTTCTTCCTCTGCCGGTGCCTCCTCCTCGGGAGCTGCCTCCTCTGACGCCGCATCCGCACCCGCAGCCGCGTCGTCAGAACCGCCGCATGCGGTCATGGAAAGGGTCATTGCCATAAGCGCTGCACAAAATACTGTCTTTACTGTTTTTCTCTTCATCATAATCTCCTCCATCATAATATTTCTATCTCGTGTTGTCACACAAGTTGAAAGTTTACAGCATATATATGTCATTGTCAACAGTATTTTTCAAAAAGAAATCGTTTTCCATAAATTATATGAAAAGAACCATGACATTATGCCATGGTTCCGATCCGTCTTTCCCTCTACTCAGCCTCCGCTTTCTCAACCTGCGCAATCGCAGACTTCTGCATGGGAATGCGGCAGTTCTTGTTGCTGCCGAACTCAACGATCACCGTGTCGTCGGTAATGTCAATCACAATCCCGTAAAAGCCGCTGCTGGTCAGCACACAATCGCCTACCGTCATATCCGCCAGCATCGCCGCCACTCTCTTCTGTTCCTTCTTCTGCGGGCGGATCATAATAAAATACATGAACGCAACAATGATGACAATATAGATAACCATAATCATGCCGCCACCGGTAGCAGCCCCCGCTGCATCAGCCGTTAACAATAATCTCATACCATTTCCTCCGTTATTTAATCACTAAAACACTATTGCATATCATACACAACCTGACGTGGAAAAACAAGTCCCTTCCTGAAAATTTCACAAACCTTTAATGGTTTCCGCCGTCTTCTGCGCCCGACATCTGCATCCCGGCCAGCTTCCCTCTCTTGTATGCCGCGAAGCGTCCCTCGTCCAGCGCGTCCCGTATCTCCGTCATCATCGTATTATAGAAGAAAAGATTATGCAGCACGCACAGCCGCATACCCAGCATCTCTTTCGCCTTCAGAAGATGTCTGATATAAGCCCGGGAGTACCGTCTGCACGCCGGGCAGGGACACCCCTCCTCGACGGGTCTGTCGTCCGTCTCATATTTCGCGTTAAAGAGGTTTAGCTTCCCATGGTTCGTATACAGGTGGCCGTGCCGGCCGTTTCTCGTGGGATACACACAATCAAAGAAATCCACGCCCCGCTCCACGGCCTCCAGAATGTTTGCCGGTGTCCCGACCCCCATTAGATAGGTAGGTTTGTCTGCCGGCAGGTGAGGCACTGTCTCCTCGATCACATGATACATCTGCTCATGGCTCTCCCCCACCGCAAGGCCGCCCAGCGCATACCCGTCACAGTCAAGCGCCGCAATCTGCTTTGCGTGCTCTATGCGGATATCGTCAAACACCGCCCCCTGATTAATTCCAAATAACAGTTGTTCTTTATTTATGGTGTCCTCCAGCCCGTTCAGACGATCCATCTCCCGCTTACAGCGGACCAGCCATCTGGTCGTGCGCGCCACGGAATCCTCCACATATTTTCTCTCCGCCATACTCGGCGGGCACTCATCGAACGCCATGGCTATCGTGGAAGCGAGGTTACTCTGAATCTGCATACTCTCCTCCGGCCCCATAAAAATCTTGCGGCCGTCAATATGGGAATGAAAATACACTCCCTCCTCCTTAATCCGCCGAAGCCCCGCCAGAGAAAACACCTGAAACCCGCCGGAATCCGTGAGAATCGGTCGGTTCCACGACATAAATTTATGCAGGCCGCCCAGCTCCCTGATGATTTGGTCTCCCGGCCTCACATGCAGATGGTAAGTATTGGACAGCTCCACCTGCGTGCCGATCTGCTCCAGATCCTCCGTTGATACCGCGCCCTTGATGGCCGCCACCGTCCCTACATTCATAAAGACAGGGGTCTGAATCGTGCCGTGTACTGTCGTAAATTCGGCTCGCTTCGCCCTGCCTTCCTGTTTCAAAATCCGATACATACTAATTCTCCATATCACAGCCCTACTGTAACTCAATGCGGAGAATGCCGCATTTCAGGCATTCTCCTGGGTGAAACTTAGAAGTTCTCCGCGAAACAGCCTCTACTGTGAGCGGCTAGAACTTCTTTTCACCCTATCACAAATATTTATCCCAGAACTCCTCCAGACAAAGCCCCTCGTTCTTCATCGTGGCAGCCGCCTCACGGCCCACATAGCGAAAATGCCACGGCTCATACTCGATACCGGTGATGTACTCCTTGCCGGAAGGATAGCGCAGGATAAACCCGTACTCGTAACTGTGCTCCTCAAGCCACTTACCCTCCTCCGTATCCGCGAACCCCCGCTTCAGCTCGATAAAGCTGTCTGAGGTGATATCAAACGCCAGGCCCACCTCATGCTCACTGCATCCGGGAACCGTGATGACTATGGAAGTCGCCTTGTAAGCTTCCATATAGGATAACCCTTGTCTCATGTAGGATTTGATTCTGTTGTCAAAATTATCCTCCTGATGATCTGACGTCCGATACGGAGATCTCACCACCAGATTTAAGCCATCCTTCTTCGCCGCCTGCATCATAAGCAGAAGGTCTTCGATCACACGCTCATCGCAGCGCATACCCGACGTAAAGGTTCCCAGCTTGAAATCATAATCATCGGGAATGGGGTGCTGTTTATTAATCAGTACAAGACTCCAGTCAGAGCTGTCAAAAGTAAGTTCCGCATCTGTTCCTGCACCTGTCTTCGATGCCGCCTGTGCATAATCCTCATGTTGCTCCGCATTATGATCGTGCTCATGATGCTGCGCCAGCAGATCATCCAGCGTGTAGGTTTCCGCTTCCACGTCATGTTCCGAGGAAACGGCATTCCCCTCCTCCAAAATCTCCTCCACCTCCGGATTCACCGGCTCCACTTCCGCCAGCGAGACATCCGAGGTTTCCACAATCGCACTGTAAGTTTCCTGCGCGCTGGTAAATCCGGTGCGCTCCGCAAACACGGCAAAGGAAAAGCTGCAGCTACTCATAAAAAAGACGACCACAAACAACATGCTGGCGTAGCGCTTCCCGTTATTAAGAAAATGCATTCCTATATAATAGAAAATAAGCGCCACCGACATCCCTGCCAGACAGGGATATTTCAATAATCTGTTTTTCTTGGCCGCACCGGTAAAGTATGTTATTATTTTTTGTCGAAATGTTTTTTCCATGCAATCCTCAAATCTTATCTGTCTGGAATTCTGTCTTATATCATAACACATAAAATTTATTTGTACACCCCTTTTTTATGTAAATCTGTCATATTTCTCTCTTTTTTTACTTCTTTTCCTCGTTGATTTGATTTTTTTCTTTCCGCCTTTCTCCTTTTTCCTCCATCACACCTATTTTCTCACCTTTGTTTTTTCATACGCTGCCCTTGCATTTTAAACAGAATATGATATGCTGAATACGGACAAAACCGCACTTTTTCTCAAACATTTACCGTGTTATGCTTTTTATCGAACACAATGGCGGTGCCGTCGCAGCAGCAATTGTATTTAATTGTACATTTTATATTTCATGTGCAATTTAATTTTGCAGGATATCCTGCATGATGTTTTCAGAAAATTTCACACAGTTCAGGAAAGGATCAGACAATGGCAGGCTCAACACTGGGAATTATCTATCGAATCACTACCTGGGGCGAGTCCCACGGCGCCGGACTTGGCGTTGTTGTGGACGGCTGTCCCGCCGGATTACCACTCACAGAAAACGATATTCAGTTATATTTGGACAGACGAAAGCCGGGACAAAGCCGGATCAGTACCCCCCGCAAGGAAGCGGACGCCGTGGAAATTCTCTCCGGTGTCTTTGAGGGAAAAACCACAGGAACCCCCATTTCGCTGCTCGTCCGAAACACCTCGCAGCGTTCTAAGGATTATTCGGAAATCGCCGCATGCTACCGCCCCGGTCACGCCGACTATACCTTTGACGAAAAATACGGCTTCCGCGACTACCGGGGTGGTGGACGCTCCTCCGGGCGGGAAACCATCGGCCGCGTGGCCGCGGGGGCTATTGCCGCAAAGGCTCTCTCCGAGTTCGGCATACGCCTTACGGCCTACACAAAATCCATCGGGCCTATCAGCATCGACCCGGCCTCCTTTGACGCGGACGCCATCCTGGAAACGCCCACGTCCATGCCGGATTGGAACGCCTCCGCCCGCGCCGAAAAATATTTGTCGGACTGCATGAGTAATTACGACTCCGCGGGGGGCGTCATTGAGTGCGTGATAGACGGCGTACCGGCCGGTCTGGGCGACCCCGTTTTTGAGAAGCTGGACGCCAATCTGGCAAAAGCTGTGATGTCCGTGGGAGCCGTCAAGGCCGTGGAAATCGGTGACGGCATAGAGGTCTCCACCCGAAACGGCTCCTCCAACAACGATCCCTTCCGCATAAAGGACGGACAGGTCGTGAAAGCCTCCAACCATGCGGGAGGCATTCTCGGGGGCATCAGCGACGGCTCGCAGATCGTGCTGCGCGCCCACATAAAGCCTACGCCCTCCATCTTTTCCCCGCAGGACACCGTAAACCGGAATCACGAGGAAGTCAGCATCTCCATCAAAGGCCGTCACGATCCCGTCATTGTGCCCAGAGCTGTCGTCGTGGTGGAAAGCATGGCCGCCATCACTCTATTGGACGCGCTTCTTGTCAATGCTGGAGCCAGAATGGATCATCTGAAAACCATCTATAAAAATTAAAGCAAGAAGAAAAACACGCCATATATTAAAATATATTTTAATATATGGCGTGTTTTTCATTTTTTCTTTCTTGTCACACACGATATAACCCAACTTAAGTCAACCACCCGAAAGTACCAGACACCAATTTAAAATCGTTTGGTAACACCAGCTATTTTCGTGTTATCACCCGTTATTTTCCCGAATCATAATTTTACCTGTACATTCCATAACAGGTGCTTCCCTGATAATTTCTCCCACACTGTCCACCGTGATGATTCCGGATTTCGGATTTTTGATGGAAATTACATGCCCCTTCACGTCCGCTTCCACATCCGAATACTCAAAGGATAGATCCGTATCCTCCATGGTGCAGTTAATCAGCTTCAGATTCTTACAGTAACATAACGGCTGCGTCCCTATGATTTTGCAGTCAATCAGGGTCAGGCCGTCGGAAAACCATGCCAGATATTCTCCTTTTACCACGGAATTTCTGACTGTCACATTCTCGCTGTGCCAGAATGCATCCTTTGTGTCCAGCACGCAGTCCGTAATTTCCAAATTTTTCATATACTGGAAGGAATATTTTCCCTTCATCTTCACCCGATCAAGCTTCACGTCCCTGCTGTCAAAGAACAGGTATTCCGACTCAATCTCCGAATCCGTCAACACAATCTCAGACGACTTCCAGCCAAACTCCTGTGACACGATACGACAGTTCGCCAGACTGATCCTCTCGCATTCCCTCACCGCCTTAATGCCGCCAAGGATCGAATCCTTTATCGTACCGTCCGACGCATACCAGATGGCCGCCCTCGTCAGCTCATCCATGGTCGAATGATCCATGAAAAACTTTTTCACATGCCACAGGGGATATCGCAGAGAGAACGTACAATCTGTCAGATTCACATCCCGGGATTCTTTCAAAACCGACTCCCCGTCCGCCGGACCGGCAAAAACACAATTCTTTACGTCCGCTTCCCGCAGATTATATAGCGCCCGTTCTTCATCGAACTGCTGCTTTTCTATTACTGTTCTCATATGGAACCTTCCTCCAGTCTTTTATGATTTCCGCAGTGCACAAGCTCCTCGTTTCGCTTGTCCGTAGTGCACGCTAACCGCCATGATTCCGCTTCGCGGAATCTCAAATCTATGCGGAGAATGCCGTATTTCAGGCATTCTCCCGTGTGAGACCTAGTACTTCCAAGTCAGCTTTGCTAACTTTGCGAAACAGCCTCTGCTGTGAGCGGCTAGAAGTACTTCTCACACTACTCATTGTCCGCGCGAAGGTAACTGCTTATAGCATACAGTGTCTGCCCGTTATACTCTACCCGCGACCATCCATAATCTTCATTGATTCCCGTCCTTGTGGCGTATTCTCCATTGTGCAGTACCGCCACCACCACTGCGTCCGGATTTGTCACGCTGGGAAGCGCCCGCAGATTCACCTCAATCTTCGCCGTCACCTGCTCGTTTCTGTCGGCAAATTTTGTCTTGAGTCCATCGCCGCTTCCCGCGCCCTCCTGTGTCTCCTGCTTCGGCGCCTGATAGCCCAGGTCTGTGGTAAGATAGCTGCTCACGGCATAAACCGTCTGGTCGTTATAGATGAGCCTTGACCAGCCGCTGTCGCTCACGCCCGTTCTCTTAACCGTCTCCCCGTTTTTCAGGGTATACACTACCGTGCTGTCGTCCCCCTGACTCGGGATATTGCGCAGGTTGGTGGAATCTTTGGCGGTCACTTCCTCCTCCACCGCGGTAAACGGCATAAGCGCCTCCACATCCGCGCTAGCCTCCTCCGGTGTTTCTTCACTCTGCGCACCGGCGGTACCTTCATAGCCAAAATAGGCGATATTGACGTCCACAGGCTGGCTAATCCCCGCCACCGTCCCCCGGTTCGTGTACTGCCACATGGCATGGGCGCCGCCGTAGGAAGACTTTTCCGTCTGGGGATAGGGAGCCGACGGATACTGGGAAACCCAGATGCGATAGTTTTTCTCAATCCGGGAAGTCTCCCACTTCGCATCGCCCGTCATCTCATTCATGGAAGAATAGAACATGGGTGTATAGCCCCTCTCATAAATTCTATTCAGAAAAGCGATGGCTATGTCTGTCCTCTGCGCCGCAGACAGACCGTACTGCGCGCTGCCTTCCCGCTCAAAGCCCTCGCAGTCATAGGCTACGGGATACGTGATCTGATACTGTGAAATGTAATCGGCCGTCCAATCCGCCTCCGCCTTCGCTTCCTCCTCATTGACAGCGGTGGAAAAGAAATAAGCTCCCACCTTAATGCCGTTTTTCTGCGCTTCCTGCATATTATAACGGGCGTTATTGTCGGCCACAATCTCCCGGCTTGCGTCCATGCGGTAGCCCACCCGCACCATGGCAAAGTCAACGCCTGACGATGCCACCTGCGCCCAATCGATGGTTCCCTGATACCTTGCCACATCGATGCCAAAGGTGATCTCGTCAGTCTCCGCCGCCGCCTCGGAGGAAAGAAGTTTGCTCACGTCCACCTCGGTGCCCTGCTCGGTGCTCATCGTCTCCGTCTCGGGATCGTTTTCTTCCTGTGCAGACGCCTCGTCCTCCCCGTCCGCCACAGCATCCTCCGAAGAATCCGACGGTTCTGCACTCTGCGAAGTATCTTCCTGTGTCCCCTGCGAATCGTCACTCGCTTCCGCCTGTTCCAAGTCCTGCTCCGTCTCCCGCTCCTCAGAAATATCTTTCATCGCAGGCGCCGCCTCGTCCCCCGCATCTTTATTTCCCCGAAACAGAAAGACCGCAGCCACCACGACAATCACAGCCACAAGCCCGATGACAGAAGGAAACAGCACTCTGTGCACAAACCGGAGTGTCCGCTCGTCAAGCTCCTCGTCAAACAATTCCTCCTCGTCGTCCTGATCTTCTGCCTCCGCCGACAGCTCGTATTCTTCATCATCCAGATCCATAAACTCCAGATCGTCATCTTCACGCGATTTCACTGCACATCTCCTCTGTATTTTCCAGTCTGCTTTCTTATCTTCCAGTCAGCACGCCGCCATAAGTATCTGCATATTCTACCACATAGCAAACTAAATATCATCCGATATTTTATTAGAAGCTCTCCAGCAGTTCCAGATAAAACTCGTAATAATCCTTTCTGTTCTCCTTCATAAACTGGATCGCAGACTTCGGGTGCTGATTTAAAAGCCCCGTCAGCAGGTAAGGCACATCATACCCCCATGTCAGCCCGGATTCCTTGAGCGGGTTGATCTCCCTCTCGATAAAGCGAAGAATCGGATTCACATTGTACTTTGGGTTCTTCAAAAAGCCCAGAAGCAGTTCGCTCGGGCAGTTTCCACAGCCCCGCCCCATGCCGTTCACCGTGGCGTCCAGATAACTGACGCCCATGATGACTACTTCCGTCGTATTGGCAAAGGCAAGCTGCTGGTTGTTATGCGCATGGATGCCGACTTTTTTCCCGTACTTGGCCGCCACCTCCAGATACTTGTCCGCAAGACGCCTTACCTGCTCCGGGTACAGAGACCCGTAGCTGTCCACGAGATAGATCGTCCCCACGCTGCTTTGACCAAGCAGGTCAAGTGCCGCGTCAAGATCGGTCTCATTGGCTTTGGAGATCGCCATGATATTGACCGTCGTCTCATATCCCTTCTTCGTGCAGTCCTCAATCATTTCAATGGCCGCCGGTATGGTATTGATATAAGTCGCAACCCGCACCAGATCAATCGGGCTGTCCTTCTTATTCAGGATATCCTTTCTGAAATCGCAGCGCCCCACATCCGCCATCACGCCGATCTTCATATCCGTCTTGTTATCGCCCACGACGGCGCGGATGTCCTTATCATCGCAGAATTTCCACTTGCCGAACTTGTTCACATCGAACATCTCTTTGGAAGCCTTGTAGCCGAACTCCATATAGTCCACGCCCGCTTTGATGTTCGCGCGGTATAATCCCTTGACAAATTCGTCCGTAAAAAAGAAATCGTTTACGAGCCCGCCGTCCCGCAGCGTACAGTCCACCACCTTGATATCCGGTGCGTAGGACATGAGTGTTCTTCCCTTTGCTCTCTTTTCCATGATTGCCACCTCTTTCTTCTGCCATTTCCGTTACATATGCTATTTTTTCTGTCGTCCCTGCACACATCTTTACAGAAATTTCTTTTCCTTCAAACATACCTGCAGATGTTTATCCCCGCGCACTTTGAATCCACATATAAGTCGCTTCGGACTCAGGCAACGGCATTTCCTGCCCGCTTTGATCTCGCGGCCTACGCCAGAATCTTCTTAAAACTCTTCTTGCCCTTCTTCACAATAAACTCTTCCGCCGCAATCTCCTCCTTCGTGTAGCAGGTCTTTACATCCGTCACCTTCTCACCCTTCACGGTCACACCGCCCTGTTCCACGGCTCTGCGTGCCTCGGAGCGGGACGCCGCCAGCCCTGCCGCCACTATAATACCCAAAATGTCTATCGTTCCCTCTCTATAATCCGCCTCCGTCAAAGTCGCCGTCGGCATATTCTCAGAACTTCCGCCCCCCGCAAAGAGCGCCTTCGACGCTTCCCTCGCCTTCCCGGCTTCCTCCTCGCCGTGCACCAGATTGGTCAGCTCGTAGGCAAGAATCTCCTTTGCCTCGTTCAACTGACTGCCCTCCCAGCCGTCCATCTCCTCGATCTGCGAAAGGGGCAGGAAGGTAAGCATCCGCAGGCATTTGAGCACATCCGCGTCGTCCACATTGCGCCAGTACTGGTAAAACTCAAAGGGAGTGGTCTTCTCGGGATCAAGCCATACCGCGCCCTTCTGCGTCTTGCCCATCTTTTTCCCCTCAGAGTTCATCAGCAGGGTAATCGTCATGGCGTAAGCGTCCTTCGAAAGCTTTCTGCGGATCAGATCCGTGCCGCCCAGCATGTTGCTCCACTGGTCGTCCCCGCCAAACTGCATGTTGCAGCC